>NZ_CP018867.1:600000-1200000 GCF_002849895.1 Companilactobacillus alimentarius DSM 20249 | reverse complement strand
GTTTACATGGTTTACTATGACATATAGGGACTACCAGATTTAAAAACAACTGATTCCTTCCCGGTGGTGAGATTAATTTCTCACTATTTTTTTGTTTAAAAATAATGGGACCAATAACTCAAAAAAAGTTATTGGTCCCATTGCTCTTTATATTGAGTTTTTAAAATCGTCAAAATTTAAAGTTTCATTTTCAACAGTCATTTTATTTCTACCCGCATTTTTTGATTTATACAGATAGCTATCAACGCGATTGAAGAGGTCACTGAAGTTCTTGTCAGATTCTTTTAATGTGGAAACTCCAAATGATACATTGACATTTAACTGTTGTCCATTTAAAAATAGTGGTGAATTAAATAGTGTATTTCTTAGATCGGCAACAATAGGAATGCATTCGTCGGCAGTTTTTCCTCGAAAAATAATAATAAATTCTTCGCCACCGTAACGGAAGATTAAAGTGCAACACAAAAGTTAGACAAAATTGAATATTGTTAAGCTGATAAGGCATGTTCCCTGTATTCGCGGGGAGTCATGCCTTTTGTTTTTCTTGAGATGCGTCGATTGTTAAACCAATCGACGTACTCCTTAGAAAGTTTCCTAAATTCTTTCATATCTTTACAAGGTGGAAATCCATTGAGACATTCTGTTTTGAATAGATGAAAGAAACTTTCGATTGGCGCATTGTCGAGACAATTTCCTTTGCGAGACATGCTCTGTATAAATCCATCTTCAGAAAGCCTATCAGTATAATAATTTAGTTGATAATGCCAGCCTTGATCTGAATGTATCACTGGGTTGCTTCCTTTAGGTATAACTGTCGTTAATTCATTTAATGTATCCATAATTAATTTACTATTGGGACTATTACTTACTTGGAACGCTAGAACTTCTTTGCTTGCCTCGTCGGTAATTGCGGAAACATAAGCCCATTCGTTATCCCTTAAACGAACTTGTGTGACATCTGTATGCAGGACTTTAAAGGGCTCAGTTTCATTAAACTGTTGATGTAAAATGTTGTGTGCGACCTTTCCAACAGTTCCTTTATATGAGGAATACTTTCCATTTTTATGACGATTATAAAGATTTACTTGAACATTTAACTCATTCATCAAGCGACGAGCTACGGCATCTGCTATGTGAATATCTAGTTTAATTAATCCTTCTTGTACGCGACGATAACCGTAGGTTAGGCGTCCACGACATTTTCCACTTTCAGTAATTTTTAATATTTCAGTTTTTATATCTTTGTACTTATCTACATGATTTTTGATATGTTTACGCTCATCATGGTAAGTGGCCTTTTTAAGTCCAATGGCCTTAAGAATATCGCCTATCTTATACCGTTCTGCTTTTGGAAGAGACTCTTGTTCTACCCTGATCTGATCAACTATTTGTGTTTTTTTGCGTCCTTTGAAGTTCCGAACAGGGTCATTGATTTTTTTAAAATATCATTCTCCAACTTTGTGTCATATAATTCTTGATTCTTCTTTGCGAGTTCCTCGCGAAGTTGATCTAATTCATTCTTGTTTATTAAATGACGTAATTTCTTTTTATCATTTTTCACTTTGGATTTTCTGCCTTTCGGATGAGACTTCAAGGCTTCTATGCCATGTTTATTGAATGCCGTTCTCCAGGAACTAATCTGACACTTGTTAACATCAAATCTGGCGGATACTTCAGCTAAAGTTTCATCATGAGTTTGATAGTAGTTTATCACATCAATTTTAAATTCAGCTGAAAAGCTCCGTTTAGTTTTTTTTCGCTTAAGCGAGTCTACGCCGCTTAAGCGATATTTTTGAATCCAGAAACTGACTTGCCGTTTAGGTAAATTATGTTTCTCTGAGAGACTTTGCATGCTGGTTCTACCTTGGAGGTATTCACCAACAACCTCTGCCTTTAATTTTGAACTGTATTTAACCATATAAAAAGCGCTCCATAACTGTTAGATTTCTTGTCTAACAATTATGAAGCACTTTAATCTTTACAGGGGGATTTTTTAGTTTATACTATTTTTCATTTAAAAACTATATCCATTTTGTATATTAGAATTTATCGTCATCAGCCTTCAACTTCAATAGTCTAGGTTTGCCATAAAAGTAACCCTGGCGTAAGTCGATGCCCAAATTATCAGCTAATTTGTCATCTTTTTCGTCTTCGATTCCTTCAAGAATAAAGCGAATGTTTTCTTTGCGACAAATATCTCTCCAAAAGATAACTTTGCTTTCTATATCGGGATCACGTAATTTTTCTCCAAAATTTTGAATAGCAAATTTAATTTCTGAAGCTAAAGGAATCATATCTTTGATTTGATCCATCTGATTAGTACCAGTACCGCAATCGTCCAAACTAAAGTCCATTCCGTGATCGATAAAATCTTTGATTAGGGAAATGTATTCTTCGTTAGACCAATTTTGATTAGGAGTATCTTCCGTTAATTCAACTACTAAACGTAAGGGACGTAAAATTTGTTGAGCCTCAATAATCGCAGCCCTAACTTCTTCGTCCATTAGTTGGTTACGATTGATATTCACAGAGACGGAGCCAATTTTTAAAGATAAGATTTTGGTTGTAGCAATTAAAACTTTTGCCATTAAGTGTGAAGGAACGTCTGAAAAGTTGAGCGGAGGACGCCAGCCTTCAGGTTTCTTCTCTTTCATCAATAATTCATAACCAATTAAAGAATTATTCACCTTATCGAGTTGAGGTTGAATAAAGTATCTATACATAATGAACTCCTTTATTAATACGTTTCTTGAACAAATAAGTGAGAAATGCCATGAAGATTCTACAATAAATTGAGTCGCATGTCATGATGAAAGATTCCAGCTTCACGATACTGTTGTCCAATGACTTTAAAGCCAAGTTTTTTATAGAAAGCTTGAGCATGATCTTGAGCGCCTAAAATAACGTAATTGAAGTTGTGCTCTTGAGCATATTTAAAAATATATTTCAGTAAAAATGATCCTAGGTGTTTTTGACGGTAGTCTTTTAAAACCGCCACTCGTTGAATGTGGATTCCATTGTCAGATGTAACTTGAAAACGAGCTGTAGCGACTGGCTTTTCATCTGAATAGAGTGTGAAATAAGTGCAGTTAACTTTATCATCATCTATTTCAATACTTTTAGGAACATTTTGTTCTTCAACAAAAACGATTTCTCTTATCTTTATACTATCTTTGTAAATATCAGAATTTGTGTCATTTGAATATTTTATTTTGTTCATAGTTTAATCACCAACTAATTTAAAAAAGTCAATACACTTATCATTATATTACAAATAAATCATCTTAAGTTACCGATATTGAAAATCTAAAAATTCCATTTATAACATAACAAATATTTAATATATTGATATAATACAACTAAGTGTTTTTTTAGATAATATTTAACTGGGTACAATAGAGGAGGAACCGACTAATGAAAGTTATCGTTGTCGGATGTACACATGCTGGAACGGCTGCTGTAGAACAAATTTTAAAAAAGCATCCGGATACAGAAGTGACAGTCTATGAACGTGATGATAATATTGCGTTTCTATCATGCGGAATCGCCTTATATTTAGGAAGAATCGTTAATCATCTAGAGGATATGTTTTATGCTGATCCAACCACACTAGAGGGTTATGGCGCCAAAGTTCAGATGAAACACAATGTTATTAAAATTGATTCAAAAAATAAAAAAATAGTTGTTCAAGATTTAAATACAGAAGAAATATTTGAGGATACTTACGACAAGCTGATTATGACAACTGGTTCAGAAGTTGGTGTACCACCAATCGGCGGCATGGATAATCCTCGTGTTTTGTTATGCAAGAGTTATGATCAAGCTAAAAAGATCTATGAATCAGCTTTAAACTATCCAAGCATTGCAATTGTTGGAGCTGGATATGTTGGAGTTGAATTGGCTGAAAGTTATGCCAATACGGTCCATGAAGTTACCTTGATTCAGTCGCGTGATCAGATTTTAAATAATTACGTTGATAAACCTTTATCACAGACAATCATTGATAAATTAAAAGAACATGATGTCAAAGTTGCTTTAGGAGAACGTGTATCAGAGATTGAAGATGGAAATCAATTGACAATCAAGACTAAAGTTGGACATGAATTCAAAGCCGACTTGGTGATTGTTTGTACTGGTTTCTTCGCTAATACTGATTTGTTACGCGGTCAGGTTCAGATGAATGGTTATGGTGCTATTTTAGTTGATGACTATATGCAGACGTCAGATCCCGATATTTTGGCAGCAGGGGATTCTTGTGCTGTTAAGTTCAATCCAACTGGTGAAATGCAATATATTCCATTGGCATCGAGTGCTGTACGTCAAGGAACTTTAGCAGGAATCAATGTCTTTGGCAATATTCGTAAATACATGGGAACTCAAGCAACAACTGCAATGGAGATATTTGGTTATACTTTGGCAGAGACGGGCTTAACTTTAAAGAGTGCCTTAGCTAATGGGATGAATGCTGATCAGGTGGTTTATCATGATTACTATCGTCCTGAGTATATGCCTACAACGGATATGCTAACGATTTATCTGGTATATGATAAGGATACGAGAAAGGTTTTAGGAGCTCAATTGTTCAGTAAACATGAAGTAGCTCAGTCAGCCAATGCTATTTCGATTTGTATTCAAAAAGGAAGTTTACGATGAATTTTCAAACAGTTCAAAGACCTTGACAGTGGTTATGTTTGATATTGATCGTTTTAAAAATTTTAACGATCGTTATGGACATGAAATTGGTGATGAGGTTTTAAGACACGTGGCGCATTTAGTCGAACGTGAATTGCATTTGGATGGTAGTAAAGGTCAGCTCTTTCGTTATGGAGGAGAAGAATTTATTATCTTATTAAGAGATAAGAACCTCGAGGATGCTAAAAATATTGTTAATCAAATCAATAAGGCTTTAAAAGATATACCTTTATTTATTCAAGATAGCCGTTTGGACGTAACGTTATCCTTTGGTATAACGGTGTTGAAAAAAGAGGATCGTTCATTCAATGATGTTTTCAAGCGAGTGGATGATTACTTGTATGAATCTAAGAATAGCGGTCGAAACAAAATGACGATTGAAGGTAAAGTGCTTAATTATGAAGCCAACTTAAAAAAGAGCAGCTAGGCGGGGAACCTGGCTACTCTTTTTTATATGTAGTTGATTTTAAGGATAGAAGTTAAGAAATTAATAATTTGTCATTAGATGATGGGTATCTAACGACTAGGGGAGATCTGGTCTGGGAGTTAAATCCTTGGGCAAATTTAAGAAATGAGTACTTCTATCCGAATGTAATTTGGGAAGTTACATTTAAAATCAACTAAGTATCTAGAATAAGCATCTAGTCCATAGATATGTATATGATTCTTTCTATACGGGAGGCATAGATAGACTTTAAACCTATTCTGGATTTAAAAGTTGCTATACAAGCCCCTCCTTTCTATGTCAGCGCTTTCTTTATTGGTACAAGCACAGTGTATCAAATACTTGTGAATATCACAAGATATAAACCTGTATATATCGTATTGGAATATTCAAAGAGATTGTTGTTCCAAGGGATGAAAGGGTAAATATTTTTAAATTTATCATTTTTTATAACAATAATAAATTTCACAATAGTGCGGAAATTACAATTTATTTGCTTAATTTTCCCCACAAAAAAAGGCAAGGACCAAAGTCCTTGTCTTTTGATTTATTAATTAAATTAAGCCTTGATTGATGGTGTACCGAACCACTTGATACGTTCGATAGTTGTATCAGTAATAGCCTTAGCACCAGGTGCAAGCAACTTACGTGGGTCATAACCCTTAGCATCAACATCTAAGTCTTTCTTGTCTTCGATGTATTGACGTGTTGCTTTAGCGAATGCAAGTTGTAATTCAGTATTAACGTTAACCTTTGAGATACCCATTGAAACAGCCTTGATGATTTGTTCCTTAGGAATACCTGAACCACCATGCAATACAAGTGGAGTAGAAATAACGTCAGCTAATTCCTTAAGACGGTCAAAGCTTAAGCCCTTCCAGTTTGATGGGTAAACACCATGAATGTTACCAATACCAACAGCTAGGTAGTCAACACCAGTAGCGTCAAGAGTCTTAGCTTCTTCAACATCAGCTAATTCACCTAAACCAACGATACCATCTTCAGTACCACCGATTGAACCAACTTCAGCTTCAACAGAGATATTCTTAGCATGAGCTAATTTAACGATTTCCTTTGTCTTTGCAAGGTTTTCGTCGAATGGTAAGTCATGTCCATCGAACATAACTGAGTTATATCCAACTTCGATACATTCCTTAGCAGCTTCATAGTTACCATGATCCAAATGCATAACAACTGGAACAGTGATACCCATGTTCTTGATTGTGTCTTGTACTAGGTGTAGACATAGTTCGTATCCACCCATGTACTTAGCAGCACCCATTGATGTTTGAACCAAGATAGGTGTTTGTGTTTCTTGGGCAGCAGCCAAAATTGAGCGTGTCCATTCCAAGTCGTTGATGTTAAAAGCACCAACAGCATACTTGCCTTTACGGGCGTTATTGAAAATTTCGTTACCGTTTGTTAAAACCATCGATAAACCTCCATAAAATTCATTTTCGAATACATTGATAATTCTAACTCAAAACCACTAAAATTAATACTTTTTTTAACAAAGTATTTCTGTAAACCCACTATTGGATGTGAAAATAGATGTAAAACGCTATCATATAGAGGATTGCTAGGCCAATCAGAATCAACCACCAATACTTTTTAGTGGTTGATTTGATAAAAGTATTATAAATGGCAATGACCATGAAAAAGGCGACTAAGATAGTTAAAACACTGAGGATTATTAGAAAAGGTATATTTATCATAATACTTATATTATACTCAAAAAGTTTCAGAAAATGACATTTAAGAGAGCAGATATATCTATTAATTTTAATATAGTAAAAAATTGCAGGTTAGATTCAAAGAAAAGCTAGACGTATACCACTTGTAGTATATTAATAAAGTTATCTTTGATATACTGTAGGTAATTTATTGAGGTGATAATTTTGGATAAAATTAAAGTTATGACAGTCTTTGGTACAAGACCTGAAGCAATAAAAATGGCACCACTAGTTTTGAAATTGAAGCAAAACAGTGACCGTTTCGAGACAGTAACTGTTGTTACTGCCCAACATCGTGAAATGTTAGATTCCGTTCTAGAAATATTTAAAATCAAACCAGATTATGATTTGAATATAATGAAGGAACGTCAAACTCTCAGTGGTATTACTGGACTCGTTTTAAAGGAGTTAGATAGTATCATTGAGAAGGAAAATCCTGATATTGTTCTAGTTCACGGCGATACGACCACAACCTTTAGTGCTGCTTTGTCAGCCTTCTATCATCAAACACGGATTGGACATGTTGAAGCTGGTTTAAGAACTTGGAACAAGTATTCACCATGGCCAGAAGAAATGAATCGTCAAATGACCGATGATCTAACTGACTTATACTTTGCTCCAACTGATGAGAGTAAGGCCAATTTGTTGAAAGAAAATCATCATGGCGAAAATATATTTGTAACTGGTAATACTGCAATTGATGCTTTGAAGAGTACCGTTCATAAAGATTATCATCATGATATTTTGGATGTCATCGATCCTGATAAGAAAATGATCTTAATCACAATGCACCGTCGTGAAAATCAAGGCGAACCGATGAAACAAGTCTTCAAGGCAATGAAAAAAGTTGTTGCCAAGCATGACGATATTGAATTAGTTTATCCGGTACACTTGAATCCAGTTGTTCAACAGACCGCTAAGGATATTCTTGGTGGCGTTGATCGAATCCATTTGATCGAACCATTAGATGTTGTTGATTTTCACAATCTTGCTTCCAGAAGTTATTTCATCATGACCGATTCCGGTGGTGTGCAAGAAGAAGCTCCTTCATTAGGTAAACCAGTTCTAGTTTTGCGTGACACAACAGAACGTCCTGAAGGTGTCGAAGCAGGAACCTTGAAATTAGTCGGAACAGACGCTGACGTTGTTGAAAAGGAAATGACTAATCTGATTACTAACAAGGATGAGTATGACCGTATGGCTAATGCTAAAAATCCTTATGGTGACGGTAAAGCCTCAGAAAGAATTCTTGATGCAATGAGTTATTACTTTAAACAGACGACTCAAAAACCTGATGAGTTTAAATAGTTAAGTTTAAAATATTAGAAACAAATAAATTATAGAATCGTTATTCAGTCCGAATTTGTTGCGGAGGACGGGATATTTAATCAAACTATAAAAAAAGTCGGAATTAGATTTCATTCCGGCTTTTTCGTTTGGCTTTAAGATTTTTTAATCGTTCAATTAAGTGACGATTTTGATAATTGAAAATTAGTTTGGAAGAGAAGTAATTAAAGATTCCGACGATCAATTGGTCGATGGCTTTAATAATTAAGTTATTCCATGGGAAAATTAGTACGGCAACAATCATGAAGATATCGTCGAACACTAATGAGAATATGCGTGACACTAGGAAAAATACTCCTTCTTTCAAAAGTTTCCTAATATTCTCTAGTTTGGATTTGAAAACAAAAATCTTGGTTACGAAGAATGAAAAGAAATTGGAAATGAACCAAGCAATTGTATTGGCAATCCACAGGGTAATGTGGAAATAATTGTGTGATAAGTCAAAAATGACAATATTCAATAAAGATGCCAGAAATCCAAAGAGGCAATAGACTGCAAAGTTGCGATATTTTTTTAAGAAGTCCATTTTAGAAATCCATTTCTTGAGCCTTTTTATAGATTTGCTCGGCAAATGTGTCTAAGTGGTCGATGTCATCTTGTTCAGGATCGAGTTCGACTTTCACAGGTTCCGCTCCACGAGTAGCACCAACTTTGTCAAAGACCTGTCCGAATTCATCGACGGCTCGGCAAAAATCTTCATAAAAAGTATCTCCGGAGCCACAGACGCCATAGACTTTTCCACTTAAATCGAGGTCCTGCATATCGTCATAAAAGTCTAAAGCTTCATCGGGGACGATTCCTTGATCGTAAGTGTAGCTAGCAACGATACAAATGTCAGCATCTTCGAAATCCTCGGCATCTGTCTGTGAAACCTCGCTCATGTCTACGTCACAACCTAAATCCTCGAATTTCTCAGTCAAAACGTAACCAATATCTTCGTCGTTACCAGTAATACTGGCAAAGACAATTTTTACTTTTGTCATATAATTGTCGCCTCATTATTTAATCTTTAGATATTATAGCAAAAATTAATATCACCGACCATCAAATTAAGAAACCTCGCAATGTTATAATAAAACTAACATTTTTTTGAAGGGACATGTTAAAAAGTGATTACACTAAAATCTGCAAGAGAAATAGAAGGAATGCGTAAGTCAGGAGAATTATTGGCTAACACACATATTGGTTTGCGTGATATTATCAAACCAGGAATTTCTTCAATGGAAATCGAAAATTTTGCTAACGACTATATCGTTTCACACGGTGGTCGTCCATCAGAAAAAGGCTTCGAAGGGTACAAGTATGCAACTTGTGTATGTGTTAATGATGAAGTTGCTCATGGGATTCCTCGTAAGAATTTGATCTTGAAAAATGGCGACGTCCTAAAGGTTGATATGACAGTTAACCTCAATGGTTATGAAAGTGATTCTTGCTGGTGCTATGCAGTTGGCGATATTTCAGCTGAAGATCAAAAACTCATGGATGTGACACACAAGGCACTTTACTTAGGAATTGATCAAGCCGTAATTGGCAACAGATTAGGCGATATCGGTTATGCAATCCAACACTACGTTGAAGATGAAAATCATATGGGTGACGTTCGTGATTTGATTGGTCACGGAATTCAACCATCAATGCATGAAGCTCCTAACGTTCCTCATTACGGCGAACCTGGACAAGGATTGCGCTTGCGTGAGGGTATGACAATTACAATCGAACCAATGGTTAATTTAGGTACTTGGGAGATCAAAGATAAGTTTGTGAAAGCTGATGGCTGGGAATATTTTGTTTCTGCCGACGGAACCGATTCAGCGCAATATGAACATACCATTGCTATTACAAAAGATGGTCCTAAGATTTTGACATCCCAAGATCCTGAATATGATGCTAAATACTTACTTTAAAATGGTGGAAATAAATAATGGAAGAAAAACAACAGCGGGTACCGCTATTTCGGCAATCAATAACTAAGAAACAAAAGTTTATTGGCTTTGTTAAATACGTTACTCAAGCAGTGAGTGACTCAAATGTTCCTATGGCTTCAAAAGCAATCACTTATTATATCCTGTTGTCATTATTTCCAGCAGTCATTGTTGTTGGAAATTTGATTCCACTATTGCACTTAGATAAACCGACAGTGATTAGTTATATTGAATTCATTTTGCCAGATGACTTGCACCATTATTTCTTGCCGACGATAGTTAAAGTCCTGTCCAATTCTAATAAAGGTGTCTTATCAGTTGGTATTGTCGTAGCTATCTGGGCGATTTCTCGAGGTTTAAATATCGTTCAAATGACGATGAATGAAGCTTATGGCTTGGATATTAATAATTTATTTGTTAAGCAAACATTTATAAATTATATAATCCGACGTGGTTTCGCATTCTTAATGACTTTAATGTTATTGTTGATTGGTGTGGCGGCAATTGTAACGTTTACATTTGGTCAAATTTTTTTAAATTGGCTGATGCCGTTGCTACGCGTGAAGTCAACAATTATTGATGTCTTTATACGTTGGAAATGGCCATTCGCAATTGTTATAATGTTGATGATCGTTTTTGCTTTATATTATTTTTTACCCAATATTCATCTAAAATTTTATTACATAATAACAGGAACCATTATTACTAGTATTGGTTTGCTGGGGTTATCGCAGTTGTTTTCTTACTATCTGAAATACTTTGGATCAGCTTGGGACAACTACGGAACGATTGGTGCCATTATTGTGTTTTTATTGTGGGTGAATATGTCAGTGACAATCTTTTTATTTGGGAATGCCGTTAACGTCGGGTTTGCCGAAGCATATGGCGGTCCATTTTTAAGGAAGAATACTGGTAAGTTAACTAGTTATCTGAAATCGCACGAAAAGGAGAATAATTGATGAAAGTTAGAAAAGCAATTATACCAGCAGCAGGATTGGGAACAAGATTTTTACCAGCAACAAAGGCTTTAGCAAAGGAAATGCTACCAATTGTTGATAAGCCAACAATCCAATTTATCGTTGAGGAGGCTAAGGCTTCTGGAATTGAAGATATTTTGATTATTACTGGAAAGAATAAGCGTTCCATCGAAGATCACTTTGATTCTGTACCTGAATTGGAACAAAACCTTGAGGCAAAGAATAAGACTGATCTTTTGAAAGTCGTTCAAGATACCACTAGTTTAGGCGTTAACTTATATTACAGTCGTCAAGCACATCCAAATGGTTTAGGCGATGCCGTTGCTCAAGCACGCTCATTTATCGCTGATGAGCCATTTGTAGTCATGTTGGGTGATGATTTGATGAAGGATAAGGTTCCTTTGACAAAGCAATTGATCAATGATTATGAAAAAACACACGCTTCAACATTAGCCGTTATGAAGGTCCCTGAAAGAGACGTTTCAAAATATGGTGTGATCGATCCTGAAGGCGAAACTGAACCTGGATTATATAATGTTAAGAAATTCGTTGAAAAGCCAAAAGTTGAAGATGCTCCAAGTAATTTAGCCATCATCGGTCGTTACTTATTGACACCTGAAATTTTCGATTTACTAGCAACTCAAAAACCAGGTGCTGGTAATGAAATTCAATTGACAGATGCAATTGATCGAATGAATAAGACACAACGTGTTTTTGCCCATGAATTCAAAGGACAAAGATATGATGTTGGTAATAAATTTGGCTATGTAAAGACTAATATTGAATATGGTTTGACTCACCCCGAAGTTAAGGATGAATTGAAACCTTATATTCTTGAACTTGCTAAAAAGATTCAAGCAGAAAGCAAACCTGCAAGCAAGAAATCAACTAAATAATTAACCTAATAGTAAGCAGTCATTAGCAACTCTGAAACCAAAAAGTTGCCGGTGACTGTTTTTGTATTGATAAAAAATCGGAAACTCGTAATATTCTTTTTTGTTGAGCAAAACAATGAATTCCCAATTTTTCAGACCGTGCAAGTTGGACGAAGTCTTTAAGAAGATTTTGTTGTCACTGACTTCAATGTCAACGACAGGTAATCTCTGGTCATCAACTTCGATGAAAATATGATTATTTTTTTTAAAATCATTTAATAATAAGATTAAATCAATCGTACGCATAAGAAATCTCCACCAATTAATTGTTTTTATTACTCAATTAAATTATCATGAAAGCTTAAGGATATTCTACCAATTTTGAAGGGAAATAGATTATGTATCCAATTGTAATTATAGATGCGAAGAGAACAGCTATCGGTAAATTTCGTGGCGAGTATGCCAATTTGTCGGCAGTTGAACTTGGAACGCAGTTAGTAAAAAAGTTATTAGATATGAACAAAGTTGATCCTAAAAAAGTTGACCAGTTCATTTTCGGAAATGTATATCAAGCAGGTATGGGCCAAAATACTGCTCGACAAATTGGATTGAAGGCTGGTGGCCGAGTTGACTCGACTGCAATGACCGTCAATCAAGTTTGCGGATCAGGGATGAAGGCTATATATGAAGGTATCTCAGCTATCACAATGGGTAACGCTGAAATTGTTGTAGCTGGAGGAGTGGAGAGTATGTCAAATGCTCCATTCTATGCCCCTAGGGCTGGAAAAATGGAAGTTAGCCCTAAACTTTCAGATACCTTGTTCAACGACGGCTTAAACGACGCTTTTAATAATTTGCCAATGGGTATTACAGCTGAAAATGTTGCTAAAAAATATCATGTGACTCGCCAGCAACAAGATGAATTTGCTTATGATTCACATCAAAAGGCCCATCAGGCAAAAGATAAATTAGAGAAGGAAATTATTCCAATAGAAGTTGACGGTGAAGAAATTACGACTGATCAGTCAATTCGTCCCACAACGACTTTGGAACAGATGGGAAAATTACGAACGGTTTTTGATAAGAAAGGAACAGTTACTGCAGGTAATTCTTCACCAATCAATGATGGTGCAGCTGCGGTTATTTTGATGAAAGAAAGCCGTGCAAAAGAATTGGATTTAAATTACGTAGCCAAAATTACCGGCTATGTTGAAGTAGGAATAGATCCCAATTATATGGGATATGCTCCATATTATGCTATTAAAAAGTATTTTGATCGTTATCAAACAGATGTAGATGGCTTCGATTTATTTGAAGTTAATGAGGCCTTTGCTTCACAAGCTGTTGCCGTTAGTCGTGATTTAAATCTACCAGCGGCTAAATTGAATATCTATGGAGGAGCAATTGCCTTAGGACACCCCTTAGGAGCCACAGGAAGTAGAATGATTGCCACTTTGATAAATTCCTTGCAACAAGAGAAAAAGAAGACAGGCTTAGCTTCATTATGTATTGGTGGAGGCATGGCGATGGCTATGGGGATTGAATTAATATGAAAATCTACGAAATGACTAATGAACAGCGAATCGAATTGCTGAAAAAACGTGGTCTAATCAATTCCAAGCAAGCACAAGGTTTAAAAGAACGCCAACCAATCACAATAGATTTAGCTAACAGTCTGAGTGAGAACCAGATTGGAGTTTTTAGTTTGCCATATGGTTTTGCAACTGATTTTTTAATTGATGGCAAAGACTATGTGGTCCCTATGGTTATTGAGGAGCCCTCGGTAATCGCCGCGGCTTCTAATGCTGCCAAACGGATCAAGAATAGCGGTGGATTTAAAACTTTTCCAAGTGAAAGAATTGTTTATGGACAGATTGTTTTAGAAAATTTATCAGTTTCTGATATTGAAAAACTTGAACAGTCTTGTTCAGAAATTTTTGAATTTGCTCAAAAGGCTCATCCTAGTTTGATCAGTCGTGGTGGCGGGGTTGTTTCCCTGAAATTTAATCGTTATGATGACTTCTTAGAATTAGAACTTGGAATTGATACTGTCGATGCAATGGGTGCCAATATGGTGAATTCAATTTTAGAAAAAACTGCTCAAAAAATTACTACGATGGTTTCTGGAGATATTTTGTGCAGTATTCTTTCCAATAGCGGTAACGGTCAAGTTATTACAGCAGAGGCAGAAATTGATTTTGAACAATTAAAGACTAAAGAAATGTCTGGCCTAGAAGTAGCTCAAAGAATCACCCGTCTAGCTGAGTTTGCTAAGCAGTCAGTTAAAAGAGCTGTGACGCACAACAAGGGCATTATGAATGGAATCGATGCGGTGTATTTAGCAACTGGCAATGATTTTCGTGCTCAAGAAGCAGCAGCGCACAGTTTTGCTTTTGAAACTGGGCAGTATCAGCCTTTCAGCACATGGAAAATTCAGAATGACCATTTAGTAGGGACCTTGAAAATGCCAGTCGAGCTAGGTAGTGTCGGTGGCGCAATCAGTGCTTTGCCAATGGCACAAATGAGTTTGGCTATTATGAAAATTGAAAGTAGCAAACAACTCCAATCAATAATAGCTGCAGTTGGATTAGCAAATAATTTATCGGCATTAAGAGCTCTAGTTACAACTGGAATTCAGGCAGGTCATATGAGTTTGCAGAGTAAATCTTTAGCAGTGTCAGTTGGCGCCGAGGGTGAAGAGATTGTGGAAGTGTCCAAAATCTTGAATCAGACGAAAAATTATACGATAGCAAATGCAAAACAGATTTTAACAAGATTAAGAGGTAAATAATGAATATAGGTATTGATAAAATAGGCTTTTATACTCCTAAGGATTACATTGATATTGTTGAATTAGCTAAGGCACGGGATGTGGATCCTAATAAATTTACAATTGGCATTGGTCAAGATAAACAAGCTGTCCCTAGACCTTATGAGGATGCGGTGACTATGGCTGCCAGTTCCGCCGATAGTATTTTAACGGAAGCTGATAAAGCCTCTTTAGGTTTATTGATTGTTGGAACTGAAAGTAGCGTTGATGAATCTAAATCTACTGCAGCTTTTTTGATGGATCTTTTAGAGTTACCAGAGGATATTCGTTCCTTTGAAATCAAGCAAGCTTGTTATGGAGCCACGGCTGGTTTACAAACAGCGTATGATTTCGTGAGCCAGAATCCTGATAAAAAAGCACTAGTGATTGCAACCGATATTGCTCGTTACGGTATCAAGACGCCGGGTGAAGTAACACAAGGTGCTGGCTCTGTAGCAATGATTGTTAGTCAAAATCCTCGCGTCTTGAAATTGAACTATAAGTCAGTTTACATGACAAAAAATGTGGGTGATTTCTGGCGTCCTACTTTCTCCAAGACTGCTTTCGCTCGAGGAAAGTATTCTAATGAAATATATGTCGACTTCTTTAAGACACTGTGGGAAAAATATCAAACTAAGTATTCCGCTACGATTGATGATTTTTCAACGTTACTTTTCCATATTCCTTATACAAAAATGGGAACTAAGGCATTGAGAACTTTGGAAGGGAAGATTCCTGATGATAAATATGCTGAATTGACTGAGCATTATCAACAAAGTATTAAATTCAGTCGAGAGGTAGGGAATCTTTACACGGGTTCATTATATTTAGGGCTATTATCTTATTTGATCAATGGCGCTCGTAGTGGTGAAGAATTATTGATGTTCAGTTACGGTTCTGGTGCTGTCGGTGAATTGTATAGTGCTGAGATTCAAAAAGATTTTGCCTCAGGAATTGTCTCAGAAAATGTTTTGAAAATGTTGAATGAGCGTAAAAAGATGAGTATTTCTGATTATGAAAAAATATATCAGATTGAGTATCAAAATGGTACGATCGTTGACCCAGAGGCTGTTGAGAGTAAGTTCTATTTGAGTGAGATAAAAGATAATGAACGATTGTATAAAAAGAATAAGTAAAATATTGCAAACGCTTACTTAAGGTGGTATATTAAAGACGTGGTAAAGATGAAATGTCAGGAACTGTAGCCCTAAAAGATTTTGATTAAGAAAATTTTATCGTTTCCAGGAGATGGTAGGATTAGTAAAAAGCAAAGGAAGATTAGAGTAGTACAGTTCAACGGCATTTTTGGAACTAGCGACAATAGTTAACATAAGATCGACCTTTTCAAAGTAGTCGCGCAAGCTCAAAACATGGTTCGCTAGGATCCATCAGTTGAACAAAATATATTTATAGTAAGATATGTTTCAAGTAGTAAGATTCATGTGTCAGATTCAATTTAGAACGTTGATGAAACTGCAGTAAATTTCATCTTACCACTTATATCTAACTAGGGAGCTCTCCACAAGTGAGAGCTCTTTTTGTATGCAAATTAAGATATAGAATAGTGAAAATTATAATTAGAGCTTAAAATTGTAATCGTTTCCGAAATGGGTTATATTATAGATGTGGTAAAGATGAAGTGTCAGGAACTGCAGCCCTAAAAAGAATTTGGTTTAGAAAGTTTTATCGTTTAGATGGTAGAATCAGTAAAGAACAAAAGAAGGTTAGAGTCAGTGCAGTTCAACGGCATTTTTGGAACTAGCGTCAAAAATTAACATAAAATCGACCTAATTAGTTAGTCGCACAACCAAAACATGAGTATCGCTAGGATCCATTAGTTGAACAAAATGTATTTATAGTAAGATATGTTTCAAGTAGTAAGATTCATTTATTAGATTTAATCTGAAAGTTGATGAAACTGCAGTAAATTTCATCTTACCACTTGTATCTAACTAGAGGGAGCTCTCCATACGTGAGAGCTTCTTTTTTTGTTCGCTAATAAAAGTAGACGTATTGGTTATTAAACCGCTTCAGAAGGGTAAATAACTTGTTAATTTCACTCATAATAATAAAATATTCATAAATAGAAAAAAGGAAATGATAATTGTGGAAAGAATTTATCACAACTTGATATTTATGATTCTTTTAGGAATTGATTTATATGTGATAGTTACAGCGCCCTTGATCATTGCAATTATTGCTTTTGTTATTGGAATTACTTTTTTGATACGAATGACCTTAATGCTCAATGGAGATGTACATCAGATAAAAAAGGTTAAATAAAAATGTCCGCTTTAATTGGTAAATTCCAATTAAAACGGACACTCTATAATTATTTTTTATAAATTTTCTTATCCAAGAACTTGAACAGTAACGTTTCGACGACCAAATTGTAATGCTTGTGAATTTGGCATAGCGATATCTAATTGGTTAGGATTGCTATAAGCGAAAAGTCCAGTATCGTTAACAACACGATCATAAGTCTTGCCGTTAGCAGTGATTCTTAGATGAGTCCCCTTAGGGAATTTTGATAAGTTAGCAGCTACGCCGCTGTAACCCATATTTGAACCAAGGACAACGGGATCATAAGCAGTAGCTGACATTGTCAAAGTTTGTTTAACATTGTCATTGGACATGTATTTACCATTGATCCATTGACTACGACCAACATCATACCAAGTATTACCAGCTGCATCGGTCTTGCTTTCGTAAACATGAACCATCGTATTACCAGTGGCAACATTACCTGTAAAGTTACCGTTTGGTGCATCATATAAGTTGACGCCACCTTTGATATTGATGTACATATCTTTATTTAAAGCAACTCCAGGAGCATTTGTGGAAATATCACTAGATGAGACCCATTCATTTGTAGCAACTTCATAATAGACAGCTCCGTTAATAGTTGCAGTTTTATCAAATTTCCAAGCAGTTTTATTAGCTAAGGTCATGGCTGTACTTCCAAAAACGCCTTGATCGTTAGGTTGACCATAGATATTAGCCCCACTAGCATTTGTGACATAAACTACACCAGTACTGTTAACTGTGGAAACTGTTGCAGCATTGACAGTTTGTGCTTGAGCACTTACGCCAATTAATGCGAGTGTTGTTACAGTAAATATAGATGCTACAAAATTTTTGATCTTCATATAGATTTATTCCCCCGAATAGAACTTTTATATTACTTTTGTATTATTTATGTACTATTTTTCTTAACGAAAGTAATAATATAACGTCTAGACCAAGAAATGTTGAATATAACTTAACTGTAAATTAGTTATAACTTAACTGTAAAGTCAATGTAACTGAACTGAAATATAATTATGTCAAAATATCAAAAATAATTTATAGATATTTTTTAATTTCTTGTAACATACTGTCGATATTGTTCACGACGACACCATTCATTTTGATAAGTCCGATAGTGTAATTATTAATGTAGGCGAAAGGATTCTCACCAATGGTACCTACAGCCTTAAGCTTTTCAGGATTTTCGACACCGTGTTGACGAAGATCAGTATAGACCCCAACAATAGGAATTTCTTTTCCAAAGGCTAAACCAATTTCAGAAGCAACACCGTCGTCCATAGTGTCACCATCTAAAATAGCAACGATTAAATCAGATGAAAGTAATTCTTTGTTGTCTTCTTGAGCAATTTTGATGGAGTCAGCGTAATTCATTTTGTCATTGATGTCACCATTTTCTTGAGGAAGATAGACTTCAATAGAGGAGTCCATTTTTCTGATTTGAGCAACAACATTTTCATTAAACATACGGTCGGCTAGAGCAAATAGTCCATTTGCAAAATAAATTTTCATATAAAAAATCTCTCTTTCAATTATCTGTTTGATAATATCTTATCATGCAGACTTAAGGAAAAGAGAGATTTTTTTATTCGACTACTTGAATCCAACCTTCAGGTGCTTCAACAGTACCGAATTGAATTCCAGTTAAGGTGTCATACAATTTCTTAGTTACAGGACCAACTTCAGTCTCACTGTAGAAGACATGAAGATTACCGTTGTGTTCCAGACCACCGATAGGTGAGATAACGGCGGCAGTACCACAAGCGCCAGCTTCAGCAAATTTGTCTAGTTGATCAACATAGACATCGCCTTCTTCGGCACCAAGTCCCAAGCGATTCTTAGCTAGCCAAAGTAGTGAGTATTTGGTGATACTTGGAAGAATAGAAGGTGATTTAGGTGTTACGAAGACGTTGTCTTTAGTGATACCGAAGAAATTGGCTGAACCAACTTCTTCAATCTTTTTATGTTCAATAGGATCTAAGTAAACACAGTCGGCGAAACCATTATCATGTGCTTTTTCGCCGGGATAGAGACTGGCAGCGTAGTTACCACCAACTTTACTTTGACCAGTACCTTTATGAGCAGCACGGTCGTATTGTGAAGTAGTGAAATTAACTGGTGTAAGACCGCCTTTGAAGTAGTTGCCAACTGGCATTGCGAAGATGGTAAAGATATATTCTGGGGCAGCGTGGACACCAATTTGTTCACCAGTACCAATAATTAAGGGACGAATATAAAGCGTGGCACCATTGCCATAAGGAGGAACAAAGTCAGCATTAGCTTTTACAACTGATTTTACTGCCTCTACGAATTTGTCTTCTGGGAAAACGGGCATTAAAAGTCGTTCACATGAATCCTTTAGACGTTTAGCATTGCGGTCGGGTCTGAACAATTGAATTTTTCCTTCTGGGGTACGATAAGCCTTCATACCTTCAAAAGCTGCTTGACCGTAGTGTAAGACTGGTGAAGCTTCACTAATGTGAAGAGTACTATCTTCCGTTAATCCAGCGTTTTGCCAGGCACCGTCTTTCCAGTATGCAGTAAAGCGATATGGTAAGTCCATATAGTTGAAACCAAGATTGTTCCAGTCAATTTTTGTTGCATCTGCTTTGGTCATATTATAAATATCTCCTTTTTATTAAAAATATATTAGATATATTAGATTAATCATAATTAATGATTTAAAAAGTGTCAATCTCTCTAGGACCTTTTTCTTAGGAATATGAATAGAAAGTGGCTACAATTAAGCATATAAACCGAGAGGAAGTCAAATCATGAAGAAAAAAAGTTTAATTTTTTCAACTGTTGTCGCAATGATTTTGGTGGTTTTAGGAATATTTACATATAGCTGCCAAGCGCAAGCTATTAAATCTAAAAAATATGTTCAAGAGTCGATTCCAACGATATTCTTTCACGGCTATGGCAGTAGCTATAAAGCTGAGACACAGATGACTGAGGCTATAAAACAAGCTGGCGTGACTAGAAAGATTATTCGCGTCAATGTCAGTCCTAATGGTTATGTCAAGATTATTGGTTCAATTCCTCAAAAAACGAAGAATCCGATCGTTGAAGTTAATTATGATAACAATAAGATGACTAATTATCACACGGCTGGACTGTGGGCAAAGAATGTTATCGAGGCTTTACAACAAGATTATAAATTTAAAAAAGTTAATTTAGTCGGTCATTCTATGGGAAATATGGCCATCAATTATTATATTTTAGATAATTATAAGAATAAGAAACTCCCTAAAGTCAATAAAGTAGTCGATATTGCAGGTCACTTCAATGGCATTATTGATGAAGATGATGAGCCTAATCAGGTAACCTTAAATAAGGCTGGAAAGCCAGATAAGATGGATCAAACTTATCAACAACTTTTGAAATTACGAAAAATTTATCCAACGAATACGAAAGTCTTAAATATTTATGGAGATAAAAACGATGGAACTCATTCTGATGGTGCCGTCACTAATTCATCATCTAAGTCGTTGAAGTATCTTGTTTCAAAGCGGGCTAAATCTTATCAAGAAAAGAAAATTGTTGGTAAAATGGCAGCCCATAGTAAATTACATGAGAATAAACAAGTTGATAGGATTTTGATTAAATTTTTGTGGGCTAAATAGGATTATTTTTAATTTATCTTCTATTCTCAAAGTCAATTTTGTAATTATAAAAAAAGTGGACATTACTGAAAATTCCGTGTTGAGAAATTTCAGTAGTATCCACTTTTTGTCTAGATTTACGATATATTAATCAAAGCAAAGTTGTTTGACGAAAGATTAATTTAGTCGCTAATTCAAGGCGCTTTGAAACGTGTCGAGGATTAGTCAAGAGATCTTGCATTAGATCAACAGAAGCTTTGCCCATTTGATCAGTGGCTACATCGACTGAACTTAATTCAGGATTGACGTATCGAGAAAGGGAGGTGTTGTCAAAGCTAAAGAGGCTGACTCTTTTAGGAACATCGACAACATTTTCTTGAAGTGCCTTTAAAGCACCGGCGGCCATAAGGTCGTTAGAGATAAAGAAGGCGTGGGGAAAATTCTCTTCGTCTAGAGCTTTAGTCATTTGATCGTAGCCTGAATCTTTTGTAAAGTCGCCTTTGAAACAATATTTAGGTTCAAATAAATTTTTTTCGGTCATAATTTGTTTGAAATACTGATAACGAGAATCAGAGATTACTCTAAGATTGTCGGTAGAGTTTTCCTCACCATAGATTAAGCCAATATCTTGAATATTTTGTTTGATGAAAAAATCAATTACTTTTTGTATGCCATATTTGAAGTCAGTCAAAACTGTATCGAATCCCTTAGAAAATTGATCGTCATCAATAAAAACAATGTTGGGACAGATCAACTCCATCGTTTTAACTTGTTGTGGGCTGAATTTTCCCACTGCAATGATACCATCAGTATCTTGGGGGATTTCCTCAATATCATTGTGGAAGATACGGCTGATCTGAAAACCGAATTTAGGAGCTTGTTGCTCAATTCCTTCACGGACAGTCATATAGTAGAGGTCATCTTGTTCTTTGGATTCGGAATACCATTGAACGAGGGCAATATGCTTTTGATAACGACTGTTGGGGTGACTGGCTTTTTTGTAATTTAATTCTGTAGCAATTTTTAAAATATTGGTTCGGGTCTCATCGGTCACCGACAAAGTTAGATCATTGTTAAGAACTCGTGAAACGGTTGCTGGTGAAACCTGAGCCTTTTTAGCAATGTCACGTAGAGTTGCCATTAATTTAAACTCTGAATAAATTTATCGAAAGCTTGTTGACCTTTGGAGTTCCACTTGAAGACACCAGCATCTTCGAGGACTCTAGCAAAGACTAGACCAGTTTCTTTATTAACAAGTTTTTCCACATTATCTTCGGTAAATTCATATTTTTGTTTTAATTGATCAGCCCAAGTCTGATGGTATTGAGCCATCTTGTTAGGTTGACCTAGAACGTAGCGTTCAACTTCTTTGAGTTCGTCTTTTAAACGAGCTGGTAAAATTGCTCGACCCATAACTTCGATTAGACCAATATTTTCCTTCTTGATATGTTGAACATCTTGATGGGGATGGAAGATACCGTCAGGATATTTAGCAGAAGTCTGATTATCACGCAAAACTATATCCATGATATAGTCATCATCTTTACGATAAGCAATTGGGGTCACGGTATGATGACGAGTTTCGCCACTGTGGGATCTGATATCAACTGTTTCGTCAGAATAATTCATCCAATTCTCATGGATCAAAGTGGCTGCCTTGACTAATTCCTCAGGATCTTTACTAGTTAGTCTAATTGTTGAAAGGGGCCATTTAACGATACCTGCAGTAACATTATCGACATCAATTTCGATCGGACGGTCAATTGGAGCCTTCATCATCGGAAAGACGTGGCGTCCACCTTGGTAGTGGTCGTGGGTGAGCATGGAACCGCCGACAATTGGTAGATCAGCGTTACTTCCGACAAAATATTGAGGGAAGAGACGCGTGATTTCTATTAGGTTATTGAACGTATGCTGATTGATAACCATTGGAATATGCTTGGTATTGAGAAAAATAGCATGCTCAGTAAAGTAGGCGTAAGGGGAATATTGGAAGCCCCAAGTCTCTCCACCAAGAGTAAAGCGGATCACTCGATGATTGCTTCTGGCAGGATAGCCGAGACGTCCTAGATAACCTTCATTTTCTAGGCAAAGTTGACATTTAGGGTAACCAGTCTGTTTAGTTTTACCAGCGGCCGCAATAGCCTTGGGATCTTTTTCTGGTTTAGAAAGATTGATCGTGATTTCCAAATTTCCGTAGTCAGTAGCGACGTCGTAGGAAATATTTTTAGCGATAGCCTTAACTTTAATGTAGTCATTATCTTGGCTCATCTTGTAAAAATAATTTGTTGCACTTTGGGGATCCTTTTGATAAAGATTCCAGAATTTTTGATTTACTCTTGAAGGTAAAGGAGTTAGAAAGTCCATCAATTGGTCATTGAGAATTTCCTTGGCTGTTTGATTATTTTCAATTTTATTATTTTTAATAGCCGTTTGAATCAAGGCGACTTTGAGATCGTCATTTTCTTGATGATTGTCATCGCCAACTAAGGAACAGATACGATTGTATAAGTAAACACGATCGAGCTCTTGGTAGTCGTTATCAGCGTTGATGATTTGATCAACAAATTTATTAACAGAAGACATTATTTTTCCACCTCGTTTAAAGCAATTTCTTTGGGACCGTCAGCAATTTGGGCAATGTAGAAGTCAGCCGCATATCCGATTTTTTCTTGATATATTTGACCGACATTTTGCTTGAAATCATCAACTTTATCTTTATTGACGATGGCAATTGCACAGCCACCGAAGCCAGCACCGACCATTCTAGCACCAAGAACGCCATCTTGTTTCCAAGCAGCGGCCACTAAAGTATCGAGTTCCTTACCGGTTACCTCATAATCGTAGTGAAGTGAGATATGTGAAGCGTTGACTAGTTTTCCAAATTCAATTAAGTTATTCTCTTTTAAGTAATTGATGGCTTTTAAGGTACGTTGATTTTCAAAAACAGCGTGACGAGCACGACGGATAAGAATGTCGTCATCAATTAAGTATGAATTACGATCAAATTCATCAATAGATAATTCGCCAAGTGATTTAATATCAAGTTTTGTCTGAAGTAGTTTCAAGGCTTCTTCACATTGACTGCGACGTTCGTTGTATTTAGAATCAGCCAAAGTCCGATGTTTGTTAGTATTCATAATGACAATGACATTGTCGCCCAATTTAACTGGAGCGTAGTGGTATTCCATGGTGTTAGTATCGAGTAAGATAGCTTGATTTTCTTTACCCATACCTACGGCAAATTGGTCCATAATTCCTGAGTTAACACCGATAAAGTCATTTTCATCTTTTTGACCCATTTTAACGAGATCAACTTGATCAATATCTAATGAAAAGACATTTTTTAAAATTGTTCCCATGAGTAATTCAATTGATGCAGAAGATGACAAGCCAGCACCATCGGGTAGATTTCCATGGATGTAAAGGTTGAATCCGTGATCGATTTTATAACCAGCTTGGGTAATAAAATATATCATTCCTTTAGGATAATTAGCCCAATCGTCGTTTTTATCATATTTTAAATCATTTAGCGAAAATGAAATGACACCTTTGTCGGGTAAATTCTTTGAGTACATTTGAATAGTTTGGTCGTCACGATTTCCAAAGGCGGCGTAAGTACCTAAACTGATAGCGCAGGGGAAGACGTTGCCGCCGTTGTAATCCGTGTGTTCACCGATTAAATTAATTCTGCCAGGTGAGAAGAAGACTTTTTCTGCGTCGGCACCAAATTTTTCCTGATAACCCTTTAAAAGACTAGTTGTATTCATAATAATCCTCCATTTAGTAAATGTTTACTTAACAAAAATAATAGCGCTTTCTGGAGATTAAAACAACCCTCATGATTTAAAAATTATAATAAAATGTTATCATTATATGCATGAATATAATGTAACGGGAAAAAGAGGAAAACTTATGAAAACGGCAGTTGTAACTGATACAGCATCGTATTTAACACCTGAGCAGATCAAGCAATACAACATCACCGTCTTGCCAATAACAGTCATTTTGGGAGATAAACAATATAAGGAAACAGAAGAGTTAACTGATCAGAAATTTTATGATTATTTGCGAAATGAGCCTGAATTACCAACGACAGCTCAAGTTTCTATGGGACAGATTCAAGAAGCCTATGATCACTTGGTAGATGAAGGATACGATACGATTATTTCAATTCATTTATCTCTAGGGATTACATCTTTCATGGATAATCTACGAATGTTTGTAAAATCTTATGACAAAGCCAAGGTTTATCCATTTGACTCGATGGCAGCTAGTGCCGCTGAAGCAGATCTTTGTATGTTAGCTGCTTCGATGGTGCAACAAGGAATTGAACCTGAAAAGATTATTGATGAGATGAAAAATCTTCGTGACTCAACCGATATTTATTTTGCGGTCAATGATTTGAAGCATTTGAGTCGAACAGGACGTTTGAGTAATCGCTCCGCTATTATCGGTAGCTTGTTAGATGTTAAGCCATTATTGACGTTTGAAGATGGTAAGATTTTTGCGATTGCTAAAGAAAGAACAATGCATCGTGCTTATAAAATGATCTCTTCAAAGATTCAAAAATATTTAGAAGAACATCCTGATTGGTCAGTTCATGTAACTGTAGTCGATTCTAATAATCGCGAAATGTTGCAGAAATGGTCAACTAGTTTTCAAACTGACTTCCCAAGTGTTCGTGTGTCAACGAGTCATTTAGGACCAGCTATCAGTGTTCATACTGGTGAAAAAACTATGGGTGTTGTTTGGGACAAGGACTTTAAAAATGATAACTAGAATTATGTTGTATGTTGATGATGTCGATATGAATGTAGAATTTTGGACAGAAGAATTTGGTGGCAAAGTTGTGGCCAGACAGACGCTCAATGGCGGTTACCAAAATGTTATCGTCAGTATTTCTTCAGGAACTGAATTGTCGATTTTTCCCAAAGATTACATTCGAATCTATTTGCCAGAAGTCGATGAAACTGTGCCATCATTGATGTTCTTTTCAGATGATTTTAATAGATTACACGATGAGTTGATCAGTGCTGGTGAAATTAGTGAAGTTAATGGCGTGTTAAATTTCAATTTCCAAGATCCTGAAGGCAATTATTTCGTTGTCGCTAAGTCGTAAGAGTAATCAGAATATAAAACAAAATGACACCGTAATTAGAGGTTGTATGAGCTCTAATTGTGGTGTCATTTTTTGTTTCTTAATAGAATTTAAGTCAATTTGAAGGGTGACTATTTTCTGTAATAAAAATTAAAGAGGTTTCAAAATCCTGTTTACTTGGTGAAATAGCGAGTCCAATTTGATTTAGTTGCAATCCAGAATAAATTCGATTATTTACCGAATAGTTAATATTATCTTTCAAGTAATGTAATGGCATATTCTGAATTTTTCTGACGGACGAGGTCAATCCATAAGAATAAAAGAAAATTGCGGTTTTCTTATCCGAACTGGTTATTAACCAAGCAATATTGAGATCATTGATTTCGGTGAGGCGATAAAACGAACCATAGAGAAATAATTTTCGCCAATTCTTGTAAGTTTCTATTTGTTTTTTAATAGAATCTTTTTGTTCAACTGAAAGTTTTTCTAAATCTAGTTCGAATCCCATTTGTCCGATACTTGCCAGTTGTAATCGTGATTCTAAAGGGGTAGAGCGATGATTCTGTCCGTTGGGAACTGCAGAGACATGATTGCTGAAGATTGCCTGTGGAAATAAGTAACTGAAGCCGTTGGCAATCTTTGTGCGATCATAAGAATCAGTTAAGTCGCTTAACCAAGTTTGATTGGTGTAGCTAGCCATACCAAAATCAAGGCGGCCTCCACCAGCAGAACAATTTTCAATTATTAGATTGGGACAACTTTGTCTTAGTTTATTCAACAGATCGTATAGTCCCAAAACATAATGATGGTAAATCTCACCTTGTTCTGTGGCTGGAAGTTGAGTGTTTCCGACTTGAGTCAAATGGCGATTCATATCCCATTTTAAGTAATCGAGTTGATTGCTTTTTACTAAATTAGTAATTGTTTTCAAAAGATGCTCACGAACAACTTCTCTAGATAAGTCGAGAACCAATTGATGTCTAGCAGTCACTAGAGGGCGGTTTGCGTAATTAAGAACCCAATCGGGATGCTCCTGAAATAAATTACTATTAGTAGTAACCATTTCGGGTTCGATCCATAATCCAAATTTGAGTTTTCTTTGGTGGGCACGTTCAACCAAGGGTAATAATCCGTTAGGAAACTTATTGGAATCAACTTGCCAATCTCCTAATTGACCTTGTTCACTGTTACGATTGGTGAACCAGCCATCATCTAGAACAACCATTTCAATATCTAATGAAGCAGCTTTATTAATTAATTTACTGAGTTTACTATCAGAGACGTTAAAAAACATTGATTCCCAAGTATTAATGGCGATTGGACTTGGTTTACTGAGCTTAGTTTGAGTTGAAAACTGATGAAAAATCTGTGACATTTCATTATATCCATGGTTACTCCAAGTCAAGATTGCTTCTGGAGTTTGAAAATCAGTCTGGGGTTTTAATTGCCAAGAAAAAGTCGTTGGTTCCAGTCCTATTTTTAGACGTGTCTTTTGATATTGATCGACTTCAATACTGTCTTCGAAGTTGCCGCTCCAGATTAAGGCAGTTCCAATTACTTCACCGTTGAATTGGGATGTTTCAGGGCGAGATAAGGCAATAAAGGGCTGGTGTTGTGGTCCACTAGTTCCTCTAAAAGAGTGCTGCAATTGAATACCTGAGTCGATTTGACTTGTCATTGGGTTAGCCTCATGAGCATGAGTTCCATTCAGTGTAAAACTAATAAAATTATCATCAGACAAATTTAGTTGCAGACTATCCAAAGCATCAATGGTTAAAGCCGATTTACCCAAATTATGAAGGGTAGTGCTTCTGATAATTAAAGATAAATTTTCAAAAATTGTATAATTAAGATCCATTTGAAGTTTGGTGACGTCATCCGCTAAATGCAAGACTAAAGTTGTCACCTCAGAACTATCGCCAATACTTTGGGGTAGATTACCGTGAGGCAGTTTATCAGTAATTGATAATCCACAATATTTTAATGTTGGAAGCCAGTGGTTTTGTTCATCCTTAATTAAGTATGCCGGTTGATGATAGTCACCATCTCCTATAGTTGAGTACTCTAAAGGCAAAGAAGTTATAGAGAAAGGAAAATCCTCTGTCGTGTCAACAGCAAAGGCGTGATTTCCTTTAGGCAAATCGTCTAAGTTAGAATAGTTAGGAATATATTTTCCAAAATAGCGATGAACAGGGTAACGGTTCCCTAAAATCTGAATGATATAACTAATTTTTTCATTGTGTAGATTGATAATTCCTGTATCTCGATTAAATTCAACTGGCAAGATAATCCTCCTCTAAATAGTGGCAGCGACAGGTCCATCTGCTGGTTGGTCTAGAGCAACAATCTTGTCGCCAGCTTTGATATTTGTCGTCTTCAAACGCTCTACCTTATCGTAATCATTAGTATTAGTGATGACTAGCATTACAGTTGGATCATAATTATTTTTCTTTAGAGCTTCGACATCGAAGGTACCAAGTAGGTCACCTTGATGAACAGTATCACCCTTTTTTACGTTTGTTGTGAAGTATTTACCATTTAAGTTAACGGTATCTAAGCCTAAGTGAATCAAAATTTCAGCACCAGAGTTTGTTTTAATACCATAAGCGTGTTTACTATCGTAAGTTACAGTGATTACACCATCAGAAGGAGCAATAACTTGATTAGCGTTGGGTTCAATAGCAGCTCCTTTACCCATGATTTCAGCAGAGAAGACTTTATCATTAACGTTGCGAAGACTTTCGCTGATACCACTAACTGGGGCAACCAAAATTTCATCGTTAACAGTAGTCTCATTTGATTCATCATTGTCTTTTTCAACGGGATCGGTATTATTGCCAAGAACTTTTTTAGCGTAAATAAAAGTTGGGATAAAGGCAATTACAAACGAAATTAAACCACTTAGCATGAAAGCGGGGATTGCTTTGGAAGCAATGGAGATGAATCCGATAACAGAAGCTGGTCCCATTGCAACGGCTAATACGTGGAAAATACCTAAGAAGACGCAGGCTATTCCTGAAGCAATAGCGGCAAAAATAAATGGGAACTTCATCTTTAAATTAACACCGAAAATTGCTGGTTCAGTAATACCTAGTAATGCTGAGATACCGGCTGAAGATGTTAAGGCTTTTTGCTTTTGACTCTTTGTAGCAAAGAAAATTGCTAAAGTAGCGGCACCTTGTCCGATATTAGCCATAGAGGCAACTGGGAAAATGAATGAACCACCAGTTTTAGCTATATTAGCTAATAATTGAGTTTCGATAGCAGGGAAGGTTTGATGTAAACCAGTAATAACAATAGCTGAATAAAATAGTCCAAAGATTCCCATACCGACAGCACCAGTAGTGTTGTAAAGTCCGACTAATCCATTAGTCAATGCATCACTGACAGCTCTTAGTACTGGTCCAACAATAGTAAAGGTTAAGAATCCGGTAATGATAATTGAAAGCATTGGTGTAAAAGTAAAATCAAATGCACTCTTGATATGTTTATGGAAGAACTTTTCCAAATTTGCAAGAATAAAGGCGACTGCTAGAACTGGTAAAACTTGTCCTTGATAACCAGCCTGAGCGACATGGAGTCCAAAGATATTCCAATAAGGCATCTTTCCTGCGGCAGTGACAGCAGCTACACTATTTCCGTTAACCAATGAAGGTAAAACCATGACCATACCCATAGCCGCACCAAGATAAGGATTGCCACCGAAGCGTTTTGTAGCGGAAAATCCTAATAGGATTGGTAGAAAAGTGAACGGAGCTCCGGCCATTGCGTTGATCATTTCAGCAATGCCCTTGATTCCAGGATAAACTTCAACAACCGATTTAGTCATAAAGAGATTTTCAGCTGTTAAAACGTTATTCAAAGCCATCAATAAACCACCAGCGACCAAAGCTGGGATGATAGGAATAAAAATGTCAGAAAGAACTTTTAAGAAGTCCATTAAAAGATTTCTCTTCTTACCGGCTTGAGCTACAGCTTTAATATCATCAGGGGTAGCTTCTTTTAATCCGGTCTTGGAGATAAGAGCATCATAAACTTTGTCAACATCTCCAGGTCCAATGATAATTTGATATTGACCATCGGTTTCAAAGGTTCCTTTAACATCTGGATCATTGTCCAAACCCTTTTGATCAATCTTTGATTCATCTTTAACAACTAACCTCAATCTAGTTGCACAGTGTGCAGCTGCTTGGAGATTATTTTTACCAACGTATTTAATAACACGTTCAGCAACTTCAGCATGTTTCATAATTATTGTTTCCCTCCCTGAGTAGACTATGTAAGCGCTTTGACACTTTCTATAATACATGCGTTTTTAAAATTGTCAAACGTTTGACAAAAATATTATTAATGATTAGATACTATTTATAAATAGCTATTGGAATACATCATAAATGCAAATGTCATACGATTGACAATTGCAACTAATAGCGCTTACAATAAAAGCAATTAAAGAAAGTATGGGCAGGAATTATGATTACAAATTGGACGACTGAATTGAGATATAGACCTTATCAAGCTTGGTCAAACAATCAAATTGAAGATATTAGAAAAAAAATAGGGCAATCGCATTGGCGATTGGGCTATCATATTCAACCAAAAACGGGTCTGTTAAATGATCCAAATGGTTTTTCATATTTTAATGGTCAGTGGCACTTATTTTACCAATCTTACCCTTATGGTGCGGTACATGGTTTAAAGAATTGGTCGCATTTGATTTCAGATGATTTAGTTCATTGGCAAGATTATGGACCAACACTTTTGCCGGGCGATAAGCAGGATAGTCACGGGACTTATTCAGGCTCTGCTATTCCTGTTGGGGATAAATTATTCTTAATGTATACCGGCAATGTCAGGGACAAAAATTGGGTTCGACATCCAAAACAAGACGGTGCCTGGATGGATCAGAATAATAAGGTTGAGAAAATTTCGACTCCTTTAATACCTGAACCTAAGTCTGGTTTCACAGATCATTTTCGTGATCCACAGATCATTGAACACGATGGTCAATATTTTGCGTTGATCGGTGGACGAAAAAAAGATGATACTGGGCATATTTTAGTTTATCAAGCCGCACAAGTAACGGGTCCTTGGTCTTATAAGACGGAGTTGAAATTCACACAACAAGATTGTGGTTACATGATCGAGTGTCCTAATTTATTGTTTGTCGATGATCGTCCGGTTTTGATCTTTTGCCCACAGGGAGTCAACAATAATGTGTTGAAACATGATAATGTTTTCCCTAATGCTTATGTGATTGGCGAAAGATTTGATTGGGAAACCTTCACTTTTATCAATCCCAGTAAGATGGAGAATTTGGATAATGGTTTTGATGTCTATGCTACACACGGATTCAACGCACCAGATGGTCGTGCTTTAACGGTTAGTTGGATTGGCCTGCCTGATACTTCTTATCCATCAGATAATGAGGGCTGGGCCAACTGTTTTAGCCTGATCAAGGAGTTAAAGATTAAAAATAATCAGCTCTATCAAATTCCCGTGATTGAAAATGAGCAATTAATTGAGCAAAAACTTGCCTCAAAAGAAATCACGCCACAAGCGAAACTGTCGGGACGAGTGTTGGATTCAATTGGAACTTTGACGATCAAGACTGATCTTGGTGAGGAATTGCAGGTCATGCTTGATACAACTAATGGTAAAATATTAGTTGATCGAACCAATATGGGAATTAAGTTTGCGACCGACTTTGGAACGACGCGGAGTGCAGAGACTGCCATTAACCAGTCAATTGATTTTGAAATGTATTTGGACAACACTGTTTTTGAATTGTACATTAATGGTGGACAAAAGGTCATTACTGGTCGTATTTTTCCACAAGGTCAACGTTTCTTTGTGGAATCAGAACATGTTTCGATAAAAAAGGTTCAATTAGATAAGATTTATTGATGAGGTAGATTATGGCGACGTTAGATGACATTGCAAAACTAGCAGGGGTTTCTCCTACAACTGTTTCACGGGTAATTAACAATTATGGTTCACTGTCTGAAAAAACGAAAACAAAGGTTTTTGCGGCGATGAAAGAGTTGAATTATCAACCCAATAGTTTGGCACGGTCATTGAAAGGGAAGAAGACTCATTTGATTGGAGTTATTTTGCCAGGCGTCAGTAATCCTTTCTTTGGTCAAATGGTTCAAGAAATTGAAGATCAACTTTTTAAAAAAGGGTTTCGAATGATTCTTTGTAATGCTGGCAGCGATTCGGAAAAAGAACGAGCTTACTTAAGAATGTTGATGGCCAATCGAGTTGATGGGATTATTGCTGGGTCGCATAATCTCGGTATCGAAGAGTATCAAAAAGTCGGTTTACCGATAATCTCTTTTGACCGTTATTTATCGGAAAATATTCCGATTGTCAGCTCTGATAATTATCACGGTGGGCAATTGGCAGCCCAAGCATTATTGGCGTCAGGTAGTGAACATTTTCAGATCATTACTGGGGCCAATCGTCCGAATAGTCCAACTAATGCCAGATTGACAGGATTTAAGGATACTTTGGCGAAAAGAGATCGAACATTTGATTTGTTGGAATTACGTTTTAGTTCAACTCCTAATATCAAAGGACTAAAGATCAAGGAAATGTTGCTGAAAAAAAACGTTGATGGAATCTTTTGTACCGATGATTTAACGGCGCTCTTGGTCATTCAACAAGCGCGAGAATTAGGTATTAAGATTCCTGAAAATATCAGATTGATTGGATATGACGGGACTCGATTTATCCAAAATTACCATCCTGAATTGACGACTATCATGCAACCTATTGCTGATATTGTGACGATGATGATTGATTTATTGTTAAAAAGAATTGATGATCACGAATGTCAATTAGAAGATAATTATGTTTTGCCAGTTAAATTGATTACTGGTGAAACGACTATTTAGTAAGTTTATGATATAAATGTGAAACACAATATAATTTTTTATTTAAGACAAATGGCTCCAGGTAACGTATTAATTACCTGGAGCCATTTGTCTTAATATTTGAAAGTTGATTATTAGTGACGCTTATCTCTTAACTAACTTAACGATTGTTTCAACATGTGGTGTCTGTGGGAACATGTCGACTGGTTGTAAATAGATAACTCGATAACGATCAGTCAATCTAACTAGATCTTTAGCTAATGTAGAGGGATTGCAAGAAACGTAAACTAGTTTTTCAACGGGATTACGGACTAAAGTTGTGATCAAACTATCCTCCAAACCAGTTCTTGGTGGGTCAACCACGATTGAATTAACGTTGATGTCATCTTTTAATAATTCAGGATAAATTTTATCAACGGAACCGACGTAATAATCGGCATTTTCAACATTATTCAATTTGGCGTTTTGTTTAGCATCTTCGATGGCTTCAGGAATAATTTCAATTCCATAAATATGTTTGACAGTATCTGCCATAGTAATGCCAATTGTTCCAACACCACAATAGGCATCGAGTAAAATATCACGCTGATTAGGTTCAAGAGCTTTGTTGACGAGGTCATATAGTTTATCAGTTTGAAGTGAATTTAATTGAAGAAAGGCACGTGGGGATAGGTTAAAAAGATAGCCATTAATGTCTTCTTGGAGATACTTTTCACCCCAGAGCAATTTTGTTTCATCACCCCAGACAGAACCTTGATCTTCTTTATTGATATTTTGAGAAATAGAACTGACTTCGGGAATTTCTTTTTGAATACTTTCGATCAATTGATGTTCCTTGATAAATTTAGGTGAACGAGTAATGAAAGTAACTTGTAGTTGGTTAAATTCGACTGATTCACGAATGACGATCATACTTAGAATTCCCGACTTTTGTTCAGGATTGAAAACGGGAATTTCTAAATCCTTGACCATCTGAACAATTTTACGGATAGCCGACATAGTAAGATCCATTTGTGTTGGCATCTCTGGTAGATCAACTAATTCCTGAGTTCCGGTCTTATAAAGTCCACAACGGATTTCACCATTGATTTCTTGAATAGGAAATTGAGCTTTGTTGCGATATTTTTCCTGTTGAACAGAAGCAACAGTGGGGCGGATCATATATTTATCATAGGCATAGGGCTTATACTTAGCCAATGATTCACGGAGAATATCAGCTTTAAATTTCAACTGATCCTCATATTTGATGTGGGCGAATTCTAATCCACCGACTTTACTAGCCAAAGCTGGTGTATCAGGATTTCTGAAGCGACTAGCTTGTCTGATTTTGTGAATACGACCATTTAAAAAGCGGGGATGAACATCTGTGACTTCACAGACGATGACATCTTCGGGGACAGCCTTGGGCACAAAGACGATGACATGCTTGAAAAAGCCGATACCTTCACCATTGATACCAATCCGTTTGATAGTCAGTGGAAATTTGTCACCAACTTTTAATTCTTGAGTTATATTTGTATCCATAATTTTTCCTTTGATTGTTTTTGCGATAAACTTACACTTGAGTATAACATGTGAGGTAATAATATTTTGGCAAAAATTACGAAAATCCAGGCCCAGAAACGTAAGGGGAGATTCAATATTTATCTTGATGGTAAGTATGCTTTTCCTGTAGCAGAGAATACTTTGATTGAGTTTCGCTTGATGAAAGATGTTGAATTAACTGATAATCAAGTTAAAGAGATTCAAGATCGTGAAAATGTGAATAAAGCCTATGGCGATGCAGTAAATTATTTGAGTTATCAATTGCGGACGGAAAAAGAAATCAAAGAATATTTATATAAGAAGGAATATCACAAGGACGCAGTTGAGATAACGTTGCAGCGCTTGCGAGATCTCCATTATCTTGACGACGATAATTACGCTCAGAGTTTTATCAACACTCAATTACGGATGAGTGCCAATGGGCCGAAAATTATTGAGCAAAAATTAGTCAAAAAGGGTGTTCCAAATAATATTATTCAAGATAAATTGAGTGGAATTGATCGGGATATTTTATTAGAAAACGCAATTGAATTTGCTCAAAAACAAGTTCGTAAACAAAAACGAGCTTCTTTTCAACAAATGTTGACTAAACTTCGTCAGAGTCTCTATCAAAAGGGATTTGATGGTGAAATCACTAGTGAGGCAATAAAAAAATTAGATTTACAAGTTGATGAAGATGAGGAGCTTGAAAAATTAAGAAATATGATAACTAAAGTGCAACACCGCTACGATAAACCAGCCAAATTGATCAATTATTTGATGACAAAAGGTTACCATTATGATGAAATAAAAAAAGTGTTAGACGCAGACAATTAACTGTTTATCTTTTAATCGTTTCACAGCTCTGTTATACTTTTTTTGGATAAGTTTTAGGTTTTTAGAAAGCTGGTATGTTATGCAGATTCCTAGAGAAGGGGATTACGTAGCAATCCAGAGTTATAAGCATGATGGTCATTTACATCGTACTTGGCGTGAAACAATGGTGCTAAAGACAAGTGAGAATGAAATTATCGGTTGTAATGAGAATACTCTTGTCACTGAAGCTGATGGACGTCGCTGGGTAACTAGGGAACCCGCATTAGTTTATTTTCATAAAAAATATTGGTTCAATATTGTTACTATGATTAGAAATAGTGGAGTGTCTTATTACTGTAATTTGGCAACGCCGTTCGCTTTAGATAAAGAGGCCATCAAATATATTGATTATGATTTAGATGTTAAAGTTTTTCCAGATGGTGAAAAAAGATTACTGGATGTGAATGAATATGCTGCACACAGTAAAATGTGGAATTATCCACCTGAAATAGATACAATTTTACATGATAATGTCGACGTTTTAATTGATTGGATCGATAAGAAAAAGGGCCCTTTTTCACAGGCCTATGTTGATCTTTGGATGCAAAGATATGAGGAACTGTCACACCATTAGGATTGCTATATCCTAGAGACTGCCGTAGTGGTGGTCTTTTTTATTAGGAGGAAATTATGGAACTACGTGTTTTGAATTATTTCTTAATGATTGCTAGAGAAGAAAATATTACTAGAGCTGCAAATTTATTGCATATCAGTCAACCAACGCTCTCTCGACAGATTGCTAACTTGGAAGAAGAATTGGGAACAAAACTTTTTGTTAGGCAAAGCCATAAGATTACTCTGACTGAAGACGGAATGTTACTCAGAAGACGTGCCGAAGAGATGCGACAATTGAGCGACAAAATTAAAGATGAACTCTCTTCAGATAAAACAGAACTATCTGGTAATATTTCTATTGGTAGTGGTGAGTTTCGCGGGATGAATGAATTGAGTGATATTATTGTCTCTTTCCATAAGAAATATCCCTTGGTAACATTTAATATTCAAAGTGGCAATGCTAAGGATATAAATTTTGGAATCGAGCAAGGTTTGCTAGATATGGGTGTCATGATTGAGCCAGTTGATACTACCAAATATGATTTTGCCCGGTTCTCACAAATGGAGAGTTGGGGGATTTTGATTCGTAATGATTCACCGCTTTCTAAAAAAATATATATAACGGCTAAAGATTTGAAAGATCAAGCTTTAATTATGTCACACAGTCAACAGATGCAAAATGAAATCAATCACTGGTTTGGCAGATATGCTAAATCTATTGAATTTGTTTCGACGTATAATTTACTATATAATTCAGCTATTTTGGTTAAACGTGGTCTAGGCAGTGCCCTGAGTTTAAACTTGGAAGCAAAGTATGACGATGTGACCTTCGTTCCGTTGAAACCAGCTTTAACATATAATTCAGTTCTCGCTTGGAAAGCAGATGAGACTTCATCACGAACCGTATCTACTTTTATTGAATTTGCTAAGAAATACCTTGAGAGCATTTCAAAAGATTAAAAATAAGCATTATACATTTCATTAAAATGGCGTAATAATATGGATGTTCCTTAAAGGAGCATCTATTTTTTTTGAGAGAAAAATTATGAATAAAAAAGAAGTTTGCAAGAAATATAGTATTCCCATTCGCATTTTGAATGAATATGAATCTTGGGGATTATGCAATGTTGTGAAAATTGTGATGGGTGAGTGGCAATATGATAGTCAAGATATTGAACGCCTAAGTACGATCATGGCTTTGCACGATATTGGTTTTAAAAATAAGGAGATTGAAAGATACATGCGTCTGTTGTTAGAAATTCCTAATTCAAGACAGGAGCGAATCGACTTATTGAGTCAAAAACGAAAGTCGAAGTTAGACGAGATTCATTTTCAAGAGAAACAATTGGAAAGAATTGATTACTTACGACATGAATTGAAAAAGGAGAACTAAATTAATGAATAAAATGCAAAAAGATTTGAATTTACCTAAGGTTGCTTTAGGAACTTGGGCATGGGGTGAAGATAAATCTCAATCGAACAAAGTCTTTGGTAACAGTTTGACCCAAAAAGATCTTCGACCGGTTTTTGATACAGCCATGAAATTAGGCTTGAATCTTTGGGACACTGCAGCTGTTTATGGAATGGGTGCTTCAGAAGAAATATTAGGACAATTCGTTAAGAACATTGATCGAGATAAGATTCTCTTGTCAACGAAATTTACTCCTCAAATTGCGGATGAGACGGATAAGCCAGTTGAAAATATGTTTGCCGGTAGTGTAAAACGATTGAATACCGATTATATCGATATTTATTGGATTCATAATCCCGCTGATGTCGATAAATGGACTAAGAAGATTATTCCTCTAGCTAAGAGTGGCAAAATCAAATACATTGGTGTTTCAAATCATAGTTTAAAAGAAATTAAACGTGCTAATGAGATTTTGAATGCCGTGGGATTAAAAGTTTCTGCTGTCCAAAATCATTTAAGTTTGTTGGATAGAACTTCTGAAACTTCCGGAATTATTGATTACTGTAACGAAAATGATATTACATTCTTCTCATATATGGTACTAGAGCAAGGAGCTTTGTCAGGCAAGTATGACACTAAGCATCCTTTCCCTGAGAATAGTGAACGTGCGCAAGTTTATAATGGCAAGTTGGATAAGTTAGAAGATTTAATTAATGGAATGAGAAAAGTTGCCCAAACTAAAAATTTAGATGTTGCTCAAATTGCTACATCGTGGGCTATTGCTAAAGGTACTGTTCCAATTATCGGTGCAACTAAAGCCAAGCATATTGAGGACGCCTATCAAGCATCTCAAGTAACTTTGGATGATAATGAAGTCAAAGAATTGGATAGGCTGGGTGATCAAACCGCAGTAAGTACTATTCGAGAGTGGGAAAAACCTATGCAATAATTACCAGAGAGGAAGCTTTTGAAGTGGAATATCGTAAATTAGGTAATACAGGATTGGATGTTTCAAGAATTTGTCTAGGAACCATGGGATTTGGACGTCCCGAGACGGGCGTATTTCCTTGGGCAGTCGATTATGAAAAGAGTGAGCAAGTGATTAAAAGGGCTTTGGACCTAGGGATTAATTTCTTTGATACTGCTAATATTTATTCTTACGGCGATAGTGAAGAATTCTTAGGAAAAGCTTTGAAGAAGTATGCTAACCGTGATGAATTAGCTGTTGCTACAAAGGTCTTCTTTACGAAGTCTGATAAGCCTAATCAACATGGATTATCTAGAAAAGCTATAATGACGCAAATCGACAAGAGCTTGCAACGTTTGGATATGGATTATGTAGACTTGTATATTATTCACCGATTTGACTATAACACGCCACTTAAGGAAACAATGGAAGCTTTACATGATGTTGTTAAATCGGGGAAAGCTCGCTATATTGGAGCTTCTGCGATGTATTCTTGGCAATTTGAGAAGGCTCAGGCTATTGCTCAAGAGCACAATTGGACTGAATTTGTTTCTATGCAAAATCATTTGAATCTGTTGTACCGCGAAGAGGAACGAGAAATGATGCCACTTTGTGAGGAAGAAAATATTGCCGTAACGCCGTACAGTCCCTTAGCTTCAGGACATTTGACACGTCGGACTTGGGAGGGGAATACGAAACGTTCTCAAACTGATAAGGTAGCTCAGAGTAAGTATGATCAAGCTGAAAATAACGATATGGAAATTGTTAAACGCGTTGGTGAAGTTGCCGATAAGTATCACGTCACCATGGCACAAGTAGCCATTGCCTGGTTGTTACAGAAGAAACAAGTTGTGGCACCGATCATTGGTGCTACTAATCCAGATCATTTGGCTAGCTCAGTTGATGCACTTAAATTAAAACTGGATTTGGAAGATGTGAAATATTTAGAGGAACCATATTTACCCCATAAGGTAGTGGGAGCATTCACTAAAGAAGAAAGTGATTTTACACGTTAGGAGAAGAGAATATGAGTAAAATTTTAATTGTCGGAGCTTATGGTCAAACAGCACGTATCGTTACTGAAGAATTATTAAAGAATTCTACGATAGAATTAAAGCTCTTTTTAAGGAATAGTCAACGTTTGTCACAATATCAAGATAATCCACGAGTTGAAGTGATTGATGGCGATACTTTGAAAACTGCTGAATTAGTTCAGGCTATGAAAGATGTAGATCTTGTTTATTCGAATGTCGGTGGGGTTAATTTAGCCGATCAGACGGCTAGCTTAATTAAGGCAATGGATCAAGCTAAACAAAAGCGTTTGATCTTCATTAGTTCACTAGGTGCATATCATGAAGTTTTGGGTAAGTTTGGTGAATGGAACGAATCAGCTATTGCCGACTTTTTACCAGGATTTAGGAAATCAGCTCAATTGATTGAGAAGTCAGATTTAGATTACACTATGATTCGCCCAGCTTGGATGACTAATAAAGATGAAGTTGATTATGAGACTACTCAGAAAACGGATGCTTTTAAGGGCACCGAAGTATCACGAAAGAGTATCGCTGATTTTGTAATCAAATTGATCAATGATCCTAAGAGCCACATTGGTGAAAGTGTTGGTTTGGATAAGCCTAATACGGATGGAGATAAACCAGCATGGATCTAAAATTAGATGCTTTTGCACATGTTTTGCCACAGCAGTTACTAAATGATATTAAAAAAGATGTTCCCAGTATTATTGAGGACAATCTTTTTTTACAAATTCCCTCTTTAAGTGATTTTAAAATTAGAAATCAAGCTTTTCCACAAAATGTGAAACAAATAATCTCTAACGTTAATTTGAATCCTGAGGATTACTTTGATAGTCAAAAATCTGCTCAAATGTGTTGGAAAGCTAATAGTGAATTGTTACAAATCCAAAAAGATAATAGTAATATTTTTGAGGCTGTTGTAGCGATGGTGCCTATGAATAACCTCAAAGAAACTGTAAAGATCATTCAAGATGTTTCAAAAAATAGTGAATTTGTGGGTATTCAATTATTTACACGAGCTTTAGGAAGGTCAATTGCAGATGACTCATTTGAAGTCATTTTTCAAGAAGCTGAAAAATTGCAGGTGCCAATTTGGTTGCATCCAGTATTCGATGAATCTAAACGAGATAATAATATTACCTTTAGTTGGGAATATGAATTAACACAGGCAATGTATCAAATTGTTGAAGCAGGGTATTTTGAAAAGTATCCTAACTTAAAAATTATAGTTCATCACGCTGGAGCAATGGTGCCATTTTTTGATGGTCGAATAAAACACACTATGTCCGAGCAAGAATATTTAGATTTTAAGAAATTTTATGTTGATACGGCTATCTTGGGCAATACGAAGGCTTTGGAATTAGCTTTAGATTTTTATGGTGAAGATCATTTGCTATTCGGAACTGATGCCCCATTTGCAGTCATGCCTAATGGAGCCACTTCTGAGGTTATGAAAGCAATTGATGAAATGGATATTTCTACATCGACTAGAAAAAAGATTTATCACGATAATTTAATTAATTTATTGAAAGAGGGATGATCTGATGAGTAAGACGCTTTATTTGATGCGCCATGGACAGACTCAATTCAACCAGTTACACAAGATTCAAGGAGCCTGTGATTCACCTTTGACAAAAAAGGGAATTGCTGATGCCAAGAAAGTGGGGCAGCTTTTTCAAAGAGAAGGTATTGAGTTCGATCATGCTTATTCATCAACTCAAGAACGCGCTTGCGATACATTGGAACAGATTACTAAACAACCTTATCAAAGGTTAAAAGGTCTAAAAGAATGGAATTTTGGTGTCTTTGAAGGTGAAAGTGAGCGTTTAAATCCTCCAGTTGATAAAAGTGTCGGTTCCTATGGTGACTTTTTTGTGCCTTATGGTGGGGAATCGGCTGATCAAGTACAAAGAAGGGTCAATCAAACGTTGATTGAAATTATGGAACGTCCTGATAATCAACAGGTCTTGGCAGTTAGTCATGGTGGTGCAATCCATATGTTCGTTTTAAAGTGGGTCAAAGAGCATAAGCTTCATATTTCCAATTGTTCAGCAATGAAATTTTCATATGATAATAAAGCTTTTAATTACGAAAAAACGATTGAAGTGAATGATTAATGGTTAAAACACTTTATTTAATGCGTCATGGACAGACTCTCTTCAATAAATTACAGAAAATTCAAGGCATCTGTGATTCGCCTTTGACCGCAAAGGGGATTGCTGATACTAAGAAGGTTGGCAAATATTTTCAAAGAGAACACATTAAGTTTGATCATGCTTATTCATCGACTCAAGAACGTGCTTGCGATACTTTGGAATTGGTTACCAAGCAACCCTATCAGCGCCTCAAGGGTCTGAAAGAGTGGAACTTTGGTTTGTTTGAGGGTGAAGATCAATTTATTAATCCCAAGTATGATGTTAAGATTGGCTCAGTTGGAGATGCTTTTGTACCTTATGGTGGAGATTCAGCTGATGCCGTACAAAAACGAATGGTTGAAGTTTTGACTGATTTGATGAATCGAAAAGATAATCAACAAATTTTAGCAGTTGGTCATGGCGCTTCAATTTATCTTTTCTTGAAAAATTGGATTCCGTTAGATGAAATTGTTAAACATGTTGAAATGAAAAACTGTTCCGTTTTGAAATTTACTTTTTCTGATAATAAGTTTCACTACAATGAAACGATTAATGTAGTGGATTGAAATTTAGATTAGATAAAAAGGGCTTCAGTCAGTTGACTGAAGCCCTTTTTATCATACTCATTAATTTTGTAAACTTTTATCATTAAAGGTAATCCCCGATAAGAAATCTTTAATTCTAGTAGTGGGATGATTAAAGAACTGATCTGGAGTATCGTCGAAAAGAATATTCCCATCTTCAACGAAGACGATTTTATCAGCAACGGAACGCGCAAACTCCATATTGTGAGTCACAATAATCATTGATTGGCCCATTTTACTTAATTCTTCTAGGATTAACAGTACTTGTGTCTCCAATTCTGGATCAAGGGCACTAGTTGGTTCATCTAATAAGATGTACTCAGGATCCATAGCTAAAGCACGACAGATGGAAATACGTTGTTGTTGTCCACCAGAAAGTTGGCTAGGATAACGATCAGCATATTCACTCAATCCTACTTGCTCCAAGAGCTTCTTAGCACGTTCTTGTGTTTCTTTCTTGGATTTACCAAGAACCGTCTCAGGAGCTGTTGTGATGTTTTGTAACACGGTTAAATTGGGAAAGAGGTTCCAATTTTGGAAAACCATGCTAGTTTTCTTTCGAACGTCAAAGCTTAATTTCTTTGAAACTGGTTGAGAATAATCCAATTTTAAATCACCAAAGTTTAAAGTCCCACTTTCTGGTCTAACTAGTAAATCTAACGACCTCAGTAGAGTGGATTTACCAGAACCGGAAGGTCCTAAAATAACAGTAGTTTTACCATCTGGAAACTCAACATTGATATCCTTGAGTACCTCTTTATTACCGTATTTTTTAACGACATTCTTTAATGTGATCATTAAGCTTCACTTCCTTTGACATATTTTGAAGTTCTACGTTCAAGATAATGTTGTAATAGCGTAAGTAGTGAACAGATAACGGCATACAAGAAAGCAGCTAATGAATACATCAAAAGTGGTTGGAAATTCTTGGCTGTAATTTGTTGACTGACTTGGAACATTTCTAGAATGGTAATTGAACTAGCTAATGATGTATCCTTCACTAAACCAATGAATGAATTAGACAATGGAGGCAAAGCAATTCTAACGGCCTGTGGCAGTACAATTTTCATTAAAGTCTGTTTAGTCGTGAAGTTTAAGGTAAAAGCTGCATCCCATTGGTCTTGAGGGACTGATAATAAAGCCGAACGAATCGTTTCCGAAGCGTAAGCACCGGTGTTCATTGAGAAGCCAATTACGGCTGCGATGAATGGTGAAAGTTGAATACCAGCACTAGGAAGACCAAAGAAGATGATAAATAATTGAACTAGTAGTGGAGTAGAACGGAACAACCAAACATAAAAGTTAGCAATAGCGCGAAGCACTAACCAAGGATATTTGATCAGTTTATTTTCACTTGGTTCAATAAATTTAATTAATGCTGTTAAAACGGCTAAGATCAGACCAAAAATGAATGAAATGATAGCTAATGGAATGGTAAATTGCAACATTGCAGAAATCATTTCTGGTAACGATGTAATGATAATGTGCCACATGAAGTTAAAACCCCCTCAATGAGTTTATAAGTTATTTTTTAGTAATATCTTCACCGAAGTACTTAATTGAAAGTTTCTTCATTGTACCGTCTTTGTAAAGTTCCTTGATAGCTTTGTTGACACGGCCACGTAGGTGAGTTGATTTTTTGTTGTAAATTGGAGCAATTTCTGATGGTTCAAGTTTGTTATCAGGAATAGTGATGTATTTCAAATCAGTATTCTTATGACTCTTCTTCCAATATAGGAAAGCTTCTCTAGAGTTGATGGCACCAGCAACACGTCCTTGATCAATCATTGACATGTCAGTTTGGAAGTCAGCAGCAGGAACCACTTTAGCACCAAATTTTTCGGCATGATTGTAGTTATCTGTTCCAGTTCCGGCAGAAATCTTCTTACCCTTAATATCATCTACGGAATTGATACCAGTACCATCTTTAGTAATGATAACTGATTTGGAGTAAATGTAAGGCGTTGAGAAAATATAGTGTTTCTTACGTGATGGATTCTTAGCTACATTATTGAAAACAACATCGAAAGTATTAGAATTTAATCCGGCAATCAATGAGTCCCATTTAGTAGGAACAAACTTAGTCTTCAAATCTAGTTTCTTGGCAATATCTTTGGCAAGGTCAACTTCAAATCCTTTAAGTTTACCATCGTCACGATATGAATAAGGTGCGTAGGTACCCTCTAGACCTACAGTTAATGTTCCTTGTGTCTTAGTGTCGTTGTTGGCGCTATTTTTGTTTGAGCAACCAGTTAGAACCAAAATCAAGGCTACAACTGTCGTTAAAATTAAAGCAATTCGCTTTTTCATTTTTTGTATATCCCCCTGTATAAAATTTCATCATTTTTTGTTGTCTCACAAGATATAAGTTCATAGAAAGTATAATGACTTAGAAACTACTTTTGAGGCAAAATAATATCGTTAGGCTTAACTTCACTACCAAAGTAAGGTTTTAATTGGCTATTATAGTCATCTGTGAAGAAGCCTTGCTTGTTTAATTTGGTGATTTCCTTATTGGTCCAGTTCAAAAGAGATTTGTTACCTTTTTTGACAGCGGGAGAAATATATTGCTTTGGTCCGATACTTTTAATTCCAACGGTATAGTTAGGATTATTTTTGACCCAAGCATACAAGTAGGAATTATCGTCAGCTAAAGCAACGCCACGATTGTTTTTTAAAGCGTTGAATTGTTGAGTCTTAGAATCGAATTTTAGAAGATCAACCTTAGGTTGTTTAGAAGTAAAGTAATTTTCAGCGGTCGTTCCCTTAGTAACGATTAAGTTTTTGCCTTGTAATTGTTTAGGTTCAGTTATGGCTTTATTCTTTGGCGAAATTACACCAACAGATACCTTCATATATGGTTTGGCGAAGTCAACAACATCACGACGAGCCTTCGTAACCGTGAAATTAGCTAAGATGATATCAACTTTGTTTGCGTTCAAAGCATCGACACGGTTGTTAGCATTTACTTGAACAAATTTTAATTTAACGCCTAAATCTTTAGCAATCTTATGTGCCAAGGTGACATCATAACCAACTCTCTTACCATCTTTATTGACCCAGCCATAAGGTGGAAGATCACCAAAAACAGCAACTTTAATCGTACCACGTTTTTTTATTTGTGCCACACTACTGGAATTAGAAGTTGATGAGGCATTATTACTGTTGCTACCACAGCCGGATAATATCAGCATTAAAGTCATTAGAACAGTTGCAAATGAAATTAACTTGGTCCATTTTTTTCTCATAATAAAAATCTCCCCTAAATTTTAAAAATCCATACTTTTTAAAAATTTTTGAGCTCGATCAGTTTGCGGATGATCAAAGAAATCTTGACCGTTAGTATCTTCTAGAATCGAACCATCTTGTAAAAATAAAACTCGATCAGCAATTTGTTTAGCAAAATTCATTTCATGGGTAACAATAATCATTGTCATATCGTTTTGATTAGCTAAATTTTTTATAATGTCTAAAACTCCTCGAACCATTTCCGGATCAAGCGAGGCAGTTACTTCATCAAAAAGCATGAACTCTGGATGAAGCATTAGAGCTCTGACGATTGCAGTTCTTTGCTTTTGACCACCAGATAGTTGTCTTGGATAGACGTTTTGATATTCTTCTAAGTCGACTCTTTTTAGTAAATCAACTACTTCAGGCAAAAGTTCTTCTTTGTTTCTCTTTTGGACTTTGGTTGGACCTAATAAAATATTGTCCAAAACAGTCAGGTTGGGGAAGAGGTCATAACTTTGAAAGACCATCCCAATCTTTTGACGTAGTTTTTGCCAATTCTTTTCTGTAGGAACGACTTCCTGTCCCTCAAAGAAAATTTTGCCAGCTTGATAGTTCTCCAAACCATTGAGTGTACGAATAAGAGTACTTTTCCCAGAACCAGATGGTCCTAAAAGAGTGATAACTTCACCTTTATTTATGGAAAAATTAATATCATGAAGAACTGATTGATTTTGATATGCTTTGTCTAAATGTTCGACTTTTAAAATTTGTTTAGTCATTAGTATTATCTAGATTCTTCCTTTCTAAGCGATTAGCCCACCAAGAGAGGGGATAATCAATTAAGAAATACATCAAAAAGATTATTCCGTAGACCCAAAAGACCCCAGTTGGATAGTGTTGGTTGTTGGCTTCAATAATCTGTTGACCAATATTGATAACATCCATGACACTGATCAGCATTAACAATGAGGTCGTCTTGATGATACGGGTAATGAGGTTTATCGTAGCAGGAAGTTCTAAAGTAAATGCCTGTGGAATTAGAATATAACGATAAAGCTGCATTCTTGAAAGACCAATTGCCAAACCGGACTCTCGTTGATGTTTTGGTACTGAAATCAAAGCCCCACGGACGATATCGCTCATTTCTGCAGCCGTCCATAAAGCAAATACTAACGTTGCAATTTGTTGCCCAGGTATTTGCATGTTAATCTGCTTTGGCAAAATATAATAGAATAGAAATAATAAAACTGGCGTAGGAATAATTCGAAAGAACTCCAAGTACAGTCTTAAAATTAATCTTAAAAAGCGATTATGAAACGTCCGCAAAATTCCTAAAAGTACTCCTAAAATCAAGCCAATAACGATAGCAATAGCGGCGATCTGAACGGTAGTCCATAATCCTGTCAGCAATCTAGAAAAGTTGTGACCTAAAAAAATAACGTTAATTCCCGAATGAGCCATAGCGAACCCTCTTTTCTAAAAGTGTCAAAATAAGTGACAATGGAATCAGGATTAAAGCGTAAGCAATGACTAAGACAAATAGGTAATCAGTCGAGTTGTAATACAGTCCGATCAGATCCATAGCTGTATTAGTCAATTCAGGAATAGCAATTACAGTAAAAATTGAAGTTTCCTTTACTAAAAAGATGATGTTAGCAGCTAAGGCAGGTACGCTAAGAATGAATCCTTGTGGAAAGATGACGTATCGAGCTAATTGCCAGTTATTTAAGCCAATAGCTTTACCACTTTCAATCTGATTTTGTTTGACGCCATTGAATCCACCAGAAAAGCCAGTTGCCATGTAACTTCCTCCTAAAAATATTAAACCGATGATCCCACATAATTGAGCACTGAGTTTTATGCCCAAAGCAGGGAAAGCATAATATAGAAAGAATAGTTGAATTAAAAGGGGCGTGTTACGCGATATTTCAACGTAGATACTTACAATTTTTTGGAGAATTGGTATTTTGAAAAACTTGATAAGACTACAGATCAATCCGACGATAATTGATCCAATGATACCAATTAATGATAGGTATAAAGTTAATTCAAACCCTTTTTGAAACATGGGCAGGCTCTGTTTAATGATCTCCCAATTCATTTTTTCCCCTCTTATCTTTTACAGAAATGATTAATCAAATAATGCAGTTGAAAGATATCTTTCACCATTATCAGGTGCAACCGTAACAACCGATTTACCCTTTCCAAGCTTCTTAGCAATTTCGATAGCGCCAAAGATATTAGCTCCTGCTGAAATACCAGGTAGAAAGCCTTCCTTATGGCTAACTTCTTGAGCCATTTTGATAGCTTGATCACTAGTTACTTCTATTATGTCTGAATAAGAAGTTTCATCGAGCGTGTCAGGAATAAATCCAGCTGAGATTCCTTGGATCTTGTGGGCACCAGTTTTACCTTCTTTTAGTAATGGAGATTCAGCAGCTTCTAAGGCCCATACTTTAATGTTGGGATATTTCTTAGTTAGTGCATGACTAATACCAGAAAGAGTACCACCAGTACCAACGCCGGCGACGAAGCCATCAATTGGAGTATCGCCGAAAGCATCGATAATTTCCTTACCAGTTGTTTTCTCGTGAATCTCTGGATTAGCTGGATTTTGGAATTGCATGGGCATGAAGTAGCCATTTTCATTTGATAATTCAGTGGCTTTTTTAATCGCACCACCCATACCGTTAGCACCAGGTGTCAAAATGAGTTCTGTGCCGTAACCTTGCATCAATTTACGACGTTCGATACTCATTGTGTCAGGCATGGTAATGATAAGATGGTAACCTTTAGCAGCAGCAACTAGTGAAAGACCAATACCAGTATTACCTGAGGTTGGTTCGACTAAAGTATCACCGGGCTTGATCTTGCCAGCTTTTTCAGCGGCTTCAATCATAGCAAGAGCAATTCGATCCTTAACGGAACTACCAGGATTGAAAAATTCCAATTTCACATAGACATCAGCAGCATCTTCTGGTACGACCTTATTTAATTTAACGATAGGGGTATTTCCAATTAAATCTGTAATATTTTGAGCAATTTTTGTCATAATAATCTCCTTAGCAAGTTGTTAGTTTATATTCAGTGACTGTTTGTAGCCAATTTTTATAAAAGTTCTTTTGTGTTTCTTTCCAAGAAAACATCGGATTCTCATCCAGTGGCGAATAGTAATTAAAAGCTGGGAAGGGATGTTTAACCTTGGGACTCATTACTTCACGACGATATTCTTTATCCAGACTTTCACGTTGATATTCAAGGTGAGAAAAAATGAAAGTCTGATTCTTGTTATTTGATTGGACTAAAGTTAATAGACCATTTTGACTAGTAGCATTGATGGACAAGAATGGGTTTTGTTCTATTTCTTCATGATCCATTTCCGCGTAACGAGCATGTGGTGCAGGGAAATTGTCGCTGATATTATTTAAAATGTAGCTGTCTTTAGTGATTTGATTTTGAAAAACGCCAAAGACCTTATGCGGTAGCAATTTTTTTTGAATGTTATAAATACGATTAAGGGCAGCCATGGCGCCCCAACAGACATACAACTGTGGTAGATTTGTTTGGTTCAGTTGGTCGATTAGAGAATTGACCTCATCAAAGTAGGAAACTTGAGGAAAATCTAATTTTTCAACCGGACTGCCAGTGATGATAAAGCCATCCAGTGTTTTGATGTCCTCTAAGTCTAATGGCTTCATATTGTCAGTAATAGCAGAATCGAGAGTGCGATTGACATAACGAGTTGCCGAATAGTAAAACTGTAATTCAATATTTTCATAAGCGAGAACTCGTTGAAAATTACGCATGGTTTCCAATTTGTTTTGCATTAAATTTAAAATACCAATTTTGATTGGTTCCACAAGTAACTCCTTTCTAAGTTTTGTAAATACAAAAAAAGAGGAGCTGACTAATGTCAACTCCTCTTGATTTAATAGTTTACACTACTTGTTTATCAATTGAGTGGAATTAGGCATGTCGAAAAAGTATAGTAATGTTCATTCATTACTACACAACAACATGATTTAGTTTCATTTTGGTTCAAATTAAAATTCAACATGTCTATTCCTCCTGCAATTAAGTTATTTCAAATCTACGATTAAATTATAAATAAGTCAAGTATTATTTTTTCTTTTCTGTGTAAATGGATAAAGATTCAAATTCCAAATATGATGCTAAGGTTAGTGAAATTATCAGTAGAAATACTAGCCAACCCATTGTGCGACCTAAGATCCAGCTGAGTGGCATGAATTTAGCAACTAGATAAATACTAGCCATTGATAATCCAAAGTCAAAAAAAAGATTAGCACCAATAACTGGTTTGCTTCTTTCCAAAACAAAAAAATGGATAAGTTCTTTTAAAACTTTTCTAGTAGAACTGCGATACATGATTAGTACTGGACGTTGGGCGATAACTTTTACCGCAAACATTCCAAAAGCACCAACGATTCCACCTACAATGATTCTCCAGGTCAAAGCGTGGAGAACCAAAGAATTATAAGAGACGCCAATAATTGATAGACAAAGGATGTAAGGGATTATGAAGAAGAAAAGATAGATAATGGAAATTTTTTTATTAGACATTTTTAGTTACTCCCTATATACTAGTATTCTTATTTTAACATGAAAAAGGTTTATTGTTGAATGGAATAACACCTGTTATAATTGTTTTGTTTATGTTATTTACAGATGAATATGAAAGTGAGTGCGAGTTAAATGAGTGGTGACTCTTCTGGAGCGTCGCTTTCCGGGCAGCTGATTTTAATAATTGTATTAACGTTATTAAATGCTTTTTTTGCAGCAGGCGAAATGGCGATTGTTTCTGTTAATAAAATGTCCGTTGAGGAAAAAGCAAAGGGTGGTAATAAGCGAGCCAAGAGGATCTTGAATGCAATCAATAGTCCTAATAAGTTTTTATCGACGATCCAAGTTGCAATAACTTTGGCTGGATTCTTGTCTTCTGCTAGTGCAGCGGTAACCTTAAGTACTAGACTAGAAGGAGTGCTTGGAGATTTTCCAGGTAGTCATGAGGTCGCAGTTATTATCATAACAGTAGTTTTATCGTTTATTACTTTGATTTTTGGGGAATTGTATCCAAAAAGAATAGCGTTACAACGACCTTATCAAGTGGCAAGTTTTACAGAACCATTGATACGAATGGTTGGGAAGGTGTTACATCCCTTTGTCTGGTTATTGGATGTAACGATAAATTTCTTGATGAAAATAACGCCGATTGACTTTAGTCACAAAGACGATTCGGTTACGAGAAATGAAATGATTGCAACGTTACGAAAGTCTAGAAATAGCGGAACAATCAATTCTGACGAATATCAGATGTTGCAAGGAATCATACGTTTTGGAGATAAAACAGCGAGAGAAATTATGACTCCCAGAACTGATGCGTTTATGATTGATATTAATAATCCTGTCGATGAGAATATTGATGATATTTTGAATCAGCCATACTCCAGGATTCCGGTATATGGCGGCGATAAAGATAATATCATTGGAATTGTCCATATCAAGGATATTTTGAAAAAATCACGTGAGATTGGTTTTGAAAATATCAATTTCAAATCAATCATGAAAGAGCCTTTGTTTGTACCTGAGGCCACCAATATTGATGCCTTACTGTTGCAAATGCGAAGTACCCAGACACAAGTTGCAATGGTTGTCGATGAGTACGGCGGTATTGTTGGTTTATCAACAATTGAAGATATTCTAGAGGAAATTGTCGGTGAGATTGATGATGAATATGACCCAGTAACGAAGAATTTTCAACGTTTAGGTGCTAATAAGTTTTCATTAGTGGGTTTGATGACAATTGAGGACTTTAATGAACTGTTTGAAGAGGAAATTCAAGCGGAGGATGTTGATACGATTGCTGGATACTTGATCATGCATATTGGTGAGATTCCTGATGCAAAGCATCCTAAGTCATATGAGTTAAAAGATGGTATTGTAATAACATCTGGTGAATTAAACGGCTCAAGAATTGAAAATGTTATTGTGACTGTTCCTGATAATAAATTAAAGGTAGTTACGAATAATATGTTCAAAAAGAAATACTAACCGTATTTCTTTTTTTTCGAAGAAAAAATAAATTAAATTATATGAAAAGAATATGGAGGATTAAAACGCGCAGAGCAGGACGTTTCATCATGAATTAACTAGTTTTGATTTGCGCTCTAATATTATGGACCAAAAACAATTAGAACAAGAAGTAGATAAAAGGAGAACCTTTGCCATTATCTCTCATCCTGATGCTGGTAAAACTACTATTACAGAACAAATGTTGTACTTTGGTGGAGTAATTCGTTCCGCTGGTACAGTTAAGGCTAAAAAATCTGGTCAATTTGCGACTAGTGACTGGATGGAAATTGAAAAGAAACGTGGAATTTCAGTAACTAGTTCAGTTATGCAATTCCATTATCATGATAAAGATATCAATATTCTGGATACACCAGGACATGAGGATTTTTCTGAAGATACTTATCGGACTTTGATGGCCGTCGATGCGGCAGTCATGGTAATTGATTCAGCTAAAGGTATTGAACCTCAAACTAAGAAATTATTCAAAGTTGTTAAACAACGTGGTATTCCTATTTTTACATTTATGAATAAATTGGATCGTGATGGTCGTGATCCTTTGGATTTGATTGCCGAATTGGAAGATCTTTTGAATATTGAAGGTTGTGCGATGAACTGGCCTATCGGTATGGGTAAAGAATTAAAGGGACTTTATGATATTCAAAATAACCGTTTGGAACTTTATCGAAAGGATGGCGATGACCGTTTCTTGCCTTTAAATAAAGAAGGAAAATTGGAAGAAGCTAATCCAATCGAAGAAGATGGAGTTTACGAACAAGCTCTCGGTGAAGTCGATTTGGTTAAGGAAGCTGGGAATAAGTTTGACTTGAAGAAAGTTCAAGAAGGTAATCAAACCCCCGTTTTCTTTGGATCAGCGTTAACTAATTTTGGCGTGGAAACATTCTTGAATACTTTCTTGGACATGGCTCCAGCACCTGCAGAACACAAGCAAAAAGATAGCGATGAAGTTGTTGAACCTGACGATCCTGAGTTTTCAGGTTTCGTCTTCAAAATTCAAGCTAATATGAATCCTAATCATCGTGATAGAATTGCCTTTGTTAGAATTTGTTCCGGCGAGTTTGTTCGAGGAATGGATGTTACATTGAATAGAACTGGAAAAGTGATGCGTTTAAATAACGCTACAGAGTTTATGTCAGATCAAAGGGAGTCAGTTAAGACGGCTGTTGCCGGAGATATCGTCGGCTTGTACGATACTGGTAATTTTCAAATTGGCGACACGATTTATTCTGGTAAGAAAGCTGTACAATTTGAAGATTTGCCACAATTTACTCCTGAAATGTTCATGGAAGTTCAAGCTAAGAATGTTATGAAACAGAAATCATTCCATAAAGGGATGCAACAGCTGGTTCAAGAGGGTGCCGTGCAACTTTATAAAAAGTACACAACCAATGATTATATTTTAGGCGCCGTTGGGCAACTTCAATTTGAAGTTTTCCAATTTAGAATGAAGAATGAATATAATTGTGATGTAGTTATGAATCCCATTGGTTCTAGAATTGCTCGGTGGGTTGATCCAGACCAACTTGATGAGTCTATGTCATCAACTAGAAATATGTTGGTAAAGGATTTAGATGACAAGCCACTCTTCTTGTTTGAGAATAGATTTGCGGAAAATTGGTTTGCTAATAAGTATCCAGATGTTAAGTTAACTTCAAAATTATAAAAAATCGCTGAATAGCGATTTTTTTTATTGTAATATTTTAATGGTAGTGTAAAAAATCAAAATAAAAGGAGGCGAAAAAAGACTCGGATTTGTGTAATATCAGGGGATTGCTCTTATTTCTTTAAAAATTAATTTGGCTACCAATTGGGTTTATTTAACTTAAGCTTGTTATCCAATTACTTTGAAAGAATTTAATTTAGTCATTTGATATAAAAGAATCTTAAACATCTTAATAAATTCTTAATGTCAAGTAACAAAAAATTACAATTTATTTTCTAATGTTTAATTTTTGTTACAAAATCCGAGTTTTCTTGAATCTAATTTTTTTAAATAGTAATCTATAACTAGATTATTTATTAAGGGGAAACATTCTATGTCTAAAAAAAATCTAATTACAAGTGCCTTAGTACTTGGTACATTAGCTGCAACTGCTACGCCCTCTGTAGTATCAGCTGCTACAACAAATGATGCTACTAGTGCATCCGACACAAATACAGAACAAGTAAATAATAAACCAGAAGATAATAAAGATAACGTTATTGCTGGATCAGACAAAACTAAAGCCGATACAACTGTTGCCAACTCATCAATTGTTCAAGCTGCTAGTGAATCTACATCAGCTGCATCTAATGCAACAGCTATTGTTCAAGCTGCTTCTGGTGTGACATATTCACAACAACAAGCCTTTTTGAATGAAGCCGTTCCAATGGCTCAAAAAGCTGCCGCAAAATACAATCTTTATACATCAGTTATGTTGGCTCAAGCTATTCTTGAAAGTGGTTGGGGTGCCTCAACTTTAGCTACTCAGGGTCATAACTTGTTCGGTATTAAGGGCGACTATAATGGAGCCTATGTATCAATGCCTACTTCAGAGTGGAGCTCATCACAAGGTTGGTATACAATTTATGCTAACTTTAGAAAGTATCCTAGTTACTATGAATCATTCCTAGACAATGGGGATAAACTTCGTAATGGTGTTTCATGGAACTCAAGTTATTACAAGGGTACATGGAAAGAAAACACAAGTTCATACAAGGATGCTACTGCATGGTTACAAGGTAGATATGCTACAGCTCCTAACTATGCTTCATCATTAAATAATATTATTTCAAGTTACAACTTGACACAATATGATGGTACTCCTGAGACAAATGGTACATCTCAAAATAATAAGGGTGTCATTAAGGTTAATAATAAAAACAGTACTTATGTTCAATTGCTTGCCCTTCAATCTGATGGTACATATAAAGCAATTACAAACCGTGCCTTGGCTAATAATACTGACTGGAAGACAGACCAAAAGAAAGTTCTTAATGGTCATACTTACTATCGTGTTGCTACAAACGAATGGGTACAAGATACTTACTTAGCTTAATTATTAAAATAATAAGCAATTAAATAGCTTCTGATTAGAATTCATACAGGGATTCTAACAGTGGCTATTTTTTTATGAAAAGTTGAATATTAGTTGTCTCAAACGAAAGAATTTATTATCATAGTTAAATGTGCTTTTTAGACAAGACTACTATTTTGGTTGGAGAATAGAATTAATGAAAACAAAATTAACGTGGAAAAATTTATTTTTTATCGGTTCAATGTTATTTGGACTATTTTTTGGAGCTGGAAACTTAATTTTTCCAGTATTCTTGGGACAGCAAGCTGGACGAAATGTTTGGTTAGCGATTATCGGTTTATTGATAACTGGGGTAGGATTGCCACTTTTAGGTGTAGCCAGTATGGGAATCACTGCCAGCAACAGTGTTTTTGATTTAGCAAGTAAAGTGAATCGACCTTATGCATATATTTTTACAATTTTATTATATGTCACGATGGGCCCGTTATTTGCAATTCCTCGATTAGCTACGATTTCTTTTCAGTTGGGAATTGCGCCGTTTGTTGCGAAGAATAATCAGGGGGTAATTCTACTATTTTTTTCAGCAATATTTTTTATAGCTACTTGGTTTTTATCACGGAAACCTAGTGAGTTAATGACCTATGTCGGCAAATGGTTGACACCAATTTTTTTAATTCTATTGGGAATTTTAGTCATAACGGCAATTATCAAGCCAATGGGAAGTTTAAACGCGTTGCCTCAGAATCAATACATGAAAGCCCCAGTTTTAACAGGATTCACTGAAGGATATAACACGATGGATGCGTTGGCATCGCTTGCTTTTGGCGTTGTAGTGATTGAGACGATTAAATCTTTAGGAATTACAGAACCCGCGCAGATTGCTAAAGATACGATTAAATCAGGGGTAATTAGTGTGATTATTATGGGTGTAATTTATGCTTTTCTAGCTTTGATAGGAACGATGAGTGTGGCTAAATTGCCCTTGGCATCAAATGGTGGGATAACTTTAGCTCAAGTGTTCAATTACTACTTTGGTTCCTTTGGTAGTTTGTTATTAGCTTTGATTGCAATTATCGCTTGTTTGAAAACATCAATTGGATTGGTATCTGCTTTTGGTGAGACAGCTGAAGAGATGTTTCCCAAGTTTAATTATCAAATTACTTTGATAGTGGTATCGGTAGCATCTTTTTTGATTGCAAATATTGGATTGACAAAACTGATCAATTATTCGACACCAATTTTAATGTTTTTATATCCTCTAGCAATCGTTTTGATTGTTGTAGCAGTTTTGAGTCCCTTGATTGGTGAATCGAAATGGGTTTATGGAATGACGACTGTGTTTACCATAATTCCAGCTTTCTTCGCCGGATTGGAAGCTTTACCGAAGATTTGGAGGGAAATTTCATGGATTCAAAATATTTTACATTTGAATAAATATTTACCTTTAGCTGATTTGGGACTTGGTTGGGTAGTACCAGCAATTGTTGGATTATTATTAGGATTTGTCATTAGTAAATATAAATTATCTATCGAAAAACGATAAATAGATATTGTTTATCAATATGAATAGTGCTAAAGTACTCTTAACAGTTAATGGGAGATAAGAGTATGAAAATTAAAACGACACTTTTAAAATTGGTAACTGCAGTCATTGATTTGATTTTTCTGATGTTTGGATTCATATTATCAACATTGTTATTTTTATCAATAAGAAGGCATACAATTTTTGGTTTGCAACTAATGATGATTCTTTCATTTCTTATAGGGTGCTTATTGATTTTAGTGATCAGTTATTACCTTTATAAGATATTCTTTTTAATTGATAAACATAATTTCTTTTCTATAACGGCGTTACATTCGGTCAGAATGATTCGTTATTTGTTTATTGCCGTATTCGTAGTTCTGCTAGGGATTATGCCATTTGTCTATTATTTGGCTGATCAAGGAGACGCTCCAGGATTGATTTTAATTGTTGGAGCAGTTATTTTCTTACCTTTAGCAATTGCGGCGTTTGTATCGGCGATGGAACAAATATTAGTCAATTCTATTAAAATGAAAGATGAGAATGATTTGACGATATGATTAAAATTAATTTGGATTTGATGTTACTAAAAAGAAACATGAGTGTGACAGAATTAGCCGAAAAAGTAGGAATTACGCAAGCAAATATTTCAATTTTGAAAAATAATAAAGCCAAAGCCATTCGTTTTTCCACGTTAGAAAAGATCTGTCAGGTCTTGAATTGTCAACCAGGCGATATTATTGAATATATTGAAAATTACTAAAGTAAAAGAAAAGCTGATGTAGCAACTAAGTAATAGTTGTTGCATCAGCTTTTTTTATACTTAAAATCATTTATAATTCTGCCAAAATCTTATTAGCTGTTGGTTCATTCAAAATAATATCAGTGAAGTAGTCTCCGTTCAAAGCAGCATTTAGTGCTGAAGATTTGAATTTATCATTGACGATAGCTACACGAGTAGGGACCTCCATAACTTTTTTAAAACTGATACCGAATACCTTATCATGTTCGCTATCGACTAATAGATTGCCATTTTTATCAATAGGACGACCATAAACCAATGCAGCAATTGAGTTGGGGTTGACATCAGGGAAAAGAATATTTTTAGAATTATTCCAAGCATCAATACTATTGATGGAGTCAATTGTTCCCACACTAGAAAAAATTAAATCGAGTTGTTGAGCTGTAGCTAAAGTTGGCTGAATAGCTGGTTCCAAAGCCAGTAAGCGTCGAACTTCTTTATTAGTAATATAAAGTGGGGCATCAATCGTTAAGTATTTACCGTTATAGCGTGTGGCAACTTTTTGAACCATGCGCATTGAACCAGCAAGAGAATTATGTTTAGCATTTTCACCAATGAATTGCGTGAAAACCATATTTTCTTTAGCGGTAGTCTGAAATGAATCAATCACATGATAAATAGTGTCGCCCCAAGTCAGACCAATAATTTTTTTACCATCAATTAAATCTTGCAAGTATTTTGCAGCAAAAGAAAAGAAACGATCATTTGCGTGAGCAATATCTTCAGTATTTTTTAAAACATAAAAATTGGGATTTGGAAAAGCTCTTTGAAGCCTATTTTCCAAATCGGGACTTCGTGAAAATGGTGAACTTATATTAATTGTCACTATTTTTTTTTCGACTGCTTCGTTCAAATATTTTGAAATTTTATAACGGCTAATATTATACTTCTTAGCAATTTCGCCAAGGTTTAAATGTTTGAGGTAATAGTCTTGAGCGAGATCGACAAGTAGTGAAGTGTTTTCTTCTTGAGCCATGATCAATTCTCCTTTGCATATATAAGTTACCTTATTTAGGGACCAATTTCAATTTTGAAAGTTTGTGAAGTTTGTGAAGACGTTTGCAATTTTTTGAAAAGAGAGTAGTATACGAATTAAAAAATGTTAAATAAATGCAATATTTTTTAAAAAATTAAAAAGGGGCGACATCTATGGACATGGAATTAGTAAAAAAAATACATAAAGCTCATACAGGTGTTCTTCAGATTGATGGAGAATTACCGGTTTCAACTATGGAAGAGTTAGGTGAAGCGTATACTCCGGGCGTGGCTGAGATCAGTAAAATTATAGCTAAAGATCACGATTTAGCATCTAAATATACTGTCAGTGGAAAGTTAGTAGCAATTATTACTGACGGTTCAGCTGTTTTAGGACTTGGCGATATTGGTCCTCAAGGCGGATTGCCTGTTATTGAAGGTAAAGCATTGTTGTATAAGCGTTTAGCTAATGTTAATGCAATTCCATTAGCCCTAGATAAAGTCGATGTCGATGAATTTGTCCAAACCGTTGTTAATATCAGTAAGAGTTTTGCAGGAATTCACTTGGAAGATATTGCAGCACCCAGATGTTTTGAAATTGAACAGAAATTAGCAGAGAAACTTGATATTCCCGTTTACCACGATGATCAAGAAGGAACAGCAATCGTTGTTTTAGCAGGATTGATTAATGCAGCTAAGGTCGTTAATAAAGATCTTAAGGATATGAAAGTTGTTATTAATGGTGTTGGTGCTTCAGGACTCGCCACGGCAGAATTACTGTTCAAGAGTGGTATGAAGAACATTATTTTAGTTGATCAAAAAGGTGTCATTAATAGCAAAGAAACCAGTTTAAACGATTATCAATATGACTTAATGAAGAGAATCAATTATCAAACCACTGCTAAAACTCTAGCAGATGCAATGAATAATGCCGACGCTTTCGTTGGTTTGTCAGTTGGTAATTTAGTAACTAAAGCAATGGTCGAATCAATGGATAAAGGAATCGTTTTTGCCTTAGCAAATCCTAAGCCAGAGATTGAACCAGAACTTGCTAAAGAAGCTGGGGCTGTTGTCGTTGCAACAGGGAGTTCCCAACATCCAAATCAAGTTAATAATATTTTGGCTTTCCCAGGTTTGTTTAGAGGCTTGCTTGAGAACCATGTACAACATTTCAGTTCTGAAATGGAAGCTAGTGTGGCAGAGGGATTGGCCACTATGATTCAAGATCCTAAACCCGAAAAAATTATTCCAGGTGTTTTCGATAAGAACGTAGTAAAGACCGTTTCAGACGCAGTAACAAAATTTGTGAAAAAATGAGGTTTAGATAATGCAAATGAATTCTGTACCTGATGAAGATCAAAAAAAGAATATTATTCAAAGGTTTATGGGCCTGAATATCGGAATCGTGCCCATGCCTTTATATCTATTGTTATTGGTAACCTATGTGTTATTAACGGTTACTAAGCAAATGCCAAATGACATGATTGGTGCTATTGGCATTATGACGTTATTTTCTTTTATGCTTGAGGAAATTGGAAAACATATTCCAATTTTGAATTCTTTAGGTGGTAAAGTTTTAGTTGTCACTTTTTTACCATCATATCTAGTTTATATGAATTGGTTGCCAAGCAGTACGACTAAAGTTGTAACTGATTTTATGAACAATAACAATTTTCTAGCTGTCTTCATTGCACTTTTGATTGTTGGTAGTATTTCAGCCATGAATCGAAAGACTTTGATTAAGGCTAGTACACGTATTATTGTAGTTCTTTTAATTTGTGAGGTTGTCGGACCTGTAATTGGTATGGGTGTCGGAAGTTTGTTAGGACTTTCAGCTTATAAATCTTACTTCTTCATTGTTGCACCGATTATGGCTGGTGGAGTTGGCGAAGGTGCTTTGCCACTGTCATTAGGTTATGCTGCTATTATTTCAATGGGACAACAAAATATTTTTGCCCAGATCTTACCTTGCGTTATGTTGGGGAGTTTGGTTGCGGTTGTCGAAGCGGGAATTTTGAGACAGATCGGAGTTAAGAAGCCACATTTGACTGGTAACGGTCGCTTAGTTGAAGGAGACAACGATGACGAATTAGGTAGTTTGTCATCCAAATCTGATACAGCTAATATTTCTAAAATGTTGGTTTCAGGTATTTTAGCTATTACACTTTATCTACTTGGTGTTTGGGCTAATAGTGTGATTCATTTACCAGCCCCAATCGTTTTGTTGATCGTTGTTATGGTTGCCAAAATGTTAGGTTGGATTCCTGACTCAGTTCAAGAAGGTGGAAAATCACTTTATAGTTTAACAGTTAAAGGTATCTCACCACTCCTATTATTCGGTGTTGGTGTTGCGATGACGCCTTGGAAATCATTGGTAACTGTTTTTACTAATATTCCAATGTTGATTACAATTTTCATTACTGTAACCGCTATCGTTGTCGCTGCATTCTTCAGTGCTAAATTCTTGGGGATGTATCCAGTTGATACTGCAATTGCCGTCTCATGCTGTTCAGGACAAGGTGGTACTGGTGCTCTAGCAATTCTTGCTGCCGGTGATCGTATGAACTTGATGCCATTTGCTCAAGTTGCAGTTCGTCTTGGTGGAGCCATCACCGTAACGCTCTCAATTTTCCTAATGAGAATTTTTGCTTAGGAGATTAAATTGGATACGATAACAATAAATTTAAACGATAGATATTATTACAAACAGTGGCAAAGCCTAGTTCAAAGTGAAGGCCTGTATATTGAAAATATTGCTGATATTACTGAGACTATTGGTATTTATGATGGAGATAAGTTGATTGCCACAGGCTCGTATTTTGAAAATGTTTTAAAATACTTAGCGATTGCACCTGATTATCAAGGTGGAAATACTTTTAATAAATTAGTCTCGTCATTGATCAATATATTAGCCAATCAGAATATCTTTCATATTTTTGTTTTTACTAAACCGCAATATCAAGAAAGCTTTGAATACTTAGGTTTTCAAGCCATTGCAAAAACTGAATTTTCGACACTTTTGGAAACTGGCGATTACTCAATTGATCAATATATTGCAGATCTTCCCAAAGCAACGGGAAAAAATATTTCGGCAATTGTTATGAATGCTAATCCGTTCACGCTTGGCCATCGTTATTTGATTGAGCAGGCTAGTAAGTCGAGTGATTTTGTTTATGTCTTCGTAGTCAATCAGGATGCATCTCTATTTAAGACTTCAGAACGAATGAAATTGATCAAAGAAGGTATTAAAGACTTCAGTAATGTCCAAGTTGTCAGTGGTGGACAATATATGGTCAGTTTTGTAACTTTTCCATCTTATTTTATTAAGAGTCGTGCTGATGTAGCTACTTATCAAACACAATTGGATGCACAGGTTTTTAAACGAATTGCAAAAGCTTTGAAGATTACTAAGCGTTTCGTAGGTCAAGAACCATATTCGCCTACGACGGAAATTTATAATCAATCTTTAAAAAAAATTTTGCCTCCAGAAGTAACTTTAGAAGTGTTAAAACGTAAGCAAATTGATCAAGATATTATTAGTGCTACTAAGGTTCGTCAGGCGATTGCTGAAAGTAATTTGGAACAGTTACAAAAATATGTACCAGAAACAACCTTTAATTTTATAAAGAGTAATTTAGGAACCTTATTAAGGAGGATTCATGATGGAAATTAAGCATACAGCACTAGCAGGAACTCTTGAATCAAGCGATATTCAGTTCATCCTTTCTCAAGGAAAAGGAATTAATATCAATCTTGATTCACAAGTAGAAAAACAATTTGGAAAACAAATTAGAAAAGTTATTACAGACTTATTGGCTGAATATGATATTGAAAATGTTAATGTTCATGCCGTAGATAAGGGTGCTTTGGATTGTACGATTAAAGCTCGTTTGATTGCAGCTATTCAACGTGCGACAGACACAAAGAATCAACCAAATTGGGAGGTACTTGGATAATGGAACGTTTGAGAAGAACTATGATGTTTGTTCCTGGTAACAATCCAGCTATGATCAAAGATGCTGGTATCTATGGAGCAGATTCAATTATGTTTGATCTAGAAGATTCAGTTTCATTGACTGAAAAAGATACTGCAAGAATGTTGGTTTTTGAAGCTTTGCAAAATGTTGATTACGGCAATTCAGAATTAGTTGTCAGAATCAATGGCTTAGATACAGAAATGGGTAAAGCCGACATTTATGCAATGGTAAAAGCTGGTGTTGAGGTTATCCGTTTGCCTAAGACAGAGACACCTGATGATGTAGTTGAAACTGAAAAGGTGATTGCTGAGGCTGAGAAATTCTTCGGTATTGAAAATGGACGGACTCATATGATGGCCGCAATTGAAAGTGCCGAGGGAGTTTTGAACGCTCCTGCTATTGCTAAAGCTTCTGATCGCTTGATTGGGATTGCTCTTGGAGCCGAAGATTACGTTACAAATATGAAGACACATAGATATCCTGATGGTGCGGAACTCTCATTTGCTCGTAATATGATTTTGCATGGTGCTAGAGCTGCTGGAATTGCTGCATTTGATACAGTTTATTCTGATGTTGATAATACCGAAGGATTCAATCATGAAGTAGAGATTATTCATGAACTTGGATTTGATGGTAAATCAGTTATCAATCCTCGTCAGATTCCATTGGTTAATGCAATTTATGCACCAAGTGAAAAAGAAATTAGAAATGCTAAAGATGTTCTCAATGCAATTGAAGAAGCCCATAAGAAGGGTTCAGGAGTTATTTCATTACGCGGTAAGATGGTCGATAAGCCGGTCGTTGCCCGTGCAGAAAGAACTATGGCTTTAGCTAAAGCTTCACATTTAGTTGACGAGGAGGGCAACAGTTATGCTGAATAAAGTAAATCGTGAAATTCCTGATGAAATTTTAAAGGATAAGAATTTTAAACCATTTGAAACTACAGAGATTGGTAGTCCCGAAACGACTTATGTAGCACACCAAGTAAAAGTTTCTCAAGGTGATAATAAATTGGTAGATTCAATTCAAGATGTTATTGCTAAAACCGGATTGAAGAATGGCATGACAATTTCATTCCATCACCATTTCCGTGAAGGTGACTTTGTTTTCAACATGGTCATGCAAGAAATTATCAATGAAGGCTTTAAAGATTTGACTTTAGCACCTAGTTCATTGACAAATGTAATGAATGATATGGTCATAAAAGCTATTAAAGCAGGAACAGTTACTCATATCACTTCTTCTGGTATGCGTGGAAGTTTGGGAGATTTTATTTCACATGGTGGTTTGAAAGATCCAGTAGTTCTTCGTTCACATGGAAATCGTGCTCGTTCTATTGAAAATGGTGAGATAAAAATTGATGTTGCCTTTTTGGGTGTTCCTAATGCCGATGTAGTCGGTAATGCTAATGCCATCCACGGTGATGCTGTCTTTGGGTCAATGGGTTATTCATTGATGGATGCTAAATATGCTGACAAGGTAGTTTTGTTGACTGATACAATCATGCCTTATCCTAATACTCCCGCAAGTATTAAGCAGACTCAAGTTGATTATGTTGTTAAAGTTCCTAAGGTCGGAGATCCTGACAAGATTGGTTCTGGTGCTACACGTTTCACTAAAGATCCTAAGGAATTGAAGATTGCCCAAATGGTCAATCAAGTAATCACTCATTCTCAATATTTCAAAGATGGTTTTAGTTTCCAAACTGGTTCAGGTGGTGCTGCTCTAGCTGTCAGTCGTTACCTCAGGGAGTCCATGATTGCTAAAAATATTAAAGCTTCCTTTGCTTTAGGTGGAATTACTAAGCCTACAGTCGATCTACTTGAAGAGGGCTTAGTTAATAAGATTCTGGATGTTCAAGATTTCGATAAGGGTGCGGCTGCAAGTATGGCCAACAATGAAAATCAACAAGAAATTGATTCTTCATGGTATGCTGATCCATATAATAAGGGTGCCGCTGTTAATCAATTGGATGTCTGCATCTTGTCAGCTTTGGAAATTGACACTAAATTCAATGTCAATGTTATGACTGGATCTGATGGTGTTTTACGTGGTGCTATTGGTGGTCACCAAGATGCTGCTAATGCTAAGTTGACAATTATTTCTGCCCCATTGGTTCGTGGTAGAATTGCAACAGTTGTCCCAGATGTAACAACTGTAGTTACACCAGGCGATAGTATTGACGTATTGGTAACCGAAGTCGGTATTGCAATTAATCCGAAGAGAAAAGATTTAATTGAAGCTTTAAAGAATGTTCCTGGAGTTCCTGTCTATACAATCGATGAACTTCAAAAACGTGCACAAGCAATTGTTGGCAAGCCAGAAAAATTGCAATTTACTAACCGTCCAGTTGCTTTGATCGAATATCGTGATGGCAGTTTGATCGATATAGTTAACCAAGTTAAAGATTAGGAGTGACAAAAATGATTGATGTATTTTCTGAAGGTGTTTCACAGGATATTGCCCAAGTATTGCAAAATCGAGATAATCGGGTAAATGAACAGCGGATTCTTTTTAGAAAGCTAGATGAAAATCAATCATTGATTAGTGCAAAATTAAATATTCCTGGTCCAATTAAAAACAATCTTTATTTGATACAAGTTTTTCAGTCCGGATTAGAGCAATTTACGCAAGGTTTGGAAGTTGATTATCAGTTAATATGGAATATAGCGACCGGTCCCGAGGCATTTTTGATTCTGAATGAGTCGAATATTGCAGTGAAGAAGCATTCGATGGAGTTCGAAGATAATAATAAATTGGGTAGATTGTTTGATATAGATGTATTAACGAACAGTGATGGCTCTTTACATCCGTTGAGTAGAAAAGATTTTCACCAAGCGGAAAGAAAATGTCTACTCTGCAATCAACCTGCTAAAATCTGTGCTCGAAGTCGAACTCATAGTGTTGGTGAGATGCAAAACTATATAAATAAATTAATAAATAAAAATTTGGAGCTTTCATGGAATTAAGTGAACATTTAGCAGATGCTGCTTTGAAAGCTTTGTTATATGAAGTAGACGTTCAACCTAAACCAGGGTTAGTTGATCCAGTGGATCATTTGACCCATTTGGATATGGACGTCTTTACTTTTATTGACAGTGCTGTATCATTGCAACCATATTTAAAAGAATTTGCCCAGGCGGGAATAGATTTTCAGGGTGATGATTTACGAGATTTATTTAAAATCATTCGTCCTATTGGAATTAAAGCTGAGAAAGCTATGTTTTTAGCAACAGAAAATATCAATACACATAAGGGAGCCATCTTTTCTTTAGGAATATTATTAGCTGCTAGTGGCTATGATCAAAATAATATTTCTTCAGTGACTCAAGAAATGCTTCAGGGCTTGACTGAAAATGATTTCAAAGACTTGGATAAAAAGCAAAACTTGAGTAACGGAGAAAGGATGTATCTTAAATATGGAGTTACTGGTATCCGCGGTGAGGCTCAAGATGGTTATCCAATTGTTTTTGATAATTCTTTACCATATTTAAAATCTCAAAGTGGGAATGATTTTAATAATATTTTATTAGATACTTTAATGGTAATCATTTCTCAATCATATGACTCTAACGTAGTTAAACGTGGGAATATGGATGCGTTAAAAAATGTGCAAAAATTTGCTCAAGAGATTTTGAATGTTGGGGGATGCGGCAATTTGGCCGGAAAAAAGGTTTTAAATGATCTGAATAATTATTGTAATGAGAATAATCTCAGTCTTGGCGGTAGCGCGGATCTTTTGATTGTAACTATTTTTCTATCTTTGATCTAAATTTTATTGGATAATTTTTTACAGAAAAAACACTCAATTCATAAAACGGAATTGAGTGTTTTTATTTATGCATTAAAACCTAATAGAGGATTCTAATGGAAATCCTAATTAAAAGCTAAATTTCTTGATAATATATTTTAGAACTATGCCTAAGGTAATAAATAATCCAAGAATTAACATGAATAATCCGCCTTCGTTACCAGTCTGAGGGAAGGTGCCCTTTTGATCGGTATCAGGTTCATTGTTTGTAGTTGAACCAACATTGCCACTAGTACCGCTGCCTGAATTCATAGGTGGAAGTACTTCATTAGTAGTAATATCACCAGTATCTGGAGTTGTTACATTAGGAACTTCTGAATTATTTGGAGATTCAGATTCGTTAGGATTCGTTGTACTAGGAACTTCGGGTTCAATAGGATTCGTTGTACCAGGAATTTCAGGTTCACTAGGATTTGTTACGCCAGGAACTTCAGGTTTAACAGGATTTGTTACGCCAGGGATTTCGGGTTCAACAGGATTCGTTACACCAGGATTCTCTGGTTCGTTAGGTTCGTTAGGTTCATTAGGTTCATTAGGTTCATTAGGTTCATTAGGTTCATTAGGTTCATTAGGTTCATTAGGTTCATTAGGTTCGTTAGGTTCGTTAGGTTCATTAGGTTCGTTAGGTTCATCAGGTTCGTCAGGTTCATTAGGAGTTACATCAGGTGGGGTGATTGGTGTATCAGGCTCTTTTGGAGTCTCATCATTAGTTGCCTCAACTTGAGTAGTCTTATCTCTAGTGATTTCGAACTTGATGGGATCACTATTTAATTCATAACCTTCGGGGGCCTTTGTTTCAACAAATGAATATGACCCAACAGCAAGATTAGTTACTTTGATCTGACCATTTTCATCAGTCGTTAAGTTGCTTTGGATAATATTACCTTGACCATCTAAGAGGTCGTAAATAGCATCGGGTAAAAGCTTATTGACTTTGGAATCTGATTTGGTCAAAACAACATTGCCTTCACCGATTGGCTCATTAGTTTGAGTTAGATTCAAATTTAAATTGCCATTATCTGGAATGGTAAAAGTAATTGGATCAGGATTCAAATGATAACCAGCAGGAGCCTTGACCTCAGTCATAGTATAAGTACCTAATAGCAAATTCTTGATGTTGATTATACCATCTGAATTAGTAGTAACGTTAGTCATTAAGACATTGCCAGTACTATCAACTAATTTATATTCTGCGCCAGGTAAGGCTTTTCCAGTAATGGAGTCGGTTTTCTTTAAATTGATACTGCCGACTTCATTGCCGTCGCCTGTATCACTGCCACCCCAAGAAGTTTCGGAGCCAACATTGTAGTTTCCTTCGCTGGAAGCCATTGTGGCATTATTAGACCAAGTAGTTGTACCGTCAGGATTAGGTGTTACTTTAACTTTATAATAAATATCGACAGCGGTCGAAACCTTGTCAGGGAATGTAATTGTAACAGTATTGCCTTTAGCAGTGACTGTTGGGTGTAATTGAACGCCGTTACTTACGAAGCCACCATTTTCATATGATCCACCAATAGCTGTCAAGCTACCGGGGATATATGTTTGGTTAGCTCCAAGTGTATCAGTGATAGTAACACCACTTAAGTCGTGTTCGTTAGGATTGAAGGCAATATTCCAAGTTAATTCATTTGGAACGCCATTTTGATCGTAGCCACCGACCCAGCCAACTTTGTTAAACATCCAATTTTGTCCATCGTTGTTGGTATTGGTTTGGGTACCTTTGGCAATTAAGTGTAGAGTACCTTTCCGATTCAACGATGTGTTCTCTAGGACGTTATTGAATGTGATTGTACCGGTTGAAGAACCATTCTTAATAGTTCCTGTACCAATTGCTGTGCCACTTGAGTTATAGATAGGAAATGATAAGTCACCAGAAGCGACTAACCCATTTGGAAGTTCAAATGAAGTTGTATCACCGTCTTTGATCTGAACATTGTCAGGGATACTCCAATTATAATTGACATTGAAATTCAACCATGAATAGAGGTCGTCAGAAGGATTGACGGCATTACCTTTCATATCGGTAACTGTTGCGTCATTACTTTCTAGACCAGTGATTCCTTCAATTGCTCTTGTAGTTGTAGTAGTTGTTACAGAAGCTGAATTATTTGATGCCGTTGCAGCTTGAGCAGAAAATTGAGGCGGCATAAAAATAAGCAAGAATGCTAAAACTAATCCAACCAAGTACGTGTATAGATATGATTTTTTCATTTTAAGCATCTCCAATGAAAGAGTCTGTTAGATTTGAAAATCTGAACAGCTCGTTAGTATAAGTAATGTAAAAAATACAATGAGTTATTCTCCTTTCAGTTAGATTTAACTTATTGCGAATAGAACAAATCCTTTTTTACAAATAGAGTATAAAATGCTTTATATTAGTAGTAAATAATTAAGACCATTTATCGAACAAACTATACACATCGGCAATGCGTGGATATACCAATTTCAAAATTCTAAATAATTGAATAATGAATATTGTAATTATTTGATGATCTACAGATTTTGAGAGGAAATTGATAGAAAAATAAATTTCTTAAGGTTAAATACAAATTTCTAAAAAAGCGCTATCATTATAGTAGTTATCATATTAGTGAATTACATTTTGGCTATATAATTATAATTTTGAAGGGGAGTGAATCTGATGGAATTGAAACAAAGCCTTAACCAAAAACAGGTTCAAGGTTTGTCGTTAACCCAAGGAATGCGCCAATCAATTTTAGTTTTACAATCGGATGCAATTGATTTGGCAGATTATTTGAATGAACAGAGTTTAGAGAATCCACTCTTTGATGTTCATATTGATTTGGACATGCCCTTTATTGAGAATAGTAATCAAACTTCTTATCAAATAAGAGATAATCAACAGTCGTTGTTTGAGTATTTATTAGATCAGGTACAATTGACCATGCGTAAAACAACGTTGAGGGATTTAGTGATTTATTTAATTGAACAGTTGAATCCTAATGGATATTTGACACTATCAGATAAAGAAATTTTGCATGAACTGGAAGAGGTAACACCAATAATGTTACTAGATGCTAAAACATTGCTGCATCAATTGGATCCTCCAGGGATTGGAGCCAGAGACTTACAAGAATGTTTGTATCTACAAGCTGAGGCTGAGCATGCTGATCCAGAAATTATGTCGATGTTGAGTGATAATTTTGATATTTTTGTTAAACATGAATGGAAACAATTACGTCGAAAATTGAAATTGTCGAACGAGAAGTTACAAAAGGATGTTGATTTTATCCAGTCATTAACCGCTAATCCTGGTCAAAGATATACCTCTCAAGGTGAACAGTATGTCGTCCCAGAATTGCGAGTCAAAAAGAATAAAGATAAATTGAGTTTGTCAGTAACTAAATATGGTCAACCACAAATTGTTTTTGCAGAGGAGACCTATGATCGCTTAGAAAAATCGACTGATATTGATGTTAAACAGTATATTCGTGAAAAATATAGTCAATATAGAACTTTGGAATATAATTTGGAACGTCGAATTGAAACTATTTCAATTATTGGGAAATGTATCGTCAATGCTCAATATCAATTCTTTATGCAAAATTCAAAAGCTCTAAAACCATTATTAATTCGAGATGTCGCTCAAAAATTGAGATTGAGTGAGTCTACTGTCAGTCGGACCGTCAATGGTAAATATATTCAAACAGATTTTGGAATTTTTGAATTGAAGAGCTTCTTCTCACGTCGCAGCAAAGTTACAGTAGGTGAAAAGGAACAATCAGTTGATCAAGTGAAGAAAAAAATCAAGAATCTTTTGGAAAGTGAAAATTCAAGTAAACCCTTGAGTGATCAAAAGATTTCTGATTTGTTGATTGGTGATGGTTTGAAAATTGCTCGTCGAACAGTGGCTAAATATCGAGAAGAATTAGGATTTCCATCAACAAGTCGAAGAAGAATTTAGTGAAACTTTTTAGAATATAAAACGTGAGGAATATGTTCCTCACGTTTTTTGGTTATATAGATATTTTAGTGTGCCAACTAGACTCATATCTCAAAAAAATTTTGTTTTACCCCAGAAAATTGGTTAAAGTATTACTGGAGGAAGATAGAGATATGAATATTGGGCAATTGATCAATCAAATTGCTTTGATGTTTTGTTTAATGCTAGTGGGTATTTTAATAAATAAATTGAAATTCATGCATTCGCAAACTTCAAGTGACTTAACAAATGTTTTATTATACATTGTTTCACCGTGTCTAATTATCAATGCTTTTGAACAACCATATTCGCAATCACGCATTAGGCAATTTATTTTAGCTGCTATCGGTGTTGTAGTACTTTATGTAATTGAAATTATTGTGGTTAAATTAATTTTTGGAAGATTAAAAAATGAGAATCTAAAGAGAATCACTCAGTACGGCAGTATTTATTCTAATGCTGGTTTTATGGGAATTCCCTTAATCAGTTCCTTATTTGGTTCCAAGGGGGTCTTTTTTGCAGTTGTATCGTTGGCTGGATTTAATATTTTTAGTTGGACACAGGGAGTATCTTTGTTCAAAGATACTAAAAATGGGACATCTGAAAAAATTAGTTGGCGACAAGTATTGTTGAATCCCAACATTATTGCAATTGTTTTAGGTATTTTTATATTTGCCTTTTCAATAAGAATTCCTAATATGCCTAATCAAGTGATTAAATATGTTGGTTCGATAAATACACCATTGTCGATGATTGTTATTGGTAATAGTTTGGCCAATATCAAATTTACGAAGGATATGTTGAATAAAGAGATTGGATTGACGATTTTATTACGTAATTTAATTTTCCCGATAATTAGTATTTTCTTATTGAAAATTATTGGAGTAACTGGGATTGCTTTTTATACGACGATTGTCATGGCAGCCTGTCCAGTAGCAGGTTTAGTTGTACTTTTCACTTTGCAAGCTCACGGGGATGCTGCACCGGCAATCTCAGTGATGAGTTTATCAACTATCTTGTGCTTGATAACCATTCCTTTGGTCTTTGCTTTAGGAACTATTTTATAGGAATATGAATTTAAATAATAAAAAAACCGATATGACAATCATTTTTGATAATGGTTGCTATATCGGTTTTTTTTACATCACAGTAGAGTAGGATCTTGATCGATACTTGTTCGTAAATTCACTAGAAACGAATCAACTAAATCTTTTTCAACTTGGGTAAGAGTACGATTCGCTTGGTAAGCGATGAAGTAATCAAGAGAGATGATGCTTTGTGGTAAAGGATAAATATTAAACTCGTTAGCATTTGGGTGGATATAGACGCTTTCAGGTAGAAAAGTGACACCTAAACCACTAGTTGCTAGTTTAGAAGTCGTGAAGATATTGTTGCTTTCTAAAATGACATTGGGAGTGATTTTGTATCGTTGCAATAAATAATCGACTTGCTGACGAATGGCAGAACCATGTGTGGTAAGAACTAGTTTTTCTTGGAGGAGCTTTTTCAAAGAAACTGAATTGGGCTCTAAAGAATTGACACCTTTACGAAAAAATTGGGAAGTTTTAGGGATGATGGCGAAGTATCCATGGGTCCCTTGGTTGCGGACGGTTAAATGTGGAGAGATGGTTTCAGGATTTTGTCCAAGAAGAAAATCGATGTCACCAGTAAGAACTTTTTTCTCATTAATTTCAGGGATATCCTCTTGTAATTCAATATTTACTTGAGGGTGCTTGGCTAAGTATTGATTTAAAAAGATGGGTAATAAATATGTTCCAAGACTGGAAAGAACTCCAATTTTAAGGACTGTTTTTTGAGGAGAGGAATATTGGATTATTTGTTTTTGAAAATTACTTTTTTCAGTTTCCAAGGAATTGAGATATTGATAATAAATTCTACCAGCGTCGGTCAATTGTAAAGGTGAAACCTTGCGATTAATAATTTCAATTCCTAATTCACTTTCAACTTTTTGAATTGTCTGTGTTAAATAAGGCTGTGAAATATATAAGTCTTTAGCAGCCTTAGTATAATTTCCGTGCTTCAATAACATATCCAAGAAACGCAACATATTTAAAGAATCTATTTTTGGCATAATCTACTCCTGACTTATAACGATTTATCTATGACATCATAATTAAATAAATATTTCACAAATTAGATCCTACACTTTAAACTGAACTCATAGTTAAAAAATGCACAAACTGAATTCAGTAATTAATAATTACTATTAATAGTATCATTTTTGCAATCTAACTAAAAAAATTAATTTAAGAAACCAATTGTGTTTCTTTACACATTTTGAAGAGGAGGATGTTATGAAATTAGTTGGAATCGTAGGAACTAATTCTTTAGAATCAACCAATCGTCGTTTATTGCAGTATATGAAGCAACATTATGGTAAAAAAGTAGAATTAGAAATTTGTGAAATTGCGGATATTCCTGTTTTTGATGAACCTGAGGATAAAAAGGCCCCAGAATCTGTCCAAGAGTTGTCAAAGAAAATCGCTAACAGTGATGGGGTAATCTTTGCAACACCGGAGTATGATCATTCAATTCCAGCAGTATTGAAAAATACCATTGAATGGCTTTCTTACACTACACGTCCATTAATCAATAAACCAGTAATGATTATAGGTGCTTCAAATGGTTCGTTGGGTACTTCCAGAGCACAAGGTCATTTGCGTCAAATTCTGGAGGCTCCAGAATTAAAAGCTTTGATTATGCCTAATGTTGAATTTTTGCTGGGTAGATCATTGCAGGCTTTTGATGATGACGGTCAATTAGTTTACAAAGAAAAAGTTCAAGAGCTGGACCAAGACTTTGATGAATTTATTTCTTTCGTACAGTTAACCCAGAAGTTGATGACCGATGATAAATTCTTTGAAAAGAATAAACAATTTTCTTGGGATCAAGTTGCAAATGGGGAGGACATGTAATAATGAAATTTATTGGAATCGTTGGTACAAATGCCAAGAAATCATATAATCGCATGTTATTGCAGTTCATGCAGAAGCACTTTATGGATAAAGCTGAAATTGAAATTCTTGAATTGAAAGATGTTCCAATGTTTAATGAATCACAAGATCAATCTAAGAGTGAGATTATTCAAGAGTTTAATCAAAAAATCGAAGCATCTGATGGAGTAATCATTGCAACACCCGAACACAATCATTCAATTCCAGCTGCTTTAAAGAGTATTATCGAGTGGCTTTCGTTTAATTTACATCCCCTAGATGGGAAACCAGTTATGATTGTTGGTGCTTCATACAGTATCCAAGGATCGTCCAGAGCTCAATTGCATTTACGTCAAATTTTAGATGCACCTGGAGTCAATGCCAGTGTCATGCCAGGTTCAGAATTCTTGTTGGGTAGAGCTCAAGAGGCCTTTGATGAAAATGGCAATCTTAATTCAGAACGGACAATCAGTTTTCTGGATAGTTGTTTTGCCAAATTCATGAAATTTGCTGATATTATTGCTCAAATGAATATTCCAGAAGATATTTCTTATACACCCGGAACCTTTAAGGTCACTGCGGTGGGCCATAATGGCGATTTACCAATGGAAGTTACTTTATCAGATGATCGGATTGAAAAAATTGATATTGATACTTCTAGTGAAACTCAAGGAATTGCTGACGTTGCATTCAAACGTGTACCACAGGAAATCATTGATGGACAAACTTTAAACGTTGATGTCGTAGCTGGTGCCTCAATAACTAGTAATGGTGTGATCGATGGTGTTGCCAAGGCAGTCAAATTGGCCGGCGCTAACCCAGATGATTTGAAAAAACGTAAGAGAGCCAGTGGACCTAATAAGCAAAATGTTATCGAGTATAATACCGACGTTGCTGTAGTCGGTGCTGGTGGGGCCGGACTTACCGCTGCAACTAGAACTATTCAACAAGGGAAAAAAGCAATTGTCATTGAAAAATTTCCTGCTGTTGGTGGAAATACCGTACGTGCTGGTGGACCAATGAATGCCTCTGACCCCAAATGGCAGAATAAATTTGAAGAGATTCCTGGGGAACGTCATACCTTAAAAGAAATTACGGAAATTGATGAAGAAACAATCGATCAAGAATATTTAACTGATTTTCGTGCTTTGAAAAAACAAATTAATGAATATTTAAAGGAAAATGAAGATAAAAAAGCTTATCTTTTTGATTCAAAGCTTTTACACCGGATTCAGACTTATCTGGGTGGTAAAAGAGTTGATTTAAATGGAAATAAAATTTATGGACAATATGATTTAGTTAAAGAATTGACCGATCATGCTTTAGAATCAGTCAAATGGCTGGAAGATGTCGGTGTTAAATTTGATAAGACTCAAGTGACAATGCCAGTTGGAGCATTGTGGAGACGAGGACATAAACCATTAGGCAGTCAAGGATTTGCCTTTATTGAAGCTTTAAAGAAGTTCCTTGAAGCACATGATGGAAAAATCATTACCGATACTGCCGTTAAACAACTAATAATTGAAGATGGACAAGTCAAAGGAATCATCGCCAAAAGTTCTGACGGTAAAAAAGTGATAGTTCATGCTAAAGCAATTGTCCTAGCTTCTGGTGGCTTTGGCGCTAACACTAAGATGCTCAAAGAGTACAACACTTATTGGTCCAATATCGATGACGATATTATGACAACTAATTCTCCAGCTATTACAGGGGATGGTATCCGTCTAGGTCAAAGTGCAGGAGCAGAATTGGTAGGTATGGGATTCTCACAGATGATGCCGGTGTCTGATCCACAAACGGGCGAACTCTTCAGTGGACTACAAGTTCCACCTCAGAACTATGTCATGGTCAATCAAAAAGGAAAACGTTTCGTTAATGAATATGGCAGTCGTGATGAATTAACGAAGGCTGCTATTGATAATGGAAGCTTATTCTATTTGATAGCTGATGATGAAATTAAAAAGACAGCTTACAATACTAGTCAGAATCAAATTGATAAACAGGTTGAACAGGGTACTTTGTATCGTGATGATACTTTAGAAGGTTTAGCTAAACAAATTGGAATGGATCCGAAAGTATTTGTTAAGACTATCAATGACTACAATTCTTATGTTGATCAAGGAGAGGATCCTGAATTTCACAAGAACGCTTTTGATTTGAAAGTTCAAACTGCACCATTTTATGCAACACCTAGAAAACCCGCGGTTCATCACACGATGGGTGGTTTGAAAATTGATACAGATGCTCATGTAATTAATCAAGATGGAAAAATTATTACAGGATTATATGCGGCCGGTGAAGTTGCTGGAGGAATTCATGCCGGTAATCGCCTTGGTGGTAATTCATTAAGTGATATTTTTACATTCGGACGTATTGCCGCAAATAATGCTTTGAAAGATATGTAATCTGAAAGTACTATAAAGGGTGGTTAAATCATGAATAAGTCAATGAATAGATGGCAAGTTTTAATTGCTTCAACTGCAATTCTGTTATGCACAGGTGCAGTTTATGCATTCAGTGTTTTTGCAGGACCATTGAGTGCAACTAAAGGATGGAGTATGGCTGAGATAATGTTAGCCTTCACTATTAATTCAGCTATTAGCCCGATACCGATGATTCTAGGTGGTTTTTTGACCGATAAAGGATTGTCTAAGTGGTCGATCACAATTGGAGGAATTCTCTTTGGATTAGGCTTTTTCCTAACTGGAATCGTGACTAGTCCAGCAATGCTATATCTGACTTATGGTTTGATCGGTGGCTTAGGACAAGGACTAGCGTATTCTGGTTGTTTGAGTAATACAATCAAATTGTTTCCTGACAAAAAGGGGCTGGCATCAGGAATCATCACTGCTGGTATGGGTGGTGCTGCGATTATTGCGGCTCCAATCGGAAATTATTTTATTGAAACTCAAAATGTTTTGTACGCTTTTAGAATGTTAGGAATTATTTACTTAGTGGTAGTCTTAATTGCTAGCTTCTTTATTAAAGAAGCTCCGGTTAATTTCAAACCCACTGGTTGGACTCCGCAAACTAAGAATGGAAGCAAAGTGGTCAATAAGAATTGGTTAGCAATGCTTCGTTCACCTTATTTTTATTTAATTTTCATGATGCTTTTAACTGGTGCATTCTCAGGCTTGATGATTGCTTCAAATGCTTCAGTGATTGGACAACAAATGTTCAAATTGTCGGCAACAACGGCAGCCTTTTATGTTAGTTTATATTCCTTAAGCAATTGTGCAGGGAGAGTGATCTGGGGCAGTGTTTCTGATAAATTAGGGCGTAACTCAACTTTGAATATTATTCTAAGTGTTATTATCCTAGCTTTTATTGTATTAGTAACACTACATTCACAAATTGGATTTGCATTAGGAATCATTGTTTTAGGACTATGTTTCGGTGGAGTGATGGGAGTCTTCCCACCTTTAGTCATGGAAAACTTTGGTCCTAAAAATCAGGGGACTAATTACGGAATTGTTTTCGTAGGATATTCTGCTGCGGCATTCATTGCTCCTAAAATAGCTGTCAATATGGCAAACGCTAATGGTGGTAACTTTAGCAAGGCGTTTTATGTTGCAATTGCAGTTGCTTTGATAGGATTGGTTACTAACTTTATTTATCTTCAGATGAAAAAGAAAATGACTAAGCAACAAAATATGGAAGGAATTGCTTAGTTGTCGTAAAAGATTGTGCTGAGAAAATATTATCAGTATGATCTTTTTTTGCGTAGAACAAAAAATCTGTAAACTCTAAATAATAGAGTTTACAGATTTTGTAGATTATAGATTTAAATACTTGCTTTCAACATAGTAACCATCATCTAATTGAGCCCAAACACTATAGTTATCTAGTTGAACCAATTTTTTAACTAAAACAGTTTGATCGCCACGATATCTTTGGTTATCCATGTCACCGTAAGGAGTTTTCCAAGCGGTAATGTATTGATCTGAATAATAAAGTATTTTGACAGAACGATTGACGGTCATATTATCAATTACTGAATAAGTGTAGCTGATATTGCTGGCAGTTTCGTCAAGTGGACTGTTAAGCACTTCTTGACTGGGTGAAATACGGTTAATGAGTTGAGTGGATATTTTTTTGCCACTTGGAACCCAAGTATTACCACCGAGATTATACCAAATTGTATGATTATAAGTTTCTTCAACAGCTCGATAGACTTTCCAAGTTGTTCCATAGGGTAACTCTTTGTCTAGAGGAACTTTGCTAGTTGGTTTACTAAAGACATCAACATTGTCACGTACCTCAATATATAAATTATCCTTGATCTTAACATCCTTAATAGGCAAAACGTTATAGATATATTCTTGTTCCTGGACTTTATCTGTGAATTGTCCTTTTGCATGTTTAGGTGCATGTACGAGAAAATGATTGGCTTCTTCCAGTGGTTTAGAGTTGAATTTCTGATTCAACTCACCTTCTAAGTATTGAGGATCAGCAATCAAATTACCATTGGTGTTTCGATGATAAACAATAACTGGAGCTGACAATTGACTAGCATAAACCAAGTAAATCCCGTCATCATTCGGAATGAAAGTTTGTTGGAAATTAGTAACGGATGACAAAACATATCCCGGTATTTCTTGCCAAGGAATATCTAATTTATCCAAATAGTGTCCCTTAATTGTAGCTGGCTTAATGATGTCTTTGCCCAATGAGTCAACATAGTGAATCTTAATCTCAACATCATCACGTGCAATTTTTTTTATTTTAGGTGAGAGTACGTCATTTTCCATAGTTGTTTTTTCCCCGTTATGGGAAAAATGTTGATGTATATGCTTCTTTCCCATAAAATTCCCTTCTAACGTTAAATTATTGTAATTCTAACATAGAAGAAAAAGGCTCTTTGCCTTTCTGATAGTATCTTAAGGATAATTAAAAGAAGCATAAAAAAGAGTAAAGAAATTATTAAATTTCCTTACTCTTTTCATTAATTGCTTAATGAAAATGGTAATTCTATATTTTCTTTTGAATATGGAAGAAGACAAAGTTCGGTATCTAAGTTACCACCGTTAATTATTTGTACATATTTCAATGACCGACTTTTTAATGGCTGATCATTAAGCATTCGTTTTTGAACGAACTGATTTTGAGGACAGTTACGATTAGTCTTAATGTTAAATTGTTTGCCATTAGGTAAATGAATAGTTGCTTTGTTGAAAATCGGAATACCAAAAACATATTCATCACTACCTGGACATACTGGGTAAAAACCTAGACAAGAAAAGATGAACCAAGCTGACATTGAACCATTATCTTCATCACCGGGGAATCCATTCATTGTATCGTCAAATTGATTGACTAACTGTTTAATTAATAATTCTGTGTATTCTGGATGATCAGTATATTCGAATAAATATGGTAAATGAAAGCTAGGTTGATTAGAAATGGCAATTTGTCCAAAATCAATTGCGACCATTTCAGTCATTTCGTGAATTTGAAAACCATATCCACCAACTTTAAAAGCTGGCTTTTGATTACTTAATTTTAAAAGTGTTTGTATGAAATTCGGATTTTGATAGAGCTTTTTTAAACCGTTTATATCATGATAGACAGAAAAACTATTTTGCCAGGAGCTTCCCTCTGTATAATCAGTTCCCCAACGAATTGCATTAAAATCTGATTTGAAATTGCCAGAACTATCTTTGGGACGCATTAAACCAGTCTTAGGATCGAAAAGGTTTTGATAGTTTAAAGCGGAATGAGAGTATTTTTGAGCTATTTTATCTTCATAAAGCAATTTGGCAACTTGCGAAATACAAAAATCACTATAGGCATAGTCTAGAGTTTGATTAACGGATTCAGAATATTTATCAGATGGCAAGTATCCATAATTATTGAAATCTTTCATTCCCATTCGACCCAATCGAGTGTCATGACTCTCTTGATTGGCACTTTTTAGCATGGCTTTAAGAAAATTTCTGATTTCTGATTTAGTTAGAATTCCTTTAATTGCCGCATCAGCAATCACTGCATCAATTAAAGTTCCAGGCATCATGCCTCGTTCATCAGGAGCAAGCCATTTTGGTAGATAACCACTTTCCAAATAACTATTGTAAAAGCCTAAAAGCATCTGGTGATATTCTTTTGGAATTAGAATTGCAAATAATGGATAAACTGTTTTACTAGTATCCCAGAAACCGTTGTTCATATAAAGGTAGCCTTTTTTTACTTTATCGTTATATAAATCATAATGAATTGGATTATTATTAGAATCCAATTCAAAACATCTTTGTGGAAATAAAAAAGTTCGATAAAGACAATGATAAAAAGTGGACATTTTAATCGTATTGTAGTCAGATACACTAATTAAGTCTAAATAATACTGCCAAGTTTCTTGTGCAGTTTTTTTTGCGCTTTCAAAATTTAAATTTGTCAAACGTTTTAACGCAAAATGCGCTTGATCATAACTAATGAAGGAAGTAGCTAATCTTATTAATAGTTCATCGATGTTATTAAAGGACAGAATCATGGAATCATATTTTGGATTATCCTGATGAGTTATTAAAGTTGAAATAAATTTATTGCTAAATTTTAAAGAAGCATATGATTTAAAGTCGTCGTTAAAATGGGAATCATAATTCTTAATAAGTAATTTTATTTCATTTTTATTTTCATTGAGAATAAAAGAACCATTCTTGGGGATGTGGATGATGATTTTGGGATTAATTTCATCGAAAGTATATTTGAGAAGAGCACCATAAGTTGTAGGAGCTACTTGAGTTTTTGTTTCATAGCGTTGATCGTAAATAGATAAATAATGAGGGTTAAAGGTGGCGGCGTCTGGACGATAAGATCCCATCTGATTAGTAACGTCTGCTTTCAAATCTATATCACCTGTAATTGCTGACACAATGAAATCAGAGAAGTCACCAATCCAAGGACTGGGTTGGTGGGTTATTTTTATACCAGCAAATTGGTGTGACATTGGTGAAAAGGACCAGGATGTATTGTCGAAGGTTGTTTGTGGAATAAAATAATTCATTCCAAAAGGAATACCAGTATACGGCAGAGTATTACCGTGTGAAAATTCGGGAGTACTGTTGGTTCCTTGCCTAGTATCAATTTGATTGACTAACATGAGATTATTTGCTCCTATATTTTAATCGATTGCCGTTTAATTAATTTAACGGGAATTGTCGTACGTTGTTGAGGATCAATGTCAGGGGACTGAATCAATTTTAATAAAATAGTAGCTGCAGTTTTTCCTAAGGAAACAAAATCTTGATTAATAGTTGTTAACGCTGGATAGCTCAATTTAGAAGCTTGAATGTTATCAAATCCAATAATGGAAAGTTGTTGCGGAATTTTAATACCATGATTACGTAATTCGTTCATTAATTTAATAGCGATAATATCATTCTCAGCCACTATGCCATCGATTCTGCCTGATTTGATATTCTCGATTAATTGATTGATATTATTGTCTGAGAAATCCGTTTGTAAAATTGCTGGCAAAATTTTTTCTCTTCTTAAAATGGATAAAAAGCCAAAATAACGGGAGCGAACAGAAGCTTCATTTAAACTATCTTTACTTGTTAAGTAAGTAAGGTTTTTATGATTATACTTGAGTAATTCTTTAGTTGCTAAAGATCCTCCAGCAAAATTATCAGAGGTAACACAGGGGATAGGCAGATCTTCAAAGGACTTATCTAAAAGAATGATTGGAATATTGTTTAAATATAATTTTGTAATAGTTGGTAATTCTAGATGAATGGATTCAACGTAGTAAATTATGCCCTTAGCTGAACGAAGACGGTCCAGTGGCAAATCACGAAATGCATGGTTATTGATGGTAGTTAGTTGAAAGCCATTTGCCTCATTGAATATTTGGAGAATTCCACTAGTATAATCGCCAAACTCAGTATTATTTGCGAAGGGAATCACAAAAATTATCTCGGATTTGGGAATAGCACCAAGTGTTCTCTTTTTAACAATAGTACCAATGCCAGCTTGACGAGTCACAAGGTCATCGTTTTCTAATTCACTCAAAGCACGTTTAGAGGTGATTCGGCTTACCTTATAATCTTGAGCCAATTGATTCTCACTTGGTAATTTATCCCCAACTGAATATTTTTGATTTAAAATATTATTTTTTAATGTTTGATATATCAACTTGTATTTAGGTTCCATTAGCTATTGTTCCTTTCTGTATGTACATAATATAGCATATTTTAAAAAAAAGATACTAGTTTTTTGTAAACGTTTGCATTATACTTATGTGGCAAATAATATATCAATTGGAGGACTAGAATTTGATTAAACACACGATTTCACCTGAAATAAAGCAATTTATGGTAAACGTTACTAAAAAGGCTGGTGCCGAACATGTTGATTGGGCCAAAGTATTTAATGTAACTTATGCAAATACTCTAGAAACGACTGTTAAGAAAATTGCCGCTGATGATAATTTTATTTTAACTGGTGATATTCCAGCGATGTGGCAGAGAGATTCAACTTGCCAGGTTAGGCCATATTTGGTAATGGCACAAAAAATCCCTGAGGTATCTGATTTTATTCGCGGTGTAATTAAGCGGCAGTTTTTCAATATGAATCATGATCCATATGCTAATGCTTTTAATAGTGAAGCTAATAATGCTGGACATCATAAGGATCATACAACAATGACGCCTTGGATTTGGGAGCGTAAATTTGAAATTGATTCACTGTGTTTTCCGGTACAGCTAGCTTACTTACTCTATAAGAATACAGGACGAATTGATCAATTTGATGATAGTTTCGTCAGTGGAATTAAAAAGCTACTTGATGTTTTTGAAGTTGAGCAATATCACACGACTAAATCTAAGTATCGTTTTGAACGGGATGAGGATCGTCCAGAGGATACTTTGGTAAATAATGGATTTGGGTCACCCGTTTCTGAAACAGGAATGATTTGGTCAGGCTTTAGACCAAGCGATGATGCCTGTGTCTACGGATATTTGATACCGGCCAATATGTTTGCAGTTTTAATTCTGGATTATATTCAGGAATTGTTCAGTAGCGTTTTAAATAATTCAACTATTGTTCAACAAGCAAAAAAAATTCAAACTGAGGTTAGAGCTGGTATTGAAAAATATGGGACAACCACTAATCAAGCAGGTGAAAAAATCTATGCTTATGAGACTGATGGGTTAGGTCATTTTCTAATCATGGATGATGGGAATGTACCCAATTTATTGAGTGCACCGTATTTGCACTACACAACGATGGATGATCAAAAGTATTTGAATACGCGTAAAACTATTTTAAGTTCTGAAAATCCTTATTATTTTTCTGGAAAATATGGTAAGGGCCTAGGTAGTCCTCATACACCAAAGGATTATATCTGGCATATTGCTTTGGCAATTCAGGGATTAACACAAGCTGATAAAGCCGAAAAAGCCAGGTTATTGAATAATATGGTTGCAACGACTAATGGAACTAATATGATGCATGAAGGATTCAATGTAAATGATCCTAGTAAATATACTCGTGAGTGGTTTTCATGGGCTAACATGATGTACTGTGAATTATTTTTAAATTATTTTGATTATCAAATTAAAGAATAGATGGAGAAAATTATGGGTAAAAAAAAAGTTTTCGTTATTTCACATAGTCATTGGGATCGCGAATGGTATATGGCTTATGAACAACATCATATGCGTCTAGTTAAACTGATGGATGATTTATTGGATCTTTTTAATAAAGAACCAAGATTTAATAGTTTTCATCTTGATGGTCAAACAATTATTCTTGATGATTATTTGAAAGTACGACCAGAACGACGAAGTGAAGTAGAGAAAAGAGTTCAAGAAGGTAAATTAAGAATTGGACCTTTTTATATTTTGCAAGATGATTTCCTAATCAGTCCAGAAGCAAATGTTCGAGATATGTTGATTGGAAATCAGGAGTCAAAGAAATGGGGAAATCGTGTTAATCTAGGATATTTCCCCGATACTTTTGGAAATATGGGTCAAACCCCTCAAATGTTGAAATTAGCAGATTTGAAGTATGCGGCCTTTGGACGTGGGGTAAAACCGACAGGCTTGAATAATCAGGTCTTTGATAATGAAAAATATACTTCACAATATTCAGAAATGTGGTGGCAAGGACCGGACAATTCTAAAGTATTAAGTGTGTTATTTGCTAATTGGTATAGCAATGGTAATGAAATTCCAATTGATAAAGCTGAGGCTAAGAAATTTTGGGATGAAAAGCTAGCTGATGCTGAGAAATATGCTTCGACCGATAATTTGTTAATGATGAATGGTGTCGACCATCAACCAGTACAAAAGAATGTAATTCAAGCTTTAGATGTTGCCCAAGAACTTTACCCAGATTATGAATTTATTCATTCTAACTTTGATGATTACTTACAAGCAGTTTCAAAGAGTATTCCTAAAGATTTAGGAAAAATAAATGGTGAATTGACGAGTCAAGAAACCGATGGTTGGTATACTTTGGCTAATACTTCATCTTCTAGAGTTTACTTGAAGCAGGAAAATACCAAAGTAGAAAGAGAATTAGAAAATATTGCCGAGCCATTGTCAACTATGGCCTATAACGGAACAACGGATTATCCACATGATCAATTGCGTTATGCTTGGAAAATGCTTTTACAGAATAATCCGCATGATAGTATTTGTGGCTGTTCAGTTGATGATGTTCATCGTGAAATGATGACACGTTTTGCTAAGGCCAAAGAGGTTGGTAAATTTGTGGCTAGAGATGCTATTGCTACTTTAGCAAATCAGATTAATACATCTAAATTTCCTCAAGATAGTAAGCCTTTTATTTTGGTCAATACTAATGGTCATGAAAAAACTGAAATGAAGACTGTTGAGATTGAATGGGAAAGAGCTCTATTTGCCGATGGTAAACCAGAAGATCAATATGAGGCTATGAAACAAGCTCAAAATGATTTATCAGAATTTAAAGTAATTGATCAAACTGGACGAGAAGTACCATTTGATTTTGTCAGTTCTGATGTTCGATTTGGATATGATTTGCCAAAAGATAAATTTAGAATCCCTTACATGGCTCTATATATTACTATTCAATTAAATCTTACAGCTATGCCTGCATTTTCATGGAAGGTTCTAGCTTTGAGCAAGACGAATCAAATTAGAAAGCCGGAAGTAAAACAATACTATGATGCTGATGAACGCATTTTAGAGAACAATTGGCTCAGGGTTTCTATTAAAGATAATGGTAGTTTAAATATTTTAGATAAGAAAACCAATCGAGAATACGATAATCAGTTAATTTTTGAAGATACAGGTGATATTGGAAATGAATATATTTATCGTCAATCAGTAGATCAGAAAACTGTTTTGTCATCAGATATTCAGGCTAAAATCAAAGTTTTACAAAACAACTTTTTAGGGGCTAAAATTCAAATACAACAAACAATGATGCTTCCTGAATCTGCTGATGCTCGCCTAGAATATGAACGTCAAGCCGTAATCGATATAACTCAAAGAAAAGCTAAACGTTCTGATAAATTAGTTCCATTGACAATAACAACGGTAATCACTTTGTCCAAGAATGCAGATCAATTGAAGTTTAAGACCAGCTTTAATAATCAGATGAAGGATCATCGGATGCGAGTCCTATTTAGAACTAATTTGAAGAGCAATTACAATTCAGCAGATTCTATTTTTGAAACGGTTAAACGTTCTAATCATGTTAGTGACTCATGGAAAAATCCAACGAATCCACAACATCAACAAAATTTCGTTAATATTTGTGATGATCAGGGTGGTGTTACGATCGGTAATCTTGGTTTGAATGAATATGAGATATTGCCAGATAATAATACAATTGCTCTTACATTGCTTTGTAGTGTTGGAGAAATGGGGGACTGGGGTTATTTTGGAACACCAGATGCTCAATGTCTTGGTAAATTTACTTTTGAATATAGTATTGCCTTTCATGACCAATCAATTATGAGTCAAACTGAAACTTATCAGCAGGCCAAAACAAACCAAGTGTCTATTCAAAGTATTCAAACAAGTATTCATACTGGTAAAAGAAAGCCAGAATCTGCATTTATGACGCTTAAATCGGATAGTTTTGCTGTGACTAGTTTGAAGCAGGCTGAAAATAGTAGTGGTAATATTTTGCGAGGCTATAATTTAACTCAGAATGAATCTTCTGTTGATAGTAATATTTTGAGTAAAGCTAAAACCGTTAATTTTATTGAGGAAGATTATCCAACTAAAAGTTTGAATATGTTAGAGCCTGCTGAAATTAAAACCTATAAATTTAGTTTTTAGTAAAAGTGTACAAAAATGATGGTGGTTTTTAGTTATTTTGTAATTTCAATGTAAGCGCTTTTAAAATACAATGAGTACATCAAGTAAGGATAGACTAATAACTAAATGTTTGAGAGGTTTTAATTATGGTAGAAATTGATTTAAATCACATTTATAAAAGATATGCTAATGCTGAAGAGGATAATTATGCTGTATCCGATTTTGACTTACATGTAAAGGATAAGGAATTTATCGTTTTCGTTGGGCCTTCAGGTTGTGGTAAATCAACAACTTTGCGTATGATTGCTGGACTAGAGGATATTACTAAAGGTGAGTTAATTATTGATGGTAAATATGAAAATGATACAGCGCCTAAAGATCGTAATATTGCCATGGTTTTCCAAAATTATGCTTTGTATCCACATATGACAGTATTTGACAATATGGCCTTTGGATTGAAATTACGTAAGTATGATAAGGATAAAATCAAAGAGAAGGTTGACTATGCTGCTAAAGTTTTAGGTTTGACTGATTATCTTGATAGAAAACCTGCTGCATTGTCAGGTGGTCAAAGACAACGTGTTGCTTTAGGAAGAGCTATCGTTCGTGATGCTCCTATTTTCTTAATGGATGAACCTCTATCAAACTTGGATGCTAAACTTCGTGTTAGCATGCGTGCTGAAATTGCAAGATTGCATCAAGAGTTACATACGACAACAATTTATGTAACCCATGATCAAACTGAAGCAATGACAATGGCTGATAGAATTGTCGTTATGTCAATGGGTGAAGTTCAACAAATTGGGACTCCTAAAGAAGTCTATGAATCACCAAAGAACAGATTTGTCGCTGGATTTATTGGATCACCTTCAATGAACTTCTTTGATGTTCATTATAAAGATGGTATTGTAACAGATAGAGAAGGACTAAAACTTAAACTTCCAGAAGGTCGTTCAAAGGTTCTTGATGATGCTGGTTATGATGATAAGGATGTTACCTTGGGTGTTCGTCCAGAAGATATTCATGCTGAAGGTGCCATGGAAGAGACCTTCCCAGAAGCAACAGTTGAAAGTAAGGTTGTGGTTTCTGAATTGTTAGGTGCTACATCAATGCTTTATTCTAAGGTTGATGGTACAGAGTTTGTTGCAATTGTTGATGCTCGTGACTATCACAAACCAGGTGATACAGTTCATTTGACATTTGATTTAAACAAAGCACATTTCTTCGATGAAAAGACTACAAACGCAATTCGTTAAAATAGGTGGTTGAAGTATGCTTGGAAGTATTGCTAAATTATTAGAATTGTACCCAGACGCGCAAGAAGCCTTTGAACCCAGTTCTGACCCCAATGATTATAATTTTTTGATATCAGGACAATGGATTGTGATTCGTAAGGATCAATTAAGTAGTAAAGAAAAATTTCTTTTGTCATTAATTAGTCAAAAAAATGACAATAAATCCGTTAGTAATCCTTGGTGGAGTTTTTTAATACATGAGAATGATAAGGTTCCGAACGAAAAAATAAACGTACGTGTTATTCAGTTTGAGGTTCAAAAATTAGAATCCGATAATCGAGCAAATGAATGGTTGAATGTATTCAAAGATACATTTGATGATGTAGTGGATAGTTTTTGGATTAATAAATATACTGGAATATTGATTGAAAAGGAAACTAAAAGTAATATGGACAAGCTCGAAGTCCAGAGAATGATCCAATTAATCGATTCTGATTTCTATACTAAGAGTCACGTTTATGTGGGACAGTTTTGGCCGGTGGATGCGAAACTTCCTAATATATTTGATATGGAACGACAATTATTTCATAAATCTTTAGAAATGAAAGATAATGTTAATAATTTGTCTACCGTTATTCTGGATTTCTTAATTGAACAGAATTTAAAAAATACAGATATGTTCAAATCACTCAAAAAAAGGATAAATATTGATGCAAAGACAACTCAGATGATTAATATGCTTTATAAATGTGATTCCAATTTAGCAAAAACGTCGAAAGAATTATTTTTACATCGAAATACGTTGCTGTATCGCATGGAGAAATTTCATGAGCAGACCGATTTTGATTTGAAAGATCGTAATGATTTAGTTCTATGTTTCTTATTACTTAAGTAAAAAGTGAAGGTTGGTCAAAACAAACAGTTTTGTCCAACCTTTTTTGAGGGAGAAATGAAAAATGGAGTATAAATTATTCCCAATTCCACAAGATATAATTTATGACGAAGGGACTATTTCCTTATTGCCTCAGGTCAATTTAATAATTGATAAAAATTTAGATCGGTATACTAAAAATCGAATAATGAATCTTCTTAAGAAATTTGAAATTAATTACGTCGATAATACTCAGATTAGTGTTGAAATGAGTAATCTGATTGTCAAAATATCCAAGCATCCATCAAAACATTATGATGGTTATAGATTAATTATTACTGAATCTAAGATTCAATTATTGGGCGATGATACAAATGCTGTTTTTTATGGTTTGGCGACACTTGAGCAGATCTTAAGTCAGTCGGAAAAACTGTGTGTGCATCAATTAGTTATTCAAGATTTTTCAGATGTTAAGAGACGTGGTTTTATCGAAGGATATTATGGTAATCCATGGACAGATGAAGAAAGAATTGACTTAATGCGGTTTGGTAGTGAGTTGAAAATGAATCAATATGTTTTTGCTCCGAAAGATGATCCATATCATAATGAGAAATGGCGTGAGTTATACCCTAAGAATCGTTTAACAGACATTGAGAAGTTAGCTAGAGTGGGAAATGAAACCAAAACAAAATTTGTTTGGACGATTCATCCCTTTATGCACGATCCAATCAGATTCGATCGGAATTACATTAGTGATTTGAGGATTATTGAAAAGAAGTTTGATCAATTAATGTTGATTGGAGTTAGGGAGTTTGGGATTCTAGCTGATGATGCTCCTTGGCCTGAACACGGAGATAATGATTATATTAAATTGATGAAAGATCTTTCAAATTTTTTAAAGAAACGTAAAAAGAATTATCCTGATATAACTACAGATATGATTTTCGTCCCTTATTATTATTATTCTAATGGTGATGAGGATGGTGGGCATTATGATTTACAGGAGTTAAATCATGGTTTACCAAATAATGTTCATTTAGTTGTTACTGGTGGAAAAACTTTTGGTGTTGTTTCAAATGAGTTTTTAGATACTTTAAAAGAAAATCTTACTTTGAAGGGTTCAGAGTACCATTCAGTGCAAATGTGGATTAATTGGCCAGTCAATGATGGATCGCGTAATAATTTAATTATGGGTGGTGCTAAGCATTATTTGAAGAATAATGTTGATAGTCATAAAATATACGGTATTATGTTAAACCCTATGATGCATGCTGAAGCATCTAAAACAGCTATTTTTGTTAATGCCGCTTATTCATGGCACCTTTGGAATAATGATCGTATAAGAAGTATCGTTGAACATAATGCTTTTAATTTTGTTGAAAATCATACATTTGAATCATCCAAAGGTTCTAAAGCCTTAGAGAATCTATCACAACATATGCAATTTAATGGGGCTATGCCCGATTTAAATCTTGAATCACCAAAATTAGATCCTAAACTACAAGAATTTCTTAAAAACTTTGATGAACAGACGACTACAAGAGAAGAAATATTAAAGCTTAAGTCTGAATTTAGTAAAATTAAGTACGATGCTTTATATTTTAAAAACTATGGTCAAACTAATCTTCGTAACGAAATGTTACCGTGGATAGATAATGCAATTGATCAAATGCAGTCATTGGAATTAGTTTGTGATTATTTGATAACTAATAATCGTGAATTTCTTAATAGTGCTGAAGAGATTTATCAGGAATCAAAAACGCATACTTTTAATTATCTTAAGGAAGTTAAGAGGGCTGAATTTGGTTCACAGAGTCTGGCCCCATTTTTAAAGAGAATTCTAACAATAGCGAATAAATAGAAATCAAAAAAAGCCTCTCAAATGATATATCATTTGAGAGGCTTTTTTGATAAGAACTAGAATATGTATACCAAATCTCTAGTTTGTAACTTATTTAGTCAACAATGTAAGCGCTATAATTCTTCCTGTAAGTTAAATAAATATTTTTAAGGGAGGAGGAAAACAATGGAAGACAATAATAAAATTCAAAAAAGTCCTGAAGAGATTGCTGCTGCAGCTAAGAAAAAAGAAGGCTTTTGGTACAACATTATTCACAATGGCCCCTTTATTCTTTTTGCACTACCAGGTGCTATCTGGATGATATTTTTCTTCTATATTCCTGTTTTTGCTAATGTTGTGGCATTTAAGGAATTTCAATTTTCGCCAGATGGATTTTTGGCCAGTTTAGCGCAGAGTAAGTGGGTTGGTTTTCAAAACTTCAAATTCCTATTTACCTCTGATGCGGCTTGGTTGATCACTAAGAATACACTTTTGTATAACTTAGGATTTATTACTTTAAACCTAGTTATCTCAGTATTTTTCGCTATTGTAATGAGCGAGTTACGTCATAAGAGATTGGTTAAAGTATATCAAACGTCAATGCTTTTACCTTACTTCTTATCATGGGTTATTTTATTGGTTACTTTGTAATGGCATTTCTAAATCCCGATAAAGGACTTTTAAACACAATGTTACATACTGATATTAATTGGTATGCTGAACCAAAATATTGGCCATTTATCTTACTATTTATTGGTACTTGGAAGGGAATCGGCTATAACAGTATTTTGTATTTTGCAACTGTTATGGGAATTGATCCAACATATTATGAAGCTGCTACAGTTGATGGCGCCAATAAATGGCAACAAATAAAGAATGTTACGCTTCCACAATTAGTACCATTAATGACGTTAATGTCAATCTTAGCCGTTGGTAATATATTCCGTGCTGATTTTGGACTATTTTACACAGTACCACAAAATTCGGGGGCTCTATATAATGTAACCTCGGTTCTAGATACATATATTTATAATGGCTTAACTTCAACTGGTGATATTGGTATGTCTAGTGCAGCCAGTCTTTATCAATCGGTTGTTGGCTGTATTATGCTTCTGGTTACAAATGCAATTGTAAGAAGATTAGATAGTGATTCAGCACTATTCTAGAGGGGAGATTTGAACTTTGAAAAAAAAGAAAAAAATAGATAGTGTCTCAGTTCACTCCTTCAATCGAGGAGCAGATTTGTTCTTCAACATAGTGGTGGCAATATTTGCTTTATCCTGTTTACTACCACTATTCTTCGTTGTTGTTATTTCTTTAACTGATGAGAATGCGCTAGCTACATATGGTTATCGTCTCTGGCCAAAGGTATGGAGTTTCGCTGGCTATAAGTATCTGGCAACAATGGGGGGAGAATTATTGAATTCACTTTGGATTTCAGTTTTAGTAACAGTGGTTGGAACTGTAATTAATTCAACTTTTACTTCAACTTATGCTTATGCAATTTCAAGGAGTAATTTCAAATATAGAAAATTTTTTACTGTTTTCTGTTTGATCACAATGTTATTTTCTCCAGGTATGGTTGCTAACTATATTGTTGTAACAAATATGCTTCATTTAAAAGATACACTGTGGGCCTTGATTTTACCCATGGCCGTAAGTCCTTTTAATATCATTGTTATGAGAACTTTCTTCAAGCGTCAGGTTTCTGAATCAATCATTGAATCGGCCAGAATTGATGGTGCCAGCGAAATGAGGATTTTTACACAAATTGTTATTCCGTTAGCTGTTCCAGGTATTGCAACAATAAGTTTGTTTGCCGCTTTAGGTTATTGGAATGATTGGTTTAATGCCTTGCTATATATTCAAAGTGACAATTTAATTCCATTACAATATTTATTGATGAAGATTCAATCTAATATTGAAATGTTGTCGCAAAATGCTTCAGCGGGAACCCAGTTTGGTGGAAGTTTGATGGCAATTCCTAAAGAAGCGACAAGAATGGCTATGGTTGTTATAGCTACATTGCCAATTGCATGTAGTTATCCATTCTTCCAGAAATATTTTGTTCGTGGTTTAACTATTGGTGGCGTTAAAGAATAAAAATAGAAGAAATATCTAGATTATAGGGGGTTTTGTTCATGAAGAAATGGGTTAAACGTTCAATGGGCGCAGCATTATTAGCAATGACAGCTGTGGGATTGACAGCTTGTGGTTCTAGTAAATCGGCTAGTGACAGTGATGTACCAACCTTATTAATGTATCAAATTGGTGATAAACCAAAGAATTATGATACTTTGATTTCTAAGACAAATAAGATTTTAGAGAAAAAAACTAAAGCTAAAATCAAAATTCAATATATTGGTTGGGGTGATTATACACAGAAAATGTCAGTTATCGTTTCATCAGGTGAAAAATATGATATCGCTAAGGCCGATAACTACGCTGTCAATGCACAAAAAGGTGCTTATACAGATCTGACTAAGATGCTTCCTAAATACGCTCCTTCAGCATATAAGGATTTAAACTCTGCTTATATTAAAGGTAATAAGGTTGATGGAAAACTTTATACTATGCCTATCAACGGAAACGTATATGCACAACAAGTTGTATCGTTTAATAAAAAATATTTGGATAAATATAACATTGATGTAAGCAAAATAAACTCATATAAAGATTTGGAAGATGTATTTGCCAAATTCCATTCAGAGAATAAGAAGGTTTTGACATTCTCTACTGGTCCTACTTTCCGTATTGGCTCAAATCTAGACTTTGTTATTGATCAAGATTATCCATTTGCAGTTGACGCCGTTAATAAGGGTAAAAAGATTATCAATCCTTATAATAATACTCAGTACAAAGAAACTTTGAGAACAATGCACGATTATTATAAGAAAGGTTATATTCAAAAAGATGCAGCTACTGATAATACTGATCGTCCATTAAGCGGTGATACATGGTTTGCTCGTCAAGAGACACAAGGCCCCTTCGATTACGGAGATCATCAATTATCCCAGACAGCTGGTCAAGAAATTGTTTCTCGTCCAATGAGTCCAGCTGTTAAAACGACAGCTCAGGCTGGTATGTACAATTATGTTGTAAGTAATAACTCGAAGAATAAAGTTAAAGCAGTTAAAGTACTTGGTGTCATCAACAATGATCCTGAACTCTTGAATGGTTTAGTTTATGGTGAAAAAGGCAAGGCATGGAAGTATGTTGACAATAAGAAACGTGTCAAATTACTTAAAGGCTATAAGGAAAAATATCATTCAGCACCATGGCAAACAGGTGACAACAATAAAATTACACCTACAACAGACGTTACTAGCACTATGATTCAAGAACGTAAAGATAATATTTCTAAATCAATTGATTCACCAATTCTTGGCTTCCAATTTAATACAAAGAATGTCAAGACAGAAATGACAAATATTTCTAATGTTATGAACAAATATCTTGCTGGATTACAGACCGGTACTTCCGATCCAGACACTACAATTCCTAAGATGAATAAAGAACTTAAGAAAGCTGGCTATGATAAAGTTCAAAAAGAAATGCAAAAACAATATGATGAATTTCAAAAAAATGGAAATAATAAGTAATTCATTATAATAAATAATCTTTACGCGTAAAAGGAGGGAGAAAGTCTAACCTCCTTTTGTGCTAATTTTAAAGATTTGATCTTCGAAAAGAGGTAAAGATATGGTTTCCCGTGCGGTACAGCAAATTTTTATTAAAGTATATACGATAATTAAATTAAATTTATTTTTCTGGGGACTAAGTTTTTGTGGAGGAATAATCTTAGGAGTTGGCCCAGCATTATTAGTAGTTAATGAATTATATTATGACTACGGATTTCAATACGGCCAAGTGTCTTGGAAAATTGCTTGGAAATTATTTAAAGAAAATTTCACAGCTGGTAATGAATTATTTTATAGCTTTGCTGTTGTAACAGTTGTTTTAAGTTATAGTTTGTTTTTGTCTGTGCAATTGCGTGGTCTATCTTTTATCGTAACTGATTTTATTATTGGTATAGTTTTACTTTCGACAATTTGTATTTATGCATACGTTTTAAGCATCAAAGCTGGATTTGAAATTAACATTATTAATGGTTTCAAACTTGCCTGTGCGCATTTCTTTTTTAATTTTTTTGATAATATAAAAGAGATTATTGGATTAGCTGTTGTTATTGGAGTTACCTATAAGTTTTCCGGATTAATCTTATTTGCTACAGTTAGTTTAATGATAATTTATACTCAATATGTAGGCAGAAATTGGCATATGCACGTTGAGGAGTTAAATTGATCGGGGCTTAAAAATGTTAAGGAATCGTTATAATTTACAAAAGTTAATGACATTCTATATTAAGGTAATGGTGACTACCATTACCTTATTTGCGGTTATAATGGCTATTTTTAAAATACATGATATTTTTGGAAGCATGAATCAAACCCTGATGTCCGGAGTTAATCGAACTTCATTAGTGATTAATGTTGAGCAGGCTGAAGCTAATCAGTTTGCTAAGAATATTATTCAAACGCCATCTAAAGTGAAGAACTTACAAAACTTTTTTCAATTAAATTCAGCCGATTATTTAACCTATAGTCAAAATCACTCTAATGAAGAGGACTTTTATTTTTTACCTAATCAAGCAGCTGATTTTATGCAAAATAATAATTCTAATAGAATTGCATTTACTTTGAATCAAGAAAGTCAGGGAATTATTTTAACACCAGACAATCCAGGTGGAGTGAGAGTCGACGCCAAGAAGTTGACATCCGAGGGATTATATTATGGTGTTCCTTTAATTAACGATGCTACTTTTCAATCCTTTGGCTCGGTTATTGTTAATTTTCCAATAAAGAATCTTGATGATAATTTATCGTATTCTCCCAATAAATCGGATTTACAAGTTTTTGTAATGTCTAATTTGGGGAGGATAAGATATAGTTTTAATTCTCAATTGTCTGGTTATGCAAATAAAGTATTAACACAGAATCCTAATCAAGAAGATATATTGTTAAATGTATTGAAGAAGAAATATTTCTTGAAAAAACAAGTAGCCGGTAATGGTGATCTAATAATTGGATTAGTTCCTAAAGTGATAATTTATCGACGTATAGCCTTTAATTTGTTGATATTTCTAGTAGGTGCAATTGTAATTGATGGATTTTTATGGTGGAGTTTGAAATATATTTTTCATAATTATCGTATACACCTAAAAGCCATGACAGATTCTTTAGATGCAATTTCAAATGGAAATTTAAAAACCCGTGTGCCGGTACCAACCCAGGAAGGTGAGTTAAACACTTTAGCGACAGGAATAAATGATATGTTGGATGCGATTGATCAATATGTTTTACAAATATATCAGCTTCAATTGGAACAAAAAGATGCTAATATGAAGGCCCTCCAATCACAAATAAATCCACATTTTCTCTATAATACTTTGGAATACATTCGGATGTATGCCATTAACGAGGGCCAAAAGGAGTTGGCGGATGTTGTATTTAGTTTTGCTAATTTATTAAGAAATAATATTAGTCAAGAATCAACGGTGACATTGGATAAAGAATTTGAATTTGCAGAAAAATACATTTATTTGTATCAAATGCGTTTTCCTGATCAAATTGGATATCAATTAAATTTAGATGAGAAATTAAAAAAAATGAAAGTTCCTAAATTTATTATCCAGCCATTAATTGAAAATTATTTTGGACATGGAATAGATTTGGAAAGATTTGACAATGCGGTTCATATTAGGGCAGATAAATTAAAGAATATGGTGGAGATCTCGATAGCTGATAATGGGACGCCGTTGACTGAAGAACAATTGAAAGATTTGAATGATAAATTAGCTTCACAAGAAGTGAAATCAATTAATGGCAATCGATCTATTGGATTAATGAATGTTAAGGCACGAATGATGGGGGCATTTGGACATGACTTTAAAATGTTTATTACCAATAATCGATTTAACGGAGTAACTGTCAAAATGCAAATCTTTTTGGAGGAATAATATATGTATTCAGTTTTAATAATTGATGATGAATATATGATTTTGAAAGGATTAGAAAAAATAATCAAGTGGTCAGATTATGGATTTGAAGTAGTCAAATCAGCTCGAAACGCAAAGCAAGCTTTAGAATATTTGAGTACCAATGAAATCAATTTGATTATTACCGACGTTAATATGCCGAAAATCAATGGTCTGGAGTTTGTCAAAATTGCTAAGGAACAAGGACATCAATTTGAATTCATGATTCTTTCGGGATATCAGGAATTTGACTATGTTCGAACTGGATTAAAATTAGGAGCAGTTGATTATATTTTGAAACCAATTGATGCAAATGCACTAGTTGAGGCATTGAAGAAAGTCAAACATAAATTAGATTCTCAAATTGTTATGCGACAAGATTCGAGAACCTCTCTTAATTTGCAAATTAAAAAATTATTTGAAAATGATTTAGATAAAAATCAAATCGTGGCTCTTTTTCATCAATTGAGAATTAATCCTGAGTTGATTGGACATGGTTTAACTGTGATTGCTTGTAATCGTGTTGACGATACGGAAAGGATTGATCATCTCTGTGATGAATATGGTCAAGTCTTGAAATTTAGCCAGGGACGTGTAATTGATATTGGTTTTATTGGTGGACGAGGGAAACTCTTAAAATTTGTTCGTGAGCTGGAAGACCGACAGATAATTACGGGAGAATCATTTATTACTGTTGGAGAAACGGTCTATGATTGGAATAATATTAGTCAAAGCTATGAACAAGCTGTTAGATTGTCGACGATATATAAATTTTATGAGAAGAGTAATGAATTTAGCAGTAACAAATTACGAGTTGATTGGCTAAAACAAGCCACTCTACCTAAGATTTCTTTAGTCAAAGTTAAGCAGGCGATTGCCTTGGACGATTGTGAAGAACTAGATAAGGAATTTTTACAAATTTTTAGTGAACTATCAAAACAAGGAGCTAGTCCATCTTACGTGAGACAGATTGCCTTCTTGATCTATTCTGAAATTAACGCCAAGATTGGTCACAATAATGATGATTATCAGGGTTATGTCATGAGAATTAATAATTCAGAAAATTTACAAGATATTATAAATATTTTGAAAGAGGTATTGGAAAAAGTTTCCGTCGGTGATCCTTTAAATAAGGATTATTCAGAAAACATACGACGAGTAATAGAGATTATTAAGAAGAATTATCAAGACGACTTGAATCTACGTTACGTTTCAGATTGTTTGCATTTAAACTCTGATTATTTAGGACAATTGTTTAAAAAGGAATTAAAAATGAGTTTTTCCAAGTACCTGAATGAATATCGAATTGAGCAAGCACAGTATTTATTGAAAGAAACCAAACAAAGTGTTTCTGAGATTTCAAGTAAAGTAGGTTATATGACAACAGCGTATTTCTATCGTAATTTTAAAATAATTTGTGGTATCTCACCTAAAGAATATCGAAAGAAATATGTTTAAATGGTTTTCAAAAATGTCATATTATTTCATATCACGAGTTTTAAATTGCTAAGAATGCCCTCATTTCAGTATAATTAAACTATAGTAATTAATAGAATAAGTGAGGATACGATGATGAAAAAACGTGTAATCGGATTTGGTGTCGCAATATTCATATCTATTTTGCTTGGGGGATGTTCTAATAAAGCTAATAATGCTGAGAGTAGTAGTGTAAAATCTTCAAAAACATTAATTAGTAAAACTAAGGTCAGTGCTAATGAGGCTATAAAGGTCTATCAAAAAACTTATCCTGATACTTCTGTAACGTCGTTAGAATTGGAAAAATCTTTGCGTGGTCCTGTCTATAAAGTAGAAGGAATAGATGATCAAAAAGAATATCAAGTTAATATCAACGCAAAAAATAAAAAGATCCTACAAAATTCTCAAGAAGAGTTGGATGAAGATGATCAAAATGAATCTGATCGTAAAGCGGATACCCTTGATTTGAGTAATTTAATTAGTGTGAAAAAAGCCGCTAGAATTGCTGAAAAGAAGGTTAAGGGTGGTAAGAGTACAGAATTTAGCTTGGATAAGGATTTAGGAACTACATATTGGGATGTCACTGTTAAAAAGGGATCGCAAGAAAAAAATATTAAGATCAATGCAAACAATGGGAAAGTTTTACAGGTTGAAAATGATTAGTGATATAGAAAATGGTGAGCGTGATAACTATATATTAGTTACTGCACTCATCATTTTTTTGTACAAAAAAAAGTGTGAATCACAATTGATCCACACTTAAAGCACCACCATTATTCTTCGGTATCAGGTGCACTATACTTAGAAATTTTAATTTCACCTTTGACAATACTTGCTTGTAATTCTTTATCTTTGGCATGATCTAGATAATAATCAGCAACTTTGTCTTCAATTTGTTCTTCAATCACACGACGAAGTGGACGAGCACCCATCTTAGGATTGTATCCTAAATCGACTAATTTATCTTTAGCATCTTTAGTAACATGAATGCTTAATCCTTGATCTGCGATCATATTGTTAGTATCAGTTAACATTAAATCAACAATCTTAAGCAAGTTATTCTTAGTTAAGGAGTTGAATTCAACGATCCCATCAAATCTGTTCAAGAATTCAGGTTTAAAGTATTCAGATAGACGATTCATAATTGAATTAGTCGTACCGGATGCTTCAGCACCAAATCCTACATTAGCTTCTTGCATGCCTTGACCGGCATTAGAAGTCATAATAATGATAGTATCCTTAAAACTAACGGTTCTACCTTGAGAATCAGTTAAACGTCCATCATCGAGGATTTGCAAGAACATGTGCATAACATCAGGATGGGCTTTTTCAATCTCATCTAATAGGATAAGACTGTATGGATTACGACGAACCTTTTCAGTCAATTGGCCAGCTTCTTCGTAACCAACGTACCCTGGAGGTGAACCGATCAACTTAGAAATTGAATGTTTTTCCATATATTCAGACATATCGAATCTGATCATTGAATCTTCTGAACCGAATAACTCACGAGCAAGTTGTTTAGCTAATTCGGTTTTACCAACACCAGTAGGTCCTACAAATAGGAATGATCCGATAGGACGACCAGATTTGTTAAAACCAACTCTGTTACGGCGAATAGCACGAGCCACATCACCGACAGCTTTATCTTGTCCTATAATATGAGCTTTCAAATCAGGTTCAAGATCTTTCAATTGAGCCTGTTCATTAGATTGTAATTCGCCAACGGGAATGTTGGTTTTTTCTTCAACAATTTTTTGAATATCTTTTTCAGTAACAATACTCTTGTCAGCAGGCTCGCTCTTAGCGCCATCTTTCATTTGCTGGAATTTGGTTACTTGATCACGATAGTAAGCAGCTTTTTCATAATCTTCATTACGAAGAGCAGCTTGTTTTTGAACTTCAGCGTCAGAAATCTTATTGTCTAAATCAGCCATATCAACATGATTGATTTGTAAGTTCTTTTTAGAACCGGCTTCATCAATTAAATCGATTGCCTTATCTGGCAAGAAACGATCCTGAATGTAACGTGCTGATAGTTCAGCCGCAGATTTGATAGCTTCATTTGAGAATTTTACATGATGATAATCCTCATATTTTGGTTGAATACCTTTTAAAATTTGGACCGTTTCATCAATGCTAGGTTCGTTAACCTGGACAGGTTGAAGACGACGTTCCAAAGCGGAATCTTTTTCGATTGTCCGATATTCATTTAGAGTGGTTGCACCGACTAGTTGTAGATCGCCACGAGCTAGGGCAGGTTTCAAGACATTTCCTGCATCCATACCACCTTCAGCATTACCAGCACCAACGATTTCGTGAATTTCATCGATGAATAAGATGATTTCCTTATTCTTTTGCAATTCATTGATCAATTGTTGCATTCTTTGTTCGAATTGACCACGTACACCAGTACCTTGAACTAGTGAAACTACATCTAAGCGAACAACGCGTTTATTCTGTAATTTTTCAGGTACGTCACCGTCAACAATTTTTTGTGCTAGGCCTTCGACGACGGCAGTTTTACCAACACCTGCTTCACCAATTAGAACAGGGTTATTCTTAGTTCTTCTATTTAATATTTCGATTACACGGTTTATTTCCTTGTCACGACCGATAACAGGATCAATTTGGCCTTTTTTAGCCAAAGCAGTCAAATCAACTCCATATTGGTCTAAGACTCCATTACCTCGAGGACGACGGGAATTTCCATTTCCACCGCCAGCTTGAGTTTGGGGACCTTGTTGTTGTTCAAAAGCATTAGGTTGTTGTGCACCATTTAAGGCGTTAAACAAGTCTTCAAAACTAGAAAATCCACCTGATGGATTTTGTGCCATATTATTCATACCTTCATTAGTTTGATTTCTTAATTTTTGATAACAGTCCTGACAGAGATTGATTTCTGTTCGTTGACCATTAACACTTGTATATAAATGAATTGTCGCTTCATTTTTATGACAATTCTGACAAAGCATACGCACCCCACCTTTCCTTTTGCTCAGGATACAACGGTAGTATATAATTAGCACTCGACTAATGCAAGTGCTAAGTCTTGAAAATTTAAATTTTTATTTATTTAATGATTATTAGGAAAACTTTTTCAATAAGCACTGAAAAAGTTTTATAATATAAACGCTTTCAGCGACAGGGGTTGTAAGCGTTAAACGTCTTATCATGACTGTGTTATATCGCTATTTTTTATGCAAACCCCTTGTGAAAAATTGAAGATAATGGTAAATTAATTAGTGAATATTTGTAGTGTAACTACAGAATTTTATATTATATGGTGAGGTATTAATTATGGAAAAGAAAGATTTTCACATTATTGCAGAAACAGGTATCCATGCACGTCCAGCTACTATGTTGGTACAAACAGCTAGCAAATTTAGCTCAGACATTAACATTGAATTCTCAGGCAAATCAGTAAACTTGAAGTCAATCATGGGTGTTATGTCACTCGGTGTTGGCCAAGGTGCTGACGTTACAATTACAGCTGATGGTGACGATGCTAGTGATGCAGTTGCTGCTATTGGAGAAACAATGACAAAGGAAGGATTGGCAGAATAATGGTTAAAACTATTAAGGGAATTGCAGCTAGTGATGGTATCGCTACTGCTGAAGCATACCTTTTAGTTCAACCAGATTTGTCTTTCACTAAGAAAAGTATTTCAGATGCTGATGCAGAAATCAGTCGTCTTAAGGATGCTATTTCAACATCAGATGATGAGCTTACAAAAATCAGAGATACCGCTAAGGAATCTCTAGGTGAAGAGGAAGCTCAAGTTTTTGATGCCCACAAGATGATTTTGGCTGATCCAGAATTTACAGGCGCAGTTGAAAAAGAAGTTTCTGATAAGAGTGTTAATGCTGAACAAGCATTGCATGATGTTTCGGAAAACTTTATTTCAATCTTCGAAGGTATGACAGATAATCCATACATGCAAGAGAGAGCTGCTGATGTTCGTGACGTTACAAAACGTGTCATGGCTCATTTATTAGGAGTTGAATTACCAAATCCAGCTTTGATCGATCATGAAGTGGTAATTATAGCTCATGATTTGACACCTAGTGATACAGCTCAATTGAATAAGAAGTATGTTAAAGGCTTTGTAACTGATATCGGTGGTCGTACAGCCCACTCAGCTATTATGGCACGTTCACTTGAATTGCCTGCTGTTGTTGGTACTGACACAATTACTAAGGATGTTAAGGTTGGAGACACTGTTATTGTTGATGGACTAAACGGTGCTGCTATCGTTGATCCATCTGATGAAGATATTAAGAGCTATACTCAAAAAGCTAAAGACTTCGCAGAAGAAAAAGCTGAATGGGAGAAGTTAAAGGACGAACCTTCAGTTACAGCTGATGGCAAGCACTTTGATATCGCTGCTAATATTGGTACACCTGATGACTTAAAGGGTGTTATTGATAATGGTGCCGAAGGTATTGGCTTGTATCGTACAGAATTCTTGTACATGCAATCAGATAGTCTTCCAACTGAAGAAGATCAATTCAAAGCTTATAAGAAAGTTCTAGAAGGAATGAATGGTAAGGCAGTCGTTGTCCGTACAATGGATATCGGTGGTGATAAGCACTTGCCATACCTACCACTTCCAGAAGAAATGAACCCATTCTTAGGTTATCGTGCTATCCGTATCAGTTTGGACAGACAAGAAATCTTTAGAACTCAATTAAGAGCGTTGCTCCGTGCTTCTGCTTTTGGTAATCTACGTATCATGTTCCCAATGATCGGTACTTTACAAGAGTTCAGAGATGCTAAGAAGGTCTTTGAAGAAGAAAAATCTAAGTTAGTTAAAGACGGTGTAAAGGTTTCCGACGACATTCAATTAGGAATGATGATGGAAGTTCCTGCCGCAGCTGTATTGGCTGACCAATTTGCTAAGGAAGTTGATTTCTTTAGTATTGGTACTAACGACTTGATTCAATATACAATGGCCGCTGATCGTGGTAATGAACATGTTTCATACCTCTATCAACCATACAACCCTTCAATTTTGAGATTGATCAAACATGTTATTGAATCAGCTCATAAGGAAGGCAAGTGGGCCGGCATGTGTGGAGAAGCTGCTGGTGACAACACAATGCTTCCATTGCTTTTGAGCATGGGTCTTGATGAGTATTCAATGAGTGCCACATCAGTTCTTCGTGTAAGAAGTTTAATGAAGAAATTAAGCACAAAGGATCTTGCTACACTAGCAGATCGTGCTGTTAATGAATCAATTACTAATGAAGATAATAAGAAGCTTGTTGAAGAATACTTGAATAAGTAATTCTTTTAAGGCATAAATATCCCTGACTTTTAAATAAGTTAGGGATATTTTTTGTGCAATATAATATATCTTCTCGAAAGCAGTGATACACTTTTGATAATTCAAAAAAGGGTGTCGAAAATGAAATTTAAATTATTAATGATAACAATATTAAGTTTGATATTGCTCTCAGGATGTAATAAACCAATAAGTCACGATTCAATCGCACAACAGGGCCAGAGAAAAAGTGAGATAAAAGTTAATCAGAAGCGCTGGCAAGGACGTTTAGAGAAAGTTAAAGTAATTGACCAGCCTAATTTTAAAAAGGCCTTCACGACTGTTCCTAATGGGTATGATGACGAGAGTATGAGCTTACAAAGTCTAAAAAATGCTAATCAATTTGTTGTTAAAGGACAAATTGTCAATCTTAATTCGATGATAGGAAGGCCTTTGGCTCCAGAAACTAAAGCAACGATTTATATTGAAAAGATTATTAGTGGTGATAAATCATTAGAGAATAAAACTATCAAGACAGTATTTGCAGGTGGATTTGCTCGTGTAAGGGATTTATATAGTAGTTTTGGAATTAATAATCCTCAAGAAGTTGTTTATTATCCTAGTGAAACTTTCCCCATTCCTAAGATTGGAACACAGGTCATCATGGGAATAAAAAAATTTCGTCCTGAAAATATTGGACAAAAGAAGTTGTATAAAAGATTCAATTTAAATACTAATAATTTTTATACAATCAATAATCCAGAAACAACTTTCTGGGTTAAATCTCATCATAAATATAAATTAAATAATCCAGCTTTTTATCAAGAAAAATCTCAATATAAATTCAAAAATATTTATAAATTAACAAATAGATTTAATCAAAATAGAATTTAAAAATATGTTACGCTAGTAAATAATTATTTGTTTAAAGGGGGTTTTATGAAGAATAAAGTTATTAGAAATTTTTTAGTTTTTATTGGATTTTGGTTGGTGATAGTAATCGGAAGTAATCTTATACATCAACGGGGGATTTTGGACAATTTTCCATGGGAAGTTTTGTTGATCTTTTTATTATCTTTGATTCAGGTGACCACTAAAATTAATCGAAAACAGGTCTTTGGAATATATTTTGTAGTATTTTTTGTTTTCATGCTTCTAACAGGTGGCTATTATAATTGGACTTCTTTAGTAATATTTGCCGCAGTGGCCATTTTTATGTCGGTTATTACTTATTTTATCGGTTCACAATTTAAGAAGGGTGAAAATAGCAAGTAGCTTATTTATGGAAAAAGTCTTATAAAATAGTAACCAATCTAATTAGAAATGCTAAAATTAGGAATTGTTAGGGTACAAGAATAAACATTAAGGACGGGGATATTTATTTTAAAGATACAAAATGGTATTAGTAAATTCATATTAGGCGTTTTAGCAATTTTCACTAGTTTAGTTTTGATTACAATGACACTTTTCTATTATGAGAATTATGCGATGGTGAATCGCGCTTTTAATTGGAGTACTTTAATCATTGCTTTTGTTTTAGTAATAGCTGTGGGTTATGGCTTGGTCAAAATCGACGATTCAAGTAAAAAAGTTAATTGGTCGATTCTTTTTGGAATGCTCTTAATTTTCATAATTGCTGCCACTGCTTGGGTATTAGTGGTACCAAAGACTCAGATAAGTGATTTCGGAAATTTTTGGACGCGTGTTCCTGGGTTTTTTAATGGTGATAAACTTTACCAAACCGATAACGATTATTTCTCCAGATTTGCCTATCAATCAGGATATATGGTTTATGTTTTAGCAGTTGTAAAGATTTTTGGCTATCATATTTTTGCAATTCAATTTTTGAATGTTATTTATCAAGCACTTATTTTATTATTTACATATTTGTTGGTCGTAAAAATTTTTAATAATATTAAAATTGCTCGATTAGCAGTTTTACTTTTAATGATTGATCTTGATTGGTTTGCTTTGAATAGTCAAGCAAGTAATCAATATCTTGGATCATTATTTTATTTAATTACATTTTATTTGATTATGCAGGATAAACTTTGGAGTTATATTTTGTCAGGTATTACCTTAACAGTTGGTTGTTTGATTCGCCCCATTGGACCAGTCATCATAGCTGGTATTGTCGCCTTTACGATTGTTTATTTAGTGTTTAAACTCGGAGGGGGGGGGTACACTATCAAAAGCCTCTAAGGATCCTCTTAGCTCTAGCAATTTATTTGGTACTCTTCTCATTAGCCGGGTGGGGAATTAAGGCATCGGTAAATTCATACGGATTGTCAAATTATGACCCTGAATGGAAGTTTGTGACCGGGCTTGATAAACAATCGAATGGAACTTATTCTCCTGATCTGGACCGTTTAATTGATGCCAGCAAGCCACGTAAAGTTATGGCTAAAAAGGAATATGCAGCTTTACATCAAGAAATAAATTATCTTGATAAGAACAAAAAGTGGATAAGTTTGTTTATAAATAAAATACAAGTTCTGTGGTCATCTCGAACAATGGCAACTAATTTTACTGGTTATAGTCAGAATCACTCTCCTAAAACGGTCCAGCGAGTCGACTATTTGGCTTATCTAGGTTCAATAATTTTGATAGTCTTTTCTTGGATTGGCTCAATAGACTTATTTAAAATGAAGTTCAATAATAATTTGTATTTACTTTTATTACCATTGTTGGCTTTTGTATCTGCGCAACTTCTAATTGAAGTGCAGGGAAGATATCGGATTGAATTTTTGCCGATAATTGCGATTTTAGCAGCCGTCGGATTATATCGAGTTGTAACGAAAAAAATTTATAAAAAATAAAAACTAGACTAATTTTTAAAAATTGGTCTAGTTTTTATTTATCTTGAAGAACACTTGTTCTAACAAGGATTAACTGACTTGTTTAGACAATAATGGCATAAAACTGAAATTTTTCGTTATAAAAAAATTTGTCCAGCAATCGTTTATCTGACAATGAATTGAGCAAGTCAAGGAAAAAATTTACGTTATCCTACTTGCAATTTGGGCTAGAACTTAAATTGAAAAAATCATTGCTAAGCCATCTTAAGAGATATTAGAATAGTAATTGCGACTTTGAATTTTTACGAATTGGTTAAAATCAAAAATAAATTTTTTTAGAAGTAAATTGCCGAAATATCAATACGCAAAAATTCTTTTCAAATGTCAATATAAATACTTTTACACTATATGTTGTTATTAATTAAGGATAAAGGTACTATATATTGTGTTATCTCAAATGTGTGGAGTGAATATTAATGAAGACTATTAATAAAATTATTTTATCAAACGACTTTGTCGATGAAGTTAAAAAAACAATTAAACCCCACTGGGGCGAATTGGGCTGGGTCACTTATAAAAGAACTTATGCCCGCTGGATTCCAGAACTTGGACGGACTGAAAATTGGTCTGAAACTGTTAAACGAGTAATTGAAGGAAATATTAATCTTGATCCACGATTAAAGAGTGATGATTTAACTGATGAACAATATGCCGGATTAGTTGATGAAGCACAAAATCTTTATAAGTTAGTTTATGGACTTGCAGCTACACCATCTGGTAGAAATCTTTGGATTTCTGGTACAGAATATCAACATCGTAATGGTGATGCCTTAAATAATTGTTGGTTTGTTGCCGTCAGACCACAGAAGTATGGAGATAGTCATATTGTTCCCTCATACTTGAAGCAAGATCAATTAGCTGTTTCAATGCCATTTTCATTCATGTTTGATCAATTAATGAAGGGTGGTGGCGTTGGTTTCTCTGTCGTTCCAAGTAATATGAAACTTATGCCAATAGTTGACAACAAGGTCAATTTAACCGTTCTAATTGGTAAAGAGAGCGCCTCATATGAAGATTCTATTGCAGCAGGTGCAATTGATCGCGATGAGTGGAAAAAGTCTCACAGTCTTGAAAATACGCGTAATTACATTCTTCCTGATACTCGTGAGGGTTGGGTGATTGCCAATGCCAATATGATCGATACTCATTTCAATGATACTAATGATGGCCTAAAGGATGTTGTCTTAGATATTACTAAGATTCGTGCTAAGGGTGAAAAGATCAAGGGCTTTGGTGGAACTGCTTCTGGTCCTGTTCCTTTGATTGAAATGTTCTTTGATATTAACGAAGTTTTGAACAACGCTGTGGGTAAAAAATTAACTTCTGTCGATTGTACCGATATGGGTAATTTGATTGGTAAAACGGTTGTTGCTGGTAATGTCCGTCGTTCAGCAGAATTGGCTTTAGGTGGTGCTACTGATGAGGACTTTATCACAATGAAGCAAGATCAAAAGAAACTTTACCATCACCGTTGGGCTTCTAATAATAGTGTTGCGGTTGATTCTAAATTCAATAAATATGCACCAATTGCAGATTCGATTGCTCATAATGGTGAACCAGGAATCGTTAATTTGGAATTGTCTCGTAACTATGGACGTGCCATTGATGGCTACCAACCAGGAATTGATGATGGGGTTGAAGGAACTAACCCTTGTGGTGAGATCTCTTTAAGCAATGGTGAGCCATGTAACTTGTTTGAAGTATTTCCTTTGATTGCTCAAGAACAAGGCTGGTCACTAGAGGATGCTTTCAAACTTGCTGCTAGATATACTAAACGTGTTACTTTTAGTAATTACGATTGGGAAATTTCTCGTAAGGTTATTCAAAAGAATCGTCGTATCGGTGTGTCAATGTCCGGTATCCAAGATTGGATTTTGACGACTTTTGGTAATCGTGTTGTAACTGGTTTTGAATCTGTCACAGATCCTGAAACAGGGGATACTATTCAAAAGCCAATTTATGACCAAAGAGTCGCTGATAAATTTGACGACCTATATCATTCAGTTGTAATAGCTGACAAGGAGTACTCAAAGGAATTAGGATGCAAGGCTTCAGTAAAACATACGACTGTTAAGCCATCTGGTACTGTAGCAAAACTTGCTGGTGTATCCGAAGGTATGCATTTCCATTATTCAGGTTACTTAATTCAAAGGATCAGATTCCAAGATAGTGACCCATTATTGCCTGCCCTTAAGGCTTGTGGATATAAAATCGAACCTGATGTCTATACAAAACATACAATGTGTGTGGAATTTCCAGTTAGAGCAGCTAATGCTGATGATCCTAATTTTGCCTCAGCAGGTTCTGTCTCTATCGCTGAACAATTCGCTACACAAGCTTTCTTACAAACTTATTGGTCTGATAATGCGGTTAGTTGTACCATTACTTTCCAACCTAAGGAAGCCGATCAAATTGCCGGATTGATGTATCAGTATAGAAATGTGACAAAATCAACATCTCTATTGCCATACACTGGTTCAGGTTTCAAACAGGCACCTAAAGAACCAATCGCCAAGAAAGTTTATCAAGAACGTGAATCAGAAGTAAACGAAAACGTTGCTCAAGTATTCGCTGAACAAAATGATAATCATGATAAAAAAGATATTGAATTGGTCGATCAGTCAGATTGTGCTGGTGGAGCTTGTCCAATTAGATAATTATTTAAAATTAAGAGTTCTAAGTGATGAATTGTCATTACTTAGAACTCTTTTTTGCGTAATATGCAAAAAAGTATGCTAACGATTACATTTTGGATATAATGCTAAATAGAAAGTATGGATGATGTGAATGGTTAAAATTAAAAGTCAAAAAGCTTTACATCGTATGTTTACAGATGTAAACTTTGTACTGTTGATAAGGAAGACTACGAATGTAAACTAAAAGGAGCCAAAGTTTATGACAGAAATAGAAACAATGAGTAAGTCCGAATGGCAAGTAATGAGGATTATTTGGACACTTGGTCAGGTAACAAGTAAACAAGTGATTGATATTCTGGAACGAAAAACGGATTGGAAACCTGCCACGATTAAAACTTTGATTATCCGCTTGCAAAAGAAAAATTTCTTGCGAGCTGATGAATCAAGACGTCCGTATATATATCGGCCATTGATAGAGGAAGATATGGCAATTCACCAGAGTGTAAATAATTTGTTTGATAATCTTTGTTGTATGAAAAAGGGTGAGGCAATTAAAGATTTAGTTAATAGTTCAGAAATTTCTCAAAGTGATATTTCAGGAATAATTCAAGCTTTACAAGAGAAAGCAGAGACAGCACCCAAAAAAGTAGACTGTAATTGTTTGGAGGCAGATTTGAAATGAAAGACATGGATGAAAAAATGGATATGAAGAATATGGACCATTCAAAAATGGATATGTCCGACGATCATATGATGATGCATGGTGGTCACATGATGGATATGGGGGACTTGAAGCAAAAGTTTTGGATTTCGCTTGTTTTAGCAATACCAGTGTTTATCCTTTCTCCATTCATGGGCTTAAATCTACCATTTCAAGTGCAATTTCCAGGATCAGATTGGATCGTTTTGGTTTTAGCAACAATTCTATATTTTTATGGTGGAAAACCTTTTATTAGTGGAGCCAAAGGCGAATTAAAGTCTAAGCAACCAGCTATGATGACCTTGATTACTATGGGTATCAGTGTTGCATATATTTATAGTTTATATGCTTTCGTGATGAACAATTTTGTTCAATCATCGAGTCATATTATGGATTTCTTTTGGGAATTAGCATCGTTGATCGTAATCATGTTATTAGGACACTGGATTGAAATGAAATCCACTATGAGTGCGGGTAATGCTTTACAAAAAATTGCCTCATTAGTACCTGATAAAGTTCATATGGTTCACGGTGATGAAACTATGGATCATGATATTTCGATGGTTAAAGACAACGACTTAATTGAAATTAGAGCTGGTGAATCAGTTCCCCTTGATGGTCAGATAGTTAGCGGATCAACTTATGTCAATGAATCATTGATAACAGGTGAATCCAAAGCCGTTAAGAAAGAGCAAGGAAGTAAAGTAGTTGGTGGTTCGATCAATGGTGAGGGAACTATCAGAGTAAAAGTTGAAAAAGCCGCTAACGAAGGTTACTTGTCACAAATTAGTAAATTAGTTTCTGATGCACAGAATAATCGTTCTAAGACACAAAAATTGGCCGATAAAGTTTCAAGTTGGTTATTCTATGCCGCTTTGTCAGTCGGAATTATTGCCTTTGTTTACTGGCTGGTCGTAGGTGATATGAATACAGCCTTGAATCGTTTGGTTGCGGTCTTAGTCATCGCTTGTCCACATGCACTAGGTTTAGCAATTCCCTTAGTTATGTCACGTAGTACTTCAATTGCAGCTACTAATGGTTTGATCATCCGTGACAATCAAGCAATGGAAAACAGTCGTAAGATTGATTACATCGCTATGGATAAGACTGGAACTTTAACTGAGGGTAAGTTTACGGTCAATGGCTTGAATAGATTAGATGAATCAATTGATAATGAAAAACTGTTGTCATTAGTTACTGGTTTGGAAAATGGCTCAAGTCATCCAATTGCTCAAAGTATCGTTCAATATGCTAAAGATAAGAAAGTTAAAGCAACTAATTTTGACGATGTCCAAGCTATTAAAGGTTATGGTATGAGTGGACAACTTGACGGTCAAAAGTATTATCTAGTCAATATGAAGTATTTGAAGAAAGAAAATATCTCGATAGATGATCAAAAGGTTCAAACTTATTTGGATAAAGGAAATACAATTAGTTACTTGGTAAATGATAATCACGTATTAGGATTTGTTGCCTTAGGTGATCGAATCAAGAAAAATACAATTGAATTTATCAAAGAATTGAAAGCTCAAAATATTACACCGATTATGTTAACCGGTGATAATAAGAATGCTGCAGCCACTATGGCTAAGCAAATGGGAATTGATGAATTCCGTGCCGAGCTATTACCAGAAGATAAGAATAAAGTTATTCAGAAGTTAGAAAATGATGGCCATCACGTCATGATGGTTGGTGATGGTATCAATGATGCTCCAAGTTTAGCTGCAGCTACAATTGGTGTTGCTATTGGTGCAGGAACTGATGTAGCTATTGACTCTGCTGATGTTATTTTGTACAACAGTGACCCTAGCGATATCATCAAATTCTTGAAATTGTCACGTAAAACTTATCGTAAGACAGTTGAAAACCTCTGGTGGGGTGCTGGTTATAACATCATTGCCATTCCACTAGCAGCCGGGATTTTAGCGGGGATTGGTTTCGTATTAAGTCCTGCTGTTGGAGCTGTCATTATGTCGCTTTCTACTGTTGTTGTGGCAATCAACGCCTTAACATTGAAAATGTAGACATCATGTCTTAAATATCTTTCACAAAAATATTCAAATTAAAGAATATTTTTTATATAATATTGAATTGTGAATGATGAGCGTCGAGATAGATTCATTCATTGAGATATTACGATTGATATAAAGCAGGTGATGTTGAAAAATGGCAAATATTTCTTTCCATTTGGATGATTGTGATGAAAAACTGATTAAAAATTATGCCAAATCTAAAAATATGAGTGTCTCATCGCTTCTTCTGACTGCAGTGGTCGAGAAGATTGAAGATGAAATGGATTCGAAGCTTTATGAACAGGCCATGGCGGAATCAAAAAATGACGATCCTAAAGATATTACTTTAAGTGAAGTTAAACAAGCTATGGATCAGTATTATCAATAGAATATGAAACGAGTTAAGATAATCAGATACCTCGTAGTCGTTAGATGTTAATAACGATTGCGGGGTATTTTACGTCTTTTTTATTAATGTTATTATCATTGTAATCGAAAAATAGGAAGCGATAATTTGAACCAAAGAGACGAGTTCATTAAAAAACATCAAGTACAGTTTGAGGAGATATTGAAAAAATTCATTTCCATTAAAAGTTTGAGTGTCACCAATGAAGGAATTCAGACGGCAATAGATTTTCTAGTGAAATTGTTAAAAGATTTATTGCATGCACAAGTGGAAATTATACAAACTGCTGGGCATCCCATAATTATTGCTAATTTGTCAGGTCAAAGTAAAGAGCATGTTCTATTCTATGGTCACTATGATGTCATGTCAGCAGGTGATATAAGTTTGTGGAAGGAAGATCCGTTTGTCCTTTCGAAACGTTCAAAGCGTTTTTTTGGTCGTGGAGTAGGTGACAATAAAGGGCAATTATTAGCACAAATATTTGGGATGTATACCTATCTGGAGACGCACGATTCTTTGCCGTTTAACGTAACTTTATTTATTGAAGGTGAGGAGGAACAGGGGAGTCCTAATTTAGCTCCTACGGTTCAAAAATTGGCTCAGAATAAATTACAAAGCATTGATAAGGTCATTGTCGTTGATGGCTCTGCTAATCCTGATGGGACTAATGTCATACGATTAGGAAATCGTGGAGTCTTTTCATTTGAGCTTGTTACTAAAACAGGTACACATGATAATCATTCTGGTAGTTTCGGTAATATTATGGCTAATCCCGTAACTTTGTTGTTAAATTATTTGTCTAAGATTTATGATGCACAGACTGGTAAAGTCAAGTTGCCACATTTTTACGATGGCGTGGTATCTCCGACTGACCAAGAGAAAATTTGGATTGAAAAATTGCCGTTTGATAAGACTCAGATTATTGATCAGGCGGGAATTAAGCAATTGTCAATGGATAAGGAAACTTATTATCAGAAACTGATGTTTGAACCAACATTCAATATTTTTAGTATTAAATCCGGTTATATGGGTCCCGGCGTTAAAACCAGTATTCCCCATGTAGCTAGTTTAAAAGTTGACTGTCGTTTAGTGGGAACACAAAGTATTCCCGTTATTGAAAAAGATCTCTTGACGGTATTCAAAAAAGAAATTGCCACAGGAAATCTAACTGTAAATGTATTGGGCAAACTGCCACCTGAGAAAACAGAAACGACTCCTGAACAAATAGATTGGATTTATCAGGCTATCAAAAAAGCAACTGGTAAAGCCTATATTGAGCCAGTTATGCCAGGATCTGTTCCAAATTATGTTTGGAAAGATATTCTAAAAGTGCCAGTATTTACTATCCCTTACGCTAATTCAGATGAACACAATCATGATATTGATGAAAATCTAACAATACGTAATTTTTACAATGGAATTAGAATCAGCTATGAATTATTGAATCAATAGAAAAAGTTTTCATACTAAAAATAGGCTCTTACTCAAATGTCAATATTTAAGTAAGAGCCTATTTTTATTTATAGTATGGTAAATCTAGAAAGGTAATGATGAATTCAGTACCTTGATTTTCTCGTGATTTAACAGTAATTGTATGTCCTAATTTATCAATCATTTTTTTGACAAGGTAGAGTCCCATCCCAGTAGATTTACTGCCGGATCTTCTTCCATTCGAACCAGTAAATCCTTTATTATAGATTCGACTAATATCTTGATCAGCGATTCCGATACCATTGTCTTTGATATGAAGTTCAACGTTATTATTATCAGAAGTTGTGAAGACAGAGATTTTGCCGTTTTGTTGCGTATATTTTAAACTATTGGAAATAATTTGATTGATAATAAAACTGAGCCATTTTTCATCAGTTAGAATTTTTTTATCAGTAATATTTAAAGTTATTCCAATTCGTTTGTTAATAAAGAGGCGTTTGTTAGTGCGGATAGCAGCTTTAACGATATTGTTTAAATTCTGTTCTTGAATTAGATAATCGTTTGAAAAATTATTCAATCGTGCAAAATAGAGTGCCTGATCTACTAAATAGTCAATTTGGTCTAATTCCTCTGCAATCAGTTCTGGATCTAAATTATCGTCCTGAGACAATTTTAAAGCGGCCAAAGGTACTTTAATATCATGGACCCAGGATTCAGTGTATTCACGCTGATCCTTTTGATTCTGATAGAGTTTTGTCAATTCATTTCGATATTCCAAAGAAATATTATTGATTTTATTCTGAATATAATCTTGTTCATTGTTATTGGCACCGACTAGTTCTTTTGAGAGATCCTCTTGATAATTTGCTAATTGTTTGTACCAATTTTTTTTGTGATTATAAGAGATGACCAGATTAACGGTTAAAAAAATCATTGCCAAGATCCAAGTGTAAACCAATGTTCCCGGATGAAAATTAACATTAGGATCGAGAAACAAAACAATCTCAATAAAGGTTACACCAATTAAGACGACTAGAATTGAATAAATGTGATCTTTTAAGTATTTAAAAAATGTCATAATTTACCTCATTAGGGAATGATGTAGCCTTGGCCAACTTTTGTGACAATATAGCTTTTTAATCCATACTTCTCGATTTTTCCACGCAAACGGTTGATATTGACCGTAAGAGTATTGTCGTCGACAAAGCGTTCATCATCCCACATAAAATTCAATAATTGCTCACGAGTGACGATTTTACCTTGATCTTTTAGTAGGCGTTGTAATAATTTATATTCGTTTTTGGATAAGTCAATTTTGTTGTCGGCAATTTCAACAGAGCCACTGGAAAGATTCAATTTCAGTCCATTGTGTTCGATTACGTCACTGCTGTTCTTGGTGAAATCGTAGGTTCGACGTAAAAGAGCATTGATTTTAGCAACCAGAATATCAATTGAAAAAGGTTTTTCTACAAAATCGTCGGCTCCCATATTCATTGCCATGATTTGGTCCATATTAGAATTACGAGACGAAATAATAATGATGGGAATTTTAGAAATTTTACGAATTTCTTGGTTCCAGTAATAACCATCGTAAACTGGTAAATTGATATCGAGTAAAACTAAATCTGGTTTGTAAGCATTAAATTGATCAATGATATTATTAAAATCCTCAGTGATATAAGAATTGATTTGCCATTTGGCAAGATTTTCACTGATTAATTTGGAGATGGATCGATCATCTTCAATAATCATAATTTTAGCCATATTAAAATTCCCTCCGTGCTAGAATGAAGACACTATGTAATATGATAACAATAATTATTTAATTATGGAGAAATTACTGTGCAAATAGTAGTAAAGAATATATCAAAAGATTTTGGTAGAAAAAAGAATGCAGTTCACGCCATCAAGGACATAAGCATAAAAGTCGAGCATGGCGAATTTTTGGGTATTATGGGACCTTCAGGTGCAGGCAAGACAACACTTTTGAATATGATCTCGACCAATGAACGACCAGATCACGGTCAAATTATTGTCGATGGATTAGACTTAACGCAATTGCACGATCGTGAGCAGACTAAATATCGCCGAAATAAGATGGGCTTTATTTATCAAAGCTTCGAGTTATTGGATTCATTGAATGTTAAGGAGAACGTCATCTTGCCCTTAGCCTTGAACCGTTCTAACAAAAAACTGATTGAGGAACGGTTCAATTATATGATGAATTTACTCAATATTGAGAAATTAAGTAAGAGAAATATTGATGAACTGTCACTCGGACAAAGACAGATTGTAGCTGCAGCAAGGGCTTTGATCAATAATCCGGAAATATTATTTGCAGATGAACCTACAGGAAGCCTTGATTCTAAATCGGCTACGATTTTGTTGAATTATATGCAACTGGTGAATAAACGTGAAAAGACGACTATTCTGATGGCTACCCACGATGCATTTACAGCTAGTTATTGTAGCCGAGTAGTTTTTATCAAGGATGGAGTAGTTTTTTCAGAGATCGTCAATCCGGGCAATCGTGATAAGTTTTTTGAACAGATAATTAATATGCAAAGAACAATTGGAGGAGGAAATTACTTTAATGTATCGAAAGATTATTAAGCGCAGTCTATATAACATGCGTGACAGTTATTTGATTTACATTTTAGCGTGCAGCTTTGCCATTGGTGTCTTTGGAATCTTAATTTCATTAGGTGACAATCCCTCTGTAAGAGCATCATTGCGGTCGTGGAATTCTTTTATTTCAGAAATAACGATAATGATGAGTGGTTTATTTGCCTTCTGTGCGTTCGTCTACATGATCTACGTTGGAGGCTTTTTTATTCAACAGCAGCGAAATGAGTTTATTACTTTTAAAAAATTAGGTATGCAGCGAAGTATAATCGTCGGAATAAGCTTTATTCAAACGGCACTTGTCCAAACGCTCGCGTGGTTTATAGGTTTATTAGCTACGTTGATTTTTCAAAAATTTATGGGGATGATGTTATTTTTTCTGATGCGTTTAAGATTCAATTTTTTAATGCATATCAGTTGGAATGATATTTTCCTACTGGCAAAACTATTTTTCTTCTCCACATTGATTTTAAGCATTGTCAATTCTATTAAAACAATACGAATTTTACAAAAAAGCAAGGCTAAACGAACAAAAAAGACCCGGTGGTGGTTGAGAATTCCAGCGGGAATTTTTGGTTTACTGTTGTTACTGTTGGCACAATTATGCACGGTTTCATTATTTTATGATATGCATACAATTAGTTATTCGGCAAAACCGCTCACGGAAATATTCTTTGTAATGCTGGCTGATGTTTTTGGAACTTATTTAGTCTATTTTGGCTTTTTGCCAACGATACTGAATGTTTTACAAGGAATACGGTCTGTTTCATATTCTGGAATCAATATGTTTTCTTTTAAATATTTGAAGGAACGACTGTTTCAAAATATTTCGACACTGTGGTTCGTGACAGAACTTTCAGCATTGGCTTTAATGCTACTGACCTTTTGCTACTTTGGCTACCAAGCGGTTCATCGTAACTACAATGGGGCTTACCCTTTTGAATTAGCCGCTGATAAAAATACGGTTGCAGTTATCAAAAAAGAATTAGGAAACAGCAAGGCAAAGATCAAGGGTGAATACAAAACCCCAGTGAAAGTAAATTTAGTTTCTTATTATAAAAAGGATGATCGAGATTTTGTGCGTCAGCCGATGACGTTCATGTCTTACACCGATTACATGAGTTTGCCCAGAAGAATGCGAAAATGGAATAGCAAGATTGATTCGCATCAATTTTTAAAAATTGATTATAATGGGTCAATTTTTGATTCACATCATTTTAAAGAGCATGATATCGAAGTAAAAGATGCTCCGTTGATCTCCACCGTTGAAACCGGTAGTTCTTTTCCTTATGGAAGTTCAATGCATTTTGGACCAATGATGATTGTTCCAGATGATTATTATCAGAAAATGCCAGCTGAAGTTGAAGATACTTTTTACGGCTGGGATTTTAAAAAGGGAGATCGTTTAAGTGCCAAGCAATTGAATCGACTAGATGGTTTTCGTAATTCTTATTACATGAAGGTCAACTTTAAATCGTCATTATCTAATTCAACTATTGAAGTTTTGAAGAAGGAACCTGTTAAATATGCGCCTTCAATCTATACACAAGCAGGATTTATTCGTCAAGGAAGCTTAAAAAAGGAATTTGTCCAAGGAGGTGGCTTCTATCTCTTTATTGTGTCACTATTTAGTGTAGCGTTATTAATTGCTTTAGGCAGTGTTTTAACGTTGAGAATACTTTTGCGTGATGATTATCAATCCAGACAATTACGAACACTTCAAAAAATTGGCGTGGAGGAAAATGAAATCAAACGAATTGTTCGTCGAGAGAATACATTGACTTTTTTAATACCGTTGATTTTTGCTTTGATGCAGGCGGTGACTTCAATTGCAATGTCAAATACAGCAGGAAAATCGAGAAATATTATCTTGATTTATGGTGGCTATGTGATCTTTTATGGATTGTTTGGCTTTGTAAGTTATCAAATTTCTTGGCATGGAATTAAACAAAAATTTAGTCTGTGATGGAATAACTTTTTGTAAAGAAACCAAAATCCTCTTCATTGCCACCTTGGATTTGATTTTGAATTTCTAGTTGTAATTTTTTTCCCCATTTTTTGACTTCAATAGGACTAGTAAATGTTTTAATAATTAAATATTCTCTAGGACTATCCCTTTTTTGAAAGACTGCGGTTGAGGTAGAATTAAAGGAGTAGGGATGGGTACTGAATAGTTTGTCCTCAAAAAGTTTAGCTTGATCAGGATTTAATTTTAAATATGTCAAGGAATACAACTTATTGGATGACTCGTAAGATCCATTGATACTGCGATATTGTGCAAAAGTGGATAATTTTTTTATCAAAAGATGGTCTGCATTAGTACTTAATAAGGGTTTTAATAAAGTATCAGCAGAAGTTAGCTGACTCTTTAGAAAAAAATATGTGCCTAGCTTTAATGTTATGTTCATAATTATTGAAATCCTTTCAATTAAAATTTTTGGAGGTTTTCTATGTTAGTTACAGTTTTAGGTTTTTACGGTGGATATCCCTATAAGGGTATTGGTACATCAGGATATTTGTTGCAAAACGACGGCAAGAACATGTTGATTGATTGTGGTAGTGGAGTATTAAACGCTTTATCTAATTACATGCAACCGACAGATTTAGACGCTGTAATTCTTTCTCATTATCACCATGATCACACGGCAGATGTTGGGGTTTTACAATACAATTGGCTCGCTGCTAAAAAGGAAAGCCCACTACCTATTTATGGTCATACTCAAGATTTTGTCAACTTTGCGCAATTGACAGAACCTAATGCAACCAAGGGTATTGCTTATAATGATTATGAACCAACTGAGATTGGAACTTTGAAATTCGAATTTCTCAGAACAGTTCATCCAGTGCCAGCGTATGCAATGCGAATCACTGATAAGACTGGTAAGGTTATCGTTTATACCGCTGATACAACTTATTTTGACGGTTTAGTTGATTTTAGTAAAGATGCAGATTTATTAATTGCTGATACTAATTTTCCAGAAGATGTCACAGGTCGTAAATGGCATTTGAATACTAAGGAAGCTGGAACCTTAGCTAAAGATGCTAATGTAAAGCGTCTGATGATCAGTCATCTTCCTCAAACCGTTGACGTTGAGACAATGTTAAGTCAAACACAAAAATATGCTGAACAGATTCCAGTAGTTAACGCATTTCAAGGTCTGGAAATGGAAATCTAAAGAAGCTTATAGTTAGCGCTTACATTGAAAAGAATAGCAATTATTACTAATGGAACAAATAAGTTAAAACTGATATAATTTGTGAACGATTTATGTAAACAGCATTATAGTGGGTAATTTTTTTCACAATAGAACAAATCTCGAACAAATATTCGTAACTTTTTATTGAAAAAGTATAGATTTTATACTTGTAATAAGTTATAATAATAAAGTGTTTAAAGAGTTTGATACTACACAGGAAAGGAGAGATTATATATGGTTACCATTTATACATCTCCAAGTTGCACATCATGTCGGAAGGCCAAGGCTTGGCTTGAACAACATGACATTCCTTACAAAGAAAGAAACATTTACTCAGAACCTTTAAATAAGCGAGAAATCAAACAAGTTTTACAAATGACTGAGAACGGAACAGAAGAAATTATTTCAACACGTTCAAAGGCATTTCAAAATCTTAAGGTTAATTTGGACGATTTAACAATTGATCAATTGTTAAACTTAGTTCAAACAAATCCTGGTTTATTGAAGCGTCCTATCATCATGGATGATAAACGTCTTCAAGTCGGCTTCAATGAAGACGAAATCAGAAGATTCTTGCCAAGAAGTGTCAGAACAATGGAACTTCAAAAGGCTCAATTAATGGCTGGATTATAAAATATAAGTAGATCACTTTCCTTGGGAAGTGATCCTTTTTTTTACACTCCCTTAAACGGCGAAGCCGTTTTTAGGGAGTGTTATGGGGACGTCAGAGACGTCCGTAGACCATGCATTTAAAGGCGAAGCCGTTTTTAGGGAGTGTTATGGGGACGTCAGAGACGTCCGTAAACCATGCATTTAAAGGCGAAGCCGTTTTTAGGGAGTGTTATGGGGATGTCAGAGACGTCCGTAGACCATGCATTTAAACGGCAAAGCCGTTTTCTAGGGAGTGTTATGGGGACGTCAGAGACGTCCGTAAACCAAATAAGGTCGTAGAAAGCATTATGCAAATACTTAATTAAATATGAATTCGATTAAAATTGAGAGTCACTTTCTTTGACTAGTTTTTCTGTATTTAGTATATTAATTCAATGGCTAGATTTATCGGTATATGATAGTTTAAATAGTTTTTGAGACTGTTAGAATATAGATACAGAATTGAGGTGACTATGATGGAAATGGATCGACTTAATGATAATACAATCAGAGTCATTCTTAGTACAGATGATTTAAAGGAACGTGGAGTTACCGTTCTGGATTTGTTGGGTAATAAAAAACAAATTGAATCATTCTTCTACAGTATTTTGGATGAAGTTGATAAGGATCATGTCTTTACAAACAATGAACCAGTTACTTTCCAAATAATGCCAAACAAAGAAGGTTTGGAACTATTAATTAGTAAGAGTGATGATTCTGAGAGTACAGATTCATTGCCATTAAATGGGCTACAGGGTTCAGTCGTTAATAATAATGATGATTCAAAAATAGGTACTGAAGAATATGACAGTGATACAGCCCCATATTTGAACGACCCAGATACACCTACAAAGACAATTATTGTTGAATTTAAGGACTTTGAGGACTACGTCCAATTGGCTGATTTATTACACTTAGAAAGTGGCATTTCTAATCTTTGGGAATATAATAACAAATACTATTTGCAATTAATTCTGTTTACAGATGAAATGCACGAGATGACTTATAGTGATGTCGTAGCTTTGCTTAGTGAGTATAGTTTTAAAACTAAGGTTACAGCGGCTGTCTTATCTGAGTATGGTAAAGAAATCATGTCGAAGACGGCTTTGGAATTAACTAGATATTATTTTGTTAAATAAATAAAAAGTAGATCGGTTCGTAATGAATCGATCTTTTTTTTCGTAATTTCAATCAGAGGTGATTGAAATGTATGCAGCTTTAGATAAAACCGGTTTGTTAATAAATGCTTGTGATGCTTTGGAGAGAAACGAATACTTTTGTTGTAAATGCCAAAAAAGAGTTAAGTTAATATCGACAAATAACAGAAAATATTTTCGACATGAGAACAAAAAAGATAATGATTTAAATGAACGTGAGATACATTTACTGGGTAAAAAAATAATTAAAACAGAAATTGGTAAACTTAAACCTCATACCTTGGAAACAGAAGTTTATTTGAAAAAAATTAAACAGCGTCCTGATATTTTAGTGGATCAGCGGATAGCTTTCGAATATCAGTGTGCCAATTTGGATGTAGAAGTTTTGAAGAAACGTGTTATAGGGTATCACAAGGCAAATATGAAAAATATTTGGATTTTAGGTGGGCACTACCTAAGCAATAAATTGAAAAGAGAACATTTAAAATTTATTGATTATAATGATAATTTTAAATATTATATTTTAATGCTTGACTCACAACAAAAATGTTTTAGATTATTTCATCACATTAATTTTTTAGGACCATTTAATCGTTTAATATATCAAAAGGAAACTTTTTCTTCTGATAAGTTCGAAAAGATGTTTCGTACGGAATTCTCTGGGAGAATTTTAAAAGATCTTTTATTAGACGATTATTTTTTGGAAAGGATTCGCCGCCAAAATGATATCGTAACTAAAGAAATTAAATTGAATTTTTATTTAAAACATAATCGTCCTCTTGAGGAATATTTAAAAGGACGTTTCTTTAAACCTGAGGCACCGATTTATAAGACTCCAGCTTGGCAACGTCAATGTGGTCAAAAAAATATATTTTTAGACCAACCATTGATTAAATATCGTTATCAAAAAATCCCTCATCAATGATGAAGGATTTTTTAGTGCTCATGCTCAATTGTTTACAAATAATTATCTTCTAAATTTATCTAGACTGACAACTGTTCCGGACTCAACAAAACGACTAGTTTCATTTTTAGGTAGTTCTCGTTCTAGCATTAGATTAATATTCTTACTAATATCATCTTGGGAAGCGGCGTTACCAAAATCATTAATCATGACACCGGGTTTTTGTTCATCTTCACAATCAAAGATCACAGCTGTTGGTGCTTTTTGAACACTCATTTCCATAGATAACTGTTGATCTCGTTTCAATCCTTGGACGACGCATTGGCTGTCTTTATCTGTCATAATAGCTTTGTAATCAAGGCCACTATTGTTAACTGCGCGTCTGATAGTGGTATTATCAAAGGGATTGTTTAAGACATTGACTTGTTCTTGAAGATTCATTAAGAAATTGCGAGCTTTCTTGTTGCCCTGACATGAGGCAGCTTTGTACAGCTTTGCAGCTTCAATTACTTCTTTGGATGCATTATTGCGTTCCTCAATATTTGAAATCTTATAGCCCTTTTGTTGTAGATAATCATTAATTGTTGCCATATTACAGTTCGTGACAAAATGATATTGTGTGTCGATATTATGTTTTCTGGTAAAATCGATAATCGATTGTTCCACTCGTAAACAGTACGAACATAAGGGATTGATATATATAAATACTTCCCACATTATGTTTTTCCTCCATCTCTATTGCATTGTCATTCTACCAACATTTTTCAAAAAGGTAAAATTTTAAACTCTGAGGGTTGTATTATTTGTATTAGATGAAACTTTCATAAATTTACGATATATTTATATTAAAGCGAGGTTACTATGTCAGAAATAAAATGGAATGAATTCTTGATACCATATTCACAAGCAGTTGACGAATTAAAGATCAAATTTAGAAATTTACGTAAGGAGTTTCTAGAAAAGAACGAACATTCACCAATTGAGTTTGTCACTGGACGTGTGAAAACTGTTGATAGTATTAAGGAAAAAATGCGTCGAAGATTTATTTCTAAAGAACTTTTGGAACAGGATATGCAAGATATTGCTGGGATTAGGATTCAATGTCAATTTGTTGAAGATATTTACGATGTGGCCAAACTACTCCATATTAGAGAGGACATGAGAGTAGTTGAAGAACGTGATTATATCGCTAATAGTAAACCGAGTGGATATCGTTCTTACCATGTGGTGATTGAATATCCTATTCAAACGGCAAATGGTCAGATCAATATTCTAGCGGAAATTCAGATTCGAACTTTAGCAATGAACTTCTGGTCGACAATTGAGCATTCTCTTAATTATAAATATAAGGGAGATTTTCCAGACGAAATCAACGAACGTTTAAAACGGGCGGCGGAAGCTTCCTTTATGTTGGATGAAGAAATGTCAAAAATTCGTGAAGAAATTCAAGATGCACAACAATATTTTACAGATCGAAAACGAGATCTAAATAGCCCAACGGAGCAAGATAAAAAATGAAATTATGGATTAATAATAATAATAAAGAACAGTCAGTGGCAGCTGCGAATAAATTACGTAGCCGTTTATTAGAAGCTGGATTGATTTTAGACCGTCGCAATCCGCAATTAGTTATCAGTGTCGGCGGAGATGGAACGCTTTTAAGTACTTTTCATGCCTATGCAGCACATCTAGATAGTGTAAGATTTTTGGCTTTGCACACAGGACATCTCGGCTTTTATTCCGATTGGATGGATACGGAAATTGATGAGTTAGCAAAGAGAATTATTGATTGCCAAGATAATATTCCATCAACCAGTTATCCGGTATTGGATGTTGCTGTTGAAAATAAAGAAGGTTCGATATTTCATGGTATTGCTATCAATGAAACAGTGGTCAGACGTCTTTCTTCTTTGACAATGAAGACCCGGGTTGACTTGGACAAAGAATTTTTTGAAAGCTTTAGAGGGGACGGACTTTGCTTTTCAACACCTACAGGGTCAACAGCTTACTCTAAGTCAGTTGGTGGAGCATTGATCCATCCTAAAATTAGTGTCTTTCAAATGATTGAGATTGCATCAATTAATAATCGAGTTTATCGAACAATATCTTCGCCAATAATTATTCCTCATAATCAGCAAGTAGATCTTTATCCACAAACGGCGGATGATTATGTGATCAGTTGTGATGGAATAACAACTAAATTAAGAAATGTGAAGAAAATAACAATCAAATTAAATCATCAACGAGCTCAATTTGCTCAATATCGTCATCGTCATTTCTGGACTAGAGTAGAAACTGCCTTCTTAGCACAACATGAAAAAGAATAATCGTTTTCTGAAATTCGTCATCAATGATAATGATAAAAGGACCGTTCGTCGCTTTTTAGTGCAACATAAATTTTCCTCTAGTCAGTTGCACAATTTAAAAAATAAAGGTGGACAGATTTTCGTTAATCATCGCCAACGTCATTTTAATTTTGGATTAAAAACAGGAGACGAAGTATTGGTTGTCTTGAGCAATGAAAAGCCATCAGACTTGATTGAACCAATGCGTGGACCTGTTGATGTCATTTTTGAGGACGATTACTTATTGGTTATAAATAAACCTCCAGGGATTGCTAGTTTACCTGCTAAAGCGCGTGATGGTAAAACAATGGCTAACCTAGTCAAAGCCTATTTGATTGCTAAAAATGAAAATAGTTCCATTCATTTGGTAACGCGATTAGATCGTGATACTTCTGGATTGATGGTTTTTGCAAAAACCTCCTATGCACATTCCTTATTGGATCAAATCTTACATACGGAAGATTTTCAGAAGTTTTATTTGGCAATGATTGATGGTCAGATAAATCCTAAGCAGGGATTGATTGATTTACCTATTGGAATTGATCCTCAAGCTTTTTACAGACGTGTGATTGATTATAAAAATGGCAAAGAATCAAAAACACTCTATAAAACAGTTGCACATTATCCAAAAGCTAGCTTGCTGGAATTAAAGTTGCTGACGGGTCGAACGCATCAGATAAGGGTGCATTTGTCAGCAATCGGCTATCCCATAATTGGAGATGACATGTATAGCGGTAAAAAAGATCAAAGAATCTCTCGTCAAGCTTTACATTGTTATAATTTGAGAATTGTTCATCCCGTTACTAAAGAGTTATTAAATTTAAAGGCTCCTTTACCCAAAGATATGGTAATCTTAAAGGGTGTGCTAAGGGGTGAGAGAAATGGATGAAAATGAAAAAAGACTGCAAGAAAAATTTGAACAGTTAAAAGAGTACCTTGATAGGGATGATAAGAAACGATTTCGAAAAACCTATCTTGATATGCATTTTTATGATCAAAGTACGTTCTACCTCACTTTAAACAAAGAAGAGCGGATCACACTATACTCGATTCTAGAACCAGATGAAATGGGTGACATGTTTGATACTATTGAAGATGATAATCCAGCTATTCCTGAATTATTGAAGGAAATGGATTTACAGTATGCTGCTAAAATGCTCAACGATATGTACGACGATAACGCAGCTGATGTATTGGAACATCTTGATAAGGTTGACGTTGATCGTTTCTTAGAACAAATGCCACGTAACGATGCTAATAATTTACGAGGGTTATTGCATTATGATACTGAAACGGCTGGTGGTATTATGACCACCGATTATGTTCAATTTCATGAAGAAGAGACTGCAAAAACGGCAATCAGGGCTTTAAAGAAGTTCGCTCAAACAGCGGAGACAATTTATTATCTTTATGTTTTGGACAGTCATGATGACTTGGTTGGGGTTATGTCGTTACGTGATTTAATCATGTTAGATGACAATGATACGTTAGGTGCTAAGATGAATAGTGACGTTATAACGGTCAATGTTGATGCTGAACAGGCAGAAGTTGCCCAAATTTTTAGAGATTATGAATTTTTAGCTGTGCCAGTCGTAGATCATGCTAATAAGTTGGTCGGTATCGTTACGGTTGATGACGTTATTGAAGTTATTGATGACGAAGCTCAACAAGATTATTCTGGTTTGGCCGGTGTTAGTATGGATGAAACTAATAACGATGGTCCTTTCAAAGCTGCTTCTAAGCGGTTGCCTTGGTTAATCACATTGTTGTTATTGAGTATGATTACGGCGACTCTGATTAATCATTATGAAAATCTTTTAGCTGAGGCCAGTATTTTGGCGGTCTTTATTTCTACTATTACTGGTACAGCCGGAAATGCAGGAACGCAGAGTTTGGCCGTGGCTGTTAGACGTTTAGCGGTAGAAGAAATCAATCGCCACGAATTTGTAAAGCTAGTTGGTAAAGAATTGATTACTGGGTTTGTAACTGGTTTGGTTACAGGAATTTCTGTATTCTTATTAGTTGGTATTTGGAAACATAATTTTGTTTTAGGAATGGTGATTGGGATGGCTATGTGTGCTGCGATAACTGTCGCTAATTTAGCTGGAAGTTTGATTCCAATGTTGATGTCTAGCTTTGGCTTCGATCCAGCTGTGGCAAGTGGTCCCTTTATTTCGACGTTGAGTGATTTAACGAGTGTCTTGATTTATTTCAGTATTGCTGGAATCTTTATGCAATATTTTGTAAAAGCTTGAATAATAAATGAAAATTATAAGAAAAAATGCACGATAGATATCAGTCTCGATTTCAAAACTGAATCTATCGTGCATTTTTATTTTATTAATCGTTGATACCTTGAATAACTTTTGTACCGTGAACTTCTTTAATGTTCAATTTTTCGGCAATCATATCACAATTTTGGTAATTGATACCGCCACCGGGTAAAATTGTAATTCTGTCATCAGCATAATCGATATATTTTTTAATATTGTCGAGTGTTTCATTGATTGGAGTGGTTAAGGGCCCACCATGAGTTAGAATACGATCGACATCGTGATCTATTAGCCAATCTATTGTACCTTTTTTATTCTCCTCTGCCAGGGCGTCGAAAGCCATATGGAAGACGACTTGCATTCCTGAAGAAGCAGCAATCAGTTGTTCCATAGCGTCTTCATCAATAGCGCCATCATTTGTTAAAGCACCAAAGGCGACAGCGTCAACGCCTAATTTTTGAGCTTGGAAGAGGTCAGCCTCCATCATTTTGATTTCTAGGTCGTTGTAGACAAAATTTCCTCCACGAGGACGAATCATTTCAACGACGGGAATGGACTTTTCTTGAAGATACTTAGTTGTTTCTTGGAGAACTCCTAGGCTGACAGTTGTACCTCCAACAGCTAAATTATCATTTAACTCAATTCGATTAGCACCCTTAGAGACGGCCAAGGGAATATTAGTGAAATTTTCGACAGCGACTTCTTTAAAAATAATCATCAACCTCTTTTTTAATATTTGATAAATACATTCTAACAGAAAGCGGGGCAAAACATGATTAACTTACTCCAATTAGGAGAAAGCCATGTTTTGTCCCGCTTTTATTATTAAGCGACCATTGCTTTGATGCCGAAGTAGGCAACTACAATAATAGCTAAGATGATTCTATACCAACCAAAGGCCTTGAAGTCATTGCGTTTGATATAGTCAAGTAAGAATTTAATTGAAGCATAAGCCACGATGAATGAAACAAATGTACCAATCAGAAGAATAATAATTTGATCTCCTGAGAAAGTATTTCCATGAGCAAAGAATTTTAAAATCTTCAATAAACTAGCACCAAACATAGTAGGGATAGCTAAGAAGAAAGAAAATTCTGTAGCGACGAATCTTGAAGTACCTACAGTCATACCACCCAAAATGGTTGCTCCAGAACGTGATGTACCAGGTACTAGTGAAAGTACTTGGAAGAGTCCAATTTGAAAGGCTGTTTTGTATGAGAGATCTTCAAGTTCAGCAGTTTGTGGTTGCTTATTCTTAAGCCAGTTTTCAACGACAATGAATAAAATACCGTAAATCAACAATGTAGCTGAAATAACTTGCCAACTTGTTAAGTGAGCATCCATCCAGTCATTTAATGGAAGCCCAATTACGACAGATGGGATAATGGCTAAGATAACTTTGAACCAAATACTCCAAGTTTGCTTCTTTTCATGTTGATTCTTCTTGGGCGAGAAAGGATTTAACTTGTGGAAGTAAATAAGGATAACCGCTAAAATTGCTCCAAATTGAATAACTACCATAAACATATTTATAAAAGCAGTTGATTCTTTTAATTTAATAAATTCATCAGCTAAATATAAATGTCCAGTAGAACTAATTGGTAGAAATTCAGTGAAACCTTCGATTATTCCAAGGATAATGGTCTTAATGATTTCAATGAACATAATAATTAATTATTCTCCTGATTAAATTTGAAACTAAATAAAGTGTACACATACACACTCAGGAATGGAAATATTATTTTCCAAACTAGTCAAAATTCCCTTTTTCATATTTCTCTTGAAAATAGTAACATTGTCGGAATCTTGGTTAGCAGCAACTAAATACTTCTCTGATGGGTCAAGCTCAAAATCTCTAGGACCTTTGCCATCGCTAGAAGTAGTATTGATTTTCTTAAGACGGTCGCCCTTTTCATTAACGGAGAACAGTGCAATCGTATCAGCACCACGAGTTGAAGCATATAAGAATTTACCGTCTTTAGTAATTCTAATGGCAGCAGTAGTATTCTTTTGTTCATCCTTAGCAGCATCAACTTCGTCAACTAATGTTAGACCTGCGGTTTCTGCATTATATTCCATAACAAGGACCTTGGATGATAATTCACAAGCAACATAAACATAAGGCTTAGTTGGATTGAAAACTAAGTGCCTTGGAGCATAGCCAGCAGGAGCAATGTAGTTATTCATTAATTTTGGATTTTTTGGATCACTTAAATCGTAAATATAAATACGGTCAGCACCATAATCACAGATAATCAATTTACCATCAGGAGTTAAGGCACTAAAGTGTGGCTTTGATTGATCCTGTTCAACTCGGGGACCATGTCCCTCAAATTTAACCTCAGAATAGTGTTCGATTTTACCATCATCAGTTAAATGGTCGATCTTTACCTTACTTAAATGGAAATATGCACTAAAAGTTAAATTACGACTGGCATCAAATTTAACATAAGATGGTGAAGTCTGTTCAGAATAATCTTCATCTAATAATTTTGGTTCATCACCACTGATGTCATAGACAACAATACCACCACGATCGTCTTTTTTAGCTAGAGCAATCAATTTCATATCATTAGTTACATCAATATACGTAGGACTGTTCAATTCAACTAGGACTTTTGGCGTTGATAATTCGCCATTGTCAGAATTTAATTCGGCTGAATAGACGCCCTTACCAGATTTATTTGTGTAACCACTAAAGAGAACCTTTTCAAACATTACAAAAACCTCCAAACATTGTATAGTATATAGTATATTCTTAATAGAAAATTTTTGGGGAGTACTTTATGAAAGAAACGCCAGAAAAAAGAAAAAGTTGGTTTTATCAGTGGTTTTTGAATAACCAATTAACAGTAATTTTGATTAATGTCTTTTTGGTATTTTTAATAATATATCTTTTTTCTAAGATAAGCTTCGTTTTCGACCCACTCAGTCAAATCTTAGGTATAACGATGCCACCAGTTATTTTGGCGTTGGTACTGTACTATTTGATTAATCCTTTGATCAATGTCTTAGAAAGTAAGTTTCATGTTAAACGAATCATATCAATAACCTTTGTCTTTATTATCATATTGGCTTTATTGATATGGGGTGTTATGTCACTGATTCCCTTTGTGCAAGAACAAATTGATTCTTTGGTTAAAAATTGGCCACAATATTGGAACTCGATGAATAAGAGCCTACAGAATATGTTTTCTGATCCTAAATTACATATGATCAAAGAGCGCCTAATTCAAACGAACGCTAGTGTAACTAAGAGCTTTGAGAAATCAATGGATCAAATTTTACCACAGACTGTGAATAATATTGGTTCAGCAGTTGGTGTGCTAACTAACGTAGTTGTTATCATCATGACTGCACCGTTCATTCTTTTCTTTATGTTAAAGGACGATAAGAAATTTAAAGATTCAATCGTTAAATTTATGCCTAATCGTGTTAAGAAATCCGTTGGCGATATGCTTTCTGAAATCAGTCAATCATTGAGTTCTTACATAACAGGGCAATTAACCGTAGCTTTTTGGGTAGCTGTGATGTTTTTTGTTGGCTATCTAATCATTGGCCAAAGATATGCATTAGTTTTAGGAATCGTGGCAGGAATTTTAAATTTAATTCCTTATATTGGATCTACTTTAGCATTGATCCCATCATTAGTAATTGCGTCTTTTATTGCGCCTTCGATGGTGTTAAAGGTTTTAATCGTCTTTATAGTTGAACAGACAGTCGAAACTCGAGTGATTTCACCAATTATCGTGGGTAATAAAATGCAGATGCATCCGGTGACAACCATTTTGGTATTATTGGTTTCAGCTGGAATGTATGGTTTGATTGGGATGATAGCTGGTATTCCAATATTTGCTATTTTAAAAATTATTTGTCTTCGTTTCTTCAATTGGTTCAAGCGAAATTCTAATTGGTATGACGATGATGACTTACCAGAAAAAACGGTTGAAAAAGATACAAAAAAAACTGAGGATATTCATAAATAATTCATTTTCTTATTGTCTAGACCTGATATATTGTATATAATAAGTGAGATGAGTTTACTGTTATTTGTTTTTCTCAGAAGTAATTTTGACAAAAGCAAGTAAACATAAGGCTTTTACTAGCGCATGTCCTTGCTGTGGTTTTCACCGAGGGTATGCGCTTTTTCGTTAATAAAGGAGATAAAAATGACTAATCATATTGCACTATATGAACCCTTAATGCCGGCTAATACTGGTAATATTGCTAGAACTTGTGCTGGTACTAATACTAAATTACATTTGATTCGCCCTTTGGGTTTTAATACTGACGATGCTCATATGAAAAGAGCAGGGTTAGATTATTGGGATAAGGTCGATATTACTTATCATGATAATTTAAATGATTTTTTAGATTCCATTCCAGATGATAAGTATTTGTATTTGATCACTAAGTTTTCCAATAAAATTTATAGTGATCAAGACTTTACCGATACTTCAAAAGATCATTATTTTCTATTTGGCAAGGAAACGACTGGACTGCCAGAGGATTTCATGCGTCGGAATCCAGAAAAATGTCTTCGAATCCCTATGAGTGATAATATTCGAGCACTTAATTTGTCCAACAGTGCGGCCTTGGTAATCTATGAGGCTGTTCGTCAACAGCATTTTGAGGGATTGGAATTAAGTCATCATTACGAAAATGATAAATTAGATTAGAGGTAAAATTTATAATGAAAATCAATAAAGGTGCAGTAAATGTTCAGGCTTTTCATTACGACGTTGAATCAAGCAGTGCTGATGTTAAAACTGAACTAAACATCAGTGTAGAGCACCCAGACTTTAAAGATGAGAATGGGCAGCCTTTAAGTGAAAAAGAAGGAAAGATTCTTCAAGTAGTTGTACCATTTGAGATTCATCCTGAGAACGCTCCCTTTAAAGTGTCAGGATTAGTAGGACAAATCGTTCAACCAGTTGGTTTTCAAGGTGAAGTTCAAGATCTTGAACCAAAAGATATTCAACAATTGTCTCGTCCAGTAGTTGAATACATTGAGACTATGACGTATCAAATTACTAGTGTGGCCTTGAATCGTGGTTTCTCATTGAATTTTAATAAAAATATAAAGATTGAACCTAATGAGGCTTTAAAGGAACTAAAAGCTAAAGAGAAGAAGAATTCAGATAAATAAACAGTCCTGTTGGACTGTTTTTTTTAAGGTCTAAAAAAGGTATAATTTTAGATGATTACTTTTAGAAACGTGTGAGGTATTTATGGCAAGAAAAAAGGCAACTTCAAAGCCTAGAAAGAGAAAAAAAACGACCAATAATTCACGTCTGATCAAATCACTGATTAGTCTTGTATGGATAATTCTGTCGATTTTAGGTTTATTCAAGTTTGGAATCGTGGGAAAAACTTTTGATAATATTTATCGAATCTTCGTTGGAGATAGTTATCCGGTCTTATTGATCATCAGTATTTTTGTTGCAGCATTTGTGATTGCAACTGGACGAATACCCGTTATGACGCCTAAAAGAAATTTCGGGTTACTGTTTGTATATTTGGGGACACTGATAATTTTGCATGGCATATTTTTTTCCAATATGTCGTTGTATCATAATTATAATTTAGTGACATGGAATACCTTAGCAGCTAATATTACTCAAGTTTCAGTTAGCGAATCTGTTGGTGGAGGAATGATTGGCTCTTATTTATATAGCTTCTTTATGCCAATGTTTTCAACTGTGGGAACTTATTTTGTAACGGGATTGATTATTTTTATTGGTATTTTAATGTTATTGAATGTAACGATGAAACAGGTATCTATCGTTACAACGAATGTTTTAGTTTATTTCAAACATTTAACTATCAAAATAAAAGATGCTATTACTGGGAAATATAGTGATTATGTAGATCAACGAGCAGTTGAAAAAGAAAAGAAAACTAATGCTCCTACAATGACGTCATCACCAGCAATTGAGCGTGATGAAGCTAAATTTAAAGACGTGAATAGTTTTGCTAAAAAGGCAGTTCAGGAGAAAACTGATGATTCAGATTTTCATATTGATATGCCTAGTACTTCCGATAAGACACCGAATTTGACTGAAGCTGATTCACAAAGTAAGGCAGAGATTGTTTCTAAACCTTACGGAATTGATGGCACTAAGGATAAAGATCTACCAGATCCTGTTAGTACGAAAGTATCAGAGACAGATGACAGTGATTACCAGCTTCCTGGTCCAGACTTATTAAAACAAGTTCCACAAACTGATCAGAGTGCCGAAGTTCAATTGATTGATGAAAATAAGGATAAATTAAAACAAACATTCAAAAGTTTTGGTGTAGATGTTGAAGTTAAAAAAGCTAGTCTTGGACCAACTATTACCAAATATGAGATTCAGCCAGCAGTTGGTGTCAAAGTAAGCAAAATAGTTAATTTGGCTGATGATTTGGCTTTAGCACTGGCAGCTAAGGATATTAGAATTGAAGCTCCGATTCCTGGTAAGTCGTTTGTAGGGATTGAAGTTCCTAATCGAACGATTTCAACGGTTTCATTTAGAGACATTACTGAAAATCAAAAGGATAAGACACATCCTCTGATTGTGCCACTAGGAAAAGAAGTTTCTGGAAATATCATCGAAGCTGATATCACTAAGATGCCGCATTTGTTAATTGCGGGTTCAACTGGTAGTGGTAAATCTGTAGCAATCAATACAATTATTACAGGAATTTTGATGAAGGCTAAGCCAAGTGAAGTCAAATTGATTTTGATTGATCCGAAGATGGTAGAGTTGAATGTTTATAACGGCATCCCACATCTATTGATTCCAGTTGTAACGGATGCACGTAAGGCCGCTGGGGCTTTACAAAAAGCTGTTAAAGAGATGGAGCGGCGTTACAAACTGTTTGCTGAAACTAGTCATCGTAATATTGGCGAATATAATGCTGATGTCGATAAGTTCAATAAAACGGCTGAGGATGATCAAAAGATGGAGCGCCTTCCATATATCGTCGTTATAGTTGATGAATTATCTGATTTGATGATGGTTGCAGGACATGAAGTAGAAGCAGCTATTGTTAGACTGGCACAGATGGCTCGTGCTGCTGGATTGCATATTATCATTGCCACACAGCGTCCTTCAGTTGATGTTATTACTGGATTGATCAAAGCTAATATTCCTTCAAGAATAGCTTTTGCTGTTTCTAGTGGGGTTGATTCACGGACCATCTTGGATTCTGTAGGAGCTGAAAAGCTTTTAGGACGTGGTGATATGCTTTTTCAGCCAATTGGTAAGAGTAAACCAGTTAGATTACAAGGGGCTTATATTTCTGAGTCGGAAGTGGAAAATGTGGTCAATTTTGTCAGCAACCAACAGGCTGCAGAGTATGATGAAGATATGATCCCTACTGATGTGGATGATGGTTCCACTTCAAGCGGTGACAAACCAAATGATGAGTACTGGGATGATGCAGTCGATTTGATAGTAAAACAACAGTCAGCCAGTGTTTCTATGTTGCAAAGAAGATTTCAAATTGGTTATAATCGAGCAGCCAGAATGGTTGATGAAATGGAAGATAAGGGAATCGTTGGTCCATCAGAAGGTAGTAAACCGAGAAAAGTTTTGATTACTGAGGAGCAATTAGAAACAATTAGAAAAAATCAGGTGAAAAATTGAGAAAAAAGCTAGCAAAAAATGTTTTTTTGAACATTGATCCAATCAAAAAATTCCGGACAATTAAAATTCAAGTGGATTTTTTGCGCCCCTTGAATAAAGAAGAAAATACAAGTCGTCGGTTACTGGCAAATGTACTGTCCAATTCAACTGAAAATTATCCTAGTTTTCAAGCGATAAATGATCGTGAAATGGAACTCTACGGATCTGAAATCAATGTTTTTACACGTAATTTATTGAATTTTAATGATTTAGCCTTTAGTGTTGAATTCGCTGATCCTAATTTTTTAATTGATGGAAAAAATCAACTTAAAGAGAATCTGGATTTATTAGGAGAAATTATTTTCCAACCTAACTTGGAACAAAATAAGTTCGATCAAATATCCTTTGAAACGGAAAAGCGTAATTTGATGTCGAATTTAATCTCGATTCAAGACAATCAAGATTTAGTTAGTTCTCTAGGCTTGATTAAGTTAATTTATCAAAATGATCCTAATCGGCAAATTCCAATTTTGGGAAGTATCGAGCAATTAAAGGAACTCACTAATGAGAAGTTATTAGAAGTCTATCGCGATGTGATAAAGAATGATACTGTAATTATCAATGTGGTTGGAAATGTGTCTGAGACTGAATTTCTCAATTACTTAAACGAAAGTATTTTTGTTGATAAACTACAAAATGATCGGGGAGATTTACAGATTTCTTTTAGTAAGTTCGATGACTTGATAAAGCACCCAAATACACAAATTGAGCATAAGCATCTTAATCAGAGTCGAATTGGTTTGGCATATTCAACTGAAAGAGTTTCAAAAGATTTCAATCGTTTAGCCCCACAAGTTATGAACTTGATCTTAGGTGGCGATGATCAATCGCAACTCTTTTTACAAGTTCGAGAGAAAAATAGCCTAGCTTATTCTGTCTCAAGTTCTTATCAACCGATTAGCCATTTGGTAATAATTCAAGCCGGCTTGGATGCAAACTCGGTTGATAAAACTTTGAAGTTGATCAATGACCAAATTTCCTATATCAGACAAGGAAAAATGTCTGATGCACAAATAGAGCATGCACAAAAGGTTATGTTGACTCAACGGAAAATTTCTAGTGATTCAATTCAGCATTATATTATGCGTAGTATTTGGCAGACGGTTTATCCAAGTACTCTTTTGAATGATCAACAATTTGAAGAAAAATTGGCACAATTGGATAAAAAGCAAATTTCCGGAGTTGCTGAACATATGCATGCGATTGCTCAATATCAATTGGTTGGAGATTAGAATGACAGATAAACTAGAAAGACACGTAAAAAAACTGGCTAATGGGTTACAAATTGAAATTGTCCCTTTAAGCGGTTTTAATCAAGTTTATGGCGTGATGATGACTAATTTTGGTTCAGTCGATACTAAACAAGGGGAAAAAGTTTTACCTGCAGGTATTGCCCATTTTATTGAGCACAAGTTATTCGCTAAGCCAACTTATGATTCATCTGAGAAATTTGCTAAATACGGAGCTAATTCTAACGCCTATACCAGTTATACGAAGACGGCTTATTTATTTCAGACATTGGAAAAACCATATGAGAATTTAAAAGTTCTTTTAGATTTAGTACAAAACCCTTATTTCACCGAAAAGAATGTTGCCTCTGAACGGGGAATCATTGACCAAGAAATTCAGATGTATCTGGATATGCCAGAATTTGTATTGGAACAAAGAATCTTGGGTCAACTTTATCCCAATGACCCAATTGCTGAAGATATCGCCGGATCCAGTGAATCCCTACAAACAATTAATAATCAAAATCTATTAGAGACTTATCAGATTAATTACCGTCCTAGCAATATGAATTTGGTCATTGTGGGTGATGTTGATCCTGAAAAAGTTGAAAATATTGTTGAAAATTCTAATTTTCAAACTCAAGGGCCTCGTGTCGATAAAACTTTTGAAAAATTAATTCCAATTGGTCGAGGTGGTCAAGAAGAAATGGATATCACCCAATCACGGTCAGCCTATGGTATTAGAATTGACACTAATTTAACGGGATATGATTTAGTTAGACGTCAATATGTTATGAATATGGTCATGGAAACCTTAATTGGTGAATCCTCTGATAATTATCAAGAAATGAGTAAATTAGGTCTAATTGATGATAGTTTTTCTTACAATGTGGTTGCAGAAAACAACTATTGTTTTATCATTATTAGTGGAGCTACTAATAATGTTCAAAGATTTCAAGAATATTTGCGAACACATCTTTCTTATGAGTTTCTGAAAAAGGTTTTGAGTGATGATAAATTTGAGCGGATCAAACGCGATGCTATTGGGTCTTATTTGTTTGCTCAAAACTCACCTGAAGCTATTGCTAACCAGATGGCGGAATTGTATTTTTATGATGTTGACTATTTAGAATTAATTCGGATGATCAATTCAATTAGTAAATCAGATCTGTTAGACGTTTCAGAACAATTTTTAAAAGATGAAAATAGTACTTACTATAACTTATTACCAAATAGGAAGTAAATTATGTATGCATTGATCATGGGAAGTTCAGGCGATATTGGAACCAGTACTGCTAAAACGTTGGCAAAAAAAGGTTGGTCGCTTTACTTGCATTACAATAAAAATTACGAACGGACTGATAAATTACGCCAACAATTAGTGCGAAAATATCCGAAACAAGACTTCATTCCAATTAAGTTTGATATGAGAAACGAAGCAGTCGAATCTTTGACAAAACAAATATTTGCTTTAGATGCAATCGTTTTTGCACAGGGAAATACATATTATAAATTGTTAGTTGATATTTCTGAGAAAGAAATTGATGCCTTGTGGAATATTCATGTTAAATTGCCAATTCTGATTTTGAAGCAATTGCAGGATAAATTGGCTAAGACGCACCATGGAAGAATTGTTTTCATAGGTTCAATTTACGGAAAAATTGGTTCGGCTATGGAAGTGGTTTATAGTACAGTAAAAGGTGCAATGTCGTCATTTGCTGATGCGTATGCCAAAGAAGTTGCTTCATTAGGTATTTCTGTCAATGTGGTAGCGCCAGGTGCCGTAAATACAAAAATGAATACTCAAGAGTTTAGTAGTGAAGATTTAGAGAACGTTAAAGAGGAAATACCAGCTGATAGACTGGCTAATCCAGATGAGATAGCCGACCTAGTCAGCTACCTAGTCAATATTGAATCAAATTATTTAACTGGGCAAACAATTTATTTTGCTGGAGGGTGGCTGTTATAAGGTCGCTAGTAGTTAGATAATGGTTTATGTTATACTTAGAAAAATTAGTTAATCGGTGGTAAATAATGGACGAAATTGGCCAAAAGTTAAGAAATGCACGTATTAAAAAAGGTTATACAATTGATGATTTGCAACAAATCACAAAAATTCAAAAACGCTATTTAATTGCGATTGAAGAGGGTCAATTTGATCATCTTCCTGGTGATTTTTATGTAAGAGCATTTATCAAACAGTACTCTGATGCGGTTGGAATTTCTGGTGATGATGTCTTAGAAGAATATAAAGCAGACATCCCTAATTCTCAACCTGCTCAAGAAGAAGCTCCACAGGAGAATAAAACCCGCTCAATTAAAGAAGAGTCAAATTCATTCTTTTCTAGTTTAGGTAACTATATTCCTCAAATAGTAGTTGGTATTGTTGTTATTGTTATTATTGCTGTGATTGCCTTTGGAATGATTCATCGTAGTCAAAATGCTTCCAGCGTCACGATTCCTAAGGACAATACAACTAAGGTAACTAAGAAATCTACAAGTAAGAAAACCAAAAAAACAACGAAAACCAAGAAGACAGCTAAAAAAGCTGATACAAAATCAGTCAGTGTTAAGGCGAGTGATACAGATGACACTTATACCGTTAAAAACGTTCCTTCTTCTGGTTTAAAAGTTGTTGTGACAGGAAAAGGTGGTCAAGCTTGGATTCAATTTACGGAAGGCTCCAATACGACTTGGCAACAAGCCTTGAGTGCAGATGAGAAAAAAGAAACTACGGTTCCCGCTGATACGACAAGTTTCAAGATTCAAACAGGTAACGTTAATAATACAGAGATTACAATTGATGGTAAGAAGCTTGATTTAGGTACTGTTGATAGTAGTAGCTCAATCGTCAAAACGCTTACGTTTAATATTGAAAAATAAAGTAGTGGGAATACGGTACATGTGTTATTTAGATAGACAAGCGTGGTAATCCTACTTTGATTACTGCGCTTGTCTGTTTTAGATGACAAATATTATTATTTTGGAGGATATTTTAATGGTTTGGAATTTACCAAATAAACTAACAATGATTCGGATTATCTTAATTCCGGTATTCATTATTTTATTAGCTTTTAACTGGTCTGATTGGGGAGATTTATTTGTTCTCGGCAATTTAATTCCGATGAATCGAGTTTTCGCCACAATAGTCTTTGTCGTAGCATCATTAACAGATTTAGCAGATGGGAAAATAGCTCGTAAACGTCACTTAGTAACAAATTTTGGGAAATTTGCTGATACTTTAGCAGATAAAATGCTAGTTATGACAGCGTTTATTTTTCTAGTAAGTTTCAAAATGGCTCCAGCTTGGGTTGTAGCAATCATTGTTTGCCGTGAACTAGCTGTTACTGGTCTAAGAACAATTGTTCTTGAAGAGGGCGGCAAAGTTATGGCTGCTCAAATGCCTGGTAAGATCAAGACAACGACTCAAATGGTTGCAATTATTTTCTTATTGATGAATAATATCTTCTTCTCCGCAATTAATATACCTATTGGTCAAATATTCTTATATATTTGTTTGATCTTTACACTTTATTCAGGTGGAGATTATTTCTATCAAGCAAGAGATATTTTTAAGAGATAAATACGTAATTTGAAAGAGAGAGCAATGAACAAAGCAGCAGAGATTTTAGAAAGTGTTGAAAAAACTGATTTTGAAAAGGGAACGCCTGAAGCTTGGGCTAATTTTGCTGAAGAGACAGTAAATCTTTTGAAAGAGAAATCTTTAAAAGTAACAGCTGCGGAAAGTTTAACCGCTGGTCTATTTCAAGCTACAGTTGCATCAGTACCTGGTGCCTCAAATATATTTGATGGTGGCTTTGTCACTTATGCAGATAATATAAAAGTTCAGTTATTAGGCATGGATCCAGGATTGATTGATCGTTATACAGTGGTCAGCAATCCTGTTGCTAAAGCAATGGCTGAATTATCGGCACAGAATTTGAATGCTGATATTGGACTGGGCTTCACAGGTGTGGCGGGTCCAGATCCATTGGAAGGCAATCCCGTAGGAACAGTCTTTATTGGCGTTTGGAATCGCCAAAATAATGAAGAAATAGTTAAAGAATTTCATTTTGAAGGTACTAGACAAGCAATTCGCTTGAAGTCAGTTTTGTGTGGATTTGCTCTCATTTGGAAAATAATATAACGAACAAACATTTGTTCGCTTTTTTCTTGCTTTTTTAGTGGATTACTAATAATATACTTAGTGATGAATGCATTAGGAGGAAAGCAATTTGGCTAAAGATGAACGACAAAAGGCTTTAGATGTAGCCTTAAAAAAGATTGAAAAGGATTTTGGTAAAGGTGCCATTATGAGAATGGGTGATGATTTAAACACTCAAATTTCAACTGTATCTACAGGTTCATTAGCCCTAGACAACGCTCTAGGTGTGGGTGGATTTCCACGTGGAAGAATTGTTGAAATCTATGGCCCAGAAAGTTCTGGTAAAACTACTGTAGCTTTGCATGCCGTTGCTCAGGTACAAAAGCAAGGTGGAACTGCCGCTTATATTGATGCCGAGAATGCGATGGATCCAGAGTATGCCAAAGCATTAGGTGTTAATATTGATGATTTATTGCTATCCCAACCTGATACAGGTGAACAAGGTTTAGAGATTGCTGATGCGTTAGTGACTAGTGGTGCTGTGGATATTGTTGTTGTTGATTCAGTTGCCGCTTTAGTTCCACGTGCCGAAATTGAAGGCGAAATGGGTGATGCTCATGTTGGTCTACAAGCTAGATTGATGTCACAAGCATTGCGTAAATTATCTGGTACTATCAATAAAACTAAGACAATTGCACTGTTTATTAATCAAATTCGTGAAAAAGTCGGTATTATGTTTGGTAATCCAGAAACAACTCCTGGTGGTCGTGCTTTGAAATTCTACGCTACGATCAGACTTGAAGTACGCCGTGCTGAACAGATTAAAGATGGCTCAGATGTTATTGGTAACCGTACTAAGATTAAAGTTGTTAAAAACAAGGTGGCTCCACCATTTAAGGTTGCTTTGGTAGATATCATGTATGGTAAGGGAATTTCTCAAACCGGTGAATTGGTTGATATGGCTGTCGAAAAAGATATCATCGACAAGAGTGGTTCATGGTATTCATATGGAGATGAAAGAATCGGCCAAGGTCGAGAAAATGCGAAGACCTACTTGTCTGAGAATCCTGAAAAGATGGATGAGATTCGAAAGAAAGTTCGTGAAGCTTATGGAATGGATGGAGCCAAAAAATCAGATGATGATTCAAAAGACTCTAAAGATTCCAAAGATTCCAAAGAAGATTCAAAAGATTCTAAAAATAAAAAAGATCCAAAAGATTCCGTGAAAAAGGCGTCAAGTATTGATTTAATTCCTGATTCTAATAAAAAAGAGACTGAATAAGTCTCTTTTTTTTCTTTTTACTTGGTTGACAGGTCATATTTATTCTATAATATTAAGTTGTATGTAAATAATTTGTAACAATTACTTTTACAAACAAATCTTTTAAAAAAGCAAATATGGAGGTGGTAGCATGTATCCAGCTATCATAACCTTCTCTTTCGCTCTAGTAACATTGATTGTGGGTATCCTATTCGGATATGCTCTCTGTAAAGATGCCTACGAAAAGAAACTTTCACAAGCTAAACAAACTGCTGCAGATATTGTTTCAAATGCAAAGAAAGCTGCCAAATCCTTGAAAAAGGAGACAATGCTTGAAGCTAAAGATGAGATTCATCAATACCGTGAGAAACAGGAAGATGAATTGAAGGAACGTCGTAAGGACATTCAGAAACAAGAAAATAGAATTCTCGAACGACAAGACATTTTGGATAAAAAAGACCAATCGCTTGAAAAGCGTGAGGAAAATATCGAAAATAATGAGAATGATATTTCAGCACGACAACATAAACTTAGTGAAAAAGATAAACAATTGACTGAAACTCTTAATGAACAGCAAGCGGAGCTGGTAAGAGTAAGTAACTTAACTCGTGAACAAGCAAGAAAAATTATTCTTGGTAAGTTGAACAAAGAATTGGTACATGAACGTGCCAAAATGATAAAGGAAAGTGACGAGCAAGCCAAACAACGTGTTGAAAAAGACGCTAAGGAATTGATCGTCTCTGCCATTCAAAGAAGTGCAGCCGATACTGTATCGGAATCGACTGTAACTACTGTAACGTTGCCTAATGAGGATATGAAGGGAAGAATCATTGGACGTGAAGGTAGAAATATTCGAACAATTGAATCCCTTACTGGAGTTGATTTAATTATTGACGATACTCCAGAAGCTGTCGCTTTGAGCGGATTTGATCCTGTCAGAAGAGAGATTGCTCGAATCGCTTTGGAGAAACTAATTGAAGATGGTCGAATTCATCCAGCTCGTATTGAAGAGATGGTTGATAAAGCTAGAAAAGAAATGGATGATCATATTCGTGAAATTGGTGAACAAACTATTTATAGTTTGGGCATCACTTCGATCAATCCAGATCTAATTAAGATCATCGGACGTATGCAATATCGTACAAGTTACGGTCAAAATGTTTTGAATCATTCAATCGAGGTAGCTAAATTATCCGCTATAATGGCTGCTGAAATGGGTGAAAATGTTATGTTAGCAAAACGAGCAGGTTTATTACACGATATCGGTAAAGCTATCGATCGTGAAGTTGACGGTTCACACGTAGAAATAGGTGTTGATATCGCCACTAAGTATAAGGAACCAGAGGTAGTTATTAATACAATTGCCTCGCATCATGGGGATGTTGAACCAACATCATTTATTGCAACAATTGTCGCAACCGCTGATGCTATTTCGGCAGCGCGTCCTGGTGCAAGATCTGAATCGATGGAAAATTACATCCATCGACTTGAGAAACTGGAAGAAATTGCCAATAAGCATGATGGTGTTGATCATAGTTATGCAATTCAGGCTGGCCATGAAATTAGAGTCATGGTTAAACCGGAGGAAATTTCCGATGATAAAGCCGCAATTCTAGCTCGTGATATAAAAGGGGAGATTGAACAGAATCTTGAGTATCCTGGTCATATCAAAGTTACTGTGGTTCGTGAAGTTAGAAAAGTAGAATTAGCTAAGTAAATAGTTTTTAGAGGGGTGTATCGTTGATACGCTCTTTTTTTAATTTTCTTTTTGTTTAAGACTTAGGTATTGTATAATTGTTCTATTAATGGAAAGTGAGTTTTTCAAAAATGTCGGGTATGTTTAGTGTAATAGTAAAATTATTTTTAACGATGATTCTTTCGGCCGTGATAACTCCTTTTGTGGTGAAATTGGCTTATATTTTGGGTGCTGTCGATAAACCTAATGCTCGGCGGGTAAATATTAAACCAATGCCAACTATGGGTGGTCTGGCTATTTTTATTGCATTTAACTTCGCCACATTTGCCTTATTGCGAGAACAATTTCCAACCCATGAATTGTTCAGTGTATTTTTAGCGGAATGTATTATTGTTTTGACAGGTATTATTGATGATATTCGTGAGTTGTCGCCTAAGGCTAAATTAGCTGGAATCTTCGCGGCTTCATTGGTTATTTATTTCTTGGCTGGGATTCGAATGAACGAGGTAACGCTGCCGATCATTGGATCCTTTAATTTAGGTTGGTGGAGTTTCCCAATTACTATCATTTGGATAATTGCGATTACCAATGCGGTAAATCTAATTGATGGGCTTGATGGTTTAGCTACTGGAGTTTCAATCATAGCCTTATTCACAATGGGAGTGATGGCGTACTTCTTTTTGAATTTCACTAACGTTTACGTTGCTATTTGGATATTTGCTATGGTTTCAGCTTTAGTTGGATTCTTACCGCATAATTTTCATCCAGCTAGTATCTTTTTGGGTGACACAGGTTCATTATTTATTGGTTTCATGATGGCTGTTTTCTCACTTAAAGGTTTAAAAAACGTTACGTTTATTACTCTATTGATGCCAGTGGTTATCATGGGAGTGCCAATAACTGATACTGTTTATGCAATTTTAAGAAGATTATTGAATAAGAAACCGATCATGCAAGCTGATAAGCATCATTTGCACCATCGTTTGATGCAATTGGGCTTGTCGCATCGTCAAACTGTTTTAGTTATTTATGGCTTGTCCCTAGTGTTTGCCTTTATTTCACTGTTGTATCCATTGTCAACACTTTGGGGAAGCGTATTGTTGACGGTCGGTGTATTGATTGGTTTGGAATTATTTATTGAATCAATTGGGTTGTTAGGCGATAATCGACAACCTTTGTTAAAGGCGATTCAAAAATTTGTAAAACGTTTAGAGAAGAAAAATTAAAAATATTATGGCAGACGTCGTTATAGCGCCTGCTTTTTTGTTGTTAGAGTTTATTCCACAAAAGTCAGATATAGATATTATTGAATTCTATCGTATGTAGGTAGTTAAATAAACTAGTCCCCGTTAAATTGATATTGAGGAGAAATTAAAATGGAATTGAATGAACAATTAAGAAGGTATCGTAAGCAAAACAATTTAACGCAGAAGGATTTAGCCCAAAAATTAAATGTCTCTGATAAGACTGTCTCTAGTTGGGAAACAGGACGAACATATCCCGATATTTCTTTGTTGATCAATCTTAGTTCCATTTTGAAAGTTTCCTTAGATGAGTTTTTAAAGGGAGATATTAAAACGGTGAATAAAATTGATAAAGATTTGAAGTTGAAAATTGTTTATAAAAAGTGGCTGATAGTAGCTGTCATTTTTATGACTATGGTATTTGGAGGATTTATTTTTCTTTCAACTTACCAGTATAAAAATGTTTTAGTTGATCGATTTAATCCGTTGCTGCAAGAAAAGATTGGTTATGCAACTATACCAACAGAAGAGTCAGCTAGTGAATCGGATTATACTAAAGTATCTCTTGGTAAAAACAAAACTAAAAAGGTCTTGGGTTCCCCTTACAAAAATATGGTTGTGACCGATAACGCCTGGGGAGATTCGATGTTTTTATCATTTTATGGTGGCTTATCGCCCAAGAATAAGTCATATGCTATGGTAAAGCATCGTGGCATTTATGTTTCTAGAATAAATTTTATTGATTGGGAAACAATTCCTAGATCGATTCGAAACAATATGTATAAAGATTATTCAGAATACCGTGATATGTACCAGATGTGGAGGGAAAGTAAGAGTAAAGGAAACGATTCAGCAATATTTACGGTTCAGACGGGTAAATATTAAAGAGGGATAAAAAAATAGGTCTAGTAATCATGATTTGATTACTGGACCCATTTTTAGTTTGCTTCTACAGGTACTTGTTTAAAAGTTTTTTCAGTTTTTTTCAAAGAGATTTGATTTTGGAAAAGATCTTTAATATTTTGAACAGCTGTATCTACATTTCCTAAATCTAAATAGATTTCACACTTGATATCAGCCGCAAATTGTTTGTTTTCAAGTTTAATTTTTTCATTTTTGCTATAATTTTCAAATTTATCAAATAAATGATAAGGAATAGTTAATTCAAAACCTTGTTGAATTCGATTTTCTACTAAGCCAATTTCTTTAACGGCCTCGGCGGTAGTTGAAGAGTAAGCTCTAATGAGACCTCCGGCTCCAAGTTTTATACCGCCAAAATAACGGGTTACAACTACGGTAACGTTCAAAAGGTCTTGTTGCTGTAAGACATTGAGAATAGGTGATCCAGCGGTACCACTGGGTTCGCCATCGTCTGACATGCGTTCAGTTTTGATGTTTTCCATAACGACGTAAGCAGTACAATTATGAGTCGCACCTGATTCCTGCGTTCGAATTTTTTGAATAAATTCCTTGGCTTCAGCCTCTGAATTAGTTTGAGCAATATGAGCAATAAAGCGTGATTTCTTTATATCTTTTTCGTGACTGCCCGTTTGAGCAATAGTTTTGTAATTTTGCAAAGATGTTCTCCTTTTACGTAATTTTAATCATGAATAATTTAAATGAATATCTCGGTGGGCGAATTATCAATGTGCGTGATTTGGATTCTGATATCCAAAAGAATTTACTTTCCCAAGGTGGAAAGAAGGTCAAAGCAACTAAAAATGAGGCGGGGACAATAGTTTGTTATCGTTGTTTGATGCCAATAAAAATCACAACTAAATGTGACTATTGTCGCAATTGTATCAATCTAGGGAAGATTAGAAGGACCGACCAATTGGTAATTACGGGCACAGACATCTTATTTCCACAGCAAGGCCAATATTTACAGTGGGACGGTGAATTAACAGCAAATCAGAAAAAAGGCGTTACAGAGCTTTTAAATGCTTTTAAGCACCATCAAGATCACTTAGTATGGGCGGTAACCGGTGCAGGTAAAACGGAAATGATCTTTCCCTTGATTGAACAGGCTTTGAAACAGCGTCAAAGAATTGCTATCTGTTCACCTCGAGTAGATGTATGCGTTGAATTATTTCCACGAATACAAAAAGTCTTTCCGACAACTTCAATTGGTCTATTTCATGGTAAAAGTTTAGAAAAATATCATTTGACTCAGATTGCCGTTATGACGGTCCATCAATTAATAAGGTTTGAACGAGCTTTTGATCTCTTGATCATTGATGAGGTTGACTCTTATCCTTTGGCTGGAAATTTAATGTTGCATAAGGCTATCAAAAAATCTCGTAAAAAAACTGGTATGACAGTCTTTTTGTCCGCTACACCACCGAAACAGTTATTGAAAAAAGTTAAAAGTAAACAAATAACATTATCCCAATTATATCAAAGATTTCACGGTCATCCTTTGCCGGAACCTCATTGTCATTTACTGTTTAAGAAGATCGATTTTCTCAATTTGAATCCACGGATACGTCTTAAGTTGGAGCAAATTTTAAAAAATAATGTTCGTGTAATGATTTTCTTTCCTTCGATTCCTGTGATGAGATCATTTGCTAAAAAATTAGAGAAGTTTTATCCACAATTGAGTTTTGTATCGGTGAGTTCACAGGATAAACAACGGCTAGAAAAAGTTCAACTGTTTCGTGAGCGCAAGGTACAAGCAATTTTGACGACAACAATTCTGGAACGTGGAGTAACCTTTAAAAAGATTATGGTTATAGTTTTGAATGCTGATGCTAAAGAATTTTCCAAAACCTCTTTAATTCAAATTGCTGGCCGAGCTGGAAGGGCCAAAGATTCCTTCGACGATGAGGTTCATTTTTATTATCAGTACTATAATCAGCAAATTCGTTTAGCCTGTGCGGAAATATCATATTTGAATCGGCAGGTGAAGTGATGCGGTGTCTTAATTGCGGAATGGAGATAATAAATAATTTAAAAATAACTGAAATTTTCTCATTTAAAGAAATAATCCCTAACTATATTTGTAATTTATGTCGAGAACAGCTGTCGCCGTTGGCAGGTCGAAATAATTGTCCTCATTGTTTTAAGCCAGATAGTTTTGAAATTTGTTCTGATTGTCAAATTTGGGAGCAAAAATATCAAGAAATTAATTGTCATCAAGCTTTGTTTGAGTATAATCAGTTCATACACAGCTATTTCAAGCTGTATAAACGATATGGAGATGTCTTGTTAGCAAAGTTGTTTTATCAAGATATTAAGAGTTGGTCTTTGAAAAATCAATTTGATGTGATTACTTATATTCCTGCTAGTCGAGGTCACTTTCAGCAACGTGGTTTTGACCCCGTTTATGAATTGTATGCTGATATTTTTGATTTGAAAAAGCTTTTAGTAAAAGTTGATGCTGATAAGCCACAAGCTCAGAAGAATCGTTTAGAGAGAATGAGAACGCCTCAAACCTTTTTGGGTTTGCCTGAAATCAATCTTATACCAAGGAATCAGAGAATCTTAATATTGGATGATATTTATACGACGGGGCGTACGTTGATGTATGCTCATGATATATTTTCAGAGCAAGGATTTCAAAATATTTCAACGTTTTCATTATCAAGATAGTGTAAACGTTGTCAACAAGGCATAAGAATATTATAATTGCATTAAAGAGATGTAAAGATGCTCTTTAATTTCCTACTCGTCGGAAGGAGAGATTATTATGTTAACTATTAATGTACGTGGTGAAAATATTGAGGTAACTTCATCAATTCGCGAATATGTTGAAAAAAGAATTTCAAAGATGGAAAAATATTTCAGCGATGACAGCAATCCAATTGCTCATGTAAATTTGAAAACATATCCATCAAAAGGTACAAAGGTTGAGGTAACTATTCCATTACCATATATCACATTGAGAGCTGAGGAAGTAAACGATGATTTATATGCCGGAATTGATCTTGTAATTGATAAGCTTGAAAGACAAATCAAGAAGTTTAAGACACGTGTAAATCGTAAGAGCCGTGAAGGTGGCAGCATTAGAGATATTCCTTTAAATGATGTTACATCTGAAGATACTGAGGAAGATAAATCACAAATCGTAAGAACAAAACGTTTGTCATTGAAACCAATGAATGCTGAAGAAGCCGTTTTACAAATGGAAATGCTTGGTCATGAATTCTTTATTTTTGAAGATTCAGAAACAAATGGAGCAAGCATCGTATACAAGCGTAACGATGGTAGATATGGTTTGATTGAAACTAATGAATAAAATAAATGAATAACAGTTCTAAAAAGCTGAAATCAGTAAGATTTCAGCTTTTTTTGTGGTCAATTCTTCTTTGTAAAGCATTCTTAATACTATAAGATAAGAAAATGGTGTATCATTGTATTCCTGAAAAGTCTATTTCAAAGATATTGAGTTTAAAAGTTTAAAAATTAATGCTACTATTAAGAGTATGTTTATTACACTTAGGAGAGATATATAAATATGGCAAATCCGCTAAGAAGATGGGTCGAAAGCGATAAAAGAGAAGTCAAACGTATGGGCAAGATTGCCGATAAGATTGAAAGTTATGCTGATGCTTATAGCAAACTTTCTGATGAAGAACTTCAAGCTAAGACTCCTAAATTTAAAGAAAGACTGGCTAATGGTGAAACGTTGGATGATATTTTACCTGAAGCTTTTGCTACTGCTCGTGAAGGTGCCAAGAGAGTATTGGGCCTTTATCCATTTAGAGTTCAATTAATCGGTGGTATCACTTTACATGAAGGTAACATTGCTGAAATGAAAACTGGTGAAGGTAAAACTTTGACAGCTACATTGCCTGTTTATCTGAATGCTTTAGCCGGCAAGGGTGTTCATGTTGTTACTGTCAATGAATACTTATCTGGTCGTGATGCTAAAGAAATGGGCGAGTTGTACAAGTGGCTCGGTCTTACTGTAGGTTTGAACCTTAACAGTATGGATTCAGAAGAGAAGCGTGATGCTTATAATTGTGACGTTACTTATTCAACAAATAGTGAACTTGGTTTTGATTATTTGCGTGACAATATGGTCGTTTATAAAGAACAAATGGTTCAACGTCCTCTCCACTATGCAATCGTCGATGAGGTTGATTCAATTTTAATTGATGAGGCTAGAACGCCATTGATTATTTCTGGTGCTGCTGAGAAATCAACCGCTATGTATATTCGTGCTGATCGTTTTGCCAAAACTCTTGAAAAAGATGATTACAAGATTGATTGGCCAACAAAGTCAATCAGTTTAACTGAAACAGGAATTAGAAAAGCAGAAGATTATTTTGGTCTTGATAACCTCTATGATATTGACAATACGGTTCTTAATCATCATTTGGATCAAGCCTTGAGAGCTAACTTTATCATGAGTCTTGATATTGATTATGTGGTTCAAGATGGTGAAGTTAAGATTGTTGATCAATTTACTGGTCGTGTTATGGATGGTCGTCGTTATTCTGATGGTTTACACCAGGCTATTGAAGCTAAGGAAGGTGTAGAGATTCAGGATGAAACTAAGACCATGGCTAATATTACTTATCAAAACTTTTTCCGGATGTATGACAAATTGGCAGGTATGACTGGTACTGCAAAGACTGAGGCAGAAGAGTTTAGAGAAATTTATAACATGGAAGTTATTTCCATCCCTACTAATAAGCCTGTTATTCGTGATGATAAAGATGATTTGCTTTACCCAACCTTGAAGAGTAAATTTGCGGCAGTAGTGAAAGATATCAAGGCTCGTCATGAAAAGGGTCAGCCAATTTTAGTTGGTACTGTAGCGGTTGAATCTTCTGAATATCTATCTAAATTATTGGATAAAGAGGGAATTCCCCACGCAGTTTTGAATGCTAAGAATCATGCTAAGGAAGCTGAAATTATCATGAATGCTGGTCAACGTGGCGCCGTTACAATCGCTACTAATATGGCTGGTCGTGGTACTGATATCAAACTTGGACCTGGTGTTGTTGAATTAGGCGGTTTAGCTGTTTTAGGTACAGAGCGTCATGAATCACGTCGTATTGATAATCAATTGCGTGGACGTTCTGGTCGTCAAGGTGATCCTGGTGTGACACAATTCTATATGTCACTTGAAGATGATTTGATGAAACGATTCGGTTCTGAGAGAATTAAGAATGTACTCAAAGCTTTGAAGCTTGAAGATGATGATGCTGTCATTCAAAGTAAGATGATGACTCGTCAAGTTGAATCAGCTCAAAAGCGTGTTGAAGGTAATAATTATGATACACGTAAGAATACTCTTCAATATGATGACGTTATGCGTGAACAACGTGAGGTTATTTATAAAGAAAGAATGGAAGTTATTACCGAAGATAAAGATCTTGATCGTGTATTGCTTCCGATGATTAAACGCACTATTCAGGCACAAGTAAATGTTCATACTCAAGGTAAGCAAGAAGATTGGGAATTGGAAGCTATCTCTGACTTTGCCAAATCCGCATTGGTCAACGATAATCAAATTTCTCCAGTCGACTTACAGCTTAAGAAGCCTGAGGATATTGTTAAATATTTAATGGATTTTGTTACTAAAAACTATGAAGAAAAGAAACAACAATTAGGTGATCCCGCTCAAATGCTTGAATTTGAAAAGGTTGTAATCTTAAGAGTTGTTGATGAACATTGGACTGATCATATTGATGCCATGGATCAATTACGTCAATCAATTGGTCTACGTGGTTATGGGCAATTGAATCCTTTGGTTGAATACCAAGAAGAAGGATATCGTATGTTTGAAGAAATGGTTTCAGATATTGAATATGATGTAACAAGACTATTCATGAAGGCCGAAATTAGACAAAATATGGAAAGATAAAAAAGCGGGCCTTGTGCCTGCTTTTTTTATAAGGGTGATTATATGGAATTTGGTGAGATTAAAAATAAGATTTCCGAGATGGAGAACAAAATAAGTCAATTCAGGGGGTCTCTTTGACTTAGATGCCTTGGAAGAAAGTATTGCTGAGAATGAAGCTAAAATGACCGTAGCAGGTTTCTGGGATAATCATGAGAAGGCTCAAAAAGTTATTGATGAAACTAAGACTATGAAAGATAAATATGATAATTTCAAGGAACTTAGTCAAAGCTTAGATGATATTAAAGTTTCCGCTGAACTTTATCAGGAAGATCCCGAAGAGGATTTGATGAATCAAATGGTAGACGATTCGTCTAAACTAGCCCAAAAGCTTCGTTCATATGAGTTAATGATGTTATTGTCTGAACAGTATGATGCACATAATGCCATTATGGAGATCCACCCTGGTGCTGGTGGGACCGAATCTCAAGATTGGGGTTCGATGCTTTTGCGAATGTATCAGCGCTGGGCAGAACAGCATAATTTTTCAGTTGAGATAGAAGATTATCAACCTGGTGATGAAGCTGGCATTAAGAGTGTTTCAATGATGATTCGTGGAAAAAATGCTTATGGATTATTACGCTCAGAACGAGGCGTGCACCGTCTAGTTAGAATTTCACCATTTGATTCCGCTGGTAGACGTCATACGTCATTTGCTTCAGTTGATGTTATGCCAGAATTAGATGACAGCATTCATGTTGAAATCAATGATGATGATTTAAGAGTGGATGTCTTTAGATCTTCGGGTGCTGGTGGTCAGCATATCAATAAGACCTCGTCTGCGGTTAGAATTACTCATTTGCCAACCGGAATCGTCGTTAGTTCTCAGGCACAGCGATCACAACTGCAAAACCGAGAAACGGCTATGAATATGTTGAAAGCTAAACTTTTCCAAAGAAAAGAAGAGGAACAAGCTAAGAAGCACGCTGAAATTCAAGGTGAACAAAAGGATATCGGATGGGGTTCGCAGATACGTTCTTACGTATTCCATCCTTACACAATGGTTAAGGATCATCGTTCTAACTATGAAACTGGTAATGGTCAAGCAGTTATGGATGGAGATTTAGATCCATTTATTTATGCCTATCTCCAATGGAAATTACAAGGGGCCAATGATGAAAAGTAAAATTTTAGTTGTTGATGATGAACCTGCAATTTTGGAATTGATCGAATATAATTTGGAAAGTAATGATTATCAAGTGTCTACTGCTGCCGATGGTCAGATTGCCTTTGAAAAAGTCAGTCAGAATACATTTGATTTGATGCTCTTGGATCAAATGCTTCCCAAAATGAATGGGATGGAAGTTTTAAAAAAAATGCGTCAGAGCGGTAATTTAACTCCAGTAATCTTTTTAACAGCCGTAGATTCAGAAGATGTTAAGGTCAAAGGACTAGTTGGTGGTGCTGATGATTATATTACTAAGCCCTTTAGCATCAAGGAACTTTTGGCTCGAATCGAAGTTGTCTTAAGACGGACCTCTAATAAACGTGAGAAAAGTGACTTCAAACTGAATACCGATATTAAAAGTTTAACAATTGATGGCAAAGAAATTAATTTAACGAGAAAAGAATACGAATTATTGGAGTTTTTGATTAGAAACAAGGGGATTGTAGTTTCTCGTGAACAAATTTTTAACAGTGTTTGGGGGATGAATTCTAATTCACAAATGCGGATGGTTGACATCCAAATTAGTCACCTACGTGATAAAATTGAAAAGGATACAAAAGACCCACAAATAATAAAAACCGTACATGGATTCGGTTATATTTTAGAGGTATGACGATGAAAAGAAGAATAGGACCAATTATCGCTATTTTAATCTCAGTAGTTATCTTCGTGGTGTTAGTGATATTTTCCGATACTATTTTGGGAGATTCACAAAAAGACATGTTTACTGAAGAGACTATTTCATATCAAGAATTAAAAAAGAATCATGATCCTAGTGAAGCAGCTAAAATCGCTGGTCTTGAATATGTAGACAGCAACAAGGAGGAGACGTATCTTCAGAAGAAAGCTTATGATATGTTTCATCGAGGTCGAGTGGCACAAGGGAAGAATTATATAACTGACACTAATTTGGGTGAAAGAATTATGTATTATATGTCTGGCTCAAGTCGTTATGTGGTTGCTAAACAGTACAATCGCTTGTGGAGCCAAGCACCTTTAACATTTGTCTTGGTAGCATTGATGTATTTTGTTATTACTGATTCAGTAATTCTATTCTACTATCGGAAACGACAGATTTTGAGTAATGATATTAAGAGCGTTACTGAAAATCTTCGTCGAGTTCGTAAAAACAAAGAAATGTCGTCACTGATATTGTCTCCTGATGACGAACTTTATGGATTAGTAGAACAGACTAATAAGATTAGCATGGATATCAATGACCTACGTGACGATGTTCGTTTACGTGAGCGACGTTTTCGTGGTTTAGTAGGACATTTGCCTATTGGGGTAATGTTGTTGAATTCTCAAGGTGATATTTTGATGCATAACCAAGCAATGTCTGGATTATTGGACGTTAATATTTCTAACGATATTCATCCATTTATTGAGGATGTTAAGACTTATAGTTTGAGTCGAATGATTGAGCATACCTTGAAGAAAAATAAAAACCATCATCGTGAGATTCAATTAATTGGTAACTCACAAAAGTTTGTTGATGCTAATGTAATTCGTTTGGTACACTCGCGTGAAGATTTTGATCAACAGGTATTAGTTATTTTGTATGATTTGACGGAAAGTCGTCGAATTGAAAGAATGCAAGTTGATTTTGTTAATAATGTTAGTCATGAATTGAAGACGCCGGTTACTTCGATCGAAGGTTTTTCTGAAACCCTATTGAATGGTGCTAAAGATGATCCAGAAAAATTGGATCATTTCTTAAAAATTATTCACAGTGAAAGCATTCGTTTAACAGAATTAATTCAAGATATCTTGTCACTTTCAAGAGTGAAAAAGGGCAATTATAAAGCAGAAACCGTCAATCTGCATGAAGATATTGACCAAATCTTAGAGCGACAAGCTTTGCCGATTAAAAAACATAATCTTACAGTTAAAAAGAAATTCTTTGGTAATGAAGAGGTATCGATCAATAAAGAAAAGATTAATTTGATTTTTAGAAATCTGATAAAGAATGCTGTTTCTTATAATAAAGAAAATGGTGAGATTGATCTTGAAGTACACCACGACGAGATTGAAAATCGAATTAAATTTGTTATTAAGGATACTGGTATTGGTATCTCAGAAACTGATCAAGGAAGAATTTTTGAAAGATTTTATCGAGTAGATCGTTCAAGAAGTTTGGAAACTGGTGGAACCGGATTAGGCTTGGCTATTGTTAAAGAAACCTTAGACACTTTGGATGGAGATATTCGACTTGAATCACATATCGGATTAGGAACTACTTTCACAGTCAATATTCCTTTGTAGAATTAAATATTGAACAAAAAATAACGAACGTAGAATATTATTTCATTCTATGTTCGTTATTTTTTATTATATGATTCGAATCAAACTGGAGAAACTAAAATAATTTGTTTTCAGGATGGTTTTTATACAAAAAATATACATAAATGTATTATCCTAATCCGATAGAGGTGAGAACATTGAAAAAGAGACTTGTCGCATTATTTGCAATCGTATTATCAAGTATTTTTATTTTAAGTGGTTGCAAAGGCAGCGGAAGCCAAAAAACTATTACAGCAGTTGGATCGTCAGCTGCTCAACCATTAGTTGAACTTGCCGGGGAAGAATTTACTAAGGATAACCCTAATGAATATGTGAATGTCCAAGGTGGGGGAACTGGAACAGGATTGAGCCAGATTCAACAAGGCGCAGTTAACATCGGTAATTCCGATCTATATGCTGAGCAAAAAAAAGATATTGATGCTAGTAAGTTAGTTGATCATCGTATTGCTGCAGTAGGAATGGTCCCCGTGGTCAATAAAAAGGTAAGAGTGAAGTCGTTGACCATTAAACAATTAAGACAAATTTTTTCAGGTCAAGTAAAGAACTGGAAACAAGTTGGTGGACGAGACTTACCAATTACAATTATTAATCGAGCTGACGGTAGTGGTACTCGTTCATCATTTGAAAGTGATGTAATGAATGGTACCCCATTCGTTCGTTCACAAGAACAAGATTCCAGTGGGATGGTTAGACAAATCGTCAATAACACTGATGGCTCAATTAGTTATTTAGCTATGCCATACTTGAATGATTCGGTTAAGACTGTCGAAATAGATAATGTTAAGCCAACCGTTGAAAATATTGAAAATAATAAATGGAAAATCTGGTCTTATGAGCATTTGTACACTAAAGGTAATCCAACAGGGATGACAAAGGATTTCCTTGATTTCATTATGACGGATCACGTGCAGGAAAATGTTGTTAAAAAAATGAACTATGTACCTATTAAAGAAATGAAGTATCAAAAGGATTATAAGGGCAATGTTACGCCCGTTTCCAAGGGGGTAAAGTAATTGAAAGATCCAATTAGGGAAAGTTTAACTAAAAAGTCTGTTTCGGCTAAAAGGGAAACTCGAGGTAAGATAATTTCTTTCAGTTTTACTGCCATTATTGTTTTACTAGTTGTTACAATTATTGGCTTTATTGCGTCAAGAGGGGTCATTATTTTTATCAAAGATGGCGTTAACCCAATTGATTTCTTGACTCATTCAGTTTGGGCGCCAAATAAATTAGATAGTGCAGGACACCCTATCGTTGGTGCTGCACCAATGATTGTCGGCTCATTTTCAGTCACATTGATTGCGGCATTGATAGGGACACCGTTTGCAATAGCTGCCGCAATTTTTATGACTGAGATTTCACCAACTTGGGGAAGAAAAATTTTACAACCAGTTATTGAATTACTAGTTGGTATTCCTTCAGTTGTTTATGGTTTCATTGGATTGACTATCGTGGTTCCTTTTGTTCGAAAAATTGCTGGGGGAAGTGGATTTGGTATCTTAGCAGGCTCATTTGTTCTATTTGTAATGATTTTGCCAACAATTACATCCATGTCTGTGGATGCTTTGAAATCAGTTCCTAGATATTACCGTGAAGCTTCTTTAGCATTAGGTGCTACAAGATGGCAAACAATTTATAAAGTTGTTTTACGCTCGGCCACACCCGGTATTTTGACGGCAGTTGTCTTTGGTATGTCAAGAGCTTTTGGTGAAGCTTTAGCAGTACAGATGGTTATTGGTAATGCCATGCTTTTACCACAGAATTTAGTATCTCCATCTTCTACATTAACCAGTGTTTTAACTATGAATATGGGTAATACCATTATGGGATCTACATCTAATAACGCTCTTTGGTCATTGGCACTATTGTTATTGTTAATGTCATTGTTGTTCAACTTTGTGATTAGAACCATTGCTAAGCGGGGTGAGTTCTAATGTTCAATGAAAAAACAAAAGATAAAATCGCTACAGGCGTGATTTATTTCATGTCAGGGGTCATTGTTTTGATCCTGGCAGGATTACTACTGTATATCCTAGGTAGTGGATTACGCTATGTTAATTGGCATTTCTTAACTTCAGGTTCAAAAGCTTTTCAAGCTGGAAGTGGTGTTGGAATACAGTTATTTAATTCATTTTTCCTATTAATTTTATCAATGCTGATTTCAATTCCTATTTCTATTGCAGCGGGAATTTATTTATCTGAATATGCGGGTAAAAATAAGCTGGTGGAATTGATTCGAGTTTCCATCGAAGTTTTGAGTTCTTTGCCATCAATTGTTGTGGGATTGTTTGGTTTTTTGATATTCGTAATTAGTTTCAAATTTGGATTTTCCATTCTTTCCGGGGCATTAACGTTGACAGTTTTTAATTTGCCCATACTGACTAGAAATGTTGAAGATTCTTTACGCTCAGTTTCACAGTCACAACGTGAAGCAGGATTAGCTTTAGGACTTTCAAAATGGGAAACAGTCATTCACGTTATCATCCCTGATGGTTTGCCAGGAATCATTACTGGTATGATTATCGGTGCTGGTAGAGTTTTTGGTGAAGCTGCTGCTTTAATTTATACGGCTGGTCAAAGTGCTCCACCATTAGATTTTACCAATTTCAACGTTTTCAGTATTACGAGTCCCTTGAATTTGATGCGTCCAGCGGAAACTTTGGCAGTTCATATTTGGAAGGTTAACTCTGAAGGTTTGATTCCAGATGCCGTTCAGGTCTCAGCTGGTGCCTCAGCGGTATTGATTATAGCTGTTTTGATTTTTAACCTTCTTTCAAGATATATTGGGAATTTAGTTTACAAAAAGATGACGGGTAAATAATATATGACGGAACAAAATGATCAACAATACATCCTTCATTTGGATGAAGATAAACATGAAATTGCAATAAAAACAGAGGATCTACAAGTATTTTACGGTGAAAAGGAAGCAATGCATAAAGCTTCACTTCAATTTGAAAGATACAAGATCACTTCACTTATTGGTGCTTCTGGTTCTGGTAAATCAACGTTTCTTAGATCTTTGAATCGGATGAATGATAACGTTGAAGGTGCTAGTGTTAAAGGTAAGATTATGTATCGTGGTCTCGATATTAACAAAAATAATGTTGATATTTACGAGGTGAGAAAACATATTGGTATGGTATTTCAACGTCCTAATCCGTTTTCTAAGTCAATCTATGATAATATTACTTTTGCTCTAAAACGTCATGGACTTCATGATAAGAAAAAATTAGACGAAATAGTTGAAACAACATTAAAGCAGGCTTCATTATGGGATCAAGTTAAAGATGATTTAAATAAAAGTGCGTTAGCTCTTTCAGGTGGTCAACAACAACGTTTATGTATTGCTAGAGCTATTGCAATGAAGCCGGATATATTGTTAATGGATGAGCCAGCTAGTGCGTTAGATCCAATTTCTACGTCTAACGTTGAAGAGACAATGTTGAATTTGAAAGATAACTATACAATTATTATTGTGACGCATAATATGCAACAGGCTGCTAGAATTAGCGATTACACTGCTTTTTTCCACTTGGGACATGCGGTGGAATTTAATGAAACTAGAAAAATATTCACACGTCCTAAGATTAAAATAACTGAGGACTATGTTTCAGGACATTTTGGATAGGAGATAAAATTGGCAGAAAAAATTTTAACATCTTCTGATGTACATTTATTTTATGGTAAAAAAGAAGCATTAAAGGGAATTAATCTTGACTTCAATAAAAATGAGATCACAGCTCTGATTGGACCCTCAGGTTGTGGGAAATCAACTTATTTAAGATGTTTGAACCGAATGAACGATTTAATTCCTGATGTTACAATTACGGGGACCATTTCATTAAATGGTAAAAATATTTATGCTCCTAATATTGATACAGTATCGTTAAGAAAACAGGTTGGAATGGTTTTCCAACAGCCAAATCCGTTCCCATTTTCTATTTATGATAATGTTATCTATGGGTTGAGATTAGCTGGAATTAAAGATAAGGCTACTTTGGACGAAGCTGCAGAAACTAGTTTAAAAAATGCGGCTGTTTGGGATGATGTGAAAGATAAGCTGCATCAAAGTGCTTTGTCATTATCTGGTGGACAACAACAAAGAGTTTGTATTGCTAGAGTTTTAGCAGTGAAACCTGATATTATTTTATTAGATGAACCAACGTCAGCTTTGGATCCAATATCGTCAGCTAAAGTTGAAGATACGATGTTGGCGTTACGTGAGGATTATACTATCGTTACCGTTACACATAATATGCAACAGGCTTCGAGAATATCCGATCAAACTGCTTTCTTCCTGAATGGGGAATTGATTGAGATGGATAAGACAAAGAATATCTTCTTAAATCCAAAAGAAAAACAAACTGAAGATTATATTTCAGGAAAATTCGGTTAGGAGAAAAAACGATGCGCACTACTTTCGAAGAACAATTAAATAACTTACATTTGCGATTCTCAGAAATGGGTATGATGGCTAGCGAAGCTATTATGAAATCCGTTAAGGCATATATTGATCATGATAAGGCTCTTGCCAAAGAGGTCATCAGAAATGACCATGTGATTAATAAAAGAGAGATGGATCTCGAAAAGGAATCTTTTGAAATGATTGCTTTACAACAACCGGTAACATCTGATTTGAGAATGATTGTAACGGTTTTAAAAGCAAGTTCTGATTTAGAAAGAATGGGCGATCATGCAGTTAGTATTGCTCAGGAAACAATTAGGGTTAAGGGTGAAACGAGAATTCCCGAAATTGAGAAATTAATTGCTGAGATGGGTGATATGAGTACAAGTATTGTTGAAGATTCATTGGAAGCATACTTGAAAAAAGATAGCAAAATGGCTGAAGAGGTTGCTCACCGCGATATTGAAATAGATGCTAAGAGCGGTCTGATTAACGAGCTATGTATCAAAGATATGCAAAAGACGGTCGAAAATGTTTTAAGTGGTTCATCATATATGTTGGTGGCAAGTTATCTGGAACGAGTTGGCGATTATGCAACCAATATTTGTGAGTGGGTTGTTTACTTGAATACCGGACATGTGGTAGAACTGAATCGGAAGCATATTCCTGATATTGATGAGTAATATTGATATTTTTATGAATATGTAGTATATTTTTTGGACAAGTCGAGGTGAAGTTGTATGAAAGAGAGAATCACAAGATCAAGTACTAATCGGATGTTAGCTGGTGTATGTGGTGGTCTAGGTGCTCACTTTGGAATTGATCCAATTTGGATTCGCCTTGCTTTTATTTTTCTACTACCATTCACTTATTTTCTACCAGTCTTGGTTTATGTTATTTGTGTCTTTTGGTTTCCAGAAAAGCGTAATATTCAAGAAACTGATTTTAATAAGCGAAGCCGTAGATTAAAGTCTGCCAAAAAATATTACTGATTTAAAATTGACTATTAATGAGGGTATGAAATGAAGTTACTAATAAAAGTGGCAATACAAACGCTTTTGTTTTTAGCAATTGCGCGTTTATTGCCGAATATGTTTCGAGTGGACAGTTTAGCTACAGCTATTATTGCTAGTATTGTACTAGTTATTTTAAACTGGACTATTAAACCTCTGTTACATATTATTTCGTTACCAATTACGTTTATAACTTTTGGATTGTTTTCTTTTGTTATAAATGCAATCACTTTGGAACTGACGTCATCATTAGTCGGTTCGACAAGCTTTAGCTTTAATGGCTTTGGTTCAGCCCTAGTTGTGGCAGTCATTTTAGCAATTTGCAACTCGATTATCAACAGTTATACGATGAATAATTTTCAAAGACGCGTCTAGTGCGCGTTTTTTTGTTTTTAAAATGATAAAATTATTATAAATATAAAATCAGTGGGGGTTAGCAATGACAAATTTTGTTACAGTATATCAAATGGTAAAAGATAACGAATTGAAAGTTTATGCTGGAGAAGAATTATTAAAAGAGAAGAAGGTCATCACAACTGATATTTCTCGTCCTGGAATTGAACTAACGGGATATTTTGACTACTATCCAAGTGAACGAATCCAATTGTTTGGTCAAACAGAGACGTCATATTCACGGTCGATGACTTCTAATAATAGATATAAAGTTATGTTGGAATTATGTCGCGAAGATACACCCGTTTTATTGATATCAAGAAATATTCAACCCAGTAAGGAATTATTGAAAGCAGCTAAAGAGCATAATGTTCCAGTTATTGGTTCAGAACTACCAACGACACGCCTTTCAAGTATGATCACTGAATACTTAGATGAACAATTAGCACCTAGAGAATCTATTCATGGCGTTTTAGTTGATGTTTATGGAATAGGAATCTTGTTGACAGGTCATTCTGGAATCGGTAAAAGTGAGACAGCTTTGGAATTGATAAAGCGAGGTCATCGTTTAATTGCTGATGATCGTGTCGATGTTTATCAACGTGATGAAAAGACGATTGTTGGTGAAGCACCTAAAATTTTGAATCACTTGCTGGAAATTCGTGGCATTGGAATTATTGATGTAATGAACCTTTTTGGTGCTGGTGCGGTACGTTCTCAAAGTGAGATCCAGTTGATAATCAATCTTGAAAATTGGTCAGCTGATAAAAATTATGATCGTATTGGAACTCTGGAAGATAGTCGGACTTTCTTTGATGTGGATGTGCCACAGATTACGGTACCAGTTAAGGTTGGTCGAAATATTTCTATTATCATTGAAGTAGCAGCGATGAATTATCGTGCTAAAAAGATGGGTTACGACGCAACTAAGAAGTTTGAGGATAATTTAGGCCTATTAATTAAGGAAAATGAAGAAAAAACAAAGAATGATAAAGAAGGTAAGTAATGAACTTTAGTTTGTTAGCATTAAATCCCATTGCTCTAAATTTGGGTGGCTTAGAGATACATTGGTATGGTGTAATTATTGCTTTAGGAGCTTTGGTTGGAGTAATTATGGCTATGAGAGAAGCCAAGAGAAGACATTTGGATCCTGATAATATTCTTGATTTAGTCTTGTACGGTGTTCCAATCGCATTAGTAGGGGCACGATTGTATTACGTTATTTTCGAATTGCCATTCTATTTGGCAAATCCTGGTGAAATAATCAAGGTATGGCATGGTGGGATTGCCATTTATGGTGGATTGATTGCCGCTTTTATTGTTTTATTAGTTCTATGCAAGAAACGAAATATTTCACCTTGGCTGATGTTGGATATTGCTGCACCATCGGTTCTATTGGGACAAATCGTTGGTCGTTGGGGCAACTTTATGAATCAAGAAGCCTTTGGCGCTAAAACGACTTTAGACTTTTTACAATCACTACATTTGCCACATTTTATAATTGAGCAGATGTATATTAATGGTGCTTATCGACAACCAACATTTTTATACGAGTCTTTAGGTAATTTGATTGGATTAATCTTAATTTTAATTTTAAGAAACCGAAAGCACCTTTTAAAACGCGGAGAAGTCTTTTTGACTTATTTAATTTGGTATCCAGCTGTGAGATTTTTTGTGGAAGGAATGCGGACAGATAGTTTATATATTTTGCCTGGAGTGAGAGTTTCGCAAGTGTTATCATTGTTGTTATTCTTTGCAGCAATTGGATTATTCATCTATCGTCGAAAGAAATTAGATGATCCTTGGTATAATGAGTTGTGAGCAATCTAATTGCTAATTAAAAAATAAATGGTAAGATTTGATAAGTAATAGGAGGTAATTCGACGATGAAATCATATGATGTAGTAATTATTGGAGCAGGTCCTGGTGGTTTAACTGCTGCTCTATATGCTTCACGCGCTAATTTATCAGTAATGATTCTTGATCGTGGTATTTACGGTGGACAAATGAACAACACCGCTGCGATTGAAAATTATCCTGGCTTTGAATCAATTTTAGGACCAGATTTGAGTGAGAAGATGTATAAATCCTCAACACAATTTGGTGCTGATTTTGGATACGGTGCTGTCCAATCAGTTGAAGATAAGGGTAATGTTAAGATTATTCATACTGATGATGGTGATTATGAAGCTAAAGCATTAATCATTGCAACTGGTTCACAATATAAGAAGATTGGCGTTCCTGGAGAAAATGAAATGTCAGGACGTGGTGTTTCCTACTGTGCCGTTTGTGATGGTGCCTTCTTTAAAGGTCAAGATGTTGCCGTAATCGGTGGTGGAGATTCCGCTGTTGAAGAGGGAATTTATCTAACACAATTAGCCAAGTCAGTAACAATTATTCACCGTCGTGATCAATTACGTGCCCAAAAGATTTTACAAGATCGTGCATTCAAGAATGATAAAATTAAATTTGTTTGGAATGCTGATGTCAAAGAAATCATGAGTGACGATGATAAAGTTTCCGGCGTTAGATATATTGACAAAAAGACCGGCGACGAGCATGTCGTTCCTGCAAAGGGTGCTTTCATCTATGTTGGTATCAAGCCAATGACAGAACCATTCAAGGATTTAGGCGTTCTTGATGAAGATGGTTGGATTGATACAAATGAACATATGGAAACAAAGATCCCTGGTATCTTCGCTGTTGGAGATGTTCGTAAGAAAGATCTTCGTCAAGTAGCTACGGCTGTCGGTGAAGGCGGTATAGCTGGTCAACAAGCTTACAATTATATTCAAGAGATTGCTGATGAAAAAGTTGCAGCTAAATAAAATAGATTAAACAAATGATCAAGATTATGGAGTGGACAATATGTCCATTTCATAATCTTTTTTTCTACCTTTACGTAATAATAATTCACTAATTGTTGAAAGAAATATTATCAGAATATGAATTGAATATGTACATGTTTAAACATATACTATACGTAAAAGACAGGAAGTGATTCTTATGCGTGAAGTGGTAGATAAAAAAATAAATCAATTAATGAATGAATCTGGCTTTAATATTGCTAGTAATCTAAAGGTTTTAAGAAAGAATAAAAATGTAACTCAAAAAGAAGTAGCAAGCTGTTTAAATATTGACGTTACAACGTTATCTCATTATGAAACCGGGATTAGGATGCCAGATATTGATACTCTAATTGCTTTGGCCAAATACTATGATACGGATATAAACAGAATCATTAGTAATAATTTCGACTAATTTGATATTTTGGGGACGTAATTTTAAGGATATTTTAAAATTTTGTTGGTAAAGTTGCGTAATCAAATATAAATAGTACTCTATAATTGATATAATGATTGTAAGTACTTACAAATTAGGAGGACAAAGTTAATGTCTTGGCAAGATAATATGCAAAAATGGCTCGACTATAAGGATTTAGATCCAGATATGAAAGAGCAACTTGAAGAGATGAAAGATGATCAAAAAGTTGCTGAAGAAGCATTCTACCAACCAATGGAATTTGGTACTGCTGGAATGAGGGGCTTGATTGGACCTGGTATCAATCGGATGAATATTTATACTGTTCGTCAGGCCACTGAAGGTTTAGCTTCATTTATGGATACTTTAGATGATAAAGTAAAAGCACAAGGTGTAGCAATCAGTTACGATTCACGTTATTACTCACAAGATTTTGCTTATGAGTCAGCTAAGGTTTTAGGAGCTCACGGAATTCATAGTTATGTATTCGATAGCTTAAGACCAACTCCAGAATTATCTTTTGCTGTAAGAAGTATTCCTACTTATGCTGGAATTATGATTACAGCTAGCCATAATCCTAAACAATATAATGGTTTTAAAATTTATGGACCAGACGGCGGACAAATGCCACCAGCTGAGTCAGATAATATTACTAGTTTTGCAAGAAAAGCTGATGATTTATTTGCTATTAAGGTAAAACCAGTTACTAAATTACGAGCTGAGAAGCTTCTGACTTTGATTGGTGAAGACGTTGATTTGAACTATATGAAGAACTTGGAGACTGTTATTGTAAACCGTGATTTAATCAATAATATTGGTGATAAGATGAAATTTGTTTATTCACCACTTCACGGTACCGGTAAAATGATTGCCCCAAGGATTTTCCAAAAATTAGGTTTTAAAAACTTCAATATGGTAACTGAGCAGGCTATTTTGGACCCTGAATTTGCAACAACTCCATTTCCAAATCCAGAATTTGCTCAAACATTTGATTTGGCAATTGAACGTGGTAAAAAAATTGGTGCTAATATTCTAATTGCAACTGATCCTGATGCTGATCGTTTAGGCGCCGCAGTTAGACAACCAGATGGATCATATAAATTGATGACAGGTAATCAAATCGCATCTGTTTTACTAAATTATTTGTTACAAGCCAAAAAAGGCTTGAATGCATTGCCAGCTAATGGTGCTGTAGTTAAGTCGATTGTTTCATCTGAATTGGCAACTGCTATTGCTGATAAATATAATATTAAGATGTTTAATGTTTTGACTGGTTTTAAATACATTGCTGAAAAAATTGAGCAATTTGAAAAAACAGGTAGTAATGAATTTCTCTTTGGTTTTGAAGAGAGTTACGGTTATCTTGTAAAGCCATTTGTTCGTGATAAGGATGCCATGCAATCTACTTTACTTTTAGCAGAGGCAGCTGCTTATTATGAATCTCAAGGAAAGACCATTTATGATGCTTTAGAGGATCTTTATAAAGAATTTGGTTACTATCGTGAAAAGACCATTTCTAAGACGTTTGAAGGTATCTCTGGAAAAGATCAGATGGCTCAAATTATGAAGACACTTCGTGAAGAAGGAATTGATGAAGTCAACGGCGTTAAAGTTGTAGAATCAATTGATTATCTTAAGGATACTGATACTACTGCTGCAGGTACTAAAGAAACTGGTTTGCCTAAGGCTAATGTTTTGAAGTATATCTTGGAAGACGATACATGGATTGCTGCTAGACCTTCAGGTACTGAGCCAAAATTGAAGTTTTATGTTGGTGTTAAGGGTGACACCGAAGATGGTGCTGCTCAAAAATTAGCTACCTTTGCTAAGGAGATTGAAGGCTGGGAATAACTAGTTTAATGAATTAAATAAGATAGAGACAAAGTCGAACTTTTGTCTCTATCTTTTTGTTTCGTTACAAGTATTTCACAACTGCGATATAATATTTTCATGTAGTTTTTGAAAAGAGGAGAGATAATTGGCAACCAATCAACATTTAATTATTATTTCACTCGATTCTCTAGGATTTAGAGATATTGATGAACATCGTGAAGAGTTACCAACTTTGAATAAGCTGGTCCAGGGGGGAACTTGGGTAAAAAAGGTTCAAGGAATTTATCCGACTTTGACTTACCCATCACATACCACGATCATTACGGGACAATATCCAAGCGTCCATGGAATCGTTAATAATACTAAAATTCAACCGGAGCGTCGTTCGCCTGATTGGTATTGGTATCAAAAAGATGTCAAATCAACCACATTGTATGATCTAGCTCATAGGAAGGGTTTAAAAACGGCAGCTTTCTTATGGCCAGTAACTGCTGGTAGTAAGATCACTTATAATTTAGCGGAGATTTTTCCTAATCGGATTTGGACCAACCAAGTTTTAGTCTCGTTGAAGGCTAGTTCACCATTATTTATTTTAGAAATGGATAAAAAATATGGTAAATTGCGTAACGGTATTAAACAGCCACAACTAGATGATTTTATTACTGCTTGTGCGGTAGATACGATTAAGAACAAGAAACCTAATCTGACACTGTTGCATTTAGTTGATATGGACAGTATGCGTCATCGTTATGGGGTTAGATCTGAGGATGCTTTAAAAGCTTTGCATCGTTTAGACGAACATGTTAAACAAGTAATTGATGCAACCAAAGAAGCTGGCACTTTTGAGGATACTAATTTTGTTATTTTAGGTGATCATTATCAAATTAATGTGAATAAAATGATCCATTTAAACACATTATTTGCTAAGCGAGGTTGGCTTCAAGCAAAGCCTGATCAGACTTTCAAAAAAAATTGGTCTGTTATGGCCAAAACTTGTGATGGTTGTACGTATATTTATACGAGAAACTTTGAACAATTGAAGCGATTAAAAGATTTGATTGGCAGTGTTGAAGGTGTGGAAAAGATTTATTCTTCAAAGGAGGCTGCCACTATGGGAGCTGATCCAAACTGTACACTGATGGTTGAAGCTAAGGCTGGTTATTACTTTACAGATGAAAGTGATCGTCCAAACGTTGTAGAAGAAGTCTTGTTGACTATGATGGGTGATAGTGATCGTTATGAGGGTGTTCACGGTTATCATCCAGACAAACCTGGTTACAAGACAACTTTGATTTTCAATGGACCAATGATTAAGAAAAATCAGACGGTTGAAGCTGCTAATTTAGTAGATGAGGCTCCGACCTTTGCCAAATTACTGGGATTGAAGTTTGATCGTCCAATTGCTGGCAATTGTATTGAGGATGTATTTAATGATTAGAATAGAGGGAATTTATGCGGTTTAATAAAAAACAGTGGAGTTGGATCCTTTATGACTGGGCTAATTCTGGATATGGAATTATTGTTACGACAGCGGTTTTGCCAGTTTATTTTAAATCAGTTGCGCAAGCTTCCGGTGTATCAGCTTCCAACGCTACCGCCTTTTGGGGTTATGCCAATAGTTTTGGAACACTTTTAGTTTCAATTTTGGCCCCAGTTTTGGGAGCTCTAGCGGATTATCCACATCATAAGAAAAGATTAATGAATTATTTTGCGTTTTTAGGGATTATCATGACTTTAGGTTTAGCAATTGTCCCTCCAAATCAGTGGCAATTACTCATAGGTGTGTATATCCTGTCGATAATTGGTTATTCAGCTGGAAATTTATTTTATGATAGTTTTTTGACTGATGTAGCTGATAATAAAGAGATGGATGCCATTTCTTCAAATGGATATGCTTACGGTTATTTAGGTGGAGTTTTCGCCTTCGTGTTGTTTTTAGTTCTACAATTAACAAGTGGTTTTGGGATGTTATCGAGTTATGGAGTGGCTCGCTGGAGTTTCTTATTAGCAGCTATTTGGTGGATAATTTTTTACATACCGCTGTTAAAGAATGTTCATCAAGTTTATTCATTGCCAGAAAATCCTCATCCAGTTGTTTCTAGTTTTAAACGTGTCTGGTCAACCATTACGCATCTACGTCAATATAAAGCAGCCGCCTGGTTTTTGGTAGCATATTTCTTCTATATTGATGGAGTAGACACGATTTTTACGATGGCTACCTCAATTGGGATGGATATGGGAATTAATACGACAACATTAATGTTAGTTCTATTAGTTGTACAATTAGTCGCCTTTCCATTTTCAATTTTATATGGCTGGTTAGCCAATAAATTTTCCACCCGTGCAGGAATCCTTTTGGGGATAATTTTGTACTTGGGAATTTGTTTGTATGCTTTGAAATTAACTACGACAATAGATTTTTGGATCTTAGCTGTTCTGGTGGGAACTAGTCAAGGTGGAATTCAGGCATTGAGTCGTTCTTACTTTGGCAAGTTGATTCCTAAGAAATCCGGTAGTGAGTTTTTTGGATTCTATAATATTTTAGGAAAATTCTCAGCCGTCTTAGGACCAGTTTTGGTGGGAATTGTGACACAAATAACTGGTAAATCAACAATTGGGGCCGCTTCATTGAGCATTTTATTCTTTGTTGGACTGATAATTTTCTTGATGTTACCAAAGCTAACAAATGAAAATTAAAAAAATAGCGAAAATATGTTCGCTATGGTAATATAGAGCAAGCGATATAAGCCTGACATTAATTACATCTAATTCGTGTGCGAGAGTTAGATGTTTTTTTTAGCTTAAGGGGGTAAGTTAATCTGTGATAGATAGAGTAAAAGATAATAAATTTGATTTGGTTTCTAAGTATTCACCTGCTGGAGATCAAGCTCAAGCAATTGATAAAATCACTAAAGATTTCAAAGATGGTGACAAAGAAGTGGTCCTTGAAGGTGCTACTGGAACTGGTAAAACCTTCACTATGGCTAATGTGATTAAAAATCTTAATAAGCCAACTTTAATTATTTCTCATAATAAGACTTTGGCTGGTCAATTATATGGTGAAATGAAGGAATTCTTTCCTAATAATGCTGTCGAATATTTTGTCAGTTACTATGATTACTACCAACCTGAGGCTTATGTGCCATCAAGTGATACCTACATTGAAAAAGACTCAAGTATTAATGATGAAATTGATAAATTACGTCATTCCGCGACTAGTTCACTTTTAGAGAGAAACGATGTTATTGTTGTAGCTTCGGTTTCTTGTATTTTTGGATTAGGTGATCCAAGAGAATACGCTGACAGTATCATTTCTCTACGTGTTGGACAACAAATTGCTCGAGATACGTTGTTAGAAGAATTAGTCGACAATCAATTTGAACGAAACGACATCGACTTTCAACGTGGAAGATTCCGTGTACGTGGCGATGTGATCGATATTTTTCCAGCCTCACGAGATGATAATGCTATTCGAGTGGAATTTTTTGGTGATGAAATCGACCGTATTATTGAGATGGATGCTTTGACTGGAGAAGTTAAAGGTCAAATGGATCATATTGGAATTTTCCCAGCTACTCACTTTATGATCAGCGATTCCAAGATGGATGAAGCTTTGAAGAGAATTAAAAATGAGATGGACCAACAGGTTGAAAAGTTCACTAAAGAAGGCAAATTACTGGAAGCTCAACGAATCAAGCAAAGAACTGAGTATGATATCGAAATGATGCGTGAGATGGGTTATACTTCTGGAATTGAAAATTATTCACGTCATATGGAAGGACGTGCAGAAGGGGAGCCACCATTTACTCTGCTTGATTTCTTCCCTAAAGATTTTAATATCATGATTGATGAATCTCATGTTACTATGCCACAGATTAGAGGAATGTATAATGGAGATCGTGCTAGAAAACAACAACTAGTTGATTATGGTTTTCGTTTGCCGAGCGCTTTGGATAATCGACCATTAAAGATTGATGAATTTGAAAAACATGTTAATCGGATTCTCTATGTGTCAGCCACTCCTGGTCCATATGAATTAGATCGAACACCGCATAAAGTTGAACAAGTTATTCGTCCAACTGGTTTGTTGGATCCTAAAATTGAGGTTCGACCTATTATGGGACAAATTGATGATTTGGTTGCTGAGATCAACGATCGAGTGGCTAAACATGAACGTGTCTTTGTCACGACCTTAACGAAGAAAATGGCTGAAGATCTGACGGATTACTTTAAAGACTTGGGAATTAAAGTTAGATATTTGCACAGTGATATTAAAACTTTGGAACGTACTAAGATTATTCGAGATCTTCGATTAGGCAAGTTCGATGTTTTAATTGGAATTAACTTATTGCGTGAGGGTATTGATGTACCTGAAGTATCTTTGATTGCTATTTTGGATGCTGATAAGGAAGGTTTCCTGAGAGCAGAAAGATCATTAGTTCAGATTATTGGTCGTGCTTCTAGAAATGAGCACGGTAAGGTTATAATGTATGCAGATAGTATTACTGATTCTATGCGTGGTGCAATTAATGCAACTGCTCGTCGTCGTGAGATTCAGGAGAAATTTAATGAAGAGCATCATGTAATGCCTAAGACGATTGTTAAACCTATCAGGGATGCTATTTCTATGTTCCAAAAGGTTGATAATTCATCTTCAGAAACAGAGAAGATCGATGATGATATTGACTTCAAGGATATGAGTAAGAAAGACCAAAAAGAACTGCTTAAAAACTTAAATGATCAGATGGAAGCAGCAGCTAAGAAACTCGATTTTGAGGCTGCAGCCCATCTACGTGATACGATTTTGGAATTAAAGGCGGAAAAGTAATAAATATGTTAAATGATAAAATTGTTATTCATGGTGCACGTGCACATAATTTAAAAGATATTGATGTGACGATTCCTCGTGATAAGTTAGTTGTTATGACTGGTTTATCAGGTTCTGGTAAGAGTTCACTGGCTTTTGATACGCTTTATGCTGAAGGTCAAAGACGTTATGTTGAAAGTTTGTCATCCTATGCACGGCAATTTTTAGGACAGATGGATAAACCAGATGTTGATTCGATTGATGGGTTAAGCCCAGCTATTTCGATTGATCAAAAGACTACTTCGAAGAACCCTCGTTCAACGGTCGGTACGGTTACTGAGATCAATGATTATTTACGTTTACTCTGGGCTCGTGTAGGGACGCCAATTTGTCCTAATGACGGAACTAAGATTACGAGTCAATCAGCTCAACAGATGGTTGATGCTATTTTAAAGTTGGATGAAGGGACTAAATTACAAGTTCTTTCACCAGTCGTAAGATCAAAACGTGGACAACACAAAAAAGCCTTGAATCAAATTAAGAAACAAGGTTATGTTCGAATTAGAGTTGACGGTGAAATTCGTGATGTCAGTGAAGACATTGAGCTAGATAAGAATAAGAAACATAGTATTGATGTGGTGGTCGATCGAATTGTTATTAATGATCATATTAAATCACGTTTGTTCGATTCGGTTGAGGCTGCTTTAAGATTATCTGATGGCTATATGAATGTTGATGTGATTGGCTCAGATATGATGGTTTTCTCTGAAAAAAATGCTTGTCCAATTTGTGGATTCACTGTAGGTGAACTAGAACCACGTCTATTTTCTTTCAACGCTCCCTTTGGGGCCTGTGAAAACTGTGATGGTTTAGGAATCAAACTAGAAGTGGATTTAGATTTAGTTATTCCTGATCAAAGTAAGACTTTGGCTGAGGGAGCAATTGAACCTTGGAATCCGATTAGTTCACAATATTATCCAGAAATGCTGGCCCAAGCATGTAAAGAATTTGGCATTGATATGAACGTACCTTTCGAGAAATTACCTAAAAAGGATCAAAAGACAATTTTAAATGGTTCTGATGGCAAGACATTCCATTTTCACTATGAGAATGATTTTGGTGGGGTCCGCGATGTTGATGTACCATTCGAAGGAGTAATTCCTAATATAGATCGTCGTTATCATGAGACAAATAGTGATTTTACACGTGAGGTCATGCGTAAATACATGACTGAATTGAAATGTCCAGTTTGTCATGGTAAAAGATTGAATCGAAAAGCTTTAGCTGTTAAGATTGCAGGTCAAGATATTGCTGAAGTTTCCGATATGTCGATCAAAAATGAATTGCCATTTTTTAAAGCGGTAACTTTTGGTGAACAAAATACCGTTATTGCTAAGCCAATTTTGAAAGAAGTCAAAGATCGGCTCGCTTTCTTAATTAATGTTGGTTTGGAATATTTAACATTATCACGATCAGCTGGGACTTTATCTGGTGGCGAGGCTCAAAGAATTCGTCTGGCTACACAAATTGGTTCTAATTTATCTGGGGTTATGTATATTCTGGATGAACCTTCAATTGGGTTGCACCAACGTGATAATGATAGATTGATTAGATCATTGAAAAAAATGCGTGATCTTGGTAATACGTTGATTGTTGTTGAACATGATGAAGATACCATGCGAGCTGCTGATTATTTGATTGATGTCGGTCCTGGAGCTGGTGAAAATGGTGGTCGAATCGTGGCCGCAGGGACTCCAAAAGAAGTTGAAGACAATCCTAAGTCATTGACTGGACAATATTTAGCTGGAAAGAAGTTTGTACCGGTACCACTAAAACGTCGTAAGGGTAACGGAAAAGCAGTTAAGGTGTTTGGTGCTGCTGAAAATAATTTGAAAAAATTAGATGTGAAATTTCCTCTAGGTAAATTTATTGTTGTTACTGGAGTTTCTGGATCTGGTAAATCAACTTTAGTTAACATGATTTTGAAACGTGCTTTGGCACAGAAAATGAATCATAATTCTGAGAAGCCAGGTAAATACAAAAAGATTACTGGCTATGAGAACTTGGAAAAGATGATTGCTATTGATCAGAGTCCAATTGGTCGGACTCCGAGAAGTAATCCTGCTACTTATACAGGTGTTTTTGACGACATTAGAGATTTGTTTGCTCAAACTAATGAGGCCAAGTTACGAGGCTATAAGAAGGGAAGATTTTCTTTCAATATTAAAGGCGGTCGCTGTGAAAACTGTCACGGAGACGGAATTATTAAAATTGAAATGAATTTCTTGCCAGATGTTTATGTTCCTTGTGAAGTTTGTCATGGCACACGTTATAATTCAGAGACTCTGGAAGTAACTTACAAGGGTAAGAATATTGCCCAAGTTCTTGATATGAAGGTATCTGAAGCTTTAGGTTTCTTTAGCAATATTCCTAAGATCAAACGTAAGTTACAGACGATTCAGGATGTTGGTTTAGGTTATGTCTCATTGGGACAATCAGCCACACAATTATCTGGTGGTGAGGCTCAAAGAATGAAGTTAGCCTCAGAACTATATAAGAAATCTAATGGTAAGAATTTCTATATTTTAGATGAACCAACAACAGGCTTGCATACTGACGATATCAAACGTCTGCTAGGCGTTTTGCAACGTTTAGTTGATGAAGGCAACACGGTCTTAGTGATTGAACATAACTTGGATGTTGTTAAGTCTGCCGATTGGTTGATTGACCTGGGTCCTGAAGGTGGCGAAGGCGGCGGAAATATTGTCGGTATTGGAACTCCAGAACAGATTGCCGAAATCAAGGAGAGCTATACTGGTCAATATTTGAAGCCAATTCTAGAACGTGATACCAAACGAACTAAAGACGCACAATAATTTTGGAGATGATAATTTGAAAAAAGTATTCATCACCGGTTCAACTACTGGTCTAGGATTTCTTGAAGCTAAAAAATTGATTGCTGATGGTAATGAAGTTGTTTTACATGCACGAAATGAAAAAAAAGCTCAAGCAGTAATGCAGAAATTGCCAGGTGCTAAAGGGATAGTAGTGGGTGATTTGTCCTCAATGACAGATCTAAAAAATATTGCCCAAGAAGTTAATGACTTTGGTACTTTTGATAGTATTATTCACAACGCTGGAGTCTATTCAAATGATCAAAAGACAATTTTCAAAGTCAATGTCTTGGCTCCATATGTCTTGACAGCCTTGATTACTAAACCCAAGAGCTTGATCTATACATCTTCAGGAATGCATTTGGGTAGTCATTTTACGATGGATAAGATTGAATCAGGAGTTAATTATTCTGCTTCAAAACTTTTGATTTTATTGTTAACAAAAGCAATTGCTCGTAAGTGGCAAATTCCCTCCAATGCAGTTGACCCAGGTTGGGTTCCAACACGTATGGGTGGAGATGGTGCTAATGATGACTTGAAATTAGGCTATTTGACACAAGTAAAATTGGTTGAAGATAATACAGATTTTAGTGGCAAGTATTTTTATCATGATAACGAAACACACTACGATCAAAGGGCCGATGATATTAAATTGCAAGATGAATTATTGCAACGATTGGCTGAAATTTCTGATATTCAATTACCTTAAAAATAAGACCGTCTATTTTCATAAATTAATTTATGGGATTAGGTGGCCTTTTTTTAATTACAAATAAATAGGGAAAAATATTCGAAGCATTTGATTCTAGAAACTGACACGCCCGGATTGTTATGGTATGCTTAGAGAGAATGTGAGGTGCAAAATGGCGAAAGATACGCTTAATTTAGTAATAGTAACCGGAATGAGTGGTGCGGGTAAGACCGTTGCCATGCAATCTTTTGAAGATTTAGGTTATTTTTGTATTGATAATATGCCACCCAATTTGCTTCCTAAGTTCTGGGAATTGGTTCATGAGTCCGGAACAATTAAGAAAGTAGCTTTGGTTGTCGACATTAGATCACGTACATTTTACGATGAAATCTTTTCAATGTTGTCACAAGTTGATGAAGACGAGCAAGAAAAACATCAAAAAGTTGATATGAAGATTCTTTTCTTGAATGCCTCAGATGAAGAGTTGGTTTCTCGCTACAAAGAGACTCGTCGGAGCCATCCTTTAGCAATGGAAGGTAGATTGTTGGATGGAATTGAAAAAGAGCGAGAGCTTCTAGCAGAGATTCGTGGAAGAGCTTCAGTTGAAATTGATACGACTGATTTAACTCCACGTCAATTGCGTGAAGAAATCTTTGATAATTTTCAAGAATCAACTGGAGTACCAACGTTCCATATTGAAGTAATGTCATTTGGCTTTAAATATGGCTTACCGATTGATGCTGATATTGTAATGGATGTAAGGTTCTTGAAAAATCCATTTTATATCAAAGAGCTTAAAACGCAGACCGGAATAGATAAACCAGTTTACGACTATGTTATGGATGATCCGCAAACCAAGAATTTTTATGATAAATTTTATGATTTATTGAAGGATATTGTGCCCGGATATAAAAATGAAGGTAAGACTAGTTTAACAATTGCTATTGGTTGTACTGGTGGTCAACATCGTTCTGTAGCAATTGCTCAACGTTTAGGTGCTGACCTTAAGAAAAAGTACTACGTTGACGTAACTCATCGTGACATGGAAAAATCTCAAAAGAAGGTAATCGAAGATGGCAGCAAATAGGATAGTTCGAGTCGTTAAGGGACGTCGTCCAAAAGTTGTAGTTATAGGTGGGGGAACTGGTTTACCAGTTGTATTAAATAGTTTAAGAAAGATGGATGCTAATATAACCGCAATTGTTACAGTTGCCGATGATGGGGGATCATCCGGTATTATTCGTGATTATATTAACGTTGTCCCTCCTGGGGATATCAGAAACGTCTTGGCATCTTTGTCTGATTTGCCACAGGTAGATTTAGACGTTTTCCAATATCGTTTCAGAAGTAATGATGATTTCTTCTCTGGCCATGCGCTGGGAAATTTAATTATTGCTGCTTTAAATGAAATGTCACCTAATATTTTTGATGCCGTTCAAGAACTATCTGAAATGATGAAAGTAGATGGTCATGTCTATCCAGCTAGCAACACTAAACTAACTTTACACGCTGAGTTCACTGATGGAACTAAGTTAGCCGGAGAACATGAAATTACTCATTCGGGAAAGCATGTCAAACGAGTTTGGGTTACCGATTCTGACGAACCAAATAGAGAGCCTAAATCAGTTATTTCAGTCATTGCTTCTATCATGCAAGCTGATGTAGTCGTTTTAGGACCTGGTAGTCTATTTACTAGTATTTTGCCAAACTTGATGATTAAAGATATTGGTGAGGCAGTTAAGCAAACTTCTGCTGAGGTCGTTTATATTTGCAATATCATGACTCAAATTGGCGAGACCGAAGGGTTTACCGATGCCGATCATGTTAGAGTTTTAAACAGACACTTAGGCGGCAATTTTATTGATACTGTTTTAGTCAATACTAGAGATATTCCTAAGAATTATATGGATCATAAAAAGTACGATGAGTACGTGAATCAAGTAGAGACGGACTTTAAAGGTTTAAGAGAAATGGGTTGTAAAGTTATTCAAGATGATTTCTTGTCGCTACATGACAAAGGTGCTTTTCATGATGGTAAAAAGGTTGCACGAGAGATCATCAATCTGTCGTTACAATCTGGTAATAGAAAAAATGAGGTGAGACGTTAGTGGTTTCATATGCAAGTGAGGTCAAACAAGAACTCACAAAATTAGTCGTTCATCCTGAACATGCTCGAGTAGAATTATCAGCCTTATTAAGGATGAATGGTTCATTAAGTTTACAAAATCATCGATTCGTCTTGACTGCACAGACAGAAAATGCTGCTATTGCCAGAAGAATTTTCTCTTTGATCAAGCAAAAGTACGGTATAGAATCAGAATTAATTGTGCGCAAAAAGATGAAATTGAAAAAGAATAATCAATATTTAGTACGTTTGAAATATGATACTAATCGAGTTTTGACAGATTTAGATATTTTAGATGAATCAGGGTTGTCGATCAATACTGATGTGCCGGATGAAGTTATAAATGAAGATCAACGAATGCGCTCGTATTTGCGTGGAGCATTCTTAGCCACGGGTAGTGTTAATAATCCTGAGACCTCAAGGTATCATCTAGAAATCTATTCATTGTATGAGACCCACAATGAGGGAATTGCTCAGATGATGAATTATTTCCACTTGAATGCTAGAACAACTAAGCGTCGGAGTGGTTATATCGTTTATCTAAAAGAGGCTGAAAAAATTGCTGATTTCTTACAGTTGATCGGTGCAACTAATTCAATGTTGAAATTTGAGGACATTCGAATCGTGCGTGACATGAGAAACTCAGTTAATCGTTTAGTCAATTGTGAGAATGCTAATATTAATAAGACTGTGGCTGCAGCCGAACGTCAAATTGAAAATATTAAGCATTTGCAGTCAACAGTTGGATTAGATACACTTCCAGATAAATTGCAGGAGATTGCAACTTTACGTTTGGAAAATCCTGAAGTTTCACTCAAGGAGTTAGGCGAGATGGTGCCAAGTGGTCCAATTTCTAAATCAGGGATCAATCATCGTTTACGAAAATTGAATGAATTGGCAGAAGCTCAAAAAGTTTAAATTAATAATTAAAATTCAAAAGGCGACATCTATTAGAGTGTGTATACTCAGAATAGATGTCGCCTTTTATTATGAAAAATTAGTTTTTATCAAGAATACCAGTAGTCCTAAATATAGAATTGTTGCACAGATAAGTGAGATTAGGTAAGCCTTAGGCATTAACCAATGTATTTTAATATTAGCTTTGTCGAGGTTCTTAGGAATTCGAACAGTAAAGAGGCTTTGCTTGTTAAGTGTCCAAGGGACCGCGTGATTATTAATTGTGACATGATAGTGAAGCGACTTGTAAGCATAAGTTGGCAAAGATATTTTGCCCTTTGAAGCATTGGAAAGCTGCCAATTAATACTATTAGGCGTACTTTTATGGCTTAAAGCAATATCTTTTTGAGTGCCTTGTCCAAGATGGTTGGCTAAGGGATAAATAATACTTTGATCGAGGAACATTCCGTCACTTTCTGGTTGTAGTGGGGTAGTACTTGGAGCATAGTCTGGCAGAAGTGAACGCATGATTTTATCACTATTGATACCAGTTGAGGTTAACTTGACGGACTTGTTTTGGGGAATCTGCGTTTTAGTAAATTCAGTTACAATGATCGCCTTGTTAGTGTGAAAGTATTGATTATGGATAGCTGTAAAAGTTGCCATTGAAAAGCTTATTAAGGTCATTGTTAATAAGATAGGTGTTAAAATCTTCTTTTTAAAGGTCAAAAGAACTAATAGAACTGGAATGACACCAATAAATATACCAAAGCGCCAATTGGCATATTGGAAATTGTTGATAATTGGAACATGATTGAATAATTTCCAAGGGAAAATATTTGTTGAGAGAATTATTAGGATTAATTCTGTAATGAACCAAGGCCTAGTGCGTTGGAAATTTTCTTTTCGGATTCCTAGAATTGAGATTATTAAAAGAATAATAGTGGTGATTGAAATAGTTGCCTTAGCATCCCAAGTTGGCTTTTTAATCAATTCCCAAAGTGAGAGACTAACGATGTTTCCCTTACCAAAAGGCGACAATAAGCCTGATTTAGAAATTGTGATGACACGATAAATTATTGGTAAGCATAAAATTAAAGTTAGAATTGCTGCCAAGATTAAGTTGATCCAGGCAAAATAATTTCGATGAACAATGGTTTCAATAATTAAGCAAATTCCAGCTACAAGTCCCAAAACAACGGCACTCAACAAGTGTGAATTGGCAACAATAGTCAACAACAAGGCTGTTTTGATAATTAACTGAGGTTTGAATTCATAACTTTGAACAATTTCTTTGAGCGTAAAAAAGATTGGAAAGATGAAAATCATAATAATGGCAGTACCTGATTGCATTTCACCCGTGAGGTCTTTGATAACTGAGCCAGATAGGGCAAAGATACTAGCCATTAAAATAGCATTTTGACTATAGAAGCGTTTTCTCAAGGATAGAAAAGTTACAATAAAAGTTGCGCCCGCTATCAGCGAACGAATCGCAATTATCTGATGGATCGGCGTGAGAAAATTAGTTATCCAAACAAAGGGCCAGAGTGTGTAGTCTGGATACATCCCATTAATAGCTTGTCCTGTGTTAAAGAAAGTATTGAAGTTGACCCAGCTTGGTAATTGATGTTTCAAAAAGGCTAGACGTATTTCATAGATTCTTTGTGAGTGAAAAATGGTGTCATATGAGGCTACCATGTAATTAAAATGAAATTGCCAAAGAGTCCAAACTAAGAGGAAGATAAAGAAGATGGTGGCAATTAAGATTGTTTTACGAGTAGATTTTTCTTTGAAATTCAAAATAATTCTCCCCATGATTAATGTAATTCAGAATTTAATTGTACCTCATAATTTATGACAAAAAAATAGAGTGACTAAAGAGTCCACTCTATTTTTATAGAATCTGAATAAAAATCTTAGGTTATTCAGTTTGCTCTTTATTATTCTTAATCAATAAAGCAAAGATGAAACCGATAATTGCCATTCCAAAGAAGAAAGCAAAGACGTGCTGGAAGCCAATCAAGCCGTTGTTAGCTGGTAGATTGTGGGTTTGATTAGTTGTTACCAAAATCAAAGTTGCAAGACTGACTCCTAAGGAACCTAATAATTGTCTAACGGTAGTAATGATTGCAGTACCATGTGGAATTAAATCTTCTGGTAGAGAATTACCACCAAGAGTAGTAGCGGGCATCATTACGAAGGCATTACCACCTTCAATAAGGATAGCGATAAGAATCATTGGCCACATACCTAATTTAGTATGAAGTACGAACAATAGGAACCAACCCACGACAATCATTGACATACCGGAAATCAAAGTGGCTTTGAAACCAATTTTATCAGCTAATTTTCCCGTTAATGGATTCAAAATACTCAGAATAATAGCTGGTGGAACTAGGGCTAATCCAGAAGCTAAAACCGAAACATGTAAGATGTTTTGGTAATAGAGTGGATAGATAATAGTTACGACAATCAAAGAAATATAGGAAAATCCTGTTAAGAGAACGGCTAAATCGAAATTAAAATTCTTCATAACTTTCAAATCGAGTAGGGGTTCTTTTTTGGTTAATTGACGATGAATAAATAAAATTGTAAGAATAATACTTATTACTAAAAGAATAATTAAGTTGGTAGTCAAGCTGTGAGTACTTCCAGCCTGATTAACAACGTAAAGTAGACCTATGAGTCCTAGTAGATAAACCGTTGAGATCAAATCTAGACTAGCTTTGTGACGTGGCATAACATCTTTAATATTAAAAAGTGCACTGATAAAGATGACAATCATAATGATTAAGAAAATTACGAATAATCCTTGCCACTTGAGAAAATTTAAAACAATTCCTGAAATAATAGGGCCTGATGCCAAGGCTGATCCCATGACCAGGCCAGCATATCCCATTGTCGAACCACGCTTTTTCTCTGGTGTGATAGTTAAGAGAACTGATTGAAATGATGGAAACAAGACACCAACACCAATAGCTTCAAGAGCTCTACCTAACATCGCCAGTGGGAAATTTGGCGCTACGATGATAATTAGTGTTCCGACGGCAAAAATACCGACAACACTCAGAAAAATCTTTTTAAATGAAAAATTATTTAATAGCCAAGGACTGATTGGCATCATAATACACATGATCAACATAAATCCCGTTGTTAACCATTGGATCGTTGGTGCTGTGACTCCAAAGAACTTCATCAAGGTTGGATAAGCCGTTGAAAGTGAAGACTGACTGATCGACATTGTAAAAGTTCCACAGAGTAAAGTTATAATGAATAACTTTCGAGCAAGACTATTTTGAATTTCACCCTTATTCATAAATTACCCCTTCTTTGTTTAATCTAATAACTATTTAAGGATAGACTAAATAAAAAAAGGTGTCCAGTTGAACGCCCGTGTATAGCGCTTTCAAACTAATTGTATAAAAATTTATTGCTTTTTTATTGTGAAATAAGTCTTAACAATAACGTAGCCTATTTGTCTATAAAAATTCAAAAAACAAAAAAAGCAGAACCGAAGTCCTGCTTTTGTCCCGGATGTTAATTAGCTTTATTAGTCAACAGATTTTAAAGCTTCTAACATGTCAATATTTTTAATTTTATAATTCATCATCATCATGACCGCAAATGAGAAGATAACCATTAAGATGACTGAAATAATAGGATTGGACCACGATAATCCCGGAGCAACCATGGCCGTAGCTGGCGGTAACAATTTCATGATATAGCCGTGAAAGACGTAGCCAACTCCGAGTCCCAACACGATACCAATTCCAGTCAGGATATTTGTCTCACGATAGATGTACATCAAGACTTCATTAGGATAGAATCCTAAGACTTTCAAGGTAGATAGTTCACGCACACGTTCACTGATATTGATATTAGTGAGGGTATAGAGAACAACTAGCGAAAGTAATGAAGCACTCAATACCAAAACAAGAATAAGATTGTTGAGATTACTCAAAATGTTAGTGATGGTCGATTTAGTTTCTTGAGATTGAACTGTTTGGACGGCAGCTTTTTGACGATTAAATTTGGCTGCAAAGTTATTGACTTGCTTTCTAGAAGAATTTTTTAAGATTACGAGATAGGCATTAGATTGGAATTTCTTATTAAAGACCTTGCTGTAATAGTGTTGATTCATATAAATGTAGTGGCCTGCATACATCGTCGTAATCCCAGCAACTTTAATTTTATGAGTCGTGCCGTCAGTTTCGTGGATTTTTATCTTGTCACCAACAGAGACATTTTGCAGAGTAGCCAATTTTTGGGAAATAATAGCTCCCTTATTGGTCAATTTCAGTGCTTTCGAGGATTTGTAATCTTGTAATTTGATATATCGATTTAATTTCTGGGAGTCTGTAGGAACAGTTATTGAAATATTTTCACGAGCATAATCACCTTTTCAAGTGGCATAAACGTTGGCAAAATAGGCACCATCGAAACGTTTAACATTATTAGAATCACGAACAATATTTTTGGCACGCTTAATATTTTGACTTGATTCATCCGGATTGTAGGCAGTAACGATGTCATATTTACTAATGTGGCCAAATTGTCGAGTAACAATAGTATTCAAAGAATCCTTAATACCAAATCCAGTGATCATCAGGGCTGTGGCACCCGCAACACCCACAATAGTCATGAGCATGCGACCCTTGTATCTAAAGAGATTTCTAGCGGTGACTTTGTAGGAAAAGTTTAGATGACGCCAAATAAAATTGATTCGTTCTAGTAGGATTCGTGAACCGCTTGCTGGAGGCTTTGGTAACATCAATTGAGCTGGATCTGTTTTAAGTTCTTTTCGGGCAGCCAACCAAGAGGCTAGGACAGTCGAAAGAAAGGCAATTAAAAATGATAAGACAATATACCAAGGATGGAAATCAAGTTGTAATTTGTTAAAAGTAAAATTAGCTGTGTAAGCTTTGAAAATTATTCTGGGAAGAGTTATTAATCCTAGGAAACTTCCTAAAACAGTTCCCAATAAAGCTGCAAGGAAACTGTATACTAAAAATTCTCGCATAACTTCAGCTTTTGAATAGCCCAAAGCCCGTAATGTTCCCATCTCAATCCGTTTTTCCTCAACCATTCGTCTCATCGTTGTAAAACTGACTAGAATAGCAATTAGAAAGAAGAAGGCTGGAAAAGATTTTCCTAATGAATCGATTCTTTGCGCATCCTCACCGTAATTATTGTAGCCTTCGTTGTAGTCATTTCGTCCTTGAATAGTTAGGGACATATTATTGAGCTGTTTCTTTTTATCTTGCAATTGTTGCAGGTTATTTTTTGCTTTAAGTAAAGCTGATTTTTGGGATTTTAAAGTTTTACTTTGCTCGTTTAGTTGGTCAGCTTGAGCCGACAATTGAGTAAGAGCAGCAGTATTTCCAGATGCCTCGACTTGTTCTATTTGTGTCGAAAGTTTTTTCTGTGCAACTTGTAAGGTTGATTTAGCTGTTGAAAGCTTAGAATCACTTGCCTTGATAGTTTGATTTCCAGTGATTAGTTTTCGGTTGATCTTTTTACGCAATTTAGCAGTTTCAAGTTTATTGTGGTGATTCATTTTAGGTTGTAATGATTTAACTATTTTAGAAACTTTATTTTCATACTTTTGAGAGTAAGCATTACCACTGACATTTTTAAAACTGACTCGAGCAAAATTAGGATTGAGAGCTGAAAAGGCCTGCTTTTTGAGATAGGCGAAACCATAAAGTTGTCCAGTACCAGCAGTAGTGTTACCAATATTATCTTTTTTGAGATATTCGGTGGATTTTACAAAACCAACGATTTTAAAGGTGCTTTTCTTCAGACCGGAAGCGGTTTGCTTTTTAGTGCCAGTTAAATTAATAGATTCATTTAAATGATATTTGCCACGTAAGTTATCGCTTAAGACTATTTGGTTGGCAGTTTCTGGTCGATGTCCCTTAGTTAGAGTCATTTTAGAAAGGGAAGTTGGAACACTTTCGATTCGTAAAGCATGTTGTGTTTTTTTGATCAGAACATCTTTACTATGGCCAAAGTTAAGCTGTTTGATCTGTTTTAAATTTTTTAAATAAGTTTGATCAGATTGGCTTAAATATGTAGATGTAGTTATTTTTGCATCAGCCAAATTTGATTTATCATAGGCATTTTGAGCAGTTTGTCGCATATTGGGACCAGTAACGTTTAGGCCGATTAATATGAAGACACCTAATATTAATAGAGCTGATACGGACAGAAAGCGCCCTAATGACATCTTAAATTCTCGTCTAATATTTTTATTTAATGTTTTCAATTTCTACACCTACCATTCGAGTTTTTCAACTGGCATTGGATTAGGATTATGTGTCTCCGACTTAATTTGACCATCGGTGATTTCGATTACATGGTCGGCCATTTTTTTGATCAGACTATTATGAGTCACGATAATTACGTTTTTGTGATAATTATGGGTGAAATCTTGAAATAGTTGTAAAATCTTTTTACCTGTTTTGTAATCGAGAGCACCTGTTGGTTCATCTGCCAGTAGTAGATCAGGGTTTTTAGCAATTGCACGTGCGATGGCAACTCGTTGTTGTTCACCACCTGATAGTTGGGCAGGAAAGTTATTCATCCTAGATTTAAGTCCCACTGCTTCTAAAGCGTCTTTTGCACGCATCGGCTGCTCGGTGATTTCAGCTGCTAATTCGACATTCTCCAAGGTTGTTAAGTTCTGAACTAGATTATAAAATTGAAAAACAAAGCCAATTTTTTTACGACGATAAGTTGTTAAACCTTTTGTATCTAAAGTAGCTAACTCGACGCCATTAATATTGACTGATCCGCTAGTAAGCTTGTCCATTCCTCCTAAAACATTTAGGAGTGTGGACTTCCCAGCTCCAGAGGCTCCTAAAATAATAGTGAGTTCTCCTTGAGCAATTTCAAAACTAATATCATCATTAGCATTAACGGCATTGGTTCCTTTCCCATAAGTTTTGGTTTCATTTTTGACTGAAATAAAATTTGTCATTGTATTTCCCCTCCAACTGATAATATAATGAACACCGTGTTGATTAATTGTTCAAGGTCATTAAACCATTAGATGGTTCTATTTCAATGTTCAGATTTGTAAAAAGTGTTGATTAAGTTAGGAGAGTAGCATGGCATCACAAAAAGAGCGACAAGAAAAAACTGAAACAAATATTATTCAAGCATTGCTAGAAGTTGGGCAGACAAAACCTTTGGCTCAAATTTCAGTCAGTGACATTACTCGAGTCAGTCACATTAATCGTGGAACATTTTATTTACATTTTCTTGATAAAAATGATTTGGTCAATCAAGTCACCAAAGGATTCATCGAGCAAGTTCAGATGATTTTGCGTACGGAAATGAGTGAATCAATGGATTATCGATATTTTTCTGAGGACAAACCATATCCAGTGATTAAAAATCTGGTCGACTTGGTTGCTGAAAACAAAGAATTAGTCAGATTTATGCTAGGAATCAATGGCGATCCAGAATTTTATCCTACAATTACGGCAGAATTAAAAACGGCTATTTTGAATGATCTAAAGCGAGTTAAGGGAAATCAAGATTTTACTTCTAGTATTCCAAATGAGTATGCGATTCGTTTGATCACTAGTATGATTCTGACTATTATTAAAACTTGGATCGATGGCGATGATGGTTTGACTAAGGAAGCAGTTTCAAAAATAATTATGAAAGGGTTGTATCTATCGCCTTATCAAATGCTGGGAATAGGAAAATCAAGAAAATAATTAATTCAATTGTCAAAATGAAGAGAACAAAAAAACAGCTAGATCAAAATGATCTAGCTGTTTTTAAAACTTTACTGAGTAAAAATTACTTTTCAGCTTTATTAGTCATGATTTCATCAATCAAACCATAATCCTTAGCTTCTTGGGCTGTCATGTAGTTGTCACGATCAGTATCCTTTTGTAGTTTTTCAAAGGTTTGACCAGAATTATCAGCCAAAATGTGATTTAATCTCTTTCTTGTCTTCAAGATCTCTTGAGCAGCAATTTCAATTTCTGTTTGTTGACCTTGAGCACCACCTAATGGTTGGTGAATGAGGACAGTTGAGTTTGGTAGGGCAAAACGCTTGCCTTTAGTACCAGCTGACAACAAGACACTGGCCATTGAAGCAGCCATACCTGTTGCAATTGTTTGGACGTCAGATTTAACGAAATTCATAGTATCCATGATAGCCAATCCATCGGTAACTGAGCCACCGGGAGAGTTGATGTACATAGAAATATCCTTATCTGAATCCTGAGCGTCTAGGAATAGCAATTCAGCAATGACTGTATTAGCCATTTGACTGTTAACCTCACCTGACAACATGATGATTCTGTCTTTTAATAATCTTGAGTAAATATCATAGGCACGTTCGCCACGTGAACTCTGTTCAATAACTGTAGGAACTAACATAAAATGCCTCCTGTTTTTAATTAGCACTCTTAATAGCACAGTGCTAATTTAGCATAATATTAATATGGGGTCAACAAACAAAGCTTGATAAATAAAAATAATTATTTGGTTTCGGTAGAAACACCCTGTCTAGTAACAGAATTTTTAACTTTAGACCAAACAATGTGGAACGTGTAGGCTGAAGCAAATGATAATATCCAAGTTAATAAATAGCAAACAACAATAGCTAAAATTGGATTAATTTCTGATAAATTTTGTCCACCTAATCTCCAAATGATTTGAAGCCAGAAAACGTTGGACAGGTAAGCTCGATAAGCGTAAGTTGCTAGAAAGTGAAAAATCGGTAAAGCTTTCGAATTAGTATTAATGTGATGAATTGCAAGTGTTGCTACTAATCCGATTACTAAAAGAGCATACAGTGTCATTGAAGGCTTATAGTAAGGCGCATTGGCTAAACTAACTGGGTATCCGAAAGCAAATAATTCGCGGTTGGTCCAGTAGAAGACAGCTACTAGTAAGATTATCAAAATTGGAAAGGCCTTTTTGAGAAAGCTTTCCAATTTAGTACGAAACATCCAAGCTAAGACTCCAAAAATACCATAGATAGCGAAACTAATAAAGATTCTATCCAGTAAGTACCAACTTTGTTCATGAGGTCCGTGAAAGACTTGCATATCGTAGAAATAAATCCAAGCACCGAATACTAATACAGTCAAAATAATGGTCCAAAGACCACGTTTAACATTGCCCTTTACCCAATGGGCTAGAGCCCAAAAGAAAGGCATTAAGATGATGAACTGTAACATCATCGTGTTATACCACAAGTGCGGTGCAGCATTACCATTGATGAAATGCCAACAAAAAGAAGCAAGATTATTAAATTTATTGACTTGTTGGACATTTGGAAAAATTAATAGGTAAGCTAGGGTCCACCAAATCGTGGGCACAAAAAGAGCAGACCATTGTTTCTTCATATATCCACCATAATTACCCCAGGTGTTTTCATTTGTGGTCCGAGTCGTGGTATATAAAATACCAAAAATAAAGGCTGGAGCAGTAAACTTCACCAAGTTATAAATAATTCCGATTGGAGTTTGATAACTAAAACTAGGATTGGCTGATAAAACTAAACTAAGTACGGTCTGCATCATAACGGCAGTACAAGCAAAGACTTTCATATAGTCACCTATATCAGCTTTGGGCGTAATGTCTTTTTTTATATTCATGTGACGATCTCCCCTTGTAAAATTGTGAGATCAACAAAAGGAAATATTTAGACTCAATATATTCTCATCTCGAAAAAATTGCAACTAAATTTTTAATTCGGAGCGTTGAAAGGATAAGAAAATCAAAATCAGTTCATTACTGATTTCACGTTGGGTATTGCTAAGATTTTTATGGGGTGAAGCAAGATAAATCGTTCGTTGTAAAGGGTCAGGAGTCAGGCGTGCTAGTTGGACTTTGGAATCGATAGTTTGCCAAGTGACAGAGGGAATAAAACTTAGACCAACACCAGCTTCAATGATTCCACGGACAGTTGCCGGATCATCGGCCTCATACTTATAGTTTAAAGTGATATCCCGTTTTAAAAAATATTTATCGATTGTCACACGCAAGGGGTTGTCAGGAGAGAGACCAATCATTTTCTCAGAAGTTAATTCCTCTGGTTTGACGAAATGCTGGCTATAACCGTAGTTGATATTCCAACCAACAAAAATTTCTTCCTTTAATACGGGTACATTGGTCAATCCTTGTAAAGGAGTACTTGTGATAATAAAGTCGAATCGTTTAAAATCGGTTTCCCTAACGTTATGTTGAGCGATGTTCAATCTAACATTAGGGAATTTTTCTTTAATATTAGTGACAATGTTAGGAATAAAAGGAGAGGCTACTTCCATTAATAGGGAAACGGGATATTGAGTTTGATCAAGTCCACCTTTAACAGCAGATATTCCTCGATTCAATTCCTCTAGGCTGTCGTTGACGTAACTGTAAAATAATTTACCAGCTCGATTCAATTTCAGAGTTCGACCCGTCCGATCAAACAGCTTGGTATTCAATTCATCTTCTAATTGCTTGATAGTTTTACTCACAGCAGGCTGCGATACATAAAGAATACTAGCTGCTTTGGTGATGCTTTCCTGATTAGCAACGACGACAAAATATTTTAATTGATTAAGATTCAAAATACGCACCTCCACATAACCAAATGGTTAAGTATCTTGCTTTTTATATATTATACATGTTATGAATTCGCAATTATACTGAATCTGTGAGATCAATAGGAAGGATTGTTGGAGGTGATTAATTATCAGAACTTTGTGGATATTTCCAGGCCAAGGTGGTCAAAGAAGTGGGATGTTGAAAGAAGTCCCACAAGAAATGATTCAACGGGTAAAAGAATTAACTGGAGTGCAATTGCAAGATGATGAGAAAGCATATCATGATTCGATTCAGATTCAGTTAGGAATTTTGATGTTGCAATTATTTAGTATCCGACAGTTACAGTCAATTAAGCAAAAACCAGACGCAGTTGCAGGTCATTCTTTAGGAATTTTTGCAGCAGCAGTTGCTTCAGGTGTTATTAGTGAAGATGATGCGATTAAGATTGTCTACATCCGTTCAATGAAGATGCAAGAATCTTATCCAACAGGCTATGGGATGGGTGCAATCGTTGGCTTGACGAGAAAAGAAGTTTCCAATTTAGTGAGTCAAGTTAATAATAATGACCAACCAGTCTTTACTTCAAATCAAAACTCGGAATTACAAACTGTGATTTCTGGCTCGATTGTGGGTATTAAGAAAGTTTTGACATTGGCGAAGGAAAACAGTGCTCAGAAAACAGTACTTTTAAAAGTGCCAGTTCCGTCACATTCTCCTTTGATGCAAAAAGTTGCTGACGTGTTGGAAAAAGAATTGGCAAATATTGAATTGCAGAATCCACAATGTACTTACTTAGCTAATTACAATGGTCACGCTATAAGAAAAGTCGACGGTATCAAATACGATATGATCAACAACCTGACTCATCCCGTTTATTGGGACACGATGATGGATGTTGCGTCTGAACTTGGAATTGATACAACACTTGAGATTAAACCTGGGCAGACTTTTACTAAGTTAGTTAAGAGTAAGTTTCCTGATTTTAGAACCATCACCATGAATAGTATGAATCTCGATGATATTGAATTTTTGTTAGAAAAATGGAAAAGAGGATAATCGATGGCTAATAGAAGTTGGACTCAAAACCGTGATGCCAAAGCTAGTAAGATGAGCAATATTTCATCATTATTAGACGGTAAGTTAGTTAAAACAGAAAATGCTAAAGAATTATTAGAAAATGTTATCAAACCTGGCGACAGAGTTGTTTTGGAAGGTGACAATCAAAAACAAGCTAGTTTCTTATCAGAGACTTTAGCTTCAGTAGATCCTGAAAAAGTTCATGATCTACATATGATCATGTCCAGTGTGTCCCGTCCTGAGCATTTGGATATTTTTGAAACTGGTATTGCTAAGAAATTAGACTTTTCCTTTGCAGGACCTCAGAGTACTAGAATTTCACAAATGATTGCTGATGGAACGGTGGAAGTTGGCGATATCCATACTTACTTAGAGTTATACGCTCGTTTGTATGTTGATTTGATTCCTAATGTTGTCCTAGTTGCCGCTGACAAAGTTGATCGTGATGGAAATCTTTATACCGGTGCTAATACAGAAGAGACACCAGTTATTGTTGAATCAGCTGCTTTCAAGGATGGAATCGTCATCGTTCAAGCTAATGAAATCGTTGATAAAGTTCCGCGTGTGGATATTCCTGGTGACTGGGTCGATATTGTTGTTCCTGCTGATGAACCATATCAATTGGAACCACTATTTACCCGTGATCCTCAAAATGTGACCGAATTGCAAATTCTTATGGGAATGATGGCAATCCGTGGTATTTATGAAAAACATAATGTTCAAACAGTTAACCATGGTGTTGGTTTCAATACTGCCGCAATTGAATTGTTATTGCCAACTTATGGTGAACAACTTGGTTTGAAGGGGAAGATTGTTCCTAATTGGGAAGTTAACCCAACACCTACTTTGATTCCTGCAATTGAAAGTGGCTGGGTCCAAACAATCCACAGTTTCGGTGGAGAAGTCGGAATGGAAAATTATATCGCTCATCGTCCTGATATTTTCTTCGTCGGTAAAGATGGCAGTATGCGTTCCAATCGTGCCTTTGGTCAAATGGCTGGTCAATATGCGCTAGACATGTTCGTGGGCTCAACTTTACAGATTGATAAATATGGTAATTCTTCAACTGTTACTAATGGACGTCTTTCTGGATTCGGTGGTGCTCCTAATATGGGTAGTAATCCACATGGTCGTCGTCATTCAACCCCAGCTTGGCAAAGTTTGCGTCCTGACAATGATCCATTAGGTAAAGGACAAAAATTAGTTGTACAAATGGTTGAGACGTTTGGCTCCAATAAGAAACCAGTATTCGTTGATCATTTGGATGCCGAAGAAGTTCAAAAGGAAGCTAAGTTAGCTAACGTTCCTATTATGATCTATAGCGAAGATACGACTCATATCGTGACAGAAGAGGGAATTGCTTATCTTTACAAGACCGATAGTATGGCCGAAAGACAAGCCGCGATTGAGGCAATTGCTGGTGTCACACCAGTCGGTTTGAGAAGTAATCCTAAACAATTAGCTGATCTACGTGCTAAAGGAATCGTTGCTTTACCAGAAGACTTAGACGTACATCGTAATGAAGCTAAGAGATCGCTTCTTGCAGCTCAAAACATGGACGACTTAGTTAAGTGGTCAGATGGACTCTACAATCCACCTGCAAAATTCAGAAGTTGGTCATAATTAATGATTGAAACAAATTATTTACAACTAGCACAACAAGCAGTGATAGCTTTAAAATGGGAGGTTTCTTTTTCGCCTAAACCTGGATTAGTCGATGCAATTTCTAATGGATCGCATACGGATATGAATATCGATTTATTTTATAGATCGGCAGATAGTTTACTAAGTGGTTTCGAAGAAATGATTCGTGTCTCTTATCAACAACCACTCGATGTTAAATTACGTGAAGAAATTGGTCGTATTGGAAGAATTGCCGAAAAAAATATGTTCAAGGCAACCAATGGGGTCAATACGCATAAAGGTGCTATTTGGAGCTTAGGATTATTGGTCAGTGTTATTAGTAGCTTACAAACCGATGATTTGGAACAGATCCTTACAGGAGTAAAGAAATTGTCACGTTTGCAGGATAAGTTTGTTACTAAAACTAAAACGCACGGGATGGTAACGCAACAAAAGTATGCTTTGACTGGAGCTAAAGGTGAAGCCCAAAGTGGTTTCGTCAATGTTTCTAAAGCCTTAAGTTTTCAAGCTGAAAGTGATACGTATGATACTTGGATGCGGAGATTGTTGGTTTTGTATAGCAATGTTAATGATACGAATATCGTTTATCGCAGTAATTTACAAACTTTACAAGAATTCCAACGACTCTCTTCAGAAATAGTACGTTCATCCACTAGCGTGATTGATAATCCGCAATTCAAAACTTTACAAACTTTCACCAAAGAAAAAAATATTTCTCCTGGTGGTTGTGCTGATTTGTTTGCTGCAAGTTACTTTTTAAAACATTTGAATTAGGAATGGAGAAAAATATGGAAAAATTACACTTTAATTTCGATACAACTGATGCAATTGCAAAACCAGTCCATGTTGGTGTTGTTGCATCTGGCGATCTCGAAGTTATTTTCAGACCAACAGATAAGAAAACAGAAGTTAATATCGTAACTGGTAGTGATGGTTTCAAAGAAGTTTGGGCAAATGTCTTGAAACGTTTCTTTGATAGATATCCAATCCAAGCCAACATTGAAATTAACGACTTTGGTTCAACTCCAGGAGTTGTTAATCTTCGTTTAACTCAAGCATTGGAGGAACTAAAAAATGAAGAATAGTTTTGTTGAATTACACGCACGTGAACGTGCACTTTCATTATTGGATGCAGAGACTGCTAAAGAGTTAGTCGGTCCACTTGATGATATGATTTCTCCACACTTGGAGCCTCAAGGCATTGTTCCTGAGAGTGATGATGGAATTGTTTTGATGAAAGGTAAGATCGACGGCAATAATGTCTTGGTAATTTCAATTGAAGGTAAATTCCAAGGCGGCGGTATCGGTGAGGTCAGCGGTAGTAAAATTGTTGCAGCCTTAGAAAAAGCTCTTGAAGATAATAAGAACGGTAAAACAATTTATCCAATTTTAGTTTTGGATACTGGTGGTGTCCGTCTCCAAGAGGCTAATTATGGTCTATTATCAATTTCTGAAATTCAAAACGTCGTTATCGCTTTGAAGAAGTATGTTCCAGTGATTGGTTTGGTACCGGGACGTGTTGGATCTTTTGGTGGTATGTCAATCACAGCTTCTATTTTGTCTTATTTGATTGCTACTAATAAAGCTAGAATTGCTTTGAATGGTCCAGAAGTTATTGAACAAGAAGCTGGTGTTCGTGAATTTGATTCAAGCGATAAGAACTTGATTTGGAATACTTTAGGGACTAAACAAAGATTGGCTACAGGTTTGGTTGATGAGGTTGTTGACGATACTGTTGACAGTATTAAGGCTTCTTTGGTTAATGAAATTAAAACTAAAAAAGATGCTCATCGAACAGAGAATGTCGACTTTTACTTAAGCTTGTTAGATAAGTTAGATTTGAGTAAAAAGTTAGATATTGAAACTTACGATGATTTATTTAAACAAGTCGAAACAGTTAAACATGATATTCCTGAGGCTATTACTAGTTTCAAAGAGGGAACTAAGAGTCGTGGTCGTGTTTGGTTTGAAGCTATTACTGGAATCAAGAATGCGACAAGTTCTGTTTCAACTGTGCTTCATGCTCAAAAGGATGGCAAAGAATATGTTGCCATTGTTCCTGATGCTGAAAATGATTTCCCACGTGTTCGTAATGGCGAAGTTGGTTTGCAAGAAGGATTCGCTGTGGCAAGCATTATTAATAAGGTTGTAGCAGAAGATAAAGATAAGGATGTCAAACGTCCAATTATCTTAATCGTTGATGTACCTAGTCAAGCTTATGGCTATCAAGAAGAATTGATTGGAATTCATGTGGCTCTTGGTTCAAGTGCTGCTGCATACGCTAAGGCTAGACAAGCTGGGCACCCAGTAATTGACTTTATTCCAGGAGATGCTGTATCTGGTGGTTTCTTAGCTCATGGACTTCAATCAAACCGTATGATTGCACTTGATGATGATTCAATCACGATTCAAGCTATGTCAAAGGCTAGTGCTGCAAGAATTACTCAAAGAACTATTTCTGAACTTGAAGAGGCCACTAAGCACGTACCAGCAATGGCTTATGATATTGATAATTATGAGAAATTAGGTGCTTTATACAAGTTAGTTAAGGGTATCGGTTCTTGGGAAGCTACTGATGAAAATGTCGAAAAAATTGATCAAATTATTGATGAAGCAATCGCAAGTTTAGATGGCGACAAGACTTTGCATTTCCGCTATGAGACACCAATTGCTAAGGCCAGTGGTCGTAAGGCTACTTTGAAAGTCCGTCAATTAGTTGATGAACAATGGTAGAAATTCATCCGCATGATTTATTAAAAATTGATTCAGTTGCTAGTTTGACTGACGGTCTATCTGACTGGGCTGACAAGAGTTTTCTTGAATCGTTAACCGTAGTTGTACGACGCAGTCCAATTGTTGATAATCAAATTCCCGTTGGCGTAAGAGGGATGAAACGGGAACAGCGATTTGCAACTTTTGTTAATTCTGAAAATGTAGTTCGAGTTATTACTCCATATGAATTGGTAAAGGGAAAATGTTGGGTCAATGTATCTAGCGACCGTCAAGATATTCCAGCTATCAAAGCATTGCCAGTAGTGTCAAAAATTTTAAAAGATTTCAAATGGGGAATAAGCGGCAGCGTCGGTTTTGAACTAGCGACTGCCACCAAGACAAGTAAAATGACGAGTGATTTGGATTTGGTTTGGTTACCGCAAGAGCCGCTTTCAAAGGAGTCGGCTAAAAACCTTCTGAAAAAGTTGAATCAGTTTGGCGTTCACGTTGATTTGCAGGTTATTCGTAACAATAATGGCTTTTCGCTTGAGGAGTACGCTAATAGTGGTTCGACTATTATGATGAAGACCCTTGGTGATCCGATTTTAGTGAAGAATCCCTGGATCTAAAAATTAATATAAAACAAATAATGACGGCAATCATCGAAGAAATGGTTGCCGTCATTATTTGCTTTCAGCAAAATAGCATTATAATAATTATGATGACCACTTGGATAGGAGAAAAAGATGGAATTAATTACAGATGATGGAATCAAGTTGAATTATCACGATTATGGAACTGGGCAACCAATTGTTTTGGTGCCGGGGTTTGGTGGTTACCAAGAGATTTGGAGTTTGCAGGTAAAATATTTACTTGAAATGAAGAATTACCGAGTGATAACTTATGATCACAGGAATCACGGTGCTTCTCAAAGGACACAACAGAATTTAACGATAGATCAATTGAGTGATGACTTAGTAACATTGGTTAATCATTTAAAATTAGATCAACCAATTCTAGTTGGACATTCAATGGGAGCAAGTACTTGCTATGCTTATTTAAGCAAGAGTAAAAATGTTAAGTCTGTAATGGCGATTGACCAATCACCCAAAATGTTAAATGACCTTGATTGGCAATATGGATTTGAAAATATTAATGAAGAGAATTTTAAATATCAATTGCAACAACCTAAAAAGGTTCGAGAAACGTTGCATGGCTTAGATGATCGAGTTTTTGATCCACTTAGTAAAGCAAAGATGGAGCATCCCTTTGATCGAAAGTATAACTTATCGTTATTATTCGACCATGTTCAAAAGGATTGGCGTAAGGTATTAATTAATACCGAGGTACCGGTAAAATTAGTCGTTGCCAGACAAAGTCCTTATTTTGATTATCATTTTGGAGATATTTTAGCTGAAAAGAATATTAATATTACGAGCGTAACGATGAATAATTGCGGGCACGATATTATGGCAGAAATCCCCGAGGAATTTAATCAAACCTTACGACATTTTGTCTTCGATAGTATGAAAAAATAAAAAGCAAGATAGTCTTTTAGGTAAAACCCGAAAGATTATCTTGCTTTTGTATAATATAATTCTTGTGAAACGGTAAAAATAAGCTCTTTGTTGATTCATCAACACATAAAGTTTGGACTTTGTGAAAATATCAATGCGTCGTGTGGGAGTCGAACCCACATTCCAGGAACCGGAATCCTGTGTGCTATCCATTATACTAACGACGCAAGCATGGTTTAATTTTAGCGCACTTAGGTATAAAAAGTAAATCAGTAAAAAAAATAATATAAGTTGCATTTTTTGTTGCATATGACTTGAAATATTCACAAGAGAGTCTATACTAATAGTTGTGCTTAGGAGATGAGTTAAATCATCAACGGCTTTTATTTTTTGAGTACATGGGTCGTAAACAGACATACAGGGACGGCATTTGTCCCATGGAGTATATCAAATGACTAATAATGAAGATTTAGAATTGCTGGATTTGGTTGCCCCAGACTTCATTAAGACTCTGGAAAAGCGATTTAAAATACTTCAGAGTATCTCATTAATGGAACCGGTCGGGCGCAGAGTGTTGACTGATGATCTTAACATTACGGAACGTGGGTTAAGAACTGAAACAGACTTATTGAAAAAGCAAGGCTTGATTATATCTTCGAAATCTGGGATGTCTTTGACAAAAACAGGTAGCGATGCAGTAATCAGACTAACGGATGTATTAGCCGATTATCAAGGAACGGCTCTTTTGGAAAAACAATTGAGTAAAAAACTTGGGATTAGTCGGTGTATTGTATTGCCCGGTAACGCTGATAAGCAACAACGGGTGATCGATTCATTCGGTAGAAGACTTAATCAGCTTTTAGGAACATTGTTGCCAACGGGTCAATCGATGATTTCTGTTACTGGTGGTAGTACACTAGCACAAGTTGCACGAAATCTTTCGCCAGACCTTTCCAAGAACCGCCAATTGGTATTTTTACCAGCACGAGGCGGCGTCGGTGAATCTGTGATGATTCAAGCTAACAGTGTTTGCGCAGAAATGGCTTCAAAGACGCAGAGCCAGTACCGGGCAATGTATCTTCCGGAAGACATTTCTGAAAAAAGTTTTGAATCTTTGCAAGAAGAGACTTCAATTAAGTCGGTTCTTGATTTAATATATAGAAGTAATGTTGTTATTCACAGCATTGGCACTGCAAGTATTATGGCTGAGAGAAGAAATCTTTCTCAAAGAGAGCAGGACATTATTGATAATGGTCACGCCGTATCAGAAGCGTTTGGCGATTTCTTTGATCAAAGTGGTAAACTTGTATATAAGGTACCTAGGATTGGACTTCATGTCCGGGACCTTGATAGAATAGAGTATGTGATTGCGATTGCTGGTGGCGAAAGTAAAGCTAACGCAATCCAGTCATATATGAAAAACGCACCTCATCATACGATCTTAATTACTGATGAGTCTGCCTCAAAACTGATTTTAAGGGATAACCCTTTAAAATAATATTTTTTCATTTCCTGAAGGAGGAATTTTTGTATGACTACAAAAGTTGGTATTAATGGATTTGGCCGTATCGGTCGTTTGGCATTCCGCCGTATCGCTGCACTTCAAGCAGCTGGCAAAACAGATTTGGAAGTTGTTGCAATTAACGATTTAACTTCACCTGCTATGCTTGCACACTTGTTGAAGTATGATACTGCTCATGGTAACTTCGAAATTGACAAGATCACTGCTGAAGATGCAGCTATCGTTGTTGATGGTAAGAAGATTCCTGTATATGCTGAAATGAACGCTGCAGACCTTAAATGGGTTGCAAACGACGGTGTTGACATCGTTCTTGAATGTACTGGATTCTACACATCTGCTGACAAGGCCCAAGCTCACTTGGATGCCGGTGCAAAACGTGTATTGATCTCAGCTCCATCAGGTGACATGCCTACAGTTGTTTATGGCGTTAACGACGACATTCTAACAAATGACGTTAAGATCGCTTCAGCTGGTTCATGTACAACAAACTGTCTTGCACCTCTAGCAAATGCTGTAAACAAAGAATTCAGCATTAAAGCTGGTACAATGACAACAATCCATGCTTACACAGCTACACAAAAACTTCAAGATGGTCCAGAACGTAAAGGTAATGTTCGTGCTGCACGTGCTGCTGCTGCAAACATCATCCCTCATTCAACTGGTGCTGCTAAGGCTCTTGGTCTTGTTGTTCCAGAACTTAAAGGTAAACTTGACGGACATGCACAACGTGTACCTGTTATCACAGGTTCAGTTACTGAATTAGTTGCAACTCTTGACAAAGAAGTTACAGTTGATGAAGTAAACGATGCAATCAAGAAGTATACTGACAACAACCCTTCATTCGGTTACAACGATGACCAAATCGTATCATCAGATGTTATCGGTACATCATTTGGTTCAATCTTTGACCCAACACAAACACAAATTGTTGGTAAGGGTGACGCCCAAGTTGTAAAGACTGTTGCTTGGTATGACAACGAATCAGGATTTACAGCACAAATGGTTCGTACACTTGAAAAGTTTGCTACATTAGACTAATTCGTTAATCTAAAATAGTGATTTCAAAAACCTAATTTAGTGTGATTTAAATTGGCGGAGGGAGGATAACTCCTTCCGCTTTTTTTTAAGGAAAATATTGGAGGATTTATATACAATGGCTAAACTTATTGTTTCTGACGTTGACGTAAAAGGCAAAAAAGTCTTGATGCGTGTAGATTTCAACGTTCCTATTAAAGATGGTGTTGTCGGCGATACTAACCGTATCGTTGGTGCTATCCCAACAATCAAATATGTTTCAGAACATGGTGGAAAGGTTATCTTGCTATCTCACTTGGGTCGTATTAAGAGTGACGAAGACAAGAAAGCTTTATCATTGAAGCCTGTTGCTGCTAAACTTCAAGAATTAAGCGGTATGCCTGTAGAGTTCGTACCAACTAACGAAGGTAAAGAACTTGAAGATGCTATCAACGATCTTAAAGACGGTCAAATCCTATTGATGGAAAACACTCGTTTCCAAGATATTGATAACGACTTTGGCAAACGTGAAAGCAAGAACGATCCTAAACTTGGCGAATACTGGGCATCACTTGGTGACGTATTTATCAACGATGCTTTCGGTACAGCCCACAGAAGCCATGCTTCAAACGTTGGTATCTCAACAGCTATGAAGGCTGCTGGTAAGCCCGTTGCTGCTGGTTTCTTAATGGAAAAGGAAATCAAGTTCTTAGGTAACGCCGTTGACAATCCTGTACACCCATTCGTAACAATCCTTGGTGGTGCAAAGGTTTCAGATAAGATCGGTGTTATTGAAAACTTAATTCCAAAATCAGACCACATCTTAATCGGTGGTGGTATGGCATACACATTCTTAGCTGCTCAAGGCCACAAGATTGGTAAGTCACTATTCGAAGCTGACAAAGTTGATCTAGCTAAAGACCTCCTTCAAAAAGCTGGAGACAAGATTGTCCTTCCTGTAGACCACATCGTTGCTAAAGAATTCTCAAATGACGCAGAAGCAACAACTACTGACGGCGTTGACATTCCCGATGACGAAATGGCTCTTGATATTGGACCTAAGACAGTTAAATTGTTCCAAGACAAATTAAATGGTGCAAAGACTGTTGTATGGAATGGACCAATGGGTGCTTTCGAAATGAGCAAGTTTGCTGAAGGTACACTAGAAGTTGGACGTGCTATGGGTAACTTAACAGATGCTATCACAATTGTTGGTGGTGGTGATTCTACTGCTGCTGCTAAGAGTCTTGGTATTGCTGATAAGTTGACACACATCTCAACTGGTGGTGGTGCTTCACTTGAATACCTTGAAGGTAAGACATTGCCTGGTATCGATTCAATCTCAAATAAATAATTATTTTTCATAAGGAGAATTAATTTATGCGTACACCTATTATTGCGGGTAACTGGAAGATGAACAAAAATCCTAAAGAAACCCAAGAATTTTTAGACGGTATCAAAGGTAAGTTACCAGAATCTGGCGTAGAAACAATTATTGGTGCTCCAGCCATTGATCTTACAACACTTGTTGCAGGAGCTAAGGGCACACCATTAAAGACAGCTGCTGAAAACTCATACTTTGAAGATGCTGGTGCATTCACTGGTGAAACTTCACCTAAAGCACTTGACGAAATGGGTCTTGACTATGTAATCATTGGTCACTCAGAAAGAAGACAATACTTCGGTGAAACTGATGAAGACATCAACAAGAAAGCTCTTGCTATCTTGAAGAACAACATGTTGCCAATCATTTGCTGTGGTGAAACACTAGAACAACGTGAAGCTGGAAAAGCAGAAGACTGGGTAACTGGTCAAATCGAAAATGCCGTTAAAGGTATTTCTGCTGCTGACTTAGCTAAGTCAGTTATCGCTTACGAACCAATCTGGGCTATCGGTACTGGTAAGACTGCTACTGCTGATCAAGCACAAGAAATGGTTCACGTAATCCGTGAAAAGATTGCTAGCTTGTACGATAATGACACAGCTGACAAAGTACGTATTCTTTACGGTGGTTCTGTAAAACCTGCTAACGTTAAAGAATTGATGGCTAAAGAAGATATTGATGGTGGACTTGTTGGTGGTGCATCAATGGATCCAGAATCATTTATTGCCTTGGCTAACTTCAATAAATAATTAACTTCTATTAAGTTATTTATTTTAAGTGTCAAAAAGGTTAAAATTAGGTTGTATTAAAATCATAAAGGAGATTTTTAAAATATGTCTGTAATTACTGATATTTTAGGCCGTGAAGTTCTTGATTCACGTGGTAACCCAACTGTTGAAGTTGAACTATATACTGAATTAGGTGGCTTTGGCCGCGCACTTGTTCCATCAGGTGCTTCAACTGGTGAACACGAAGCTGTTGAATTACGTGATGGCGACAAATCACGTTTCGGTGGTAAAGGTGTTCTTAAAGCCGTTGCTAACGTTAACGACAAGATTGCTAAAAAAGTTATTGGTATGGACGTTACTGACCAACGTGCCATTGACCAAGCAATGATCAATTTAGATGGTACACCAAACAAGGGTAACCTAGGTGCTAATGCTATCTTAGGTGTATCACTTGCTGCTGCACGTGCTGCTGCTGACGAATTGGGTCTTCCATTGTACGAATACCTTGGTGGTCCTAATGCTCACGTACTTCCAACACCTATGATGAACGTTATCAATGGTGGTAAGCATGCTGACAACAACGTTGATTTCCAAGAATTCATGATTTTGCCTGTTGGTGCAAAGTCAATGCGTGAAGCTGTTCGTATGGGTTCAGAAACATTCCATTCACTAAAAGCTGTTCTTGAAAGCCGTGGCTTGAACACAGCTGTTGGTGATGAAGGTGGATTTGCTCCTGACCTTGAAAACAACGAAGCTCCTTTCAAGATTTTGGTTGAAGCTATTGAAAAGGCTGGTTACAAACCTGGCGAAGACGTTGCTATTGGTTTTGACTGTGCTTCATCAGAATTTTACGATCCTGAAACAAAGAAATACAACCTTAAGGGTGAAGGCGAAAACGGTGCTAGCCTAACAACTGACGAATTCATCGACTTGCTTGATGGAATCGTTGACAAGTACCCAGTTATTACAATCGAAGATCCACTTGATGAAAATGAATGGGAAGACTGGCAAAAAGTTACTGCTAAACTTGGTAAGAAAGTACAACTTGTTGGTGATGACTTGTTCGTTACAAACACAGACTACTTGAAGAAGGGTATTGAAATGGGAGTTTCAAACTCAATCCTTATCAAGCTTAACCAAATCGGTACACTTACAGAAACATTTGAAGCTATCGAAATGGCTAAGGAAGCTGGCTTTACAGCCGTTGTTTCACACCGTTCAGGTGAAACAGAAGATACTACAATTGCTGACCTTGTTGTTGCTACAAACGCAGGTCAAATCAAGACTGGTTCAATGAGTCGTACAGACCGTATTGCTAAATATAACCAATTGATGAGAATTGAAGACCAACTTGGCGATCAAGCTGAATTCAAGGGTATCAAGAGTTTCTATAACTTAAACAAATAATTACGATAAGTGATTAATAAAGACAGCCCTCGGGCTGTTTTTTTTGTACAATAGAAGTATTGATGATTGAAGGAGAAAAAAATGACGCTAAAAATTGCATTTATTGGTTTTGGTAAATCAGCTAATCGTTATCATTTGCCATATTTGAATATTCGAGATAATTTTCAATTGAAAACAGTTTATACAAGAAAGGCTCCTAATGAAGAATTAGCTAAGCCTTATCGTGATAAAGGTGTTAAATTCACTAATGAATTAGATGATATTCTAAATGATCCAGAGATTGACTTAGTTACGATCTGTACGCCAGCACAGACACATTATCAATTGGCTAAGAGTGTAATCGAGGCTAAGAAATCGGTTATTGTCGAAAAACCTTTTGTTGATACTTTGGAACATGCTAAAGAATTGATTCAATTAGGAAAAGACAACAATGTTTTGGTAATGCCATATCAAAATCGTCGTTTTGATGGTGATTATTTGGCTGCAAAACAAGTAATTGATCAAGGCTTTTTAGGGGATATTGTTGAAGTTGAGTCACACATTGACTACTATCGTCCCAACACAGTAAATGGCAAAGGGACCAAAGAACAAGGTGAGTTTTATGGTCTTGGAATTCATTTGATGGATCGAATGGTAGCGATCTTTGGACGTCCTGATAAAGTTGTCTATGATATCAGAAATACTGAAGTAAGCGATGCAGTTGATAATTATTTTGATGTTGACTTGCATTACGGATCAAAAATGAAAGTTAAAGTAAAGGTCAGCACAGATGTTGCCCAAGAATACCCTCGCTTTATCGTTCATGGAATGAATGGTTCCTTTATCAAGTATGGTGCCGATCAACAAGAAAATGATCTAAAAGCTGGAATTATGCCTGGAACTCCAGGATTTGGCGAAGACAGTCCGATGTATTATGGCTTGGCTAAATATCGCAATTCTAATGGCGATTGGATTAAAAAGCAGATTAAGACGCCATTGGGTGATTATGGCTTGTATTACGATTCAGTTTATCAAACACTCGTCAATCATCGGGAAAGACTAGTTAGTGATGAACAAATTTTGACAGATATGGAATTATTAGAGGCGGGATTCTATCAAGAATCACCTTCAATTTATGAGGTACCAAAATTAAATTTTTAATGTAGGGGATAATAATGAAAGTTGTAATTACTGATAATGAGAAATTAAGACTAACCTTAGAAGGTGTATTAGTCGGAATTATTTCAGGAATTGTCGTAAGTATGTTTAGATGGTCAATTGCCCAATCGTTAAAAATTTTTCAAGGGTTATATGTAGCTGCACGTACCAATGTTTTATTGTTAATTGGATTAGTTGTAGCGATGATTATCGTGGCAGTTTTTGTAGGTTATTTATTAAAAGGAGAACCCAATATTTCTGGATCAGGTATTCCACAGGTCGAAGCTCAATTGGGTGGAGAGATGCATTTGAAATGGTGGTCGATTCTTTGGAAAAAATTTGTTGGTGGAATCGTAAGTATTGGTCCAGGATTATTCCTTGGTCGAGAAGGTCCTTCGATTCAGTTGGGATCGGCGATCGGACAAGGTGTGGGTGATTTAACGCACGATAATGTCGGTGTTAATCAACGTGTCTTGATTGCTAGTGGTGCGGCAGCTGGATTAGCGGCGGCTTTCAGTGCCCCAATTGCTGGAGCAATGTTTGTTTTGGAAGAAGTTTATCATAATTTTTCACCGTTAGTGTGGGTAACTTCTCTAGCCAGTGCTGTCAGTGCCAATGTTGTTGCTTTATATGTCTTTGGTTTACAGCCAGTTTTACGAGTACCTTATCAATATAGCTTGCCGATCAAATATTATTGGCATCTGATTGTTTTAGGAATTATTTTAGGAATTATGGGACGTTTGTATCAAATTGTTTTGTTGTGGATGCCAAGTCTTTACAACAAGACACGTTTGCCTAGATTTATTCATGGGATTATTCCGTTGATTTTGATTATTCCAATTGGAATGATTGCACCAAACTTTATTGGTGGTGGTAATGGGATTATTATTAATTTGGATAAATATGGAACAGGTTTATTATTGTTATTAGGACTCTTTGCGTTAAGATTTATTTATTCAATGATCTCTTATGGTTCAGGTCTACCTGGTGGAATCTTTTTGCCAATCTTGAATTTAGGAGCTATCATTGGAGCTATCTATGCAATTTGTATGAATCAATTAGGGTTGTTGCCAATTGCTTTTGAAAGTAATTTAATTATTTTTGCTATGGCAGGTTACTTTGCTTGTATTGGTAAAGCACCTTTTACAGCAATTATTTTGGTCACAGAAATGGTAGGATCATTGAAGCATTTGATGCCTCTAGCAGTTTTATCATTAGTTGCCTACATTGTAGTGGATCTTTTAAATGGAGCACCAATTTACGAATCATTAAAGGAACGTTTAAACTTGAATTCTGATTATTTGAATCGAGTTAGCAAGTTTAATGATCGTTTAGAAGTTCCCATATATGAGGGCAGTTCGATTGACGGTAAATATATTCGTGATATTCCCTTTCCCAAAAATATTTTGGTCATTGCGGTATACCGTGGTGAACGTCAATTAATTCCTAGGGGTGACACTTTGATCAAGGCAGGAGATAGGATTGTCTTCATGGTCAATGCTGGTCAGAGAGCCAAAATTTCGCAGAAGTTAAAGGATTTGATTAATGGAATTAACTAGAAATTTGACCATATTTATGTTATTGTTTTAGAAGTGATTTCAGCTTTCAACACCATGAACGGAGGTTTTACAGGTGTATAACGTTATTGAAACAGTGTTGATAATCGTTTCCATTTTGATAATAATTGCCGTCTTAATGCAACCTACAAAGCAACAAGATGCTTTGAATGCATTATCTGGTGGTGGTGGCGACCTATTCAGCAACCAAAAGAAACGTGGTTTCGAAGCCTTTATGGTTAAGGTTACCTACGTTTTACTAGTACTATTTTTTGTATGTTCATTAATACTAGTATACTTATCATCTCACTAAGCAATTTATTCCTCCTGAAGTTTCTCAGGAGGTTTTTTGTTATAAGGAGCGTAATATATGAAAATAATGACGCCAAAGCCATTTTATTTTGATAAAGGAGAAAAAGCAGTTTTATTGCTGCACTCTTTTTCGGGGACATCCAATGATATGCGACTGTTAGGTCGAGCTTTAGAACGAAATAACTATTCGGTATACGCACCAATGTTTATTGGTCACGGAACACGTGAACCGTTAGATATTTTAGAATTAGGGAGTCCTGATAAATGGTGGCAACAGACTAAAAGTGCGATTGGATTCCTAGAGATGCAAGGAAAGAAGCAAATTTCTGTCTTTGGATTGTCATTAGGGGCGATATTTGCAACTAAAGCCTTAGAAGAGATTCCAGGAATAGTTGCTGGTGGAGTTTTTGGTTCGCCATTGTATACGACTAATTTTGAAGAAATAAGAAAAGCCTTTATGACATACTCGAAAAAGGTGTATTCTTTTCAACAGGGCTTAACAGAAGTCGAAATTGATTCTAAAATTAGAGTTGTAGATACAAAAATTGATTCAATGTTAACTGATATTAGAAAAACAACCGTTGGTGTAAATAAAAACTTAGCTGAAATAAAACGACCATATTTTATTGGTCAAGGTACGAGTGATAAATTGGTAGATCCTGATGCTGCAAAAATTGTGGCTCAAAAGGTTGAAACGTCACAGTTGCATTTGTATGATGCAGGGCATGTTTTAACCATCAACAGTGCTCACAAACAGTTAGAGAGTGCTGTGTTAAACTTTTTAGAAAATAATTGAGGAACAAAATGCCAGATAAAGAAAATAAATTAATTGCGGATATATTGGAGGTTTTTAGGAGCAATCCTGATCGTCGATATAAATCTGAACAAATTGAAGATGTATTAAGACTCCATGGCGCATCAGCTTTCAAGCGTGTGGTCAAAGCTTTGGCTGTTTTGGAAGGCGAGAGTAAAATCAGTCTGACTAATAAAGATGAATTTAGAATGGCTGCACCTGAAAATGTTGTCGAAGGTGAATTTAAGGGCAACGATAAGGGATTTGGCTTCGTTCGTTATGACGAAGTGGAACCAGATGCTTTTATTGCTAGAAGCAACACCTTGCATGCGGTTAATGGCGATACCGTAGACGTAAAAATTACTAAGCCATCAAATCCCTGGATCGACAAGGGACCAGAAGGTGAAGTTACTAAAATTGTTGAAAGATCATTGACTAAAGCTGTTGGTGAATTTCATCCTTATAGTGACTCACAAGTGGAGAAAACTGGCTTCTATGGTTACGTCCAAAGTCACGAAAAGAAAATTGCTTCATATATGATTTTCATCTCTGATAAGGGTCTTCATCCACAGATGGGTGATATGGTTCAAGTATCAATTGATGAGTATCCTAACGATAAACATCCACAAAGTATGGAGGGAACTGCTTTAGAGATCATTGGTAATAAAAATGATCCCGGTGTCGATATTATGTCGATTGTTGTCGATAATGATATCAATCCAGAATTCCCTAGTGAAGTACTTAAAGCTGCCGAAGAGATTCCGGATCATGTTTTAGATAGCGATCGAGTTGGTCGAAAAGACTTAACCGATAACATGGTCATTACGATTGATGGGGATGATTCTAAGGACTTTGATGATGCCGTTGGTGTTGATATGTTACCAAATGGTAATTTCCACTTGGAAGTTCATATTGCCGATGTAACTCATTACGTCAAGGAGGGTTCTCCAATTGATCAAGAAGCCTATGCTCGTGGGACTAGTACGTATTTAGTCGATCGAGTTATTCCGATGTTGCCATTTAGATTGTCAAATGGTATCTGTTCATTGAATCCTAATGAAGATCGTTTGACTTTGACTTGTGATATGGAAATCGATCATGAAGGTAATATTGTTAAATATGATATTTACCCTAGTGTGATTAGGTCTAAATATCGCATGACTTATAATAATGTCAACGAAATTTTAAAGGGCGACGAACTACTCAACGATGAATACGCTCCATTGGTACCAATGCTTAAGAATATGGCTGATTTGCATAAGATTCTTTTTGCCAAACGTCATGAACGTGGAGCCATTGATTTTGAAGAAACTGAAGCTCAAATCATTGTCGATGAAAATGGTAAGCCAATTGATATTAAATTAAGAGAACGTGGTACTTCTGAAAAGATGATTGAATCATTCATGTTAGCTGCTAATGAAACAGTTGCTATGAATTATAACTTGAAGCACGTGCCATTCTTGTATCGTGTCCACGAAAAGCCAGATGATGAGAAGGTTAAGAGTTTCTTTGAATTCGTCGCAGCTATGGGTGTACCCGTTCAAGGTAATTTGAAAGAGATTACGCCAAAGATGTTCCAAGATGTTTTGACAAAAGTTGTGGGAACACCAGAGGAACCAGTTGTTACAATTATGTTGTTGCGTAGTATGCAACAAGCTAGATATTCAGACGATCCACTGGGTCATTTTGGTTTAGCCGCTAAGTACTATACTCATTTCACATCACCTATTAGACGTTATCCTGATTTGATGGTTCATCGAATGATTCACAGTTATGCTGAAATTGGCTTCACTGATGATGAACAAGCTAAGTGGAAGGCCAAGTTGCCTGACGTGGCTCAACATACATCTGGTCGTGAAAGAATCTCTATCAATGCTGAACGTGCCGTTGATGATTTGAAGAAAACTGAGTATATGGCAGATCAAGTTGGTTCCGAATTTGATGCTGTGGTCAGTTCGGTTACAAGCTTTGGAATGTTTATCCAATTGGATAATACAATCGAAGGTTTGATTCATATTTCTAATATGAAAGACGACTTCTATGAATATGATGAGAAGAGTATGTCAATGCATGGTCGTGGCACTGGCAAGACTTTCAAGGTTGGACAACCAATTAAAGTTAAGTTGATCAGAGCAGATGTTGAACATCGTCAACTGGACTTTGAACGTGTCTTGACTCCTGAAGAGCAAGAACAGGCAGATAAGCGTGAAGCTGAATTTAAGAAGAAGCGCTCAATGCAACATGGTCACGGTCGCGGTGGACATGGTCGCCACAACGGCAATGGACATAATAATAATCACAATAACAACCATAAGAGACGTGGTAAATACGAAAGACGGTGATGAACAATGAAGAAACATCACACAAAGGCTGCTAATGAAGTAGCCAATAATCGTAAAGCTCGTCATGATTACAATATTTTAGATACTTATGAGGCGGGAATTTCTCTGACAGGAACTGAGATCAAATCAGTTCGTGCTAGTAAGATTAATATTAAAGATGGTTTCGTACAGCCAAGGAATGGGGAACTATGGTTAGAGAACGTTAATATCAGCGTTTATGACCAAGGAAACCAATTCAATCATGATCCATTGCGAAATCGGAAATTACTTTTACATAAAAAAGAGATTCGTAAAATAAGTTCAACTGTGCAAGAGAAGGGAATTACGGTAATTCCTTTGAAAGTTTATCTGAAACATGGCTTTGCTAAAGTATTGATCGGCGTAGCTGAAGGTAAAAGAAAATATGATAAGCGTGAAACAATTAAAAAACGTGATCAAGAAAGAGAAATTCAACGTATCGTTAAGAATGCGTATTGATTTTTCAATTGATCGCTTTTTTTTTGCATTAAAATATCCCATTAATGACAAAACTTTAGTATGATGAAATTAATTAATTATCAAATTTGGGGGATGTATGAAAAAGATATGGGGATTTATCTTTGCCTTTTTTAGTATTTTTTTAGCCTTTCAATCAACGACTACAGTTAAAGCCGATGATTTTACAATTAAGGATTATGACGTTGACGTCAATGTTTTAAAAGATGGGAATGCCGATTTAACACAAAGGATAACTTATGATTTTACAGGCCAATTTCATGGAGTCTACTATAATCAAGATTTAAGAGGAATAGATGGTACTAGTCAACCGGAGATATCATTTGATGATGGTCATGGTGAAAATAAGTTAATTAAGAGTGATTCAGAGGCTAATAATACTTTTAAGATCAACCAGACTAAAGATTCAATGAATATGAAGGTTTATCACACAGTTGATTCAAGTCGGGTTACTTATATTTATCGTTATCGCATATATGGATTGATAACCAATTATTTGGATACAGCTGAATTGAATTGGAAAGTAATTGGTAAGGGATGGGATAATGAGCTAAATAATATAAAGATTAAAATTAATCTTCCTCAAAAAAATATTTCTAAGTTACAAGCTTGGGCTCACGGTCCTTTATCAGGGCACAATGAAGTAAATCGTAAACTTGGTCAGGTTACAATTACTTTAGATGGTTTGCCCGCTAATAATTTTGTTGAAACGCATATGATTTTTCCAACCGCAGTTACAGCGACTAATAAAAAAGTTGTTAATAGGAATGCTAAAGCAGAAATTTTAATTCAGGAAAAGAAACTTGCTCAAGAAGCAAATGCTAAAAGACAACAGAAAAAGATTATTTATTGGGTCATTATGACCGCCGGCATCGTGATTATTTTGATGATTTACTTATATCAAATTATTAAATTACATAAAAATCCGGGACAAAAACATCAAATTCCAATGCCATTGCATCATTTCTTTGATGAGCCTAAATTTCTCCCCAGCTTTGCTAAAGTGATTTTGGATAGATCTAAAAGGGCTGATAGTTTATCGTTGACCGCCGATATTTTAGATGAAGTTGGGCATAATCGAATGAAGCTTGAGAAAATTGGTAAGGATTATAAGAGTACAGCTCTAGTAAAACCAACTTTAACCTTTTATCAATATTTATTTGAAAAGATTGGTGATGGTAAATCAGTTCGAATCAAACAGATTCGTCATTTCGCCCGTAAGCATAGTAATAAATTAGGTACTAAATTTGATCAATGGGCTAAAAGTGCTGCTCATGGTCGCGAAAAATATTTAGATTTGGGTAATTTAGGATTAGTCAATGATTTTAAAAATATTACAATTGTAGTTGATATAATTCTTGGAGTTATGCTGGCAGTTTCTTTAGTTTTATCATCCCATTTGATTTTAAGTGTGGTAATGTTAACTGTTTTGGTACTTATTACTTGGGTGCCATATTATTTTATTAGAAAAAGGATAACTCCTTATACTGATTTAGGGGAAATAACCGTTAATGAGATTAGAGCCTTTAAACGTATGTTGAATGATATTGACGATATTAAATTAGCTCAAGTGGGAGATTTGGTCCTTTGGGAACGATTTTTGCCGTATGCGGTAGCTTTTGGTGTATCGGATAAAGTGGTCAAGGCATTGAAGGTAAACTTCAGTACAGAGGACATTAATAGTTCACCTATCTTATATTATTACTTGGGTAGTACTAGCTTTCTTAATAGTAGTAGTTCCGGATTTCAATCAGCCTTTACTAGTGCCTTATCAGCAGGAGATTCTAGTATCAGTGTTAGTTCCGGTGGCTTTTCTGGTGGGTCCTCTGGAGGCTTTGGTGGCGGTTCCGGAGGTGGAGCTTTCTAATTTTATGTATTAAAAAAAGCAATCCCGATAATCGTATTTTGATTATCGGGATTGTTTCATTTTACGCAGGATAAATTAGAATTTATTCCACATTACTTATATTATTTTTGATTAAGCTTGACGTTGCTTGTGATAAACAATACTGATTAAAATGACCAATCCAAGAAGGGAAGCCAACAAATTAGAATTGTTACCAGTTTGAGGTAATTTTTCATTGTTTGCACCTGAATTATTTGTCGTAGAATCAGGATTTGTTGGGTTAGGAATTAATCCTATTTGATCGTCATCATCATTATTTGCTGTTGGATGTTCTGGGTCAACGATTAGACCACCGTTATTATCATCTGGTTCTTCAACGTTAGGTTTCTCAGTGTTAGGTTCTTCAGAGTTTCCTTCATCAGTATCGCCGGGTTCAGATGGGTCGATTTCGTTACCATTATTGTTATCTCCAGGTTCAGATTTAGTCTGAGGATCAGATGTTATTAAGGTACCAACACCAGCTTCGTTATCATTTTCTTTGATAGTGAACAAAATTTTATCTGGATTTAAATCGTAACCTTGAGGAGCTTTGGTTTCTTGGAAATAATAATTTCCAGGCTTAAGATTATCAATTCTGATAACACCTAATTCATTAGTAATACCTGACATTAAAGCAGTTCCATCAGTAGTATAAAGCGTATATTCTGCTCCGGGAACTCCTAAAGTCATATCATCCGTGTCAAACTTTTGTAAAACAATACTGTAACTATCTTCACCAGTAACTTCTTTTTCGTTTTCAACAGAGATTAATTCTGGCGTTAAATTGTTGGATGTAACGTCAAATTCAACATCCTGTCCCTTAAGATAGCCTTGAGGAGCTTTAGTTTCCACTAATTTATAGTGACCAATAGGTAAGTTGTAATAATGACCAATTCCTAAACGATCAGTTGTAATAGTTCCAACTACGACTCCTTGATCGTTGACAATATTGAATTCAGCACCAGCCAATTTGTAGCCAGTTTCGGCGTCAATTTTTCTAATTACAATTGAACCTAATTCTTCTTTTTCGGGTTCATCGACGCCATTTACTTTTATTGGCGTAGTGGTTTGTCCAGTAATGGTAAAAGGAATCTCATTTTCATTCAATTGGTAGCCAGATGGAGCTTTAGTTTCTTTGAAATAATAGTCGCCAGCACTTAAACTAGAAACTTTAATTTGACCATTTGTGTCAGTAGTTAGTCCTGTTTGTAGTGGAGTAGTGGAGCCAACTTTATAAAGATCGTAGATGGCACCTTCTAGAACATTATTGTTTTGTTCATCGTTTTTAGTCAAAACGACGCTGCCTAGTTTAGTTCCACTACCATTGCCAGAGTTAGTTTCGTTAGAAACTTTCCCAGAAGCAGAATCTTCAATTATTTGAGTTCCATTGCCATTATTTCCACTAAATGATCCCGTCATAGAAGCATCATTTCTAAAGACTGTTCCATCAGTCAATTTGTCGGGGTCAGTAACTTTAGTTTGAAAGACAATGGCGTACATTTGTTTCCCTGACTTAGGAATTGCTAAGTCAAAGCCACTGCCAGTTTCAGTCAAACTATATTTATCTGCTGAAACAGTATTGCCTCGTTTATAGGTTCCAGCATCTTTATCGATCCAGTTTGCCTCTTGAACGACAACTGAACCAGGAACATAAGCAAGGTTAGTATCAGTGATTTGGTCGCTGACGGTTAGGTTACCAAAATCTAATTCGTTTCTGTTAACCAAGATGGTCCAAGTAACGATATCATTTCCTTGAGAGTCTTTGCCAAGTACACCCTTTTTAGAAATGTTCTTGTCGTTAGTTTTGGTTTTTAAAATGCTAGTCTGAGTCTGATTATCCTTAACGGGAAAATCGACGTTGTTAGTACCGATTTGAGCCTTGCGGTCGACATTGACGCCAGTGTTGATCGAAAGAGTCCCCTGAACGCTTTCAAGCTCTTCGACGTTTTCATTAAAAGTAACGATGATTTGATTGTTATCGCTTAAAACAGCCGTACCAATAACTTGTCCATTATCATCGGTAACATCAAATTGAGATCCTGATGTTACGGATAGTGGGCTTGGCACATCAATTGTTAAAGTATCGTTATTTTTAAGCTGATGGCCAGTAGAATCAAACTCATAAGTAAGTGGAACTGTCCCACCTACTGTATAGGTTTTATCCTGATTGACTATTTTTGCTTCTGTGATCATATCCGAACTAGTGTAGTTAGTTGCAGCCTTAACATTTTGAAGATTAAACGTCAGAACCAAAACTAAGATTGCCAGTATAGATATAAAAATATTTCGTAATTTATTCCCCATATTTTCCCCTTCCTTAATGAAACTAATATTTCCTTTAGTACACAATTAATTATAGGATGATTACGATAATTGTGATAGGGGATTGGTAACAAATATTAATAAAATTAGTTCCAAACTCGCTAAGCTATGGAAAGAGTGACTTCTTCGTTTGTAAAACAATACCATATCTTGTGAAATGAAAAAATCTTATTCAATATATAGATTTGAAGTGGTATCATAGTGAATGTTGTTTTTTACAAATAAACAAATCAAATAAAGTATTATAAAGCTACGGAGGAGAATAATGATGATCGTATTGAGCGGCGCAATTGGAGCCGGAAAGAGTTCATTGGCGACTATTTTATCAGAACACTTGGGAACAGAAGCATTTTATGAACAAGTTGACAATAATCCGGTTTTGCCATTATTTTATAAAGACCCTAAAAAATATGCATTTCTATTACAAATTTACTTTTTAAACAAACGTTTTGATTCAATTAAGAAAGCAATGGTACAGGATAATAATGTTTTGGACCGTTCAATCTATGAAGATTCATTATTTTTCCATATGAATGCTGATATGGGTAGAGCAACTCCACAAGAAGTAAAAGTTTATGACGAGCTTTTGGATAATATGATGCAAGAATTACCATATGCTGCAGCTAAGAAAGCTCCTGACTTATTGGTACATCTTGATATTTCTTATGATACAATGATTCATCGAATTGAAAAACGCGGTCGTTCATATGAACAACCAGAACAAGATCCTACTTTGCCTGAATATTATAAGCAACTTCTTAGTCGTTATGATGGTTGGTATGATGATTATGATTACAGTCCTAAGATGAAAATTGATGGTGATAAGTATGATTTTGTTGAAAATCCAGCAGATCAAAAAAAGGTTTTAGAATTGATTGATGAACAATTACGTTCTAGAGGGACTTTAAAGTAGGGATTTCCTTGCTAAGGGTTTGAAAATAAGATAACCTATTTAAAGCAGTTTACACTGATTAACCTGCTAAAAGACTAAAACAGTGGAGGGTTTTGTTTTGAGTAATTTAAAGGTAAGGGATATTACACAGTTAGCTTTGATTGCTGCGCTTTATGTAGCAGTGACCATTGCACCAGTTATCTCGGCATTCTCATACGGTCAAATTCAATTTAGAGTTTCAGAGATTTTGATGTTATTGCCGTTTTTCAATCATAAGTATAGTTGGTCTTTGATTATTGGATGTTTTATTTCTAATATATTTAGTGCCTCATTAGGGGCTTATGATTTGATCCTAGGAACTTTGGCGACCGCAATTGCTTGTTACTTGATTACGAGATTGCCAAAGGAAAATAAATTTTTATGGTTAGTACCAATAATTTGTGCGGTGGTTAACGGTTTGATTGTTGGAGCAGAATTACACTTCGTCTTAAAATTGCCGTTTGCTTTAAATTTTGTCACGGTCGGATTAGGTGAATTGGTTGTTGTGGCAATTGGTGCCGTAATATTCTATTTTTTGATGAAAAATCAAAATTTTAAAAAATTAATAGCTTAAGACATCGAAGGGGGAAGTGATTCCTTCTTTTTTTTGTTATAATCTACTTTATAGAGTTCGCAAGGAGATGTGATTTTATGAACATCGGGATTTTTACTGATACATACTTCCCTCAGGTCAGTGGGGTTGCAACGTCGATTCAGACACTGAAGAATGATCTGGAAAGAAAGGGTCATTCAGTTTATATTTTTACGACGACTGATCCAAATGTTCCAAAGGAAACGATTGAGCCAAATATCTTTCGCCTGGCTAGCGTTCCCTTTATTTCGTTTACTGATCGAAGAATTGCCATCAGAGGAATGTTTCACGCAGTCGAATTGGCAAAAGAATTAAAGTTGGATATTGTTCATACTCAAACTGAGTTTTCATTAGGGATGATAGGAAAATTTGTCGCAAAGCAGTTGAAGATTCCATTTGTTCATACTTATCACACTATGTATGAGGACTATTTACACTATGTTCTCAATGGTCATTTACTAAAGCCATATCATGTTAAACAGATGACGAGACTTTTCTTAAAGAATGCATCAGGAGTCGTAGCACCTAGTAAACAAGTGAAAGAAACTATGGATCGCTACGGTATAAAAGCTCCAGTTTCAATTATTCCAACTGGGGTGGATTTATCCGAATATACTAAACCGGTCAATGCTGCTGTTATTCGTGAAAAATTGGGTTTATCTAAAGATACACCAGTTATTTTGATGTTAAGTCGAATTGCTTTGGAAAAGAAAATTGATCATATGTTGAAGTCAATGCCAGAACTGTTACAATACGATCCTAAAATTATGTTGGTTATCGTAGGAGACGGTCCTGATATGGATGAATTAGTTCAGATGAGTCAAGACTTGAAGATCAGCAATAATGTCATATTTACTGGCGAAGTTGCCCATGATCAAATTTCACCATATTATCATATGGCTGATATCTTTGTGTCCTCAAGTGATACCGAATCACAAGGTTTAACTTACATTGAGGCGATTGCTTCTGGATTGAAAATCATTGTTAGAAGTGCACCTTATACTGACGCCTTGTTGACTGATCCTTCAGTTGGTGTAACATTCAACCAAGACGACCAATTAGTACCCAAGATCAAGACGTATTTGGATCATCCTAATTCATTCGATGATCGCCAAGCACGGCAAAAGGTATTATATGGGATTTCGTCGGATGGATTTGGCAATTCAATTCTCAGTTTTTATCGTCATGCTGAAGATTACTTTGTAAGAGAGAAGCTTTCAGATTCATCAATTGATCCGGAGGAGTATTCTAATGATTAAAATAAACATGTTTTCATCGGCTGATAAAGTAGCTGGTCAGGGTGTAGGTAGTGCCTATATTGAACTGATCAATCTACTAAAAGATCGTTTTAGCGATGAATTTGAAATTAAAATTAATGACTACCATAAAAGTGATTTGAGCCATTATCATACAATTGACCCTCAATTTTATTTATCAACTTTTTCTAATAAGAGAGGACGTAAGATTGGTTATGTTCACTTTCTACCGGAAACATTGGAAGGCAGTATCAATTTGCCCCAACCGGCGCGAGGTATTTTTTATAAATATGTGATAAGTTTTTATAAAAGAATGGATCAAATCGTAGTTGTGAATCCAACTTTTATTGATAAACTGGTTGCACATGGTTTAGATCGTAAGAAAATTAAATATATTCCTAATTTTGTATCAACTGATAATTTTTATGAAAAGACAGCTGAAGAAAAAGTTGCATTTCGAAAAAAAATTGGAGTTCCAGAAGACAAGTTCGTTGTTTTCGGTGACGGACAAGTTCAAGAGCGTAAGGGAATTGATGATTTCTATAAATTGGCTCAAGTCAATCCAGATATTCAATTTATCTGGGCGGGTGGATTTTCATTTGGCAAGATTACTGATGGATATGACCGTTATAAGGAAATGATTGATAATGCTCCTAGTAATATGACTTTTACAGGTATCGTTGACCGAAATGATTTGGTAAATTATTATAATATTTGTGATTTATTCTTATTACCATCATATGATGAATTGTTCCCAATGTCTGTCTTAGAGGCATTCAGTTGTGGGGCACCAGTTTTGTTACGTGATTTGGAATTGTATCGAGCCATTATTGACGGTTATTATCAAAAAGCAGATGGATTTTCTGACATGAATGCTTTTATAAATCGTGCTAATCAAGATCGATCGATTTTGGAGAATTATAAGAAAAAATCAAAGGAAGCTGCTAATCAATATTCAGAAGACAATTTGAGTAAGATTTGGCATGACTTTTATACTGAACAATATAATATTGCTAAACGGGATAAATAATGAGTAGAAAACATATAGCTGCAATTTTTGTAATGTTAGGCTTAGGAATTGGTATTTTTTGGTGGGAAGCACGAAAAATCAATTTCAGTTCTTTAGTCGCAACGTTTAAGAATTTGAATTACTTTTGGCTCGCGGTAGCATTTTTATCAATTTTGCTATCCTACGGGGTTGAGGCAATGGTATTACATACTTTATTAAAGAAAAAAGAAGATCGAAAGTTTGGTTGGTGGGAAATGTATCGGATTCCTTTGATCCAAGCTCTGTTTAATGCAATCACGCCATTTTCTTCTGGAGGTCAACCAGCCCAGTTAGTTGGTTTGATGCAATCGAAAATTGATGGCGGACGTGCTAGCTCCGTATTGTTAATGAAATTTGTCATTTATCAAGCAATGGTGTTGATTAATTTTATTGTGGCCATGTTAGTAAGTTTTAATAGTGTAGCAAAGCATTTTTCAGGTTTGGCCACTTTGATTGTATTTGGAATGATCATTCATGTGGTTACTATTTCTTTCTTATTAATGATCATGTATTATTATGATTTCACTAAAAAAATGGTTCAAATTATTCTGAAACCGATTTTATTTTTTCTAAATGAAGAAAAACGTGATAAAATTTTACAGTCAGCTATCAATAGCATTGATAGTTTTTATAAAGAGAGTTTAGTTTTAAAACGTGAGAAGAAAAAAGTTATTAAGGCAGCTCTTTTGACGGTTGTCCAATTATTCTTGTATTACTTTGTAGTCTATTTTGTCTTATTGGCATTGAATCGTGACCATGTGAATATCGTGGATGTATTAGTCATGCACATTATGATTGTCATGATTGTTTCAATCTTTCCAATTCCTGGTGGATCAGGTGGGGCTGAATTCAGTTTTAAAACACTTTTTGCTGGGTTTATACCTTCTTCGTCAGGTTTAATCTTAGGTATGTTTTTATGGAGATTTATTACGTATTATTTGGGGATGTTCTTAGGGATTATCGCAGTTTCGAAAAAACCAAAAATTGAACAACAAGTTGCTAATAAATCTATGGAGCGAAAATAATGAAGCGTATTATTAAAGGTATTTCCAATTTTTTAAACACTAGGCTAGGATTTGTACTTCTAGCTGTGTTTTTATATACTCTTAAGACGGTCTATGCTTATACTACTAAGTTTAATTTAGGCGTTAAGGGTTCGATCCAAACATTTTTGATGATTATTAATCCAATTCCAATCATGCTGTTGCTGTTTGGGATTGCTTTATACATGAAAGGAAGAAAATCGTATATTTTCCTTCTGATCGTTGATTTCTTGGATTCTGTCTGGTTATTTTCGAATATTTTGTATTATCGTGAATTTTCAGATTTTTTAACTATGGTACTTATCAAGGGTTCTGGTTCAGTAACCAACAACTTAGGTAAAAGTATTATGGGAATTTTAAAGCCAACTGATTTTCTTGTGTTTATAGATGTTTTAGTATTGATACTACTATTGGCTTTTCATGTAATTAAGATGGATGTTAAACGATTGAATTGGCAAATTCCAATTTTGATCAGTTCTTTAGCAGTTTTATTATTCGGAGCAAATTTAACTCTTGCTGAGAGTGATCGTTCACAGTTGTTGACAAGAACGTTTGATAATAACTATATTGTTAAATATTTAGGCTTAAACGTTTTTAATATTTATGATCTGATAAAAACTACTAAAACTAATGCAGTTAAGTCTCAGGCTAAGAGTTCTGACATTGATTCAATTGAGAAATACATGAAGGATAATTATGTCCAGCCCAATGTAGAGTATAGTGGCGTAGCTAAGGGTAAGAATGTGTTTATCATTCACTTAGAGAGTTTGCAGCAATTCATGATTGATTATAAGTGGGATGGAGAAGAAGTAACTCCTAACTTAAATAAGATTTATCATGAAAGTAATACTTTGAGTTTCGATAATTTCTTTAATCAGGTTGGTCAAGGGAAAACAGCTGATGCTGAGCTTATGCTTGAAAATTCGCTCTTTGGCTTGCCTGAGGGATCAGCAATGGTTACTGATGGTACAAGTAATACTTTCCAAGCCGCACCGGCTATTCTAGATCAGGAAGCCGGATATACTTCGGCATCATTCCATGGGGATGTTCCAAGTTTCTGGAATCGTGATAATGCTTATAAGTCATGGGGCTATGATTACTTCTTTAGTTCCAATTATTATAAGCAAAAGAAGAGTTATAACGTTGGCTATGGTATGAAGGATAAGATATTCTTGAAGGATTCTGCCCAATATATTGAACAGTTACCACAGCCATTTTATGCAAAACTGATTACTGTTACTAATCATTATCCATATACTTTGGATAAAAAGAACCAGAGCATTTCTAAGACGAATACTGGCGATAAGACTGTCGATGGTTATGTCCAAACAGCAAGGTATTTGGATGAATCTATTGGCGAGTTTATGAATTGGTTAAAAGAAACCGGATTAGACAAAAAGAGTATGATTGTCTTCTATGGTGATCACTATGGTATTTCTGACAACCATAAAAAGGCAATGGCTAAACTTACAGGTATTAAAGGATTTAACGATTTTGATAATGCCCAGTATCAACGTGTACCATTTATGATTCATATGGATGGATTAAAAGGCGGTATTAACCATACTTATGGTGGAGAAATTGATGTCTTGCCAACTATTTTAAATCTATTGGGAATTGATAATAAGAATATGATTCAGTTTGGTAGTGATCTATTATCGAGTGAACATTCGCAAGTCGTGGCCTTCAGGAATGGTGATTTTGTATCGCCAACGGTTACTAAGGTAGGAAGTACCTACTATAATACTAAGAATGGTAAAGTTGATAAGAAGATTTCTAAGACTGAAAAGGACAAGTTGGCTAATAAGGTCACAACTGAATTATCATTGTCTGATAGAGTCATAAATGGCGATCTACTGAGATTCCATAAGTTGCCAGGCTTTACAACGGTTAATAAGAAAAACTACTCATATAAGAAGAGTACGGCTTTGAAGAAGCTTAAAGCTGCTGAGAAGAAGAAGGGTACCAGTCTAATTGAACAAAATGATAATAAGTCGATGCTTGACTTGTATCAGACTGACGCTCCAGAACTAAGTAATAATAAATAAACTAAAAGGCACTGGAAGAGTAACTGCTTTCGGTGTCTTTTTGTATGTTATTTGAAGAGAACCGAGGGAACTATTAACTAAAAGAATAGTAAAAAGCTGTGATTAATAGTTAATATTGATTAATTTCTGAAAAAATTCAATTTTTTTGTAAAAAAGACTTGCAACTCATTACACCGATTGGTAATATATATCTTGTTGTTGCGACAGTTCAACGGAGTCAACGGTTTGATGATTTATTCATCTCCATTGCTTCTAAATTTTCTTGAGAAAATGCTTGACTTGGTCTTTCATCTTCGATATGATTATTAAGTTGTCTGTTGAGATAACACCTAACAATTCTCTGATTCATTTCATTGAATTGTTAGTAAAATTATTTTAAAAAAGTCCTTGACATCAACTTGTCGGCTTGATAAAATAATTAAGTCGCTGATGAGCGTAAGCGCTTAATCAGCTGGTAGACCTTTGAAAACTGAACAAAGTTTTAACACTAAAATTGTGTAGGTCAACATTTTTGTTGATATACAACGAAGTCAATTCGCTAGTAATATTTTTTATGAGTCACAAACTTTTAATATGAGAGTTTGATCCTGGCTCAGGACGAACGCTGGCGGCATGCCTAATACATGCAAGTCGAACGAACTTTCCTATTGATTGATGCTTGCATCATGATTTAGATCTAAGTGAGTGGCGGACGGGTGAGTAACACGTGGGTAACCTGCCCAGAAGTGGGGGATAACATTTGGAAACAAGTGCTAATACCGCATAACAACATTAAACACATGTTTTTTGTTTAAAAGATGGTTTTGCTATCTCTTCTGGATGGACCCGCGGCGTATTAGCTAGTTGGTGAGGTAATAGCTCACCAAGGCGATGATACGTAGCCGACCTGAGAGGGTAATCGGCCACATTGGGACTGAGACACGGCCCAAACTCCTACGGGAGGCAGCAGTAGGGAATCTTCCACAATGGACGAAAGTCTGATGGAGCAATGCCGCGTGAGTGAAGAAGGTTTTCGGATCGTAAAACTCTGTTGTTGAAGAAGAACATATGTGAGAGTAACTGTTCACGTACTGACGGTATTCAACCAGAAAGCCACGGCTAACTACGTGCCAGCAGCCGCGGTAATACGTAGGTGGCAAGCGTTGTCCGGATTTATTGGGCGTAAAGAGAATGTAGGCGGTTCATTAAGTTTGAAGTGAAAGCCCTCGGCTCAACCGAGGAAGTGCTTCGAAAACTGGTGAACTTGAGTGCAGAAGAGGAAAGTGGAACTCCATGTGTAGCGGTGGAATGCGTAGATATATGGAAGAACACCAGTGGCGAAGGCGGCTTTCTGGTCTGTAACTGACGCTGAGATTCGAAAGCATGGGTAGCAAACAGGATTAGATACCCTGGTAGTCCATGCCGTAAACGATGAGTGCTAAGTGTTGGAGGGTTTCCGCCCTTCAGTGCTGCAGCTAACGCATTAAGCACTCCGCCTGGGGAGTACGATCGCAAGATTGAAACTCAAAGGAATTGACGGGGGCCCGCACAAGCGGTGGAGCATGTGGTTTAATTCGAAGCAACGCGAAGAACCTTACCAGGTCTTGACATACCATGAAAAGCTAAGAGATTAGTCTTTCCCTTCGGGGACATGGATACAGGTGGTGCATGGTTGTCGTCAGCTCGTGTCGTGAGATGTTGGGTTAAGTCCCGCAACGAGCGCAACCCTTATTATCAGTTGCCAGCATTCAGTTGGGCACTCTGGTGAGACTGCCGGTGATAAACCGGAGGAAGGTGGGGACGACGTCAAATCATCATGCCCCTTATGACCTGGGCTACACACGTGCTACAATGGTCGGTACAACGTGTTGCGAACTCGCGAGGGCAAGCAAATCACTTAAAACCGATCTCAGTTCGGATTGCAGGCTGCAACTCGCCTGCATGAAGCTGGAATCGCTAGTAATCGCGGATCAGCATGCCGCGGTGAATACGTTCCCGGGCCTTGTACACACCGCCCGTCACACCATGAGAGTTTGTAACACCCAAAGTCGGTGGGGTAACCCTTCGGGGAACTAGCCGCCTAAGGTGGGACAAATGATTAGGGTGAAGTCGTAACAAGGTAGCCGTAGGAGAACCTGCGGCTGGATCACCTCCTTTCTAAGGATATGGTACTTTGGTACCAACGGAATACACAATCGTTAAAACTTTGTTTAGTTTTGAGAGGTCTACCTGGCGCTTTCGGGCCTATAGCTCAGCTGGTTTAGAGCGCACGCCTGATAAGCGTGAGGTCGATGGTTCAAGTCCATTTAGGCCCATTCTCTGCAAAGCTTAATAGTAACATGGGGGTTTAGCTCAGCTGGGAGAGCACCTGCTTTGCAAGCAGGAGGTCATCGGTTCGATCCCGTTAACCTCCATTGACAGAGATGTCATACTCGTACCTTGAAAACTGGATATTAAGAATTAATGAATTAAAGAAACACCGAAAACTGCGCGGCAACTTTTTAGTTGCCAGCTGTAACTTATGTTATGGCAAATGATTTAAATTGCTTTTGTAATTTATTAGGTTAAGTTATAAAGGGCGCACGGTGGATGCCTAGGCACTAGGAGCCGATGAAGGACGTAACTAACGACGATACGCCTCGGGGAGCTGTAAGTAAGCTTTGATCCGGGGATTTCCGAATGGGGGAACCCAAATATCGTAATGGATATTTACTTGTCTGTGAATACATAGCAGTCAAGAGGAATACGCAATGAACTGAAACATCTAAGTAGTTGCAGGAATAGAAAGAAATTCGATTCCCTGAGTAGCGGCGAGCGAAACGGGAATAGCCCAAACTAAAGAGCTTGCTCTTTAGGGTTGTAGGACTGATGTTGTGAGTACAAATAGTTGAGATAGCTGAACAGCTTGGAAAAGCTGGCCAAAGAGAGTGAAAGCCTCGTAAGTGAAATCAATACTTCTCCATTCAGTATCCTGAGTACGGCGGAACACGAGAAACTCCGTCGGAATCCGGGAGGACCATCTCCCAAGGCTAAATACTCCCTAGTGACCGATAGTGAACCAGTACCGTGAGGGAAAGGTGAAAAGAACCCCGGAAGGGGAGTGAAATAGATCCTGAAACCGTGTGCCTACAAGTAGTCAGAGTCCGTTTATGGATGATGGCGTGCCTTTTGTAGAATGAACCGGCGAGTTACGTTAACATGCAAGGTTAAGATGAAAAGTCGGAGCCGGAGCGAAAGCGAGTCTGAATAGGGCGATCTAGTATGTTGATGTAGACCCGAAACCAAGTGACCTATCCATGTCCAGGTTGAAGATGCGGTAAAACGCATTGGAGGACCGAACCCGTGTATGTTGAAAAATGCTGGGATGAGATGTGGATAGCGGTGAAATTCCAAACGAACTTGGAGATAGCTGGTTCTCTCCGAAATAGCTTTAGGGTTAGCCTCGGGGATTAGGATCGTGGAGGTAGAGCACTGTTTGGACTAGGGGCCCGTCTTGGGTTACTGAATTCAGATAAACTCCGAATGCCATTGATCTTTACCCGGGAGTCAGACGATGAGTGATAAGATCCACCGTCGAAAGGGAAACAGCCCAGATCACCAGTTAAGGTCCCAAAATTCATGCTAAGTGGAAAAGGATGTGGAAACGCATAGACAACTAGGATGTTGGCTTAGAAGCAGCCATTCATTCAAAGAGTGCGTAATAGCTCACTAGTCGAGTGATTCTGCGCCGAAAATGTACCGGGGCTAAGCATGATACCGAAACTGTGGATGTATCGTAAGATACGTGGTAGGAGAGCGTTGTAAGAGCATTGAAGCTATACCGTGAGGAGTAGTGGAGTTCTTAGAAGTGAGAATGCCGGTATGAGTAACGAAAGACCAGTGAGAATCTGGTCGGCCGAAAGACTAAGGTTTCCTGGGGAAGGCTCGTCCTCCCAGGGTTAGTCGGGGCCTAAGATGAGACCGAAAGGTGTAATCGATGGATAACAGGTTGATATTCCTGTACTAGTTTATTTTGTTTGAACGATGGAAGGACGCAGGAGGATGATGTGTGCACGCTGATGGATATGCGTGTCCAAGCAGTGAGTCTTGAGTTGAGTCAAATGCTTAACTCTTTAAGGACAAGCTGTGATGGGGAGTGAAATTTTAGTAGCGAAGCACAGTAACTCACACTGCCGAGAAAAGTTCCTAGTTAGAAATAAACTACCCGTACCGCAAACCGACACAGGTAGTCGAGGAGAGTATCCTAAGGTCAGCGAGTGAACTCTCGTTAAGGAACTCGGCAAAATGACCCCGTAACTTCGGGAGAAGGGGTGCTGGTGTAACAGCCAGCCGCAGTGAATAGGCCCAAACAACTGTTTATCAAAAACACAGGTCTATGCTAAATCGTAAGATGACGTATATGGGCTGACGCCTGCCCGGTGCTGGAAGGTTAAGAGGATCAGTTAGCTTTTGCGAAGCTGAGAATTGAAGCCCCAGTAAACGGCGGCCGTAACTATAACGGTCCTAAGGTAGCGAAATTCCTTGTCGGGTAAGTTCCGACCCGCACGAAAGGCGTAATGATTTGGGCACTGTCTCAACGAGAGACTCGGTGAAATTATAATACCCGTGAAGATGCGGGTTACCCGCGACAGGACGGAAAGACCCCATGGAGCTTTACTGTAGCTTGATATTGAGTTTTTGTGTGACATGTACAGGATAGGTAGGAGCCGTTGATATCGGAACGCTAGTTTCGATGGAGGCATTGGTGGGATACTACCCTTGTTATATGAAAACTCTAACCTACGTCGTTTATCGCGACGAGGGACAGTGTCTGGTGGGCAGTTTGACTGGGGCGGTCGCCTCCTAAAATGTAACGGAGGCGCTCAAAGGTTCGCTCAGAATGGTTGGAAATCATTCGTAGAATGTAAAGGCATAAGCGAGCTTGACTGCGAGACTGACAAGTCGAGCAGGGACGAAAGTCGGACTTAGTGATCCGGTGGTACCATATGGAAGGGCCATCGCTCAACGGATAAAAGCTACCCTGGGGATAACAGGCTTATCTCCCCCAAGAGTTCACATCGACGGGGAGGTTTGGCACCTCGATGTCGGCTCATCGCATCCTGGGGCTGTAGTCGGTCCCAAGGGTTGGGCTGTTCGCCCATTAAAGCGGTACGCGAGCTGGGTTCAGAACGTCGTGAGACAGTTCGGTCCCTATCCGTCGCGGGCGTAGGAAATTTGAGAGGAGCTGTCCTTAGTACGAGAGGACCGGGATGGACATACCTCTGGTGTACCAGTTGTGCCGCCAGGCGCATCGCTGGGTAGCTACGTATGGACGGGATAAACGCTGAAAGCATCTAAGTGTGAAGCCCCCCTCGAGATGAGATTTCCCATTCCGTTAAGGAAGTAAGATCCGTTAAAGAATATGACGTAGATAGGCTGCGGGTGGAAGTGTAGCGATACATGGAGCTGAGCAGTACTAATAGATCGAGGACTTAACCGAGAAGAGTTCACAGTTTGAAGTGTTTCATTAATTAATTCATAATCTTAATATCTAGTTTTGAAGGTACGAGCGAATATAGTGTGGTGGCGATAGCGAGAAGGATACACCTGTTCCCATGCCGAACACAGAAGTTAAGCTTCTCCACGCCGAAAGTAGTTGGTGGGAAACTACCCGCGAGGATAGGTAGCTGCCACGCTGTAATTATTCCGGATTAGCTCAGTTGGTAGAGCATCTGACTGTTAATCAGGGTGTCGTCAGTTCGAGTCTGACATCCGGAGTTTTTTTTTACTTGGAGAGTTGTCCGAGTGGCTGAAGGAGCATGATTGGAAATCATGTATACGGGTATTGACCTGTATCAAGGGTTCAAATCCCTTACTCTCCGTAGGTTATTTGTACCAACTTAAATAGCTGTATAATACAGTGTAAAGAGACTATCATATTAATTATATGGTAGTCTTTTTGTTTTTTAATCTTTTATTTGTAAAAATAAGATATACAATGGTGCTACAAGATTCAAATTATTATTCAGGATAAATTATTTATAATAAGATCTAGTGAGAAAAAACAATTTAAGAGCAGCTAGGATTAACGTCATTTTTTATAAATTATAAAAAGAAAGGAAAATTCTTACTATGAATATTAAATTACTCCCAGAATACACGTGGGTAAAAACAAACAAGGGAATTACTGGAACAATTCTTGAAGTTTTTGCAGGAAAAAAACCAGCATATTTGGTAGAATACTATCCTCTTTCTCAAGTATCTGAAGATGATGATGAGTCTTTTTTTGTAGATCCAAAAGATATTGTTGACTATAAATTACCAAGATATTTAAATCGAAAATAGAGGTTTTATTATTTATTTACATAAAATTTATATACAAGGTAATAATGTGTATGCTATAATTGTTTTTGTTGAGTTATTGATATGCGCCCATAGCGCAATTGGATAGAGTGTCTGACTACGAATCAGAAGGTTGTAGGTTCGACTCCTACTGGGCGCATCAAGGAAAAAATAGACTTATGATGGTTTCCTATCATGGGTCTATTTTTTTATCTAATTATTTATACTCTTCACAAATTCTTGATAAGCTAATTCTTCGCCAGTTGAATTAACTTTTAAATTATCCAATTTGTTTTGGTGCAAATCGCTTTCTGCCAATTCAATTTCATGTGTAAAGGTAGCATTACCAATTAACCTTATTTGGCTTAATTCCTTTGTCGAATTCAAATTGATTTGTGTCATGACCATTCCGCCAGGGTTGTAAACGGAAATATTTTTAGTAGGATCAAATTTGTCAGAGTGTAACATGGCGAATAAAAGGCTAGTGGCAGACATTCCTGTACCACAGGCATTGGTAAAACCGACACCACGTTCAAATGTCTGAACGAACAATTTATTAGTATCAAGGATTTTACAAAAGCTAACATTAACTCCTTCAGGGAAGTAGTCATTAGAAGCGTTTAATTTGCTTCCTAAGGCTTTTAAATCTTCTTGATTAATCTCTGGTACAAAACTGATCAAGTGTGGATTAGGCACTGCTACAGCCGAAAATTTTGTGTTAGAAATAAATTCATCAACGGGTTCATCAATCATTTCGTCTAATCCATGATAAGAGAAAGAAAGATCATTTTTATTAAAAGAAATTGGTGAGATCTCAACACTAAATGCAGGTACGTTTTCGTAAAAATCTGAAGCCCGTTTAACATGTAAATTTGATTCTTCTGTCTCAACTTGAAATTCATTTAACTGATATTTTTCAGATAAGTAACGACTGACTGTCCGCAAGCCATTCCCACACATTTTGGCTTCACTTCCATCAGCGTTTATTACACGCATTTTACCCAAACAATTTTCGCTAGTTTCAACGACTAATAGACCATCGGCACCATTTAGAATATTTTGACATAAATTAACAGCTAAATTTTTTAATTCAGTATCATTTAGCGGCTGTTCTAAGATTGTTTGGTCAAGAATGAAAAATTTGTTTTCTGAACCATGAACTTTTAATATTTTAACCATTTATTGTTACCTCACTTATTCAAAAAATGTTTTATAAATTTGCCGAACGGCGTTATCAGCGTCTGCAACTTGAGTTCCAATCATAATAGAAATTCTTGAAGCGCCTTGGTTGATCATATGAATTGCAATATTGTTCTGTGTTAAGGAATCAATGACTTTACCAATGGTATTAATATTGTGAGCAATTCCTTCGCCGACAACCATAATAATCGCATAATCATTGATCCATTCTAAGTAATCTGGCTGAAGGGTTTCTTTAACATCGCGACAGAGTTTTTGAATAATATCTTTATCTAATTTACTACGGTCAAAAATAACAGTAAGATCATCAATTCCTGAGGGCATATGTTCATAAGAAATATTGTATTTATAAAAGATTTTCAAAAGTTTTAAAGTGAAACCAACTTCTTTATTTAGCAAATATCTGTGTAGATAAAGTGCTGAAAATCTTTTGGAACATGCAATACCGGTAATTTGATTAGCTGGATCAAAGATAAATTGCTCTGGAACTATCATTGTACCCGCTGCTTCGGGGTTATTGGTATTCTTAACGTTAACGGGAACTTGTCCTTTAACGGCTGGAATAATGGCTTCATCTTGGAAAACAGAGAATCCAGCATACGACAGTTCTCTCATTTCTCGGTAGGACATTTTTTTTATGGCTTGAGGATGTTTGACAATCTTGTTATTAGCGACATAAATGGCATCTACGTCTGTGAAATTTTCATATAAATCAGCATTAAGTCCACGACTGAGAATAGCGCCGGTAATGTCGGAACCGCCACGAGAAAAAGTATAGATTGAACCGTTCTTGCTATAACCGAAGAACCCAGGAAAAACTACACGAGAGTCCTTTGGCAATGATAATTTGCTTAAATTAAAATAAGTTTCAGGTGAAATGTCAGCATCATTTGGCTGTCCATGAACAACTATTCCAGCAATTTTAGGATCGATGAAAACCGATTTAATACCTTGAGCATTTAAAACATTGTTTAATAAAATGGCATTCAAATATTCACCATGAGCTTTGAAAGCTGCTAGAAGATGATCATTATCTGAAAACCTATCATGAGATAATTTGATTAATTTATCTTTGATAAGTTTCAAAGTTGAATCGGTAAGTTTAAAATAATCAACGATTTCTTGGTATCTGTCAGTAATTCTTTGAATTATTTCCTGAGTATCGCTTTGATTCATAACTATTTGTGCATATTGAATCAGTAAATCAGTTACTTTAGTATCATTTGGAAATCTTTTACCAGGAGCTGAGGTAACGATGACTTTCCTTTCTAAATCGTCATTAATAATTTTAATAACTTTTTCAAATTGTTCGCCAGTGGCAAGGGAACTACCACCAAATTTGATGACTTTCATAAAATACACCCCTAAAAATTAAATAGTTTTTAATGATGAGTGTATCATTTTTGTTTGTTATGACAAGAAAAAAGTGAATAAAGTTAGAAAAAATGAAATATTTCTAATATTACTTGACGAATAATGAGTGTTGTTATAATCTTAATATCAATAAAAGAGGTCGCAATTGACATTAGTAAATGAGGGAGCTTCTGTAAGAGCTTTGAACTTATTGAAAGGGAAAATTGCCGAAGTGTTGGATGTTGCAGTGTCTAATGAACTGGGGCGTATTAATAAGATGATACGAACTGTCGTGGTAAATAACCACGTTGCGCTTATGACAAATTTCTGTGGATCAATTCTGAGATCTCTTTGTTGTTAAGCAAAGAGATCTTTTTTTATTTGATAAAGGAGTTTTGAAAATGATTATTAATGATTTAACTAGTAAAGACAACCATTTGATGATTGGTGGCGTAGATAGCGTTGATTTGGTTGAGAAGTATGGCACTCCACTATATGTATTTGATGTAGCGATGATTCGAAATCAAATAAAAAAATTCAAATCAGCCTTTCAAAAAGAAAACTTAAATTATCAAATTAGTTATGCTAGCAAAGCTTTTGCAATCAAGGCTATTTATCAAGTTATGAAACAAGAAGATGTTCACGTAGATGTTGTTTCAGGTGGAGAATTATATACAGCACTGCAAGCTGGTTTTCCCAGTGAAAAAATTAGCTTTCACGGCAATAACAAATCGCGAGCAGAATTATTAATGGCCGTGAAAAATCAAGTAGGGTTGATTATTCTCGATAACTTTCACGAAATTGCATTACTATCTCAGATTTTAAAAGATACTGATCAGAATATAAAAGTAATGTTGCGATTGACCCCTGGTATTTCAGCACATACACATAAATATGATCAAACAGGGCAAACTGATAGTAAATTTGGATTTGATGTAAATTCAGATCAGGCCAAACAGGCAATGCAATTGGTACTTAGCGATCCGCATATGGAATTATTAGGGATTCATGCTCATATTGGTTCACAGATTTTTGGTACACAGGGCTTTAAATTATTAGCTAAAAAAATGGTGGATATTTCTAAACAGTTTCAAGCTGATTTCAATTATTGGCCTAAGGTTATTAACCTAGGTGGTGGATTTGGAATTAGTTATAACGATAATGATGATCCGATTGCAGCTAAAACTTTTATTTCTGAAATTGCCGCAGAATTAAAAAAAGCTTGTCAGGATCGAAGTATTCCTGAAATTTGGATTGAACCAGGGCGTTCAATTGTTGGTCCAGCAGGATATACACTTTATAAGATTGGTTCAAGAAAAGATATTCCCAATTTGAAATCTTATGTTTCAGTCGATGGCGGTATGGGAGACAATATCAGACCTGCCTTGTATCAAGCCAAATATGAAGCGGTTGTTGCTAATAAAATGAATCAAGAAAATGTTGAAACGGTTCATATTGCTGGTAAGTATTGTGAGTCAGGAGATATTTTGATTGACTCCCAGGCTATTCCAAAGACTAGTCCAGGAGATATTTTGGCAGTACTTGATACTGGTGCTTATGGTTATTCGATGGCTATGAACTATAATCGTAATCCCAGACCAGCAGTAGTATTTGTGGAGAATGGTCAAGATAAATTAGTAGTTAAACGTGAAACATATGAGGATTTAATTAGTTTAGATCTGGATTATTAAGGAGAAAATTATGTCGAAGATGAATGCAGAAGAAATTATTAATTATATAGGAAACTCTAAGAAAACAACTCCGGTTAAAGTTTATTTACAAGCAGATATTCAAAAAGTTGATTTTCCTAAGGAAGTAAATGTTTTTAAAAGTGATGAATTAGCAATTATTATTGGTGATTATCAAGTTATCCAACCAATTTTGCAAGCTAATAACTTAACCAATTATTATGTAGAGACACAAGCTCAAAACTCAGCTGTTCCTATGTTGGATATCAACCACATCAATGCTCGAATTGAACCGGGTGCTATTATTCGTGATCAAGTCGAAATTGGCAATAACGCCGTTATAATGATGGGCGCTATTATCAATATCGGAGCTGAAATTGGCGATAAATCAATGATCGATATGGGCGCTGTTTTAGGCGGTCGTGCTATTGTCGGAAAGAATTCTCATATTGGTGCTGGAGCAGTTTTAGCTGGAGTGATTGAACCTGCATCTGCTCAACCAGTAAGAATTGGCGATAACGTAATTGTAGGTGCTAATGCGGTTGTCTTAGAAGGCATTCAGGTCGGTAATGGCGCCGTCATTGGCGCTGGTGCTGTCGTAACTAAAGATGTGGCTGAAAATAGTGTCGTAGCTGGGGTACCCGCCAAAGTTTTGAAAATCAAGGATCAAAAGACGACTGATAAAACCCAAATCGAAAGTAATTTAAGGAAGCTATAGGGATGACACTAACTAATAATGAATTAATTAAAATTCGACGTCACTTACATACGATTCCCGAATTAGCTTTGAATGAATATCAAACTCAAGCTTATTTGAAGCAAGTGATTAATAGGTTTCCCCAAACCAATTTGGAAATTAAAGAGCTACCAGAATTACCAACTGCTCTGTTGGTGTTGGTTAAAGGGAAAGAACCTTCAAGAAATATCGGTTATCGTTGTGATATGGATGCTTTGCCAGTAGATGAGGTCAATCATTTAAGTTATGCATCTAAAAATCCTCATGTTATGCATGCTTGTGGTCACGATATCCATATGACAGTTGCTTTGGGTATTCTTAATTATTTCAGTGTCAATCAACCAAAAGACAATTTAGTTTTTTTCTTTCAACCAGCAGAAGAAAGTCAAAGCGGTGGAAAGATTGCTTATGATTCGAATGCCTTTCAGGGAAAGTTTAAAGTCGATGAATTTTATGGACTCCATGATAACTCACAATTAAAAGCAGGCGTTATAGGATGTCGTAACGGTACTTTGTTTGCTGGGACTACGGAGGTTAATGTCACTGTTAAAGGTAAGAGTGGACATGCAGCTTATCCACACTTGGCAAATGATGCAATAGTAATTGCAGCTAATTTTGTTAATCAGGTCCAAACAGTGGTCTCTCGTAGCATTGATCCAACTAAATGTGGAGTAATTACCTTCGGTAAGTTTGAGGCGGGCGTCATTCGTAACGTTATAGCTGGTCAGGCTCGATTGGAAGGGACGATTCGAGGTCTCACACAAACAATGATTGAATTTATTCGACAGAGAGTTCTAGAGATTGCTGATGGCTTAGAGAAATCTTTTGGCTGTCGAATCGAAGTGGAGTATAACCAAGGCGGCTACTTCCCAGTTGAAAATAATCCTAAATTAACTAAGAATTTTATTGATTACATGAAAAATAATTCTCAGGTAGATTTTCAAGAAACAACTCCCAAAATGACAGGAGAGGATTTTGGGTATTTACTTAATAAAATTCCGGGAACAATGTTTTGGTTAGGTGTCGAAAGTCCTGGAGCTTTGCATTCAGCAGATTTTTTACCGAATGAAGGGGCTATTCAAAAGGGCATTAACGCTATGGTTGGTTTTTTAAATTATCGGATGAATTTGGAGGGAAACTAATGCTTAAAAATGTTGATTTAATGACGGCAATAATAACGCCATTTGATGAGAATCAAGAAATTGATTTTAAAGCTTTGAAAAAATTAACAGAACATCTTTTAGAGACTGGTTCAAAGGGATTTGTTATCGGCGGAACGACTGGTGAAACTCCGACGTTAACGGAAGATGAGAAATTGACTCTATATCGTAAATTTGTTGAAATCGTTGCAGGGCGTGTTCCTATAATTGCTGGTGCCGGCAGCAATAATACTCAGCAAACAATTGATTTTATTAATAAACTGTCACAGATCAATGGAATTGATATGGCTTTAGTGGTTGTACCTTACTATAACAAGCCCAATCAACGAGGGATGATAAATCACTTTGAGGCAGTTGCAAAAAATTCACCTTTGCCAATTATGATTTACAATATTCCTGGTCGGACAGGTGTCTTAATGGCTAAAGAGACTGTTGTTAAATTAGCTCAGAATAAAAATATTCAAGGCATTAAACAGTGCAATACGATGGAAGATTTGGAATATATCGTTGAACACACGGATGATGATTTCAATGTATATAGTGGCGAAGATGCACAAGCTTTATTTGCAAAGATTATTGGTGCTAATGGTGTCGTTTCAGTGGCTTCACACATTTATGGAACGGAATTGACGAGGATGTACCAATCTTTGGATAGTGGAAATTATCAATTGGCAGGAAAAATTCAACGTCAATTAACACCAAAGATGAATGCCTTATTCATGTATCCATCACCTTCCCCAACCAAAGCTGCTTTGAATAAATTGGGTTATCAAGTAGGTGGCTGTCGTTTACCGATTGCTACGTTGAATAATGATGAGAAAAAGGTTCTTTTTAAAAAACTAGATTTATAGGAGTTTTTAAATGATAAATGTTATAGTTTCTGGTTTTAATGGCTCAATGGGTCAAAAAGCTGTCAAGATGGTCAATGAAAGCACCGATATGCAATTGGTTGCTGGATTTAATCCAGTGGTTAAGGATTTGAATCCGGAGAATTATGGTCTGAATAAGAATGTAAAGATTTTTAATCAAGTATCTAAGATTGATACAAAAGCCGATGTTTGGATCGATTTTTCTATTCCAAGTGCTGTCTTCGACAATACTAAATTTGCGATTGGAAAGGGAATCAGACCGGTAATCGGAACTAGCGGGATGTCCGAAGATCAAACAGCTGAATTGAAAAAAATGGCTGATGCGAAGGGATTGGGTGGAATTATTGCTTCAAACTTTGGCCTTTCAGCTGTTTTGATGATGAAATTTGCCCAAGTAGCAGCAAAATATTTTGACGAATCAGAGATAGTCGAAAAGCATCACGAAGATAAAATTGATGCTCCTTCTGGGACGGCCTTGAACACGGCAAGATTGATCTATCAAGCACGTGGACATGAACAAATTCCACATAGCAATAATGATCCAATGCATACTCGTGGCGGCGACTATCATGGAATTAAGATTCACGCGTTACGATTACCTGGATTCGTAGCTGATGAAGAGGTTATTTTTGGTGGTGTTGGAGAAACTTTGACCATATCGCAAAGTACAACTGATCGGGAGTCGTTTATGACAGGAGTTAAATTGGCAATTCATGAAATTATGTCAATTGATCACTTAGTGATTGGATTAGAACAAATTATTTAGAAATAATTATATTTAAATTAATTAAATAAGCCTAATTTGTTATAAAATTAGATTATTATAATTTAAGGAGTGTCACAAAATGCCAGAATTAGATTCAACCGTAAAAAATGTTGTAAATAAAACGATTGATCCCATGGGAATTTCTCAAATTAGAGTATTTGCTGAAAAATTTGCTAAGATTTCCGGATTAATTAAATTAACGCTTGGCGAACCCGATTTCAATGTTCCTGAGCATGTCAAAATGGCAGCAATTGAAAGCATTAAGGAAAATGATTCTCATTATTCTGCTCAAAAAGGAATACTTGGTTTAAGAGAAGCCATCTCAAATTATTTAAATAAACAATTTGAGATTCAGTATGATCCCGAAACTGAAATAGTTGTGACAATCGGTGCGACTGAAGCTATCTATGATTCATTGGCAGCTATTATTAACCCTGGAGATAAGGTTTTGATACCAACGCCTACTTTTGCGCTTTATATTCCAATTGTAAAAATACTTGGTGGTATTCCAGTTCAGATCAATACGACTGAAGACGGTTTTCAATTGACTGGTAAAAAGCTAGCTCAAGTGATTGAAAAAGAAGGGGCAGATAAAGTTAAAGCATTAATGCTTAACTTTCCCGGTAATCCAACTGGTTTCGTTTACTCAAAGAACCAATTGCAAGAGATTGTTGACGTAGTAAAAGACAAAAATATGTTTGTCGTTTCTGATGAGATCTATGCTGAATTGACATATGGTAGAAAACATATTTCTCTAGCAAAGCTTTTGCCTGGTAAAACAATTCTAATCAATGGTTTATCTAAGTCACATGCAATGACAGGCTATCGAATTGGTTATATTGCCGCTCCAAAAGATTTCGTAACTAATGCTGCTAAGATGCATGCTTTTGTCGTTACGGCACCTTCCAATCCAGCCCAATATGCAGCTAAAGAAGCCTTGACGAATGGAATAGATGATCCAATTGCAATGCGTAAAATTTATCAAGAACGACGTGATTATATTGTTGACCAACTAAATGACATTGGCTATCCAACGCTTTTGCCAGAGGGAGCTTTTTATACTTTCTCAGAAATTCCAGCAGAATTTAATTTAACGGCAATTGAGTTTGCCAATAAATTAGCAGAAGAAGGAAAAGTTGGTGTCACTCCTGGAGTTGCTTTCGGTGAAGGTGGCGAAGGACATTTTAGAATGTCTTATGCTTCGTCAATGGATGATATTAAAGAAGCTATGAAACGGTTACGGATTTTTACAGAGAATTTAAAAAATTGATTTAAGGGATGAAGATTTATGAGTGATGGATATACAGTAGCAATTTTAGGTGCCACAGGTGCCGTAGGTACACGTTTGATTCAACAATTAGAGCAGTCAACTATTCCAGTAAGTAAGGTGAAATTGTTAGCATCAGTTCGTTCAGCTGGTAAGAAGTTACAGTTTAAGGGACAAGATATAACCGTTGAAGAAGCTAAGCCAGACTCATTTACAGGCGTTGATATTGTGTTGGCTTCTGCAGGAGGGGCAGTTTCTAAGAAATTATTACCCGAAGCAGTTAAGCGTGGGGCAGTTTGTGTTGACAATACAAGTGCCTTTAGAATGGAAGAGAACGTTCCGTTGGTAGTTCCTGAAGTAAACGAAAAAGCACTTTATAATCATCATGGTATAATTGCCAATCCTAATTGTTCAACCATTCAAATGATGGTCGCTTTAGAGCCAATTAGAAAGACTTTTGGCTTGAAGCAGATCATTGTTTCAACTTATCAAGCCGCAAGTGGTGCTGGTCAAAGTGCTTTAGATGAATTGTATACTCAAGCACAGGAGTATCTCGATGGCAAAGATATGAAAGCCAATATTTTCCCTACCAAGGGTGATAAAGAACATTATCCATTAGCCTTCAATCTTTTGCCACAGATTGATGTTTTGGAAGATAATTTGTACTCTCATGAAGAGTGGAAAATGATTCATGAGACTAAGAAAATAATGCTTGGAGATATGAATTCTTCTGAAATCAAAGTTACTGCCACTTGTGTCAGAGTTCCAGTGCCAATCAGTCATGGCGAATCAATCTATATCGAGGTTGAAGATCAATCAGCCACTGTTGAGCAAATTCAAGAATTGATCAGACAAGCTCCAGGCGCTGTTTTGCAAGATGATCCTAAGCATCAAGTATATCCCCAACCAATCAATGCTGTTGGGAAGCGTGATACTTTTGTAGGAAGAATTCGTCCTGATTTGGAAAATAAAGGAGCTTTTAATATGTGGGTTGTATCTGATAACTTACTCAAAGGTGCAGCTTGGAATACTGTTCAGATTGCTGAAAGATTAGTCGCTGATGACCTAGTTCATGTGAAATAATTGAATTGGAATGTAGATTTTAATCTGCGTTCCATTTTTTTTTGAAGATTTCTGTTAAAATATTCAAAGACAATTAATTTCAGGGTGAGAAAAAAATGAAGCGAATAACGAATATCTTTAATGAAGGTGTTTTGGATCTTCTGGCTAATGCCGGAGTTGCAATACCGTATTTTTTTTGTTTGACTTTGTATAACCAAAATAAAAATGTTTTTGTTTATGCGTTGCCCTTTTTAATGCTTTATACATTTAGAGCTTTAGGAATGCTTTTAACAACGTTTATAACATTGCCGGCTTCGACAATGTTGGCAATGTCCAGTCTATTTGGCGTTATAGGGTCGTTATGCATATTAGGAGCAAGTAATCCAATTTTAGGAATAATAGGTGGTATTCTTTTGGGACTGGCTTCGAGTTGGATTTGGCCGTATTATTTAACGGTTAGATCTCGTGGAAAAATGGATAAAGAGTTTAAATTCAATCAAATGCATACTTTGTCAGTTGCCTTAACTTTGATTATTTTAATAATTGTTCAATTAATTGCTACTAAGACGCAGATGACAAGTATATCCTTTATCTTTTTAGCTTTTCTGTTTTTTGCAAGTATGGTCGGTGGGATGAATATTACACACCGTTTGACTTTCTATCAAGGAATCGAAACTAAGCAAAAATTTCGGGTCAACTCTTTATTCAGTTTGATTGTTTTAGCCAGTTTAGTGATGTTGATCTTTATTATTCGCTACTCTAGATTAAAAGAAGTATCACACTCTTTTGATTTACTAATTAGTATCATAGCGATAATATTATTTCTGTTCTTGGCTTATTATCAAATTGATATTCATAAGAAGATTTTTCCAGTTAGCTTGGTAGCGATTAATCGTGGAGTTGTAATGAATTTTGTGATGCTCTACGCAGTTTTTGATAGTACAGTTCGTTTTGGATTTAATTCTTTGATGTTGATTTATGCAATTTATCTGATAGGTTTTGAATTAGGACCAATGATTTTAAAGAAGCATCAAGCGTTAAGGTATCCGTTACTACTGTTAGGATTAATTTTGACCTTGGTGAACTTCACATACTTTATAGGACTATTTCTCTGCGCTATATTTGTGGGTACAGATAATCGTATTTTAAATGATGCTTTGTATAACAATACTAATTTAGATTCAGAGAGGGCTTTTTTAATAAAGTATCAATTGTCTTGTATCGGAAATGTTTCACAGCAATTAGTATATATGACAACGATTTACTTTATAAGTTTCTTTACTAAAATAAATGCTTTGGGCTTTTTTAATAGCCAAGCAACTGGGGGACCAACTAATACAGTTCTCTATAGTGTCCATATATTTATCACAATAATTGTTTTTATTTATGCAGCTGTTACGTTTTACTTTGCACGGGAAAAAGAATAACTGTATCGTTATGAATTAAATTTGTGGTCCATCAACTTTGATGGGCTTTTTTGTTACATTAATATAACGATGATGTGATTTGTTTATCAAATGATAAGTCAAAAAATGAATTGATAATTAAATGAGAATGATTCTATATTGTGTCTGAAAGCGCTTCTATTATTCACTGGAACAATGTATAATTTTTAATAAATAGAGGATATTCTGTGGAAGGACGTGATTTCTTGAATTCTGACAAGATCAAATTATATGGAACTTTGGCGATAGGATTTATTGCGGCTGTCTTAGAATTTCTATTCCGTTTGCCAAACTATGCTCAACTACTTATTAGTGTTTTAGGATTGTTGTTAGCTTTGATTATGTTTGTCGACATGATCAAAGTTTTGAAATCGGGGAACTTCGGTATCGATCTTTTGGCTATTACAGCGATAGTTGCTACGATTGTTTTAGGTCAATATTGGGCAGGCTGGATTGTCTTACTTATGCTCACAGGAGGAGATACTCTAGAGGAGTTTGCGGCTAATAAAGCTAAAAGTGAATTGAAGTCGCTTTTGGATAACACGCCATCTAAGGCTCATTTGATTACTGCTAAAGGGATTGAAGATAGAGATATTGATGAAATAAGAGTGGGAGATTCCTTATTGATTCGTCCTAAAGAACAAGTTCCTGTCGATGGGATTGTTTTTGAAGGCACTTCAGAAATTGACGAGTCGTCATTAACTGGTGAATCGGCACCTGTAACGGTTCAAAAGGGAACTTACGTTATGTCAGGATCAATCAATGGCGACAATCCTTTTAAAATTAAAGCTGAAAAGATTGCAGCTGATTCAGAGTATCAAGCAATTGTGAAATTGGTTAAAGAATCAGAGACACATCCGGCACATTTTGTCCGTTTGGCTGATCGTTATGCTGTACCCTTCACTTTGATTGCCTATTTAATTGCAGGGATTGCCTGGTATGTTTCAAAAGACCCAATACGGATTGCCCAAGTGTTAGTGGTTGCCTCGCCGTGTCCTTTAATTCTCGCTGCTCCGATTGCTTTTGTGTCAGGAATGAGTCGGACTAGCCGTAATGGAATTATTGTTAAATCTGGAACAGCTTTAGAGAAACTCAATGCTGCTAGGACGGTTGCTTTTGATAAAACGGGAACTATAACTATGGGAAAATTGGTAGTTGATGATTTTCAAGTGAAAAATGGCTTTAGTGAACGACAAGTACTTAGTTATGCAGCTTCTTTGGAACAAAATTCAAGCCATGTGATGGCAAAGGCAATTGTGGATTATGCTGTGCAAAATGAAGTAGGCTTTGTTAATGCTTCGAATTTGAAGGAAGTCACGGCTGAGGGTATTCAAGGTGAAATTGCTGGTCATGTTGTTAAAGTTGGTCAAGGCAAATTTGTAACGACAGAGATTGTTGATGAGGTCAAGGGCTCAGGAGTGTACGTATCAATAGATGATAAGTATGCTGGTGTCTATAGTTTGTTGGATCAAATTCGCCCTGAGGCTAAATCAACGATTCAAGAATTGAAGAATTTTGGTATTGAAAATATTTTGATGATCTCTGGGGATAAAAAAGAGGCAACCGAAATGGTTGCTTCCAAAGTAGGTATTACGAAATATTTTCCAGTCAGTTTGCCAAAAGATAAAGTGAAAATAATCAATGGATTAGATAAAAAGTATCATCCAACCGTTATGGTAGGGGATGGCGTCAATGATGCACCTGCTTTAGCCTTAGCAGATGTCGGTATTGCAATGGGTTACAAAGGTGCCAATGCCGCTAGTGAATCAGCCGATGCGGTGATTTTACAAGATGATCTAAGTAAGGTTTCAACGGCCGTAAAAATTGCTCACGATACGATGAAAGTGGCAAAAGAAGCCGTCTTAATTGGAATCTTCATCTGTATAGCCTTGATGATTGTTGCTGCATTTGGCTTAATTCCAACAATTATTGGAGCAATGTTACAAGAGGTGGTAGATACCGTCGCCATCTTATATGCTCTTCGGGCCAGAAGTGACAAATTATAGCCAACCGTATGAATCAAGATCCATATCACGCTTGGGTAATTTAGAAACATAGGGATTCCCCTTAACAATAAAGCGCATATTCTTAGAAGTCCAAGGTTCCTTATTCTTCACGCCGATTCGCGGCGTTGCTGAAATTTCTTTAGGGGTCTGGACTTTTTTTTCGGAAAAAATAAAATTACCGTCATTTAATTTTGTTCCGGAAAGATCCTTGTTTTTGATACCGAAGGCTGCCATCCATTTGGCGGGACCATTGGAAACCTCAAAGCCAGTTTTCTTACGATTATCTTCCATCAAGTCGATTCCCTTTAAAGGCTGTAGACCTCGAATTAGGATTCCATTTGGAGTTCCAGCTTTTTGAATGCTGATATCCATATCTAACCAACTGTGAATAGAATAGATATAAATAGTTCCGCCGCTTTGGTAGAGTGGATCGTTAGCTTTAGTGTGTCTGCCATTGTAACTGTGGGCCGCCATGTCGATTGGTCCTAAGTAGGCTTCGGTTTCAACAATTAGTCCTGAAAATAATCCTTGGTCAGATGTATAAGTAAAAGTATGTCCCAACATGTCTTGGGCTAAATCCATTGTTTCTGCGGATTCGAAGTATTTTTGTATGTTCAAATTTAAATATCCTCCTGAAATTTAAAAAAAGTTCAAAAAAAGCTTGCTACGCACTTATTATTATTGTATTATATTTCTTGTGCTTAAGAGCGCATTACATAAATAAATTTTATGACCCGTTGGTCAAGTGGTTAAGACACCGCCCTTTCACGGCGGTAACATGAGTTCAAATCTCGTACGGGTCATTTTGGAGGATTAGCTCAGCTGGGAGAGCATCTGCCTTACAAGCAGGAGGTCACAGGTTCGATCCCTGTATCCTCCATTCCAAAAACGTTAAACATCTAACTTATAGTTAGATGTTTTTTTTATCAAAAAATCCTGAAGAAATTTTTTCTTCAGGATTATTCTTAAATAATTAGGATAATGTTTCCAATTATACGATAGCAAAGATTAGGTTCTGAAAAATTACGGTATTTTTTCAACATGGACATTGCAACAACAAAAATGACAATAACTAAAGCTGTCCAAACATTAATGTAATTTAATAAGAATAGGATCAAAGAAAGAACGGACAAAGCTACCAATTGTAGATAGTCAGATCTGGAACCTTCAAAATAATTTATCAAAACACTCGATAAGTTTATCAAAAGCAATGGAACTACAAAGTTTACTGAAATAAAATGCATATAGGTAAAAGCAATCGCAATTGACATAAAACTTGGTACGATAAAGTCTGAAATTAATGAAGAAATGTTTTGAAAACTGTCGGGTAAATATCTCAACATAAATAAGAAAGCTAATTGTGCAAAAATTAGAATAATGACAAATTTATTGAGCGAATGAAGTGAAAGAATTGCTAAAGCCAAATAAATGAGTGTGTATAGTATGTGGAAATATTTATTAGGATTTAATTGAAGAAGATATTCTTTGTACAGGGCGACCATTGCGACCATGATTAGTAAAAATCCATGAATAGAATAGTTATTGAGTCCATTAACGAAAATAAAGATAAATGGGAAAATATGGTAACTTATGAATTCTATCAGGGATGCCAATAGTCTTTTAGATTTTAAATTGTCCATAAAAACTCCTTTTGTTCATAAAATTATATTAGTGTAGAAAAAGTTGGACGTCAATTGCTGTTTTTTATGAAAATAAATTAATTTTGTGTTAACCTATTAAGAGGTTCCTGATGGGATCCTTTTTTTTTACGAGGAGAGGCCCTGTAACCGAAAAGGTGGAAAAGAGAATATGTCAAAAAATTATTTATTTACTTCTGAATCAGTTTCAGAAGGACATCCAGATAAAGTTGCTGATCAAATAAGTGATGCAATTCTTGATGCTATTTTAGCAAAGGATAAAGATGCACGTGTTGCGTGCGAAACAACTGTCACAACTGGATTAGTTCTAGTTGTAGGGGAAATATCAACTACTGCATATGTTGATATTCAAAGCGTTGTTCGTAAGACCATTACCGATATTGGCTACGATGGTTCAAACCCAGGTTTTGATGGTAATAGTTGTGCCGTATTGGTGGCACTAGATGAACAGTCTCCTGATATTGCTCAGGGTGTCGATGATGCTTTGGAAAGACGTGATAACGAAAAAGACGTTGATCCATTGGATCAAATCGGTGCTGGTGATCAAGGCTTTGTTTTCGGTTTTGCAACAAACGAAACAAAAGAATTCATGCCCTTACCAATTTCTCTAGCTCACAAGTTAATGAGAAAAACAGCTGAAGTTAGAAAGAATGGAACAATTGATTACTTGATGCCAGATGCTAAGTCACAAGTTACTATTGAATATGATGGCAACGATCATCCAGTTCGTGTTGATACAATTGTTTTAAGTACACAACACAAGGCTGAAGCTAGTCTGGATCAAGTTAAAAAAGATATTAAGAAATATGTTATCGATGAAGTTGTTCCAGCTGATATGATGGATGACAAGACGAAGATCTTGATCAATCCAACAGGACGCTTCGTGATCGGTGGACCAGAAGGGGATTCTGGCTTGACTGGTCGTAAAGTTATTGTTGATACATATGGTGGATTTGCTCGTCACGGTGGTGGTGCATTCTCTGGTAAAGATGCTACTAAGGTTGACCGTTCAGCTAGTTATGCAGCTAGATATATTGCCAAGAATTTAGTAGCTGCCGGAGTTGCTGAAAAAGTTGAGATCCAGATTGCCTATGCCATCGGTGTAGCAAGACCAGTTTCCATTCATGTTGATACATTTGGTACTAGCAACTTTTCCGAGGATCAAATTGAAGAAGTTATTAATAAGTTCTTTGATTTACGTCCACTCGGTATTATTAAAATGCTTGATCTACAAAGACCAATTTATAAGAAGACGGCTGCTTATGGCCACTTCGGACGTACAGATATCGATTTACCATGGGAAAAACTTGATAAAGTTAATGATATTAAGAGTTTCTTGAAAATTTAGTCGGTGATTACAGAGGCGTTCTTTAAAGTATAACTTTAGAGAGGGTCTCTTTTTTTATGGAGGAATTATTTAATGACACAGAAGAATCAATCAAATGTCGTAATTGTTACAATCGCTGTCTTTATCGCTACTTTTATGACAGCTATTGAAGGAACAATTGTTTCGACCGCTATGCCAACTATTATTGGAAGTTTGCATGGCGTTAGTTTAATGAACTGGGTTTTCTCAATTTATTTATTAATGACGGCAGTTGCAACGCCAATCTACGGGAAATTGTCTGATATAGTTGGACGTAAACCTGTTTTGATGATTGGATTAGTTTTATTCGTAATAGGGTCAACACTTTGTGCAATGTCTAATTCGATGTTAACTCTAATTCTAGCTCGGGTGGTACAAGGTATTGGTTCTGGAGCAATCCAACCTTTAACGTTTACAATTATTGCTGATATTTATCCCTTAGAAAAAAGAGCTAAAATTTTAGGCTTTAACGGATCGGCTTGGGGAATTGCCGCAGTTATAGCACCGCTTTTGGGAGGTTTCATTGTTGAACAATTAAGTTGGCATTGGGTATTCTTGATTAATTTGCCAGTTGGTTTGTTAACGATGGCTCTGATTTGGATCTTCTTTAAAGAGGACAAAAGAGAACATGCAAAATTAAATATTGATTATACAGGAACGGTCTTATTGATTTTTGTCCTATTACCCTTGATGTTAGCTTTACAAAACATTGGTACGGGAAAAGCCATTTTGACAGTTGCTTTAGTAGTTGTTTCAATTGTTTCAATCTTTTTATTTATTCGAGTTGAGAAACGGGTTAAAGATCCGATTTTGCCAATGGAATTGTTCAAAAATAAGACCTTTGTCATTCAAAATGTCTTAGCTTTGATTGTCAGTGGATTTCTTATTGGTTTTGAAGCCTATATTCCTACATGGATGCAGGGAATCTTAGGATTGAGTCCTTCTATGGGAGGATTTGCAGTCACTCCTAGTTCAATTGTTTGGATTTTTGGATCGTTTTGGGCTGGTACTTTGATAAAGAAGATGGCACCTAATCGGGTTATTTATATCAGTCTCTTCTTCCTAGCAATTGCTAATGGATTGTTATTGATGGCAGGACCAACGACGCCATTTATTTATTTCTGTAGTCTAGCTGCAGTAGCCGGTTTAGGGTTTGGTCTTACAATAACGACAACAACCGTTACAGCTCAAACTGTCGTTGAACCGGAAAATGTTGGTGTTGCTACCAGTTTTAATACGCTATTAAGAACTATCGGTCAATCAATGATGGTTTCAGTTTATGGGATCATTTTGAATACTGCTTTAGCCAAAGGTGCGGCAGAAAATAAGAATATTACCGTTGATATGATGAATAAATTAATTGATCCACAAACGGCTAATTCATTGCCACAGCAGCTTTTACCCAAAATGAGACAAATTCTTTTTTCAGGATTGCACAACATTTATGTTGCTTCTCTTGTACTATTGATAGTGGGATTAGTTCTTAATGCCTTTGAGCTGAAGAATCGAAAAATTCTTGGCTCCAAATAATAGAGAGTTAAAAGTTAAAATTATAGCCGCTAAAGTGTATCCACCTAACACATCGCTAGGATAGTGTACACCAAGAAAAATTCGACTATAGCCAACTAATATGACGATGCTAATTGTTAATATACTAATCAGTAATTTGAACTTGATGTTTTTGAAGATAAACCAAGCAATGATTAATAGTGAGATGTATAACGCAAATGAGCTTGCCGAATGGCCACTTGGGAAACTAAAGCCGCCAGCATAAACATAATGGTAATGACTTGGTCGTGGTCGTTCTATTATGTTTTTTATTAGACTATTTAAAAGAGCAACAACGACTTTGTTCAGCACCAAGAAGATTGCCGCATAGTAATACTTTTTAATTATTAAAAGTACAAAAAAAGCTGCCGCAATGAGGATAGTTGGAAGCGTATCGCCGAGATTAGTTATTGGTCGAAAAATATTGAGTGAAAAATTATTGTGATGGTAAATTTGATCAATAAAAAAATTATCGAAATTGGTAATTAAGGTGGTTTTCTGCGTAATATTAATTGTCCAGAAAACAAAGAATAATACGAGTAAAACATTGGTAATAATTAGTTTTTTAGATATTTTCATGATTTTTAATCTCTCTATTGTTTAAGTTTTTGTTAAGAAATATAATAAAGTATAAAGATTTTGAGGGAGAGCAAAATACTTATGGTTATTACACGTCGTGAAAGAAAAATTGAAGATAGTCGTTTGACTAGATTAAATAATAAAAAAAATAAGAATGCAAATTTGCGTAAAAATATGACGATTTTGGGTTCCAGTATGTTTGTCGGTGCTGCTGTGGCTGAAATTGCCGATATTTCCACTCCGACACCAGTTAAAGCTGAAGCTTTGTCTGTTAATAATTTATTATCTCAAAATTCAACGATCACTAATACTCCAGTTAGTTCTAAAGGTACCGGGGATCAACAATTCCTTGATTATATCGGTAACTCTGCCCGTAAGCTTGCCTCAAACAACGACCTTTATGCCTCCGTAATGATTGCGCAGGCAATGGTTGAAAGCGGTTGGGGAACTAGTGGATTGGCTAGTGCTCCTAATTATAATCTCTTTGGTATTAAGGGAGATTATAATGGCGAATCCGTAAATATGGGTACTCAAGAAGATGATGGTAGTGGTAATCTTTATTCCATTGATTCTAATTTCAGAAAGTATCCTTCCTACAAGGAATCGCTTGAGGATTACGTTTCATTATTAAGAGGCGGTACTTCTGGCAATTCGCAACTTTATGCAGGTGCTTGGAAGAGTAACACTACCTCTTATAAAGACGCAACTAAATTTTTGACAGGTCGTTATGCGACCGATACGACTTATGCTGACAAATTAAATAGTATGATTGAAAAGTATAATTTAACTCGATTTGATCAAGATACAACTAACAAAGATAAAACTTATACTGTGGCTCAAGGTGATACTTTACAATCAATTGCCGATAAGTTTAATATTTCTGTTGAGGATTTAATGAGTATTAATAATTTAAAGACTGGCAGTTATGTTTATCCAGGTAAGACTTTAGTTATTACGCAAGTTATCGGAGAAGATGGTCAACCATTATCAGCTAGCCAGAATAGCAATGTTAATATGGTTAATACAGCCACAACGACTAATAGTAATAATACAACTAGCGAAGATGGCGATGTTGGTAACGTTGGGGATGCTTATGGGACTAAACAAGCGCCAGTTGTTGTTCAAGATGAACGTGACGGTGTGAAGAAATATGTTCCAGCTGACGACTCTGATTCTGATTCAGATTCAACTGCAATTAATGTCCAAAATGATTATAGTTCTAATGATTCTAATAATGATTCAAGTGACCAAGACAATAAATCTGTAACAGTTCAAAACGGTGATACGATTGATTCAATTGCTTCACAAGCTCAGACGACGGTTGACAATATTAAGAAATTAAATAATCTTAATTCAGATTTATTGGTTGTCGGACAAACATTATTGGTATAAGATATAAGACAACGGAAGTAGTAGATTATAAAAATTCTTTACAGAAAGCGCATGTTGATGTGAATGCGTAGATTTTTATTTTCGAACTCGTCCACTGACAATAGTTGCCGAAACTAAGTAAGTGACTGCGCCTGATCCTCGTTAAGGATTTTGAGAGTCGTACTTATTTGGTGCGGAACTTAGGTGGTAACGCGATAATTCGTCCTATGATTTTAAAATCATAGGGCTTTTTTTGTATAGGAGGAGAAATATGTACAATCACAATACCGTAGAAAAGAAATGGCAAAAGTATTGGAAAGAGCATGATACTTTTAGAACTACTAATGATCCAAAGAAGAAAAACTTCTATGCTTTGGATATGTTCCCATATCCATCAGGACAAGGACTACATGTGGGACATCCAGAGGGGTATACTGCAACAGACATCATCGCTAGAATGAAGCGTGCTCAAGGATATAATGTTTTACATCCCATGGGGTTTGATGCCTTTGGGCTTCCAGCTGAACAGTACGCTTTGAATACTGGGCATACACCAGCTGATTTCACTGAGAAGAATATTCAAAATTTCAAACGTCAGATCAATTCACTTGGCTTTTCATATGATTGGGACCGTGAAGTTCAAACAACTGATCCTAAGTTTTATAAATGGACTCAATGGATCTTTGAACAAATGTATAAAAAGGGTCTGGCTTATGAGGCTGAGGTTCCAGTTAACTGGTCTCCTGATTTAGGAACAGTTGTTGCTAATGAGGAAATCATTGATGGCAAAACTGAGCGTGGTGGTTTCCCAGTTATTAGAAAACCTATGCGTCAATGGATGTTGAAGATTACAGCATACGCTGACAGATTGATTGATGACTTAGATGACATTGATTGGCCTGAAAGTATCAAGGAAATGCAACGTAATTGGATCGGTCGTTCTGTCGGAGCTCAAATCACTTTCCCATTAGTTGATCATGATGAAAAAGTCAATATTTTCACAACTAGACCAGATACTGCCTTTGGTGTTCAATATATGGTTCTAGCACCTGAACATGACTTAGTTGATAAGATCACAACTCCTGAGCAAAAGAGTGCTGTCGATGCCTATAAAGAAGAAGTGTCACACAAATCTGATCTTGATCGGACTGATTTAAACGATGAAAAAACAGGCGTTTTCACTGGTGCTTATGCAATTAATCCAGTCAATGGCGACAAAATTCCAGTTTGGATCTCTGATTATGTACTAGTAACTTATGGTACAGGTGCCGTTATGGCCGTACCAGCACATGATGATCGTGATTTTGCCTTTGCTAAGAAGTTCAATTTGCCAATGAAACAAGTTATTGAAGGTAATTTGGATGATGGAGCAATTACTGGCGATGGCAAACATATCAATTCTGATTTTTTGGATGGTCTAAATAAGGAAGATGCCATCAGTCGTATGGTTGAATACTTAGAAGACAAGGGAATCGGTAAGAAGAAAGTCAATTATCGTCTTCGTGATTGGGTCTTCTCCCGTCAAAGATACTGGGGTGAACCAATCCCAGTTATTCATTGGGAAGATGGTACAACTTCACTAGTTCCTGAAGATGAATTGCCACTTAAGTTGCCTGAAGATAGTGATATCAAGCCATCAGGTACTGGTGAGAGTCCATTGGCAAACTTGACTGATTGGGTCAATGTCGTGGATAAGAATGGTCGTAAGGGACGTCGTGAGACTAACACAATGCCACAGTGGGCCGGTTCTTCATGGTATTACCTAAGATATATTGATCCACATAATGATAAAGAATTAGCTGATTATGATTTGCTAAAACAATGGCTACCAGTTGATCTTTACATTGGTGGGGCAGAACATGCGGTGCTTCACTTACTCTATGCAAGATTTTGGCATAAGGTATTGTATGACCTAGGTGTTGTACCAACTAAGGAACCATTCCAAAAATTATTTAATCAAGGAATGATTCTTGGTAAGGGTCATGAAAAGATGTCTAAGTCAAAGGGTAACGTTGTCAATCCTGATGATGTGGTTGAACAATACGGTGCCGATACTTTGAGAACTTATGAAATGTTCATGGGACCATTGGATGCTTCAATTGCTTGGTCAGAAAATGGTCTTTCTGGATCATCTAAATTCTTGGATCGAGTTTGGAACTTGTTCGTCAACGATGATGACTACAGCACATTGCGTGATGGCTTCTTAACAGATAACAACGATGGTAAGTTGGACAAAGTTTATAATCAAACTGTCAAAAAAGTTACTGAGGATTATGATGCATTGCATTTCAATACTGCCATTTCTCAAATGATGGTCTTCGTTAACGAGGCACATAAGGTTGAGACGATGCCTAAAGAATACGCCCAAGGCTTGGTTAAACTCTTGGCACCAATCGCTCCACATATGATGGAAGAACTTTGGAATAAGTTTGGAAACGCTGAATCAATTTCTTACGCTGCTTGGCCAACATATGATGAAAGTAAATTGGTTTCAGATACTGTTGAGATTATCGTTCAAGTCAACGGTAAATTAAGAGACAAGTTGCAAGTGGCAACTGATACGCCTAAGGATGAGCTTGAAAAATTAGCAACTGCTGATGAAAAAGTTCAAAAATTCATTGATGGTAAAAATGTTGTTAAAGTGATTGTCATTCCTAATAAGATTGTTAATATTGTTGTTAAGTAAAAAACAAAAAAAGACTTCGGAAAATGTTTCCGAGGTCTTTTTTAGGCTGAATATGAAAACTAATTAACATTAAAGGGTGAGGGCTGATACTTTATAAATGAATAATTGCATGAAACTACTTTTTTGTCTATGTGTATAATATTTTTTGTTTAAATACTCAACAAATTATATTCTATCATTAATATACCTTGTAAGAACAGCAAATATATTGCCAAATTGTCTAAATTTGAGAGAAATATCTCAAAAATAGTTTGCATTTCTTAAAATTTAAGCGTAATTTAAAATCTTTAGGATAAGAACTTTGCTATAATTAAATGGATAGTTTTTAAGGTGGTGCATGTTTTGGGCAAAAATAAGAGCCAAGAAGAAGAAGAAGTAATGCCAGTCTTAGACCCGGAATCGTCCTCACAGAGTACGATGTTAAAGGGTTCAGCATGGATGACTGCTGGTAGTATTTTTTCTCGGATCTTAGGTGCAATCTATATTATTCCTTGGATGGCCTGGATGGGTTCTGATTATCCGGCAGCTAACGCATTGTTTGCTAAGGGTTATAATATCTATAGTTTGTTTTTAATTGTTTCAACAGCGGGAATTCCAGGTGCAATTTCAAAACAAATCTCGCATTATAACGCATTGAACCAGTACGCGACTGGAAATAGGTTATTTAAGCACGGTCTAAAAATTATGACTTTCATGGGTATAATTTTTGGGGCAGTCATGTTTTTTGGAGCTCCAGTCTTGGCGACTTTATTTACTGATGGTGATCCTCGAAGTATTCCAGTTATCAAATCATTGGCAGTAGCAGTGTTGATTATTCCTATTTTGAGTATTTTACGTGGTTATCTACAAGGTTATTCGGATATGGCTCCGTCAGCAATCTCTCAATTCATTGAACAGATTGCTAGAGTTATCTATATGTTGATTGCCACGTATCTAATTATGGTGATCAATAAGGGTAGTTATATCAACGCGGTAGTTCAGTCAACTTTTGCGGCATTTATTGGTGCGGCAGTGGCTATTGTCATTTTAGTATTTGCTATTTTGAAAAAAATGCCGAAATTACGACAATTATCGAGAAATAGTAAGCCAATTGAGAACTTGAATGAAAGAAGCTTTACTCGCGAAATCTTTGAACAAGCGGTTCCATTTATTATTTTGGATGCTGGAATTACTTTCTTCAATTTATATGATCAATCAACCTTTAATCAGTTTATGAGAATGTTCGTTAACGCAACAGGAGCACAGCTTGATAATTATTATTCATTATTTGGTTTCCAAGCTAATAAATTGATTATGATTATTGTTTCCTTATCATCTGCGATGGCAGTTACAGCAGTTCCAATTCTTTCAGGACTGTATTCTAAGGGTAATAAGAAAAAGATTGAAGATCAGATTTCTAATACCTTGGAATTATTCTTCTTTATCATGATACCGGCTTCGTTAGGGATGTACGCCGTGGCGCAACCGTTATGGACAACCTTTTATCGTTATGATTCCTTGGGTGTTTTGATGTTGCAGTTCTCATCAATAATTTCCATTTTGTTAGGATTGTTCACAGTTCTTTCAGCAATTTTACAAGCTTTGTATCGTAACAGATTAGCTATTAAATATTTCATCTATGGTCTTATTGTTAAGGTCGTTGTTCAATTGCCAATGATAGGAATTTTCCATGAATTTGGACCATTGGTAGCCACTAGTATCGGGATGGGTGTAGTTTCTTGGCTAATGTTAAGAGAGTTACATCGAATTTATCCATTTGATACTGGTCGAATTTCACGGCGGATTAGTGGCATAATCTTATTCTCATTAGTCATGTTTGTTTCAGTGATCTTTGTTAATTGGGTTGTCTTCCATTTTGTTGGTAATTCGGATCGAATTATTAGTGTGGTTGTTTTAGTTCTAGAAGCTGGATTAGGCGGCGTTGTTTATGGCTATCTAGTTTTGAAGACGGCACTAGCAGATCGAATTTTAGGTTCCAAAGTGTCTCGAATCAGAAGAATTTTTAATATCAAATAATATTAAAACCCAGTGTAATGACCGTTTTTGGTCGCTACACTGGGTTTTTAAATGGGAAAACTAATCTTTATAACTATACTTGGCCATATATTTAGGTAGTTTTTCAATTACTTTCGATGGTAAAACTACGTAATTATCTTTATTCAGTTTATCAGCAATTGTACTGTGAAGTAGGAGTCCAGCACTTACTGTTTGAAAAGAGAAGCCAAATTGAGCAATGAAGCCAGCAATAATACCAGTTAAGGTGTCACCCATACCACCGGTGGCCATCCCTGGATTACCAGCTTCAATTTGAGCAGTTGTTTCATGATAATAAACTTCAGAATGATGTTTCTTTAAAACTAAAAGCGCTTCTGGATTTAGCTGTTGTAAACTTTGTGCATTACTTTTTGGATTTTGCTCGGCAATATCTAAACCAGATAAACGCTGCCACTCCCCTTGGTGAGGAGTTAAAATCAGATTAGCTTTAGATTCTAAAGGCCAATTTTCTTGAGCTATGATGGTTATTGCTGAAGCATCTAAGATCAGAGTCTGTTTATTATTTGTTTGTGTTAAAGCCGCTTTTACAACTCCTTTGGCAATAGAGGAGGTACCTAATCCTGGACCAACTGCTATGACATCACTGTTCTTTATAGCTTCTGTTAAAGCTTTTTTATTTTGGTAATCAATAGTCATTGCTTCAGGAATTTTAACGTTGATAGCGGTAAATTTTTCAGGAATAGTAGCAACAGTCACCAAACCGCTACCTGTATTAACAGCAGCACTGCTGCAAAGAATGGTGGCTCCACCAAAATGAGTTGAACCACTAATAATGAGAACCTTACCATAGTTTCCCTTGTAGGATTCAGGATTTCGTGGAGTTATCACTTGATTTAATACCGATTTATTAATTTTTTCCATTGCAAGTACCTCCATTTGTAGTATCATTTTAATTGTAGTATATTTCTGAAAGCAATTGTACTATTTTGCCGTTGTGGCGGAATTGGCAGACGCGCAGCGTTCAGGTCGCTGTCTAGTTTACTAGGTGCGAGTTCGAATCTCGCCAACGGCAGTTTTAGAATAAAGTGAATTTAAAAGGCAAGGACATTGGTAAATAATGTCCTTGCCTTTTTGACTTTATTATTATGTGATGGATTAGAAATCAGTTTCTCCAAGTGCGTGTTGAGCAGCAACGTTTAAAATACTCCATTGTCTGTCAAAGCCTGGTTGGAAGAAGAAGTCAGCATCGGCTAAGTCTTCAACGGTTAACTTGTGTTGAATAGCTAAAGCTAAGACATTCCCTTGAGCCGTGATGTCATAAGTTGAAAGAACAGAGCCACCCAAGAGAACATGTGAACTAGGATTGAAGAATAATTGGACATAAACAGTTGGATTATCTTTGCCAGCAGGTACATAAGCTGGTCTCAAACTGCCTTGGTAGAAGGAAGTCTTGATGTCAACATTTGAACGTTTAGCAGTAAAGCTATTAAGACCACTTTCAGTGAAGTGATAATCAAAGACGCTCAAAGCTGATGATCCAACTACACCACTGAATGGTAGAGCCGGGTTCTTTTCGAATAAGTGTTTTACAACGTATCTAGCTTCACGACGAGCTACAGTTGCCAAAGCAATTGGAACGTGGTTATCTGCTGGAATTGAATAAGCCAAGGTAGCATCACCGATAGCATACACATCGTCTAAGTTAGTTTGGAGATATTCGTTAGTCTTGATCCAGCCACGATTATCTAGTTCGACAGTACCCTTGAGCCAATCAGTATTTGGTTGAACACCAGCAGCTTGAATGACTAAATCGCTAGGAATCTCTTTTTTATCTGTTTTGATAGCAGTAACTTTATCACTACCGGTATATTCTTTAATATTAACACCAGTAAGTACCTTGACACCTTTGTCTTCAAGATGTTTTTCGAGGATATCAGTCATTTCCTTATCAAGATATGTTCCTAGAGGACGGTCGATCACATCGAGCAAAGTGACATTCTTGCCAGCTTTAACACTGGCTTCGGCAGCTTCAATACCAATATAACCAGCACCAACAACAGTGATGTTTTTAACTTCTGGATCTTCTAACTTAGCCTTAATCTGTGTTGCCCAATCATAACCACGCATTAAGAAAACATTTTTCAAATCGTTTCCCGGTACAGGAATAGGCTTAGGGTTAACGCCAGAGCTTAAGATCAATTTGTCATATGGATATTCTTGACTATTTTGATCTTTAGTATTAACTACGGTAACAGTTTTTTTGTCTGAATTGATTTTAGTAACTTGATGGTTATTTAGGATCTCAACGTTCTTGTTATCTGAGAAGTCGCTTGGACTGAAATTACGAACATCATTGACTCCAGTGACGCTATTCTCTAAATATAGCTCCATACCACAGGACATGAAGGAGACGAAATCTCCAGCTTCAAATAATTTAATATCAACGTCATCGTAACGCTTCAATAATTCCAAAATGGATTGATGCCCACCATGTGATGCACCAACAATAACTACTTTAGTCTTTGACATAAAATAACCTCCGATTTGCTTAATAAGAATCATTACAATGTAAGATTAGCTCTTAATAAGAAGACTGTCAACTGATAACTTAGTTGACTAGTGTAAATACGTTAGTTTTAACTAAAAATGATTTTAGAAAGTATTTTGGTTAGAGATTCAGTCGTCATGGGTAAATTGCTTTGCTTCATTAGGGACTCAATTTCTTTTTTAGAATCAGAGTATTTGAGTCGTTTAAGGTATTGGAATCCCGCAATCGTGAGACCGTTCAATTTGATTAGAGTGACGTATTTCAATGGACTGACGGTACCAGAGACCAAGTTATTATTGATCATTTCAAGGAGAGTATTTTGCATATCACTGATTAAAAATTGATTATTGTTGTCACTAGCAATGTAGTCTTTTACTTGTGAGTAATGCTGTGAATCGTCTAAAAGCTCCTGAAAATCTTTAGGGTTCTTTTCGGATATAATCTCTAGAATTAATTTATACATATCAAAATAGTTCATTAGAATTCAACCTTTCATCGAAAGTAACAATTACATTATATTCTTTCCAGAATTAATTTGAGAATAATTAAATTGGATAGTAAATAATTTGCCAAAGTTGCCTGAAAAAGGTAATAATTAAGGTAATATAAAGATTTGGGGAGATCATATTATGTTAAAAGAATTTAAAGATTTTATCAGTCGTGGTAACGTAATGGATTTGGCTGTTGGTGTTATTATGGGTGCTGCCTTTACATCAATCGTGCAATCATTGGTAAGTAATTTAATAAATCCTCTGATTGGAATGTTCTTGGGTAAGGTCAATCTCAGTAATTTAGCTTTAACAGTTGGAGACGCTACCTTTAAGTATGGGACTTTTCTTGAATCAATCATTAATTTCTTGATTATCGCTTTTGTGGTTTTTCTACTCGTTAAAGTTATGAATAAGATCATTCATAATCGTCAAGAAGAGGAAGAACCGGAAGATAATAAGGAAGAAGAGATGGTTATGTATTTAAAGAAAATCTCTGATTCATTGGATGAAAAAAATCAGAATAAGTAATAATCACAAAAATAGCCTCTTTAAAGTTTATTTCAACTTTAAAGAGGCTATTTTAGAATCAACTATTGAATGGATTCAACAGTTTGCCAAGTCCAATGACTAACGTATTTCCCAGTTTTTAAGCCTTCGTTACGGGATTGGAAGTCAAGTTTCAGATTTTTAAGGACTTCATTGGTAAAATCAACTGAATCCCTCCATTTAGGGGATGTTTTACCATCCGAGGTGCCAATGATTAGATTGTTGCTATCGACAAGTTTATTTTTCCAGTAGGCTTTATGAATTAGAGAATCTGTAGGAGAAACAACTCTATCATGGTCGCCAATGGAAGAACTATCATCTCCGGTGTCTGAGTCATCGTGAACTTCTTCAATTTCCTTATAGAAAGTGTCCATCGAAAGACTTACGGAGATGGGACCAGAATTTTCCCTTCGATAGTCATCTAAAATAACATTTCCTTCCTCAATTTGTGGGGCGGTTTTAGAGCTTCCATTTTGGGAAACAGCGACGGTTCCGAAATCAATTTTTTCTGGTGCGGTTAATTTCAAAGCTCCGGGTTGATGACGAAAATAAAATTCTTCAAGACCTTCATTGCCATCTTCATCCGCGATGGTTATTTCGATTTTGTGAGTTTCAAAATCATTGTAATTTTCAATGTCTAATTCCTTCCATTTCCAAGGAATTAATTTACCTAGGTTAGGATTATCAAGGTTTTCAGCAGCGGTGATTTCATCGCCATCATCAATTTTGTAAGTGATTTTTTTGATCTTTTTACTATTCTTATCGGACCAATAACCCTTTAGGTCAATTAAATTATCAATTGGATCGTGAGGTTCTTTAATGGTAGAACCAGGGGAAGTAACTACGATTTGTGGTTTATCTGTAGCTGGTTTTACGAATTTAATAACATGTTCCTTGATAGGCGAGCGGTGGCCTTCCTTATCTTCCATGTAAAAACGAATTTTATGCTTATTTTTTTCTAATCCTTTTAGAGAAATTTTTTGATTTACGATTTCATGGTGGTTACCATAGAAAATATCACTGTCTTTTTGAGAGGCATTAAAAAGAATTTGATAATCTTCCTCTTTATCACTGTCAATTGAATAATGCATTGTGACATCTTTACTGTCGAAGTCGTACCATTGACCAGAAATTGGTAAAGTGTCACTCGACATTGGTAAGATTTGTGGATCATCATCACTTCCTTGTAGATCCAATTCGATAACGGGATTAAAAGTTGTTCCTTTAATATCTGTTTGAGAAGTATATTCCATAGAAACTGATTCTTTGGGGTGAAGATGTTGTGCCTCAGTACGCATGGTTATTCCTGCATCCCAAGTTGGTTTCCCTTCTGCAACACCTAGTCGAGCTCCAGAGGCATCTTTTCTCTCAGAATCGCCTTTGTCGGATTGGTCATCAAAAGCGTTAAACAATCCTTCAGGAACATAAGGAGATAGGAATTGATTTTTGCTTTTATTGAAATATCTTGAAGCGCCGCCGAAGACGCCGCTAGATTGAGGCTTACCAATTTTCCAAGGGTAATACCTTTCTCTAAACGCAACTATTCCAATCAAACCAGGATTATAACTGTATCCCTTTGTAGCAATATAAGAACTACTGGTTGAACGGGCGGCAAAAGCGGCAGGACCATTAGGTTGATTAGTGTAAATACTGTGTCGAATTTGATTATCTGCTGATTGAATGTACATACCACGCTTGTTTCCTAGTGTTCTTAGGGGAAGGTAATTTCCGATTCTTTTACCATTTTTATCAGTGATTTCTTTACCATCTTTATTCAGGGATAAATCTTGATTCGAAAAACCAATAAATCCACCAAATGTATCGGCTTCGTGAGTCTCTGGATTGACTTTGCTGGTATTTGTAAATGTTATTTTAGTAACGACACGTCCCATACTATTAAAACTAAGTTTGATGGTAGTAGTAATTTCAGGGTTGTGACGTCCCTTTTTGTTAACGTAAAACGGTCTTTGTTTATAGACCATTTTTTGTTCTTCGAGACCAGTTTTTAAATTGGTTCGATAGTAAAATTTAGGAGTTTCTAGCATAGCATAACTCATGCCGATTTTATCAGGACCAGAAGTTCCAGGCACGCCTTTTCCGTCAGAAGGGACGACATAATTAAAAACATTGTTAGAAATAAAATTTCTCGCTGCTCCTTGTGGCTTGTCTTCCATTTTTAAACCTTCATAGGCCATCTCAGAAAGTTCTAAAGAATCAAAATCTCCTTTTTGATGATCTCCATAATGGGTCGTATAGATGTGATTACCAGATCCTTTGGGACCATCTAAAATACGACTGCCAGGTTCTGAATAAAGAATCGCTGAGTTAGCAGCAGTTAAGCTGTTTTTGCGAGACTTACCATTGATATCGAATGATTCACTGATTGAAGCTTTTCTAATAGCATAATCATAGTCACCAAAATATAAATATGGTCTAGTACTGGTCCCATCAGAATGCTCGAAAATTTGGCCCTCGCTGACACGCAAGAATTCAGAAAAGTTCCAGCCGATATTGTCCTCGTCGTCAGAAACATCATCAAACGTTGCACTATATTTTTCTGGTTGATTGAGATCATAGTCAAAGATTTTTTCGCCGTTAGCTTTCAAAATTGACAATGTAAATGGTTTTTGATTATTTACAAATAATTTGAAAGAAATTGTTTCTGGCTTGTCCAAAGTTAGCTTGAATTCTTTTTTGTCAGAATCAACCAAGATTTTGTCAGAGCCAATTTCACGTTCTAAACTTTCTAGGTCGATAACATTTTCTTCGTTAGTTTTCAAAATTAATTCTTTTTTTTCTTCAAGAATGTAACTGACAATTAATTCGGTGTTGTTTTTATGTGGATAGACTTCAGCGATGTCGGCATCAGTCAATTTTTCTTCCGCCGCGTTAATAGATGTTGGCTTTAATAATACTAAACAGCACAATGAAAGTATGCAAAATAAAAGACGATTCCATTTCATAAATAAAGCTCCCTTAAAAGATGATTGAAATATCTTATCATTTGAATAATTTTTTTATGGTTCAAAGTAATAAAGGATTTTTTTCGTGAAATGAAGTCGAAAATATTAAAATTTGCATTAAAAATATTAATCAAAATCACATGAAAGCGTATGATTTATATTCGAAATAAAAAAAATAAAACCATTAAATAATCGCCATTGTGTTACTGCTCTCATATAAAGAGTTGTAAAACAAATTGGATTATAATTGGTTTTAATTTTTTTTAATTGGCAATTCAATTACAAATTCACTGCCTTGAGGTAGATTATCTCTCACAAAAAGGTGGCCATGATGGTTTTCTACGATTTGTTTAGCGATTGCTAAGCCCAAGCCATGACCGCCGCTGCTCTGGGTGCGTGACTTGTCGACTCGATAAAATCTGGTAAAGATTTTATCCTTATCATCATCGCTAATACCAACTCCAGTATCGGAAATGATGAATTGATATTTAGAGCCTTCAATTTGGTCGTATATTCTGATGGTGCCATTTTTGGGAGTATATTTAGTGGCATTATCGAGAATGATGATTAGTAATTGTTTAATCTTATTGCGATCTAAAAGTAAGGTAGGGTGATGATAGAGGCTGACTTGAAAGACTTTTGATTGTGAATTGATGATGTCCTTGAAAGGCATTATTGGATCTTTTAAGAAAAAGTCCGGTTGAGTGTATTCAAAATTTAATTTGGTAGTGGCATTGTCAAATCGTGCTAAGTCGAGCAGATTATTGGTTAGTGAATTTAAACGGCTCACTTCATCTAATGAAACGGAAATCGACTCTGCTTCATCAATTATCTTCTTGTTAGGCTTGGTCAGCATGTATTCAAGTTTTCCTTGGATAATGGTTAACGGAGTCCGCAGTTCGTGAGCGGCATCATTTACAAATTCTGTCTGTTGTTTCCAAGAACGAACAATTGGCAACATATTGATTCGCGCCAAAAAGTATGAAATGACTAAAGCGATAATCCAAAAAATGAAGAAAGTAATTATCAAGATTTTCTCAAAATTTTCCATTGTTTGAATCTGTGTATCGATATTTTGCATAATCAAAACATAATGACCGGCATACATAGGATTATTATTATTTTTTGAGATTTTTATTAAAATAGATCGGAAGTTCATATTCTTAATTGTAATGGTTTGTTTTTTATTAAGATTTTTTTTGTTTAATTTTATATTCTTTAGTATTGAATAGCGATTTCCTAGGCTTGTTTTATTGAGTAATTTACCACTATTGTTGAAAACCAAAATTGATGCTTGGAAAGGAGCCTTAGGACTAGGTTCCTTTTTTTTAGTATCAGGATTGGGATTTCGGCCTTGAGGATCAGGTCCAGTATTTTGTTGCATATTAGGCTGTTTTTTGACAGTAATAACTTCGCTTTTGACGTCTTTATCAATGCTTTTGTAAGTTGATGATTGAAATAGGTTAAAAATAATCAGACCTAAGGTTAAGAAGAGAATGGCAAATGCGGCCATGATGGAAAGAAACAATTTAAATTGTTGCCGACGAGTGATGGTATTTTGTTTAGATTTCATTTTCATTTTGGAAGATGTACCCAACGTTTCTAATTGTTTTGATCAAACTGTCGTTTTGAGAAGGACGTAATTTTTTTCGAAGATTACTCATATATACTTCTACTACAGTGATGGAGGTATCAGAATCGAATCCCCAGATACGCTCGAAAATTTGATCTTTAGTTAAAATTGTATTTTTATTTTGTAACAAATAAACTAATAAATCATATTCTTTTCCATTAAGAGAAATAGGTTGGCCGTTTGCCAAAATAGTGTGATTATTCAAATTTACTTCAAGATTTCTAATTTTTAAGATCGAATCATCGGCAAGAACCCCGCTTCGTTTTAATAGAGCTTTAACACGAACTAATAGTTCCTCACGATGAAACGGTTTAGTTAAATAATCGTCAGCTCCTAGATTAAAGCCATGAACTTTATCGTCAATCTCAGCTTTGGCGGTCAGTATTAGAACAGGAGTATTAATTTTATCATTACGAATATTTTTTAAAACATCGTATCCATTCATTTCCGGCAACATGATGTCTAAGATGATTAGATCATAAACGTTTTCTGTGGCAGCAAATTTACCACTTAAACCGTCATTTTCAATATGAACTTCTGAAAAATCCGACAAGAAAGTGGCGATATTGTTGGCCAAATTCTCGTCATCTTCAACTACTAAAATTTTAATATTATTTGACATTACTGACTCCTTTTATCAATTACTAATATTAAGTATAAAGCATAAAAATTAATTTAAGCTTAATTTAAGTTAGTTTGTCTAATCTTGTCCTTGTCGTAAAGAAAGGAATTGAACAGATGAAAAACAATTTACATTTACCACCGATATTATTGTCGGTCCTAGTTTATTCAATCATTTGTTTTTTTATCAGTAAAGTTTTTTAAAAGATGGGAGAAGATAGATGATGGAATCAAAAGAAGCTAGTCGTATTCAAAAGAAGAAAAATAATAATCTCTTTTATAAATTAAGAACTATTAAATATGATTACTGGCTAATTGCTATTTTAATATTAGCAGCATTTCTATATGCATGGAATATTTGGGAAGCTGGTGAGGCTAATAATTTCTATACTGCCGCTATTGTCAGTATGACCAAGAGTTTTAAAAATTTCTGGTATGCCAGTTTTGATCCGGCAGGATTTATTACCGTTGATAAACCGCCAGTAGCACTTTGGTTTATGACTATCAGTGCCAAAATCTTTGGTGTTCATGGCTGGAGTGTCGTTTTACCATCAATTCTGTTTGGAATTGGTTCTGTTTATTTGATTTACAATATGGTAGCTAAACGTTTTGGTAAAATACCAGCTCAAATCTCTGCTTTGATCATGACATTGACACCAATTGTAGTTGCGGATTCGCGGACAAATAATATGGATGCTACATTGGTATTTTTCCTACTATTGTCAATCTGGTTTGTCCAAAAAGCCGTTATGAGTAAAAAACAACGTTATGTCTGGATTGGTTTTGCACTGATTGGTTTTTCGTTCAATATAAAAATGCTACAAGCATTCATGATTTTACCAGCGATGTATCTTTATTACTGGTTGGCTAGTGAAGTCAATTGGAAAAAGAAATTGGCTCATTTATCAATTGCTACTGTTTTCTTGGCCGTTTTCACATTAATTTGGCCTTTGTCAGTAGATATGACTAATTCAAATAATCGTCCCTATGAGGGTGGTTCGGAAACCAACTCGGCTTTAGAATTAGACTTTGGATATAACGGAACTCAAAGATTACTTGGACAAACAACTGGTACTGGTGGGGCTTTCCCAGGGATGGGGAATTCTTCTAAAAAGAGTAGTAAATCAATGACTCCGCCATCTGGTTCTAAGTCAAAGAAACCTAGCGGAATGAAAAAATCATCAACTAACGCACCAACTCCACCGAGTGGTTCTAAGAAGAAATCCGCTAATGGGAATCCTCCATCTAAACCATCTGGCTCTAAAAAGGGTGGCAATGCACCAAGTATGGGTGGTCAAAAAGGGCAACCCGGCGGTAGCAATAAAGCTGGCGGTGGTGCTGGTACTGGTGGTGGAGGCGCTGGAGCCTTCAATATCGGTACAGCTGGACCGTTTAGATTATTACAGAAAGAATTGGGACCACAAATTAGTTGGTTAATGTTATTAGCTGTTTTTGGTGTTATTTCCAGTTATGCCTATTTCAGAGGTTCTAGAATGAAGAAATGGTACGCTTTGACGCCACAAAGAAAAGAACTTTGGTTGTGGTTAGGTTGGTTAGTCCCAGTTGCTGGGTTCTTCTCAGTTGCAAGTTTCTTCCATCCATATTACACAATCATGTTGGCACCAGCGATGGCTGCTTTGGCAGGTATCGGGATTTATACGATGATTATGCAATGGAAAGAAAAGTCGCTTTGGGCAATGTTATTACCAATTTCCATTTTGTCTACAAGTATTTTGCAAGCTTGGTATTTAACTGATTATTATCCAACGCTTTCTTGGGTACTGTTGATTGCTGGAATCATTATTTCAATTCCACTATTTGTACTTCCTGGGATTGCTATTAAATTGAAGAATAAACGCATTTGGCCAATTGTTGCTTTAATAATTGTAATGCTAGCCCCAACTTGGTGGTCATTGACACCTACTTTAGCTGGATCTAGTGATGGTATTCCTAGTGCGGGTCCAAGCTTGTTGTCATCTGCAGGTGGTGGCGGTATGGGTAATTCTCAAGTTGATTCAACTCTTTTGAAGTATCTTGAGAAACACCAAGGAAACGCTGAGTATTTATTTGCTACAGATGATTCTAGTACTGCTGCACCATATATTATTGCTACTGGAAAAGCCGTCATGGCTATGGGTGGTTTCAATGGTACCGACAAGGCAATAACATTGAAGCAATTCAAGAAATTAGTCAAAGAAGGAAAATTGAAGTATTACTACTCTGGTGGTAAGACAGGTGGCTCTAATTCGACAATTGTCAATTGGATTAAGAAACACGCTAAGAAGGTAACTTTAAGCAGTAGCAACACTACTCAAACTAATGCTTCTAGTTCGGTTACTGTTTCAACTAAGAATAAGTCTAAAAAGCCAAGTAGCAATATGACTCAGCCGAGTCAAGGCAATCAGAATGGTTCAGTTGGTAATCCACCAAGTGGCACTAAGCCTAGTGGGGCAAAACCTGGTAAGAAGCCATCTGGCACTAAATCTAAGAACCAAGGTCAAGCGCCTAGTGGTTCAATGAAGAAACCAACTGGTAAAAAGAAACTAACTAAGAAACAACTTAAAAAGATGAAAAAATCTAATAAATCAAATGGCTCAATGGGTCAAGGTATGGGTACTCCAGGTCAATCAGGAACGCTATATGATTTATCAAGTATTTACAAATAGATACAGAAAGGAATGATTGACTATGAATCAATTAATTTCGATAGTTTTACCAGTTTTTAACGAAGAGGCCGGCATTCAAGTTACTATTGATACGTTGTTGAATTACATTGAACAACAAGAAGAGAGTTATGAGTTGATTTTTGTCAATGATGGTTCAAGTGATAAGTCAGTACCAATCATTAAAAAGGCTATGAATCAAAATAATCATATTAAATTGGTTGAATTTTCTAGAAACTTTGGACATCAATTAGCAATTACCGCTGGATTGCACTATGCCAAAGGTGATGCCGTGGTAGTGATGGATGCTGACTTACAAGATCCACCAGAAGTAATTCCTCAAATGATTCAAAAATGGCATGAAGGATATCAAATTGTTTATGGTAAAAGGATGCAAAGAGATGGCGAGACGGTTTTTAAAAAATTTACAGCTAAAATGTTCTATCGAACCTTTGAAAAATTAGCGACAATCAAAATGCCATTGGATACTGGTGATTTTCGATTAATGGATCGTAAAGCGGTCAATCAATTATTGAAACTCCATGAAAAAGATCCGTTTGTAAGAGGACAAGTAACTTGGATTGGTTTTCGTCAAACGAGTGTCAAATATCATCGCCAAGAAAGAATTGCTGGCGAAACTAAGTATCCACTTTCTAAGATGATTAAATTAGCATTAGATGGAATTACTTCATTTTCAATGAAACCTTTGCAATTCGTTAATGTGTTCTCGATGGTTCCACTAGTAAGCAGTGTTTTTTATCTGGGTTATATGATTGCTAGTCGTAACTATAGTGTGGCGTCTGTAGGTATTACCATTCTATTGTTTACCTTAGGATTATTGATGTTATCCATCGGTATCATTGGTAGTTACTTAGGTCGAGTTTTAGACCAAGTAAATGATCGCCCGAGATATATTGTTAGTAAAACTGAAGGCTTTGAAGAAAGAAACAAAGGCATTCATAATTTAAACACTAGACAAATGCATAGTTAATTATGTCAACTACCACTGACTAAAGTCAGTGGCTTGTAGGTGATACATAAACTGTCTATCTACCAGCTACAATTTGCATAGATACAGCTCTGCGTACCGCCACTTGACGAATACGTCTTACATTAATTAGCAATGCCTTTTTAGTCCGCAAGTTGCCAAACGGACTTATTATCTACTGGGTTATGGTTAGTAGTCCCTTGTTCAGTATATTGATAGCCGCATTATGATCTCTGCTATGGTGAGTTTTACATACTGGACAATCCCACTGTCTATCAGATAAAATCAACTTATTGTCACCACTCATGACGTGTCCACACGTGGAACACGTCTGGGTGGTGTTTTTGGGATTGATTGTTATAAATGTCTTACCGTATAAATCAGCTTTATAAGTTAACATCGACAAAAATGTTCTCCATCCAACGTCAGAGATTGACATCGCTAAAGCATGATTTTTTAATAAATTGGAACTTCTCAATTCTTCAGCTACTACTAAATCGTGGTTATTAATGAGTGTAGTAGACAATTTATTCAAGAAGTTGTGACGTTGATTTTTAATCTTAGTACGTAATTGGGACACTAGTAGTCTTTGTTTCTGATAGTTTTTTGAAGTCCTAAGTTTTCTCTTTTCAGCCTTGGCACGAGTGCCTCGTCTAGATAGTATTCGTTGTTCTTTAGCTAATTTCTTTTTGATTCTTCGATAGAACCTTGGATTACTAAAGACAATATTGTTACTAGTAGTTAAGAAGTTTTCAGTATTCAAATCAATTCCGATACTTGTCCCAGTTTTAATCTTTTCTGAAACGAATGGTGTATCAGAACCTAATTGAAGCGAGACAAAGTATCTGTTACAAGCATCTTTACTAACAGTGACGGTACCGATTCTTATGTCTGTCTTATGATCAAATATTCTTTTATGTTGTCCCTTTATTCTAAGTTTGCCAAGCTTTGGTATTTGAATATGTTTGTTATCCAAAAATCTAACTGAACCAGAATAAATATTCATTTTAGATTTTTTAGGATACTGGCAATTAGTCTGATACTTTTCAAAATATCCTTTCTTATGAAATCTCGGAACTCCAGCTTTATGGACCTCCCGAAACATTTGCCAGGCCTTCAAATAATTTTGAACGGCATTAGCTTTGGCTAAACTATCAATTCTTTTGTCTTCCATATATTGGTAATGATTGGCTAATTCACGGATCTTTTTACGTCTTTTCAATTCATCAATACGTGTTTGAACTATCTTTATTGGCAGTCCAATTTTGCTTAGATGATAGACTTTTCTATCTATTCCAACCAATTTGTTATAAATGGCTCGGCTGATATTAGAATTTAATTTTATTAATTCTTTTTGCTTATAACTTGGGTAAATACGTACTTTAATTCCATAATGATATTCAAGTTCAGACATTGACTTCAAATCGTTCACCATCTTTGTGACATAAGTATACCAGAACGTATGTTCTGGCAGCAACAAAAAGGATAAAAAAGATGGCTATCCATCCCCCGACTAAAGACAGGGGATTTTCGCTAATTTTTTTATTAAAAAATAATTTATCAAATTAAAAAGTTTTGATACTGTTTAATTAATCGGTAATGTGTTAAAGTAATGGTAAATTTGATAAGTTTATAGTTGTTTGATGGACACTTATCTTATCGAATTGAATATGAACTATCCCATTCATAAAAAAGAAGCTGACGAACACCCAGTCGTCAGCCTCTTTTTTTATAGTTTATTTAATAAACATCGCCGTTATAAATCGAGTTTTTAACAATTACATAGTCAACTTTACGTAATGATTTTAAGTCTTTACCACCGCCATAGGAAATGGCCGATTGTAGATCTTGTTGCATTTCTATTAAGGTATCATGAATTTTTCCTTTATAAGGAACTAACATTCTCTTGCCTTCGACATTTTTATATTCGCCTTTTTGGTATTGAGACGCAGAACCGAAATAGGCTTTGTATTTTTTACCATCTTTTTCAATGACTTCACCGGGAGATTCTTTGTGACCAGCCAAAAGTGAACCGATCATAACCATACTAGCTCCGAAGCGAATTGATTTAGCGATATCTCCGTCGTTTCGAACACCACCGTCAGCAATAATAGGTTTACTAGCGGCCTTAGCACAGAGTCTAATAGCAGCCAATTGCCAGCCACCGGTCCCAAAGCCAGTTTTTAATTTAGTGATACAAACTTTACCAGGACCGATACCGACCTTGGTAGCGTCGGCACCAGCGTTTTCTAGTTCACGGACAGCTTCAGGGGTACCAACATTTCCTGCAATTAAGAAACTAGTAGGAATAATCTGTTTGATATATTTAATCATTTTGATAACACGATCACTGTGACCATGGGCCACATCAATCGTGATGTAATCAGGCTTCAAGTTTTCATTTTTTAGTTGGTCGATAAAATCAAATTCATTTTGTTTGATACCAACGCTAATGGAAGTAAAGAGGCTTTTTTGTTGCATATCTTTAATAAATTGAATTCTTTTCTCGGGTTCAAAACGGTGCATAATGTAAAAATAATCGTTTTCAGCTAATTTTTCAGCAAGTCCTTCATCGAGAATTGTCTGCATATTTGCTGGAACTACGGGAATTTTAAATTTTTTAGGTCCAAATTGGATACTTGTATCGCATTCTGAACGGCTATCGACGATACACTTGTTCGGTATTAGTTGAATATCTTCATAATCAAATACTTGCATGTATTATTCACTCCATTAATTACGAACAATTATTATTTTTATATTCTATTTCGTTCGTATATATAATTTAACTGGGAAAAGTAAAAAAGTCAAATATAATTTACGAACAAATTTCATTAATGTGATAGAATTTTCATATACAAAATAATTTGTATTTGCTATTGAATTTATTAAGAAATCAAATAGAAATATTTGACACTGATAAATGGAATTGGTATTATCATCTTATTATTAATAGAACGGTATATTAATAACGTTTATTAGAAGTCTACAAAAAATTGGTATATACAATAGGAGTGGCTAAAAAATGCAACATTATACTGCAGAAGATATTACAAAAATGGCAAATGATGAAAACGTTGAATTTATTTGTTTAATGTTTACAGATATCAATGGAATCATCAAAAATGTTGAAGTACCTATTTCACAATTGGATAAGGTACTTGCAAATAAGATTACTTTCGATGGATCATCAATTGATGGATTTACTCGTATCGAAGAAAGTGATATGTTATTACATCCAGATTTATCAACTTGGTTGATTTTCCCATGGGGCGAAGAACATGGAAAAGTTGCCCGTTTGATCTGTGATATTTACGAAACGGATGGCACACCATTTGCTGGCGATCCTCGAGTTAATTTGAAGAGAATCATCAAGAAGATGCAAGATATGGGTTACAGTCATTTCAACATTGGACCTGAACCAGAATTCTTCTTATTCAATACTGACGAACAAGGAAATCCAACTCTTCATTTAAATGATGATGGTAGTTATTTTGATTTTTCACCAGTCGATTTAGGTGTTAATGTTCGTAAAGATATAGTTTTAGGATTAGAAAAGATGGGCTTTGAAGTAGAAGCCAGTCATCACGAAGTTGCTCCTGGACAACAAGAAATTGATTTCAAGTATCAAGATGCTTTATCAGCTGCGGATAGCATTGAGACTTTTAAGTTGGTCGTAAAAACAATTGCTAGAAAACATGGTTTATTTGCAACCTTCATGCCAAAACCCGTTCAGGGTATTAATGGTTCTGGAATGCATATCAATATGTCATTGTTTAATGGCGATACAAATATCTTTGATACTAAAGATGATATGTTGTCAGACACAGCTAAAGAGTTTATGAGTGGCGTTTTGAAACATGCACGTGCTCTTACAGCTGTAAATAATCCTACTGTTAATTCATATAAACGTTTAGTTCCAGGTTATGAAGCACCTACGTATATTGCCTGGTCAAGTAAGAACCGTTCACCATTGATCCGTGTACCTGCTGCAACTGGTAAGGCCAAACGTATTGAAATGAGAAGTGTTGACCCAACAACAAATCCATACCTTGCTATTGCATGTATCCTTGATGCAGGTTTAGATGGCGTTAAGAGTAATTATGATTTAATGCCAGAAGTTAAAGATAATATTTATGAAATGTCAGAAGACAAGCGTCGCGAAGAAGGTATTGTTGATCTACCTTCAACTTTGCACAATGCATTGAAAGCACTCCGCAAAGATGAGTATGTTCAACAATCCCTTGGTAAGGAGTTGACTAATAGCTTGTTTGCAGCTAAGAACGCTGAATGGGCTAGATATCAACAAACTGTTTCACAATGGGAAAGAGATACTTATATGTCACAGTATTAATTTCAATGATTGATAAAAAAGCATTAGTAGTAATTAATTTCTAACTAATTACTGTTCGTGCTTTTTTTGTTTTTACAGAAAATAAAGTTTTATAAGATGACTGTGCGATATTGTGAAAACCGCTTCAAAGGTACTTTAATTGGCAAATAATTAATTATTTGTTTTCAATTATTTTATGGAAATTAGCTTTTTTTCGTGTTAAGATTTAGCGTAATCAAAATTCTGATTACTGCTTTCCCCCCAGAGAGCAGAAAAGGTCTCAGCGTAAGCTGAGACCTTTTTTTAATTTCTGGTAATACTTAAAACAGCTGTAGTTTTGAGCGAGTTCTTATTTCCCTTGCCAATTGAAATCCAATCAGCGGCACTGATTAAACCTTCAAGCTTGTTTTCTTCGTCATCTTCGGTAACTTTACCATCTTCAAAATTTCCCTTAAAGATACAGTCAAGATAGTAGTGATCGGCATTGCTGGCCATTAGTGATGATTGATATTTCCAAGCAACGATATAAGTATCTTCATTAATTTTGATACTTTCTCCATTTATTAAATTAATATTTATACTCATGAAAGCGCCCCCTCTTAAGTTTGATTATAACAAAAATAAAAAATTAATCCCGAAAATATTATAATTAAGTTAGAATAAACTAAATTAAAGACAAACCTTCAAGTTGGTTGTAAAAAACTATTAAAGGCAAGACAGATGTATTAAGCTAAATTTGTTTAGTAGTGGAGGGAAAAGCTTGAAAAAAAAATTACAAACCGTGGCTATGATTTTGATTTTTTTCACTTTAATGGGTTGTAGTAAACAAGATGTAAAAGTGACTATTCCCAGTGGTAAAAGTGATTTTGTCGAAAAATCAGATTATGGCAATTATTCAACTAATGAAAAGAAGTTAAAAGCATTTATTGAAAATAAGATGTTGACTAAAAAGGGGATTTATACCAATTATAGAAAGCAATCCTATGAAAAGGATGTCGCTCGTGGTCATGAATTACTCTCTGAATCTTCAGGAATGTGGTTGCAATATCTTGCTTATAATCATAAATATAGTGATTTTAGAAAGTTTTATCGTGCCACTAAGAAGACTTTTGATCAAAAAACGCAATTTAGTTATCGTTACACGCCATCAACTAATAAAAAATTCGACGTCAATGCGACTCTGGATGATTTAAGGATTATTAAAGCCTTGCAGATCTATGCCGACGAAACTGGAAATAAAACTTTTAAAAAGGAAGCAGCTACTAGGTTCGCTATGCTGGCAAAGAATACGATGAGTAATGGTAAAATTGCTAGTTTCTATGATGTGGGAACAAAAAAAGCCAGTGTAGAGGGTTCATTAGCTTACTATGACTTTTTGACTTTGAAATATTTTGAAACTACTACTAAGCAAAAGAAAATGTATCAAAAGCAATTAGCAGTGGTCAAGGATGGCTACCTAGGCGATGCTTTCCCTCTCTATTCCTCAAGCTATAATTGGCAAAGTAAATCGTACAGCGATGCCGATTTGAATACTTCTGAGGCAATGGAGACATTATTGCATTTAGCTGAGATTGGCAAAATAAAGAAAGTTTCGTTAAATTGGTTAGAACAGCAAGTTAAAAATAACACTTTATATAATAGTTATTCAGTCAATGGAAACGTGGTTAGTCGGTCGCATTCAGCTGGTAGCTATGCCATTGCTGCAATGATATTTGCTACTCAAGGTGATAAAAAAATGTATCGTCAAACGATGAAATTGGTTTGGAAATATCAGGTTAAGGATAAAAAATCAGATATTTATGGTGGAATAGGTATCAAACATCAAAACGAAGCCTATTCATTTAATAATTTAACGACTTTATTAGCAGCAAGATATTGAGGATGAGATCATTGAGAAAATATATATATAGTTTTTTGAAAAAATTTTCTAACGTAATTTCCCCAGCCCTATTTGCCACGATTTTAGCGGCAGTTATTAGTGGAATTATTTTATTTGTCCCACCGATCCATGGATTGGCTGACAATGGTGATTTCTATCGTTCAATTTTAGGCAATGGAATTTATCGACTACCAACTAATTACAGTCAGTACAGTGATTATGTCATTCCAAAGTTTGGTATTATGCAATATTTTAATGAAAATAATATTGCGGTATTATCTTCACAATCATTGTTTATTCAAATAGCATTATTTCTAAATAAATTATTTTATAGTAGAACCATTTTTGATATTCGCTTCATGGGTTTAGTTTACTATCTATTTTATTTAGGTGGGATCTATTTATTAACCAATGCTTTTGTTCATCCATATCGGAGAATAAAAAGCTACGTCATGGCTTTCTTGATTGTTTTTATTTTTGCAGATTCAGCTTATACGTTGTATTTTAATTCATTTTTCGCTGAACCAGGGATGTTAATATTTATGCTTTATTTGTGTGCTTCAATCATTTCCTTGGCGAGAAATGTTTATTCAAGAAGATGGCCGATGACTTTTCTATTTTTTATTTCGACTATTTTGTTAATAACCAATAAACAGCAAAATGCGCCTTTAGCTTTAAGTTTCGGCGTAGTGGCAATTGGAATTATGTTTTTGCCAAACTTTAAGGCCAGAAGGATGGCGACCGCTTTAGGAATCGTCTTAGTTCTGATGTCGGGAATAGGAATTTATAAATCAATTGGATCAGAAATCGTTGGGGCCAATACTTTTCAAACCTTTTCTCATGGTGTTCTTTTGGAAACAGGTGACCCTACTAAAAAAGTTGAACATGGTGGTGTTGATGGACAATTTGCTTTGATGCGAGGGGAAAATTATTATTCTAAAGATTATGCTACATTGGATCCAAGCAGTAAGTATGTCAAAAAACACTTGATGGATAAGACTGGCTTTGGCTGGGTCATTCGTTACTATGCTTCCAATTTGAAACAGTTCAATAATTTATTAGATGTAGCGGCTAAGGATATTACGGCAGTCCAACCTAGGGCCGTAGGAGATTTTGTGAGAAAAAGTGGACATAAGCCAGGCGAACAGCTGAAAACCTTTACGGCTTATAGCTCGTTTATGGGGGCCTTTTTTCCTGGTAAATATGCTTTTGACTGTTTATTAGCAATTGGTTTTATTTCTGTCTACAGTGTAGGTTTTTATTTAGATATCAAGGCAAAACGCTACATGGGAATTTTGCGCTTCTTTTTAATTTTTGGATTGATGACAATCGTGATTTTTGTCCCAATCGTTTCGATTATTGGTGATGGCGATGCTGATTTGGCCAAGCATCTTTTCTTGGTACCGGTTAGCTTGAATATGTCATTACTGATGTTTGTATCTGATCTTTTCAATCATACATTGTGGAATACCAAAGGAGATGAGGCTCGTGAATAAAATTAAATCATTGATGTTTATTGTGAGTTTGCTATTTTTTGGTTTAGTGATGGGGAAAACTCAAGTGATTGAGGCTTCTACGACTAGTGATCGAGTCTTGTTAGTTTATGATTCTCAAAATGATGTTCGATCCGATAAGAAAAATGTGGATGCTTTGCAGCGTAGTTTGACGAGTATGAATCTACAAGTTAAAACAGTTCAACAAGCGGATTATAAAAAAGGTATGTTGAATAAAAATTATTTAGGTGTAATAACAATGATCAATTGGCGTCAAGTCGGTTTGATAAATCAAAATTTCGTTGCAGATAGGGACAAGTTTTCCGGTATTAAATTACATATCGGAGAAAATCTTACCGCCACAGAAGCGAGTCAATTAGGAGTTAAAGTAAAAAAGATTTATCAACAGCAATTGATTTTGCAATCATCTGACAATCAAGAGACATTACCCTTTAAGCAAAGTATTACAGTGATTACTAAGAAAAATGCTCAATCACAACAAATTGGAACCCTAATGACGCAACAAGAAGATCAAAAGACTTATCCGTTTGGTTACATTAATGGTAAACAGGGGTATTTACCCTTCTTTACGCACAAAGGATTAAGTATGATTGTTCAAACTCAGATGATCGCACAGCTTTTTGGAAAGACTGGGAAATTTCAACCGTTGTTGACTATTAGCAATGTGTCACCCTATTCCAATTTGGAGACTTTAGATAAATTGAGTCGCTTTCTTTACAAAATGGATATTCCATTTGCAATCAGCATGACTTCTGTGAGTGAGAATACTGGCATGAAAGCATTTGAGTGTTTTACAGCAGTGTTAAGAAATGTTGAGAATCGTGGTGGCGTTATTTTCTTACAAATGCCGACAGTTAGTTCAGGCTCGGACACGGATGGACAAATTCTGAATCGAGATTTTCTAACTTATATTGTTAGTTTAGCTAGACAACAAGTTTTTCCAGTTGGTGTTAGTGCAGAAGGATTTTGGAATCAGGATAAGATTTTACGGAGCAATTCGTTGAAATACGCTGATCATTGGCTATTGTTGCCCGATGGACAAAAAGTTACCTATGTGAATCAGGATAATAATTCGCAAATTTCTAAACAAAGTTATTTTTCGATGCCGGCGACATCCTTAAATAATGTTAAAAAAAGCGATACGACTACATTTCCCATTCCGACATCATTGAGTATCCCAATGCCTTATACACAAAAGGAATTGGAGCATGTGGAATCAGAAATTAAGAGTTTGCCACTGAGTTGGTATGACCCGGTGGATTCTGGGTTAAGTAGTAAAATAAGTACAGAAACTACCTCATTGCAATACAATCACGGTTCCTATATTGTTAATGGGAAAGTTGAAGAGATTCGATCGGCTAGTTCTAACTTGAATAAGCAATTTTCAGATGGTAAGCCAACTTCACTCTTTAGTAATTATTTCAAAGTGCAAGGACATATCTTAGCGGTTTTCTTTGTCATAATTATGATTATTTTATTGATTTTTATTTTTATTGGACAAAAAGTCTATTGGAATAGATTCAGACGTTAGTTAAGGAAGTGATACTATTTCAGTCCTAGATTTCTTTTTGATGGTCGCTGTGATTTCAATTTGGGGGACCTTGGTCGTCAATCTAATTTTGACAGTAGCCGGCTATACGTGGTATTTGCGCCATATTTCTAAGCCGGATCCAAAGTTACCGAAAGATCCACCCTTTGTTTCGATCTTAGTACCTGCTCACAACGAAGGTATCGTAATCGTCAAGACAGTCTTGTCATTACTTAGTTTTGATTATCCTCAAGATCGTTATGAAGTTATCGTTATCAATGACAATTCAAGCGACAATTCAGCAGATTTATTGAAAAACTTACAGGATCAATTTGGAAGCCACCGACTCAAAGTGATCAATACAGATAATATTACTGGTGGTAAAGGTAAATCCAACGCTTTAAACATCGGATTAACTAAAGCTAAAGGAAGCTTAATTTCAATTTATGATGCGGACAATACGCCTGAGCATGGAGCTTTACGAATTCTCGTAGCTGAATTGTTGGGTAATGACCGTTTGGCGGCTGTAATTGGAAAGTTTAGAACACGTAACAAAAATGCCACCTTGCTTACTCGCTTTATTAATATTGAAACGTTATCTTTTCAATGGATGGCACAGGCTGGCAGACAGCAATTATTTCACCTTTGTACAATTCCTGGAACTAACTATGTGATTAGACGTAGTGTGATTGAAAAAGTCGGTGGTTGGGATGTTAAAGCTTTAGCAGAAGATACTGAAATCAGTTTTCGAATTTATCAAATGGGGTATCGAATCAAATTTCAACCTCGAGCAGTTACTTGGGAACAGGAACCTCAAACTTTAGACGTTTGGTTCCATCAGCGGACACGTTGGGTCAAGGGAAATATTTATGTCATTATAAAGAATGCTAAATTACTATTTCAGAAAAAAGGCCGGCCGATTCGATTCGACCTATTGTATTTTTTGACAATTTATTTCCTATTGATGACGTCTTTAGTTTTATCTGATTCCGTCTTTGTATTGTCGGTTGCAGGAATCGTTCATTCGAATCTACAAGGATTCAGCAATTACTTGTGGTTATTTGCGGTATTAATGTTTGTAATCAGTACTTTTGTAACGATAACAACTGAACGTGGCGAATTGACTTTTAGTAATTTGTTATTAATTATTTTTATGTATTTAGTTTATAGTCAAATGTGGCTAGCGGTAGCTGCATATGGAATGGTGGGGTATATTCGTGAACAAGTCTTTCATAAACAAGCCAAATGGTATAAAACAAAACGTTATAAGTAGTCTTTTATTAACGAGCTTGATTTTCTTATTAACCTTATGGTTATCGACTCCTACTACAATAAAAGCAGCTGATAATCAGACGTATACACAACAATTTCAAAATAGTATTACTACTTTGTCTGGCAAGTCCGTTGAGGCAAATATGTATTTCACTAAGATGGATTATTGGGATGTCAAAAAGGTTACTTTTAACCTCAATTATCAGGTTTCACAATTGGCTAATCGACAGACATCGGATATTACAGTGGCTTTAAATGGTGTGAAATTTTATTCTTTTAGACCAGGAAATAAAACGGGTTATCAGACACAAAAGATCGATGTTCCTTTGAAATTGCTCAGTGGTAGTAACCACTTAACGATTGATGGTCAAGTCTTAGATCAGACGTCAAAGAATTATCAGTTGCAGCAAACGCCAGCCAATTGGTTAACGATAGGTGATGGCTCTAATATTAATTTTGAATATCAGTTAAAAGAAGCTGAAAATACTTTGAGTTCCTTTTATGCACATTTCTCAGGACAAGATACTATTGCATATCAAAGATTGCTACAGCCAATAATCCAACTGATAGTGAATTGACCGCTAGCATGATTGCTTTGTCAGGTGAATCTCGGATTATTACAACTGAAAATGACCAAATTCCAGTCGTTCAAATGAAGAATTTGGCTGCTGCTAAAAACGATTATATCTTAGCAGTAGCTAAGTACTCTCATTTGCCGAAAGATCTAAAGAAACAAGTCAGTGCAGATGAAGTGAAAAATAAAGCTGTGATTAAAACATACTATACAGATGGTAAATATTATTTGATTGTTACCGCTAATTCAGGTTCTTTACTCAAAAAAGCAGCTCGTTTTGTGGCTAATGAAGAATTGATGAAGGAAACTGACAAAGTTGTTGAAGATATTGATCAAAATACTGAGACATTTACTTCTTCATTACGAGATAATGGCACTCATTATTTAACGGATACAGCAAATCAAGTTCAAGGCGCCGGTCATAAGGAAACTAGTTATTTGATTCAATTGCCAAATGACCGTTCTAATGCTGACGGCTCTAAAATAACTTTGCATTTTAATTATAGTAAGAACTTGAATTTCAATCGGTCACTCGTCACGGTCTATGTTAACAATACAGTTATTGGCAGCAAGAAATTAACCGCTAATAAAGCTGACAACGATACATTGACCGTCAAGCTACCTAGGGGATTGGCACTGGGGAGTAGTTTCACTGTCAGAGTTGGCTTTGACCTAGAGATGAAGGATCAGGATACAAGTGATAATAGCAATACACCTTGGATACAAGTAAATCCTAATTCTAAGATGATCGTTAAATCAGAACGGAGTAATGACTTACTATTCACCAACTATCCAACTTTGTTCATCAATAATGAGACGTATGATAATTTAGCTGTAATTGTACCGAAGAATCTCAAAGCAAATGATTTCAAATCTTTGACGAATATTTTTAATTTGATTGGTAATTTTGCTAAAAGTAATACTGGTAAGATTCAGTTTTATGAAGAAATTCCTAGTAAATCTGTTTTAAAAGACAGTAATGTGATTGTTTTGGGAACACCTCAGAATAATCAAATGATCAAGCAATTGAATTCTAAATTGTATTTCAAATATTCAAAAAACTTTAGTCGGATTGTATCTAATGAAAAATTGAGTATTGAAAAAGATTATGGCAAACATATTGGAACGGCTCAATTAATACGTTCCCCTTACAATGATAAGCGGGGGATGTTAGTCGTTACCGGGGCAAATTCTCAAGATGCATATTTGGCTTCGACACAGATTAATTTTCAGAAAAATATTCAACAATTTACGGGAGATGCTGTGGTCGTTGATTTAAATAATGCTCATTACAGTTATCGTTTCAAGAAGAACAAAGCAATTGATAAATCACTTGAAACTAAACAGACTTTCACTAAAAATTCTCAGTTAATCCTTTATCTAGGGATGGCTTTGGTCGTGATTATTTTAATTGGCATAGCTATAATTTTGACGGTCAGAAAACAAGGACATTTGAATGGGGGTAATAAGAATGACAAACAACAATGATGAAAAAGATTCACTCTTACAAGATGTTGGATTGTTATTATTTATTTCTTTATTCAGTGCTACGGCTGTACTGATGGCTTTATCAGGTAGTATCCTTTTGAACGTAATTTATTTGTTCTGTACGATTCTTTTATTGATGATTACGTATTTCTTTGACATTTTGCCAAGTTTGATTGCTAATATAGTTTTCATTGGTATTCAAGCAGTGATCATGATTTATCAATACGTGAGTCAAACAGCTCGTATTCCATGGAAATTAAGCTTTTGGATGATTATGCCGATACTTTTGTCGTTAACTTTGTATATGATGACTAAAAACCTAGTTGCTATTCAAAAGTCCAATGGTGAGTTGAGAACAGCTTTAATTGAACGTGGGGCATTTGATGAACAAACCAATTTGCGGACTACAGTGGCTTATATTGAAGATATAGCGGTCTTTGCGGAAACAAACCGAAGATTTGATATACCTGTAACGACAGCAATCATTAAAATCCGTTATTTTAATGATTTAAAGCGCATGATGAGTCAAAATCAAATGCAATTATTGTTGAAATTGACGACGGACTCCATTAAAGAAAAGACTAGAACTAATGATATTACTTACTTGTTGAATAATGAGGATCCTACTTGGGCGATTCTTTCGTATACTGATGCAAAAGGTGCTGGGATTGCCACGAGTCGAATCAAAGATGGCTTTGAAAAAAATGTTAAGGCTAATGACTCGCTTTCAACAATGGCAATTTCAATGATCGTCGGAATTGCTTCCTGGGATTCGTCGACGATGAAGACACCATATGATTTGATGAATGCAGGTATTCATGAAACTCAATACGATGTATAAATCATTTATTTCATAAAAAAAAAGACGTCCAATTGGACGTCTTTTTTAAAATCATTAATTTATTATAAGTAAAAAAATCGCAAAAAAGATAATACCAAGAATGGCCGACCATTCGTACCATCTATCAGGTTTATTAAACTCAACTGTGTTATGCCCCCGTTTACGAGGGTACCACGACGGATATTCTTTTTTGGACATATTCTTCATTTTGCATCTTCTCCTTATTCTCTAAACTAATTATATCGAGAACTTATTGAAAATTCTACCACTGAACTAAATAATTAGTAGGAAAATTCCAAAATGTAAGGGCTTGCTTTTTATTAATTTAGTAATATAATTAGGTTCATCCGTTGAGTTAATTTTAGGAGGTAGACAAATGAAATATCAAGTAAGCTTGAATACAAAGTCTCAATTGTTTACCGTTGTGGATACAAATACAAAAGTCTTTGCAAACGGTAAAACAATTGAAGAAGCAGTTAACAAATTAAAGACGACTGTTTAATTAATAACTGAATTTTATAGTAAATAAATGATCTATAGCTTGAGCTATGGGTCTTTTTGTTTGCTGAAAAAGTAAATATAAAAAAGCAAACCCATTACTGGATTTGCTTTTATTATATTTCAAGTTATTTAGCATTCTTTTGTACGGCTTTGATTGCCTTTTTATGTGAGCCGTTAAATAGTTTCCATTTCTTGCCATCAGGAGATTTAATTGTTGTTTTACCAACTTTAACAAAGTTCCATTCGAAATCGGGTTCCTTGATAACTCTGAAACCATCAATCTTGAATTTCTTAGCATTCTTTTTATTCATAACCAATTTGGCTTTTTTGAAATCTGTGATTGCCTTTTGAGAACCATTTTTGCTTACACGAACGAATTGAACAGTCTTTTTGTCCTTACCAGTAAAGAAAGTGATAAATTCATCTTTATTATCGGAACTGACACCAACATAGTCATGCCCCTTAATTTCGTCCTTAGTGATTTTTTTAGCAGAGTGTTTTTCTACTTGTTGTGTATTACCATTTGAACAGCCTGTAGCAACTGTAGCAAATCCACCCATTAATGAAACAGCGGCTAATAAAGTAACCAATGTTTTTTTCATTATAATCTTCTCCTTGATGCAATATATTGATAGAAATCTATCGTCACTTCTGATTCTATGGTAACGAAAAATAAAAATCAATTTATATTGTAAATTCTCAAAGTAAATTTAAATAAAATTTATCTTTTTGGCATAATTTGTTGTATAATTAACTAGTTGTCAAATGCGAACTTAGTTTAATGGTAAAATACCAGCTTCCCAAGCTAGTGTCGCGAGTTCGATTCTCGTAGTTCGCTTTATCTTAATTATAGAAGTTCTAGTAAGTTATAGAAATTGATTAGAGTGTGTCACAGATGTGTCACACTTTTTTAAAAGATAAATAGCTGATAAAGATTGTTATTGCCTTTTTTATGTGCTATTATATTTTTGCAAAAGAAGGACTAATTAGTTAATTGATTTAAAGCGAGATCAAATTTTGGTGTAAGTTGATCATTTCAGTGACTAAGTCGCATCCCATCTTAATAATTATAAATTTAATATATTAATTAATGAGTGGATATTAATCAATTAGAGTGGTACCGCGGGAAATCTCGTCTCTTTCAATACTATAGTTATTGGAAGAGGCGTTTTTTTTATCCAATAGGAGGAAAATATGGACTTTAAAAAACAAGTAGTTGATGCCTTAGTTAAGGTATTACCTGACGAAATTACTGAGGAACAAGTAACAAAATTAATTGAGAAACCTAAGACATCAGATCTTGGTGATTATGCGTTTCCAACTTTTATTCTTGCTAAGTCATTGCACAAAGCACCTAAGATGATTGCCGAAGAATTAGTTGGCAAAATTGATACGACTGGTTTTGAACAAGTTGTAAACACAGGCGCATATATTAACTTTTTCTTAGATAAAAAGAGCTTTTCAAATGATGTCATTAAAGAAGTCTTAACAGAAAAAAATAATTATGGTAACGCAGACGAAGGTAAGGGACGCAACGTACCAATCGATATGTCATCACCTAATATTGCTAAGCCTATGTCAATGGGTCATTTGCGTTCAACTGTAATTGGTAATTCGATTTCAAAGATCATCAGTAAATTAAACTATCAACCAGTTAAAATTAATCACTTGGGTGATTGGGGAACACAATTTGGTAAGTTGATTGTTGGTTATAAGATGTGGGGTTCAGAGGCAGAAGTTGAAGCAGATCCTATTAATAACCTTTTGAAATATTATGTTCGTTTCCATAAAGAGGCAGAGGCTAAACCAGAATTAGACGATGAGGCTCGTGCTTGGTTTAAGAAGATGGAAGATGGCGACAAAGAGGCTCTTAGTCTTTGGACATGGTTCAAGGAACTTTCATTGAAAGAATTCCAATCAATTTATGATCGTTTGGATGTTACTTTTGATCACTTTACGGGTGAATCATTCTATAACGACAAGATGGATGCAATTGTTGATACTTTGGAAGAAAAAGGACTTTTGCAAGAGAGTCGTGGAGCTGAGATCGTTGACTTATCAGAATATGATCTTTCACCGGCTTTGATCAAGAAGACTGATGGAGCTACGTTGTATATCACACGTGATTTGGCAGCCGCTAAATACCGTAAGGATACGTTCGATTTCGTTAAATCGCTTTATGTTGTTGGTAGTGAACAAGCAGAGCACTTTGCTAAATTAAAGATTGTTCTTAAGAAAATGGGTTATGACTGGGCTGACGATATTGTTTATATTCCATTCGGTTTGATTACAGCTGGCGGTAAGAAACTTTCGACACGTAAGGGAAATGTTATCTTATTAGATAATGTTTTAAACGATGCAGTCGACTTAGCTAAGAAGCAAATCGAAGAAAAGAATCCTGATTTGAAGAATAAAGATGCAGTTGCGGAAGCTGTTGGTGTCGGTGCGGTTGTCTTCCATGACTTGAAGAATGATCGTCGTGATAGTTTTGACTTCAATTTGGAAGAAGTTGTTCGTTTTGAAGGTGAAACAGGTCCTTATGTTCAATATACGAATGCTCGTGCTTTAAGTATTTTGAGAAAATCTGATGCTGATTATGCAGATGCTACTGACTTTTCATTAACTGATCCAGAAGCTTGGGACACTATCAAGATGCTTGAAGATTTCCCTAATGTTGTTAAACGTGCTGCAGCAACTTATGAGCCATCAGTAATCGCTAAATATGTTCTAAAGTTAGCAAAGAGTTTCAATCAATATTATGCACACAGTAAGATTTTGGCTGATGATGAAGGCTTGAAAGCTAGATTAGCCTTAGTTAAATCAGTTTCAACGGTCTTACAAATGTCTTTAGCACTTCTTGGTGTTAGAGCTCCAGAAGAAATGTAGGGTGAATTAATTTTGGATAGAAAACTTTTTAGCGAACTATCAGAAATAAAGACAACAACGTTAGATATTGCGTGGTTGATCTTAGCAATCGTTTTTACCTATCTAAATTATGAAACTTTTAACTTGATTTACGGTTTATTGGGTTTTGTCGCAGTATTTTTCATTCATTTATTTATTAATTTTCACAATAATTATATGGATTATCGAAATTCCACGAGTGAAGAATACCGTAAGAAAATCAGTACGATCGGAATCAATCGTGAATCACTGGCAATAGTCAAAAAATGGATGTACGGTTTGGCCATTTTTCCATTAATAATTGGAGCCTTTTTAGTTTACAAAACCGGCTGGATAACTTTAGTACTTGGTATTATTGGTATCGGTGTTGGTTTATTGTATTCTGCGGGTCCAAAGCCATTAAACTCTACGATGTTTGGAGAAATAGTGGTGGCTGTTGCCATTACCCAGTTGATTCCAGTGACCTATGTTTATCTAGGGTTAGTTGGAGTTGGCAAATTTGATTCTAGTACCGCAATTTCAATAATTTTGGTTAGTTTGCCAAATACTTTTGCTGCTTTTTGTGCAGAATTAAGTAATGGAACTTGTGATTTAGAAGCAGATGTTAAAAATGGTCGGAATACATTGGTCAGCAGAATAGGCAAAACCAATGCATTGAGTTTATTTAAGGCTAGTTGGGCCTTAGCCTTCCTGCTAATTCCCATTTTGGCTGTTTTAAAAGTAGTACCTTACATTACACTGTTACTCGTACTGCTTTATCCAAATATTTGGGATGATCTACGTCCTTATCTAAAAGAACAGATAAAGACAAAGACATATCCTTTAGTAATTAAAGCTGTGACAAAGTTAGTCGTGGGTTATATCTTATTAATTGCTGTCGGGGCGATTATTAAGATGATTATGTCCCTTATAGTTACAGCCCACTAGAAAAGTTGACTCACTCCTAAACTTTTTTAGACAAAAAGAGAGCTCATCTAATTGTCGGGATTAGATGAGCTTTTTGGTTGCTTAAAATAAGCACATATTAAATTATACATATCTTTTGATAACTTTGCCTCAATTATTTTTAAATTACCCGTAAAAGGTTCTTCAAAGACTAATTTGTAGGCAAATAATAATAATTTGCCATTTTTAGGATCAGAGTTGTAAAGGGGGTCATTTACAATCGGCCAACCACAATAAGATAAGTGAACGCGGAGTTGATGTGTACGACCAGTTAAAAGGTTTAGATTTAACAGGGCATAATTGGAATTCTTTTTAATTACGTTATATTCGGTAACAGCTCTTAACCCAGAATCTTTGACCATTCTCTTTCTAACATCTTCAGGGTCTTGGTCAATCGGTAAGTCAATAGTGCCACGCTCAGCAATAGGATTGTTTAACTTTACTACGGCTAGATACTGACGATGTAATTTCTTACTGCTTAGTTGCCGATTAAAAATTGGAACTAGATAAGGTGTTTTAGAAATTAAGACTAGTCCTGAAGTTTCCATGTCGATTCGATGAACCATGTAAGGGTGACCATTTTTCAGATATGATTCTACGTCATTCATCAAAGAATCATCTTCTTGATTGGTATTGGGATGGGTCTTTTTACCAGCAGCTTTGTTGACGACGATAATATCATTGTCTTCATAAGCAACCTGGACTGGATCATGACCAGGCAGGTAATGTTGTTGAGTACGGGGTGGAAAATTGAATTTAAGTGTTATTTCATCCTTATCTTTAACAATTGTATTAAAGGGATGATATTTTTGATTAATTAAAACGTCGTGCTGAATGCGGAGAAAATGCTGCCACTTCTTAGGTATTAGCCACTTTTTTAATAGTTGACGAAGCGATAAATCTTCTTGTTTTTTAGAATGATAAATGATATTTTTTTGATACATTACTTTGCAACTCCTTAAATATTAGTGAGTAGATTAAAAAATATTCCAATAATGTGATAAAATTTGTTCTTATACAGAGGTATTTTAAACAATGAATAATGAAAACAGGTTTTGGGTTTGGCTCAAACCGAAGTTACTAATTGCTTGGTCTTTTATCAAAAAATATTGGAAAAGATTTCAAATTACGCGTTGGATCATTTTATTGGTTCTAATGGCGATATTAGTTTTAAGTAGTTTTTGGACTTATAAGGCAAAAACGTCGAATGTAGAAAATTTACAATCATCTTTACAGAATAAAACAACTGTTTTGGATAAAGATGGAGATGATGCTGGCGAATTGTATGCTAACAAGGGGACTTATGTCAGTTTCGACAAGATTTCTAAGAATATTCAAAATGCAGTCATTTCGACTGAGGATCGAACCTTTTGGACCAATCCCGGATTCAGTATTAAGGGATACATGCGCGCTGCTTTGGGGTATGTAATACATCATGGCATTACTGGTGGTGGAAGTACTTTGACGCAACAGTTGGCTAAGAATTCACTTTTGACGCAGAAACAGACTCTTTCCCGTAAAGGGGAGGAATTATTTCTATCTATTGAAATCAATCGAGTTTATTCAAAAAAAGAAATTTTGACAATGTATTTGAATAACGCTTATTTTGGTAACGGTGTTTGGGGAGTTCAGGATGCTTCTGAAAAGTATTTTGGTAAGAATGCCTCAGAATTGAATCCAGCTGAGGGGGCCGTTTTAGCGGCTATTCTAAAGGCTCCTAATAATTATAATCCGATTGATAGTATGTCTAACTCAAAGGCACGACGTAATCTGGTCTTAGACTTGATGACTCAAACTAAGAAGATAACAGCCGCTCAAGCTACGTATTATAAGAATACACCAATTACGTTGAATGATAATTATTCGGGTAATAGTTCTTACAAGTATCCTTACTTCTTTGATGCTGTTATCTCTGAGGCTGTCAACAAGTATGGTCTTAAGGAAGATGATATTTTGAATAAGGGCTACAAGATTTATACGACCTTAGATCAAAATATTCAAACTAAGATGCAAAACTCATTTAATAATAGTTATTTATTCCCAGCTAATGCAGCTGATGGTACTAAGATACAAGGTGCTTCAATAGCGGTAAATCCAAAGAACGGTGGAATCTTAGCAGTTGTGGGTGGTCGAGGTGACCATACGTTTAGAGGCTTCAATCGGGCAACGCAGATGAAACAACAGCCTGGATCGACTATCAAACCATTGGCAGTCTATACTCCAGCCATTGAAAACGGCTATAGCTATGATTCCGAACTGCCTGATGAAGTAACTAGTTTTGGTAAAAATAAGTATACTCCTACCAATGCTGATGGTTTGTATCAAAAGTCAATTCCGATGTACAAGGCTTTGATTCAAAGTGAGAATGTACCAGCAGTTGCTTTATTAGATAAGATTGGCGTGCAAAAAGGTGTCAATTCGGTTGAAAACTTTGGTATCAAAATTCACAAAAATGATCAGAATTTAGCACTAGCTTTGGGTGGTTTAGAAAATGGTGTTTCTCCACTACAAATGGCTCGCGCTTACACAGCTTTTGCTAATGAAGGAAAATTAGCTAATACGCATTTCATTACTAAAATCGTTGATTCGACTGGTACGGTGATTGTTAATAACACTAATACTTCTACTAAGCAGATTATCAGTAAAAATACGGCTAAAGAAATGACTAGTATGATGTTGGGTGTATATAACGAGGGTACTGGTAAAGCCGCCAAGCCATCAGGATATCAAATTGCTGGTAAAACAGGTAGTACTGAGGTTCCACGTTCTTGGGGTTATGATGGGACAAAGGATCAATGGATGATAGGTTATACACCGGATATCGTTGTAGCCAATTGGATTGGATTCGATAATTCTGATAAAGATCACTTCATCCCGGCCTATAGTGAAAATGGTTTGGCAACACTCTTTAAGAATGAGATGACGAATATTTTACCAGAAACTAAAGGTACTGACTTTGGAGTAAAAGATGCCGCTAATTTAGCTCAAGCTAATAAAGACGATTCTTCTGGTAGCAAAAATATTACAAAATCTATTGAAGATGGTGTAAATAACGTTAAAGATAAAGCCACGGAATGGTATAATGATATTAAGAATTTTTTTGGTCAATAGGAGGACTGTATGAACATTTATGATAGTGCCAACCAACTCGAACAAGATTTAAGAAAGACAACGGAAGTTTCTGAATTAAAACTTGCTTTTGAAGCCGTTAAGGCAAATGACTTGGCTTACAAGCTTTTTGATAAAGTTCAAAACAAACAATTTGAACTCCAACAAAAGCAAGCCCAAGGTCAAGAAATCACGGATGACGATATCAAAGGAATGCGTGAATTGACAGATCAACTTTCAAATTACAGTGAAATTCAAAACTTAATGGAAAAAGAGCAAAAGATGAATTCGATGATGGAAGAATTGAACAAGATCATTTCAAAGCCAATCGCCGAAATTTACCAAGATAAATAATAAGGACTTAGGGCTGAGGTATTTTTGCTCAAGTCCTTTTCTTTTATGGGGGAGTTTCAGAATGAAGTTTTTGCATGCAGCCGATTTGCATTTAGATACACCTTTTGTCGGCATCAGTGACTTTTCAAAACAATTACAGGATCAACTCAAAGATTCAACCTATGAGGCAGCTAAAAAGCTTTTTCAGACAGCAATATCTGAAAGAGTTGATTTTGTTATCTTAGCAGGAGATATTTTTGACGATACAGATAGTTCATTAAAGGCTCAAATGTTTTTAAAATCTGAATTCGAAAAGTTGTCTCAAGTTAATATTAAAGTCTTTATGATCTATGGCAATCACGATTATTATCGTAATGATTTTTCAGTCATTGATTTTCCTGAGAACGTGACTGTCTTTGGAGAAAATCCTGAAATGAAAACTTTAATCGCTAAGGATGGACAAAAAGTGGGAATAGCTGGTTTTAGCTATCATCAACAACACGTTAAAAAGAACGTGGTGGAAAATTATCCTGAACGTAATTCAGTTGATTATCAGATTGGTATCTTGCATGCAGGTGTCGGTGATGATAATTATGCTCCTTTTAAAATCAATGATCTCTTGAAAAAAGGCTACGATTATTGGGCCTTAGGTCATATTCATAAGCGAGAAGTTCTACACGAAAGACCAGTGATTGTGTATCCTGGGGACATTCAAGGCCGCAATCAAAATGAAACGACTCCTAAGGGCTTTTATATCGTTTCAGTTGACAAACAAACAACGCACTTAAGATTTGTTCAAAGCAGCGTCTATGACTGGGAGAAGTCCGGTTTAAGCGTAACGAGCGATGATACGGTTCAATCTCTAATAAAAAAGATTGGGGCTAAATTGAATGAACCACAAGTTCTCTTAACTTTAACGATAAATGATGCACAGAAGTTGCATGAAGATGTCTTAAAAGTAATTCATCGTCATGAACTTTGGCAACAGGTATCTAATATGAATACGCCAGGATTATTGTATAAAATTATTTTGAAGTACAATGATAATCCACAACTGGCTACAATTGATCAGAAATATTGGGATGAAGCAGAAAAAGAAGTAATTGATTTGGATGCTATTAAAGATCTAGATAGCAAACTTTATAGTTCTGATATTATTCGTAAACATATTAATGAATCTGATTTTTTGAAAAATATAATTGAATTGACTAAAAATACAATTAATCAAAAATATACTGGAGAGTAATCGTGAAATTAATTAAGGCAAAAATATACGGCTTTGGTAAATGGGTCGATCAAGAATTTGACTTTAAACAAGATTATCAAGTTATTTTTGGTTCAAATGAAGCTGGAAAAACGACCCTTTTAAATTTTATTAAAAGTATCTTATTTGGCTTCGCTTCGGCCCGTGGAGATAATAAATATTTACAGTATAAGCCCAAAAATAGTAGTAGTTATGGTGGTGAATTAGAGTTTCAGTCTGATGACAAAAGTCTTTGGCTAGTTCGTAGAGTTGAAGGAAAAGGCAACGGAACAGTTACCTTATTTCATGATGATCAACAAGTGCCAGAAAGTCTTTTGCAAGAGATTATTGGCAGCTTCACTAAAGATGATTTTGAACACACGCATGTTTTTGACGATAAAAATATTTTGTCTATCTATGGATTAGATGAAAAGCAATTGGAGACAGAAATAATGTCAGTGGGAGCTGTCGGTAGTAAAGAATGGCTAGCTACAGCTGATCGAATGAATGAGGCTGCGGAAACAATTTACAAAAAACGTGGACAAAAGCAGCCATTAGTGACGAAACTAAAAGAACGTGATGATCTTTTAGTTGAAAAATCAGAATTTGAGAATCAACAAGTTGCTTATCGAAAAGTTGAAAGTCAGTTAGCACAAGTTCAGGAAAAATTTGATCGTAATGAAGAATTATTGAAAAGTGTCAGTCAGAATGAAAATGACTTGCGTAATTTGGATAAGAAGTGGCCTCGTTACGAACAGCTTTCTTCATCAAAAGTCCCTGCTGGCAGTGGGATCTCAGTTAGCAATGATGATTGGGAGAACTTTCTTACTGATAATCAGGAATTGAGTACTTTGCAGGAAACTTCCACGACAAATCGTGTGGCACAATTGGACAATGTCGAAAAGCAGATTTTGGTCAATTATCGGACTAATCAAAAACGTCTGGATTATATTCGCAATCAAAAGTTTGAATTGCAAAATTTACAATTTCATCGTGACGATATGAAGTCAAAGCTTTTGAAGGTCGATACGCAAGTCGATCAACTCTTTAAAAATAATCCCCAATTGTCAGAAGATATGAAACCGTTGTCCAGCTCTGAACTGGGGAAAATTACACCACAGCAAAATACTAAGAACTATAATCTTCCATTGATTATTATAGGTATTGCTGTGATTTTGATGTTTTTAACAAAGAATCCTTTGAAATTGATTTTTGCTATCGTAGCGATTGCTTGTGGTGTTTGGTACTGGTATCAGGGGAAAAATTCTAAATTTAAGGGAGCTAGTGGACCTTCTTTTTTACAACAAAAGGGATACGAGAATTTGACTAGGGAAAATATCCTCAATTTACAAAGTGTTGTCATTCAACTGGCAAATTTTAGAACGATCCAAAATGGACTAAGTGATGGTATCAAAGCTATCGAAGTTGATTTAAATAAATGGCGTAATATTTTGATTGAACTGAATGTTTTGGATAAATCCTATAAGAAAGATAATTATAATGAACAAATAGAAAAGTATTTTACGCGATTAGATAAGATTAAAGCTCGAGCAGATTTGAATGCTCAAAGTGCGTCTGAAACTGAAAAAATTACTAATGATCGTAATCAGCGTTTGCAAGAAATCAATGCCGAAATTTCACGAATTGTTGCTAAATATCAAGTGCCAAATGTTGAAACCTTTGTCCAAATGCACACCAATCAAGTTCAAAATCAAAGAATTATTAATGAAGTAAAACAGGATAAGGCCTTTTTAGGCGATGATTTAAAGAAATTACAACAGTATAATAGTCACGATTCTTTGATGAGAGATTTAAATCAGGTTACAAAAAAGAAGCAACAATTGACCGATAGAAATAATGAATTGAGTCGACAGATGGGTTCTTTGAAAGAACAAATGCAACAGGTTTATGACAATACACAATATCAAAAACTTGTAGACCAATTAGCTCAAAATCAGGCCGATATTGTTGAATACTACGATGAGTGGTTGGCTAGAAAATTGGCTAGCAAGTGGATTCGTAAGATGCTCAATATTGCTACGGAGAATCGTTATCCGAGGATGATTGCTAGAGCAACACAATATTTTTCCTTGTTAACGAATAATAATTATATTCGAATTGATTTCAATAAAAATGATATTGGCGTTATCAGTCAAGATAAAAATAAATTTAATGTTCACGAATTATCACAGGCGACAACCATCCAATTGTACATATCATTAAGATTGGCTTTCGTAACTGAAATCGCTGATTTAATCAAACTACCGATTTTAATTGACGATGCGTTTGTTGATTTTGATATCTCTAGAACGAATAATGTATTTAAATTGATTCAAGAGGTGGCTAAGAGTAATCAAGTCATTTATGTCACTGCTAATGAGCCAAAACATTTATCGCAAGATCATATCTTAAGGTTGGGGGGAAGTAATAATGGTTAAACATATTATTGATTTTAACAAAGGTGAAAACATGAGTTTGGAAGTTATCATTAAGCGCTCGGATTTTCGCCTAGCAAAAAATGGGAAAAACTTTTTGTCATTAGTTTTTGAAGATAAGTCTGGTCAAATCCCTGGAAAATATTGGGATGCAAGCGAAGAAGATGCTAAGAAGTATCATGTTGGGGCTATTGTCCAATTAGAAGGTAGAAGAGACCTTTATCAAGGCAAGCCCCAAGTGAATATTACTCGTTTAGGATTACTTGATCCACAGACGGTTGACATGGCCCAATTCGTTCAAACGGCACCCATGAAGAAGTCAGATATGGAAGATGAATTTGAAGATGTCTTCTTACAAATTACTAATGGAGCTTGGAATAGAATTGTCCGTTACTTGTTTAAGAAATATCACGATCGTTTCTTTATCAGTGCTGCTGCAAAAAGCAATCATCACGATTTTCAAGGTGGTTTAGCTTATCACACATTGAGTATGGTTCGTTTAGCTGAAAAAGTTGCTGATCTTTATCCACAAATCAATCGAGCACTGTTAATTGCCGGTGCTTGTTTACATGATTTTGGTAAAATCGTTGAATTGACAGGTAATCTTGATATTGAATATACCTTTGAAGGTAACATGTTAGGACACATTACGATTGTCGATGAGGAAATTGTTCAAGCTGCAACTGATTTACAGATTAATTTAGAGAGTGAAGATATGATTCTTTTACGACACATGATTCTTTCACATCATGGTTTGTTGGAATATGGCTCCCCAGAACGCCCTAAATTGCTTGAGGCTGAGGTTTTGCATAATATCGTGATGGACGCATCCATTAATATGATTACTAAGGCATTGACTAAGACTGAAAATGGCAAGTTTTCAGAGCGAGTCTTTGGATTGGATAATCGCTCATTTTATAAGCACAGCTAAAATGTAATTATTCGGTTTGAAAAATCAATTCTTTGACAACTTTTTTGAGATTAGTTAGTGTGAATGTATGTTTGAAAGCGATACATTCATAGGAGGATTGTGTAATGGCAGATATTACAATTTTTGGTAGAGGAAATATGGGACAAGCAATTGGCGGATTGATGACTCAAGGTGGCAACCAGGTTACTAAATTGGGACATTCCGATGCAGTACCAACATTAGGATCAATCGTTGTTTTAGCAGTTCCATATGATGCAGCTCTTGCAATTGCTAAAGCAAATAAATCCGAGTTAAAGGGAAAAGTAGTTGTCGATGTTACTAATCCAGTTAACTTTGAAACTTGGGATGGATTAGTTGTCCCAGCCGATAGTTCGGCAACTGAACAACTTGCAAATCTACTACCAGACTCGCAAGTTATTAAGGCATTCAATACAAACTTTTCGAATACCTTGGTAACAAAGAAAGTAAATGAAACTGTTCCAACTAAAATTTTGACAGCTGGAGATTCTTTGGAAGCTAAGCAGGCTTTGAAAGAATCACTTGAGGGAAGTCAAGTTGAAGTTATTGATGCCGGTAATCTAAATAGAGCACGAGAACTTGAAGCATTTGGCTTCTTACAAATGTCTTTAGCTACTAATAAAAAGATTACAGGCTTAGGTGTATTAGACTAGTTATTGTAATTTATAAATATAAGAAAGCAAGATATAATGTGGTCATTCGAGCGTTAAAATAATAGACCAAGGCAATCGTACTTTGATTACCTTGGTCTATTTGGTTTAAGGAAAAAGCTATGATAGTTTTGCGTTTACTTTGAAAATTTAGCTAATAGATGGTTATGTCTTAAGTTCTTCTTATTATTGGGTTTCACTTCAAATCTGGAAATTCAGTTAGTTTTAGATTTAATTCAAAATATAGTTTCTTTATTCAGAATTGATACTACTAATAATAAAGTTTGAGTAAGGAAAATGTGTCTTCATGTTTGTGGATGAAGTGTGTCGGAGAGATAGTTGAAAATAAATAGTCTGAGATTCCCTATTTATAAAACACACTTTGGGTTCCTCAGACTGGTTTAATAGATGAATCAATGAACAAATAATTAATCAAAAAAATAAGATAAGTTGATATGATAAATACTTGATATTAAATGTAAATTTTCTAATTCTGGATAACTTTCTTCTCTTTCCCATTGGGATATTGCTTGTCTTGTAATATGTAATTTTTTTGCGACATCGTTTTGTGAAAGACCATTCTTTTTTCTCTGATATTTCAATTTTTCAGATATATTCATGTTTTTATCCCCCCAACGAGTATGTAGAAAGGAGCTCTTTCGAAAGTACCCCTTTCTTTCATTATAAAGGAAACAGCTTCATAATAAAAGTTGGAATAGGAAATAGATTAAAAAGAGATAAATTCTAGATAATATCTTTTGAGTTTTTTAATCTATTATTCCATAAAATGAAAGGGAAATTGAATATTATGAATTTAATGAATAGGATTGCTATTTCCGGAGCTGCATTGTTAATGTTAGAATCTACCTCTATTGGAGTAGTTACTGCAAAGGCGGATTCAATCAATAATGTAAATGAAGAAATGACGATACCGGATAAGTATATAAGTATTAGTAATAGTCAAATCCTAAATGCACTTAAAGAAAATAATCCAGAAGCATATGCCAAAATTTCCGTGTCGGAAAGAACGGCTCTTTTAAGACAGGACATGTTGCGTCAGGGCGAAACATATATAAAGACTAATAGTACGGGATTTACGGTTTATCTTAATTCGGCTATTGTAAAAACTGCAAAGCTTGCGGGAATGGGTGCAGTTGCATGGGCTATTGCTTCTGTAGCCGCCACAGCAGGATTAACCGCGGGTCCAACGGCAGCCATATCTACAGTTGTTGGTGGACTAATTGGACAGGTTCCTGATGGTAGAGGTGTTTGGGCTAAGTTAAGCAATGAAGGTTCTTTGGTTACATGGGGACTTCAGTAATTGAAGACCATTTTATATAAGATGGGCCGCAAAAGTTATATATTTGAAATAGTTGCCTTAATGGCTACTATTGTGCAACAAAATAAGTATGCTAGTTTTACGCCTATATCATATTATGCGATTTGCGCTACTCTAATTGTCTTGATCGTTATTTCGGTTCCGGAAGGATTACTTTATAAAAAGTTAAAAAATAAGTGAATTACTTCTTAAGAATTAGATAATCTATAGTTGCTTAAAAAAAGGTCCGATATGAATTTTAAAATTCATATCGGACCTTTTTTAAGTAACTAAGTGTTTCCAAACCCAGTTAGGTTCAAAAACATGAGATTAATCACGAGTTTTGTAAATTAAAAATTGGAGAATAGATCATTTTTTAAGATGTATCTATCTCACATTTTTTTGGTTTATAACAGGAACAACCTTTTATCAAATTGTTTTGCTATACTTTTGCCGATACAGAAAATTGGGGCTGACGTAACTGAGGCAAGATGGAGATTTGAAACCACAGATGAAAGACTTTATCTTTCAATCTTCATTGATTTTTATTCAGGAGAAATACTTTCGTATAGCACCTCATTGCATCCAAATACTGATTTCATTATCGAGTCTCTTTTATCGGTTCTAAAAATGACCAAAGATACTGGATATTTATCGACAATGCATTCAGATCAAGGGATCCAAAGATCCATCAGTTAAAGATAGGAACTGTGCTGAATTATAAATACGCGACACGAAAACAATTAGAGCAAGCAATATCTAAATGAATCAAATTTTATAATAATAAACGAATTCGACAATCAAACAATTGACTAATACCAATTGAAATGAGAAATAAATGCCAAAAAAAATATGCCTGACCACATTTCTGCGATCAGACATATTAATGAAATTCACTCCAATTATTGGAGTTCACTTCACAAGAATCTTTTCAATTACTTATCTATTATTATTTCTTACTTGATGAAGAAGATGATGATACGTAACCTGAAAGAACATCTTTCAAATCACTATCCTTGATAGAAACATCGGCTCTCTTCAAGACTTTAGAAATAACCTTTTGCATAACGGTTGAATCTTGTAACCATGAAGCGTAGAGCTTAGACTTAAGTTCAGCCTTGTGGTCACTCATCTTACCCTTAGCAGGTTTCTTAAGTAACTTGATAACACTGTAACCATAGTTAGTCTTAACAGGTGTTGTTGTGTAATCACCGACTTTGTCGATCTTGTAAGCAGCTGTCTTGAATGATGAATCAATACTTGTTGAATCATTGTCAAAGGCTGCTAATTTACCACCTTTGTTCTTTGTAGCTGAGTCTGTTGAATATTGTTTAGCAAGTTTAGTGAAGTCGCCACCGTCTTGAAGTTTTTGAATAACTTCTTGAGCAGTTGATTTCTTACTTACTAAGATATGTGCAACAGTGATCTTAGGTTGGTAACTCTTCCATTCTTTCTTAAGTTGTTTGTTTGTAACTTTCTTGTTCTTCTTCAATGCAACTTCTGTAAGAAGATTTGTACGGAGATTCTTCTTAAATTGAGCTGTTGTCATACCATTTTGTTGAAGAAGTGAACTAAATGAAGAACCGTATTGACTCTTGTACTTGTTGTATTCTTTAGTAACTTGCTTTGTGGAAACATCCTTACCATATTGGTCTTCAAGGGCCTTTGTGATAATCATTGTTTGAAGTGTTTGCTTACCTTGGGAAGAACTCTTCATTTCTTTATAATATTGTTCCTGAGTGATTTTACCACCCTTAAGCGTAGCAACAGTCTTGTTACCGGAACATCCGGCAACAACAGTTACCATCAATAGACCAGCAAGTGCCAAGATCCATTTAGTTAATCGTTTATTCATCTTTACACATCCTTAATTTATATATCTCTACAGTTGAAAAGACTACCATAAAAAGTGGTTAATAGTTTATCATTTTATGAAAAAATCACAGAAAATTCATATTTGACCTCAATTTTTGTTCAATTTATCAAGGTTTTCTTTCATTTCGGCAATGGAATCTTGTAATTCTTCAACATCTGGCTTAATGCTTTGTGAGTAGTCAGTTAAATCTTCTTGAATGCCTGAAATAACTTCAGGTACAACAGTAGCATTTTTTTGAAGATCAGCTAATATGTCTTTAAAATCTTTTATATTCTGAAATAACTTGGTATTATTAACACTAGACGTGGTGTCTTTTGATTGGAGTAAATGAATGGCGACACCTGAAACTGCCCCGATTGCGAATCCAGTAAAGAATTTCATCTTTAATCCTCCAAGTTTTGTTTGATCTTGTCAGCACGATCTTGTAGTTCTTCACTACTTGCAAGACCCGTGTTGTCTCCCCAGTGCATTGAAAAGTCGTCATCTTTTGAATAACGAGGGACTAGGTGAATATGTGAATGCATAACGCTTTGGTAAGCAATCTCGCCATTATTTTGGCAGATATTCATACCAATGATTTTAGGATTAGAAGCTTTGATGGCACGAGCAATCATCGGAATCTTCTTGAAGACGCGTTCAGCAAGATCTTCATCATAAGCAAAAATGTCTTGAACGTGTTTCTTAGGAACGACCAGTGTGTGACCTGGTGTTACTTGAGAAATATCGAAGAATGCTTTGATATCATCATCCTCGTAAATGGTAGTACTTGGAATTTCATTGTTAATGATTTTGCAAAATACACAATCATCCATGTAAAAAATCTCCTTTCAAAAACAGCAATATATTTACTACAATGCTATCATATTAACATTATTAAAAACAGATAATAGGTGGTTTAATCCATGACTTTAGAAGTAAAAGAACTGACCGGTGGATACGGTCAAGTATCAGTTTTAAAAAAAGAAACGTTCACAGTTAAAAGTGGGCAAGTTGTTGGAATGATTGGCTTGAATGGTGCTGGTAAATCAACAACTATTAAACATATCATTGGACTTTTGACTCCTCGTGGCGGACAAATCTTGATTGATGGAATAAGTTTACATGATGATGTTGAAAAATATCGAAAAAAAATTGCTTATGTTCCTGAAATGCCCATTTTGTATCCAGAATTGACCTTAAGGGAGCATATTGATTTAACAATTATGGCTTATGGTTTAGACCATGATCAGACGTGGAAGAATGCCAATGAATTACTAAAAACATTTCGTTTAGATAATAAATTAGATTGGTTTCCACAAAACTTTTCTAAGGGTATGAAGCAAAAGGTAATGATTGTCTGTGCGTTCATGACTGATGCTTCCTTATTTATTATTGATGAACCCTTTACAGGATTAGATCCATTGGCAGTCAATGATTTACTGAACGTCGTTGAAGCCAAGAAAAAGGCGGGATGTTCAGTTTTGATGTCGACGCACGTTTTGGCGACAGTTCAAAATCATGCGGATAAATTTGTCTTGATCAATCATGGTCAAGTTCGTGCTGATGGTACATTGGATCAATTAAAGGCTAAATTTGATATGCAACAAGACAGTAATTTAGACGATATCTATATCAAGATGTCCCACGAGGATCTCTAATGACTAAATTATGGCAAGAGAGATTAAGACGTCATCAACTAGACCAATTTAAATATTTGCGACTTATCTTTAACGACAATTTTGTTTTAGCCTTTATTGTCTTGATAGGTGCCTTAGGTTTTTGGTATTCTAATCTCTTAGGAACAATTCATCATCAATTAATGTTGGGAAAACCAATTGTAATTCTGTTGCTTTTCTTAGCAGTTCAAGTTGGTGGTATTGCAACCTTAATGGAAGATCCTGACAGCACATTTTTGTTAGTTAAGGAAAAAGAATTTTATAAATATTTTAAGGCTGCTAAAAATTACAGTGTGTTTATTCCAATCGTGACTTTGGCTTTAGCTAACTTCTTGCTGTCAGCTTTTGCTTCACGAGCTGCAGGAATGAGAATAGCCGATATTGTTTTAGTTGCAGTTGGTTTAATTGTTTACAAGTTAGGCTTTTTGAATGTAAATTTGATGGCACTTTATGGACGAGATCATTTTGGAAATTTCAGTATGAAATTGGTTTCGAATTTAATCTTGATAGTATCTTTAATTCTTTCAGTTTATTCATTTAGTCCCTTAATGGTGATTGTAGGTGTGATTTATTACCTATTTCTAAATATGAGAGTTAAGACTTTAGAGACCAGTGGACAATTACAGTGGAAATATGCGATTGAAACAGAGAATCAACGAATGTTTCGAATCAAACGTTTCTATAATTTATTTACAGATGTTCCTGGAGTTAATAGCAAGATTAAGCGCCGTAAGTGGTTAGATTGGGTTTATAAATTTATTAAACCAAGTAATAACAATACTTATTTGTATTTATTTGCACGTGGATTCGTGAGAAACAATGAATATATAGGCTTGTTTTTACGATTGACGATTATTCAAGCAATAATGCTCTGTTTGATCGACAGCTTTTATATTTCGTTGATAGTGGAAATGTTGTTTATTTATCTAGTAGGATTTCAATTAAAACCATACTTTAAAGAAGTTATGCAAAATTTAATGCAGAGATTATATCCAATTTCGGGTAAAATGAAGATTGCTTCGTTTACAAAGTTGAGTACAGTCATCTTAGGAATTCAATGGATTGTTAGTGCTTTAGCTATCCTTTATAAATTTGGTTTAAGTATCAATAGTTTGATAATTATTGCGGCTGGTTTATTAGTGTTGATTTTTGTGAACTACTTCTATATGCCACGACAATTAAAAAAATATCTAGATTAATGGAGAAAATTTGATTTATGCGATTAAGAAACAAACCTTGGGCTAAGGATATGATCAATGAAAACCTTGACCTGATTGCAGTACAGCCTGAAAATATGCAGGGTAAGTGGCAAGAACGTTTTGCTAAAAAACAGCCTTTATTTATCGAAGTCGGTTCGGGGAAAGGTAAATTTATAACTGAATTAGCTCAAGAAAATCCTCAAAACAACTATATTGCAATGGATGTTCAAGAAGGGGCAATTGCTTTGGTATTAAAAAAGCAAGTTGAATTGAAATTACCCAACTTGCAGTTATTGTTAGCTAATGGTTCTGGTTTATCTGAATTATTTGGTGAAGGGGAAGTTGACGGTATTTATTTAAACTTTTCTGATCCCTGGCCTAAGACTCGTCATGAAAAGCGTCGTTTAACCTATAAAGACTTTTTAAAACAATATCAATACATCTTGAATGATGATGGCTATTTACAGTTTAAGACCGATAATCAAGGTTTATTCGAGTACTCATTGGTTAGCATGAATAATTATGGTATGAAATTTGATGAAATATCATTAGATTTACACAACGATGATAAATTGAATGTTAATAATATTGAAACTGAGTATGAAAAAAAGTTTTCAAAAAAAGGCTTCAGGATCAATTACCTGAAAGCCCATTTCGAAAACTAGTTTATTAATTTTATTGTACTTTTTTAATGTTAAGTAATTCACCGGTAATGGCGTCAGCAATGAAATGATATTGAGCGACGTCGAATTCGTCCATGGTAGTAACGCCACCAACGATTCCCCATGTTGAACGACCATTTACATCGACTCTTTGATAAAATGGTTCAACCCAAGAACCAATAACTTTACTATCTTCGCCTAAAACAGACTTAACTTTATCAATTATTTTCTCGCTATCCAGATGGTGTTTTACTAAAACTGTAGCGGCTGCACCAGCCACAAGTACAGAACCAGTAACGATTAATGAACCGATACCTTTTTTACTCATAAAAAATCACTCCTTGATTTCGATTTACTGATATATTAACACTATTATATCTCAATCGAATGCTCAAGAACATTTAATTGACCGTTTTAAAAATAAAAAGTATCTTATTGACAGAGGTGAATAAATATGAAGACAATTGAAGATTATAATGTAAAAGATTGGCATGAAGCAACAAAGGAAGGCAAGTATGTCCTATTTTTCCACGCTGATTGGTGCCCAGATTGCAAATTTATCGAACCAAAACTACCAGAATTAGAAAAAGAGTACTCAGATTTCACTTGGATCAGTTTTAACCGTGATAATAACATGGAAGTTGCTCAAGAATTAGGAATTATGGGTATTCCTAGCTTTGTTGTTATTGAAAATGGAAAAGAAATTGGTAGACTAGTAAATAAAGATCGAAAAACTAAAGAAGAAGTTGAGACCTTTATTAACAGCGTAATTAACAAATAATTGATCAAGTGAGGGGAAAAACTTGCTATTAAGCTTTTATAATCCAGAAGTTTTAGGGGACGTTCTAATTGTGGAATTAGGCAATGATGTTGGTATTTCACAGGATACGACCCAAAAAGATAATATTGTACGTATTTTCAATGAAAAGAATGACGAAGCTATTGGCTTCAATTTCTTTGACCTAGGAGAGAAACTAGGAATTCAAAATGAATCCGGTCAAGTTTTCTTAGATGATAAACAAGTAGATGTTTTAAATGATACGCTTGTTAAAGCAGGTTTTTCTGACAAATTAGAAGCTGATAAAAGTCCGAAGTTTGTAATTGGACATGTTGATGAAATGAAGGCTCATCCTGATTCAGATCATTTACATATTACTCAGACTGATGTCGGCTTAGATAAACCAGTCCAAATCGTTTGTGGTGCTCCAAATATTGACGAAGGACAATTAGTTGTCGTTGCTTTACCAGGTGCTGTTATGCCTACTGGCAAGGAAATTTGGCCAGGTGAGTTGCGTGGTGTCGATAGTTACGGAATGATCTGTTCTGCTAGAGAATTAGGAATTCCTAATGCACCGCAAAAACGTGGTATTCTAGTACTTGATCAAGGAAAAGCTGGTCAAGCATTTGATTTTGAAGAAGCAAAGAATTTGTTTAATTAGGAGCTATTATGGAAAAGACAGTTTATCATTTTGTTGGAATTAAAGGAACAGGAATGAGCGCTTTGGCACTCATTTTGAAAGATTTAGGATATGAAGTTCAAGGCTCAGATATTGATAAATATACATTTACTCAACGTGGTCTTGAACAAGCAGGAATCAAGATTTTGCCTTTCGATGAGAAAAATATTCACGAAGGCTTAACTATTGTTAAGGGAAACGCTTTTAGTAATGATCAAGTAGAAATTAAAAAAGCTAATGATATGCACTTAAAAGTAATTACATATCCAGAATTAGTTGGTGAGTTAGTTTCAGATTATACTTCAATTGGTATCGCTGGTTCACACGGTAAGACTAGTACAACTGGTTTGTTGGCACATACTTTAAGCGGAATTGCTAAGACATCATATTTGATTGGTGATGGTACTGGTAAAGGAATCAAAGATGCTAAGTTCTTTGTATTCGAAGCCGATGAATATCGTCGTCATTTCTTAGCCTATTCTCCTGATTATTTGATTATTACTAATATTGACTTTGATCATCCTGATTACTTCTTTGGTGGGATCAATGATGTTGTTGACGCCTTTGAATCAGAAGCTCGAAAGACTAAAAAGGGTATTTTCATTTGGGGCGAAGATAAACATGCTAAGACCATCAAAGCTGATACACCTATTTATACATATGGTTTAAATGAATCAGATTACATTCGTGCAACTAATATCAAGCGAACGGTCAAAGGTTCATCATTTGATGTTTCAATTGATGGTGAAAATATTGGTAATTTCCAAGTTCCATTGTTTGGCGAACACAATGTTTTAAATTCATTAGCTGTCATCGGTGTAGGTCATATGGAAAAACTTGACCATGCCTTGATTAATCGTGAATTACAAACCTTCAGTGGTGTTAAGAGACGTTTCAGTGAAAAGAAAGTGGCTGACCAAGTTATCATCGACGACTACGCTCACCACCCACAAGAAATCAAAGCAACGATTGATGCTGCTAGACAAAAATATCCTGATAAGAAGATTATTGCGGTCTTCCAACCACATACTTATACAAGAACTTTAGCTTTGATGGATGACTTTGCTAAGTCATTGGATCTAGCTGATGAAGTTTACTTAACTAATATCTTTGGCTCTATTCGTGAAGCCCATGGCGATATTACAAGTAAAGATCTTGGCGACAAGATTCATAAGGGTGGAAAAGTTCTAACACTTGATAATATGTCTCCATTATTGGAATATCATAATACTGTGATGATATTCATGGGTGCCGGTGATGTTCAAAAGTATGAAACTGCTTATGAACAATTGCTAAGTACCTTAAATCCTAATCAACAATAAATTAAATAGTAAGGGCTATGACAGAGCGAATTGTCATGGCTCTTTTTTTATGAAAAGAGGAACTAAACGTGAAAGATACTGTTTCAACACGTGTAAAATTATCAATTTTTGCCGTCGGATTATTATCGTTTACTGGAATTTTAATTGAAACATCGATGAATGTAACTTTTCCAACTCTGACTAAGGAATTGAATGTCAGTTTAGGCACGGTTCAGTGGCTAACGACCGGATACTTGTTATTAACGACAATTGTAATGAGTACGACAGCTTATATTTTAAAAAAATTTGATCCATTAAAAATTTTTATCTTTGCGGCATCTTTATGTCTGATTGGTTCAATCATTTGTATGATGGCTCCTAATTTTCCGGTATTAATGGCTGGAAGATTATTGCAAGCTATTGCGACTGGTTTGTCGACACCGTTGATGTTTAATTTGATTTTTGAAGAAGTACCACCAGCTAAGTTAGGATTGTATACTGGTTTAGCAGGAGTGGTTATTTCATTGGCCCCAGCACTAGGACCAACTTATGGTGGAATAATTAATCGTATGTGGAGTTGGCGAGAAATATTTGTAGGTGTAATTCCTTTAATTATTGTTCTATTTATTATCGGACAATTGTCCATTCGTGGAAAAGCTTTTGGGACTAAGGGGATTTCTTTTGATTATTTTAGTGTAATTGGTTTAGCAATTATATTTTCAATGATCTTATTTACGTTTGATCAAGCTGGAACTCATGGTTTTACTTCGAGTCAATTTTTGCTATGGATCGTAGTATCAATTGTAGTTGTGCTCATTTTTGCTTGGTACAATAGTCAGAGTAAACGTCAATTGATTGATTTTTCAATATTAAAACTACCTGTCTTACGTTTACGTTTGTTCAGTTATTTCAGTCTGCAATTTATTAATATTGGTTTGTCATTCGTCTTACCAATCTTCGCACAAACAGCTTTACACTTGAATTCGGCTGAAGCTGGTTTAATGTTGTTACCTGGTTCACTACTAGGAGCAGTTATGGGGCCTTTTGCAGGATATTTGTACGATAAAAAAGGTCCTACATTGCCATTGGTTATCAGTGGTATTCTGATTACTGTAGGATCAGGGCTTTTCTTAATAAAAAGTGAAAGTTTAACTTTGATGAGTATTACCTTGATTTATTTGATTCTCAGAATTGGTTTTAATTTTGGATTTGGGACCTCATTGTCTGATGGGAGTCGCCAAGTTCAAGGCGCTAAGAAATCTGATCAGAACTCTTTGTTTAGTATGATGCAACAGTACGCGGGTTCATTAGGTACTAATGTCTTGTCAGTAGTTATTTCAGCTGCCGCTTTGACTAGTGGATCTAATAATTCAGTGGTTAATACAATTTCTGGAACAAAAGTTGACTTTATTATTTTGACGATTTTATCTGTACTAGTACTTGGATCAATTCTTTATGTTCACTTTAAATATCAAAAAAATGAATAAGTTATTGTAAAAGTCGATATAATAGCTCTTAGTAGTTATGGCGTCGGCTTTTTTGATAGATAAAGTTATTTAACGAGGGAGTAACTTTTTTTAGGTGCTTTGATTTGTTAAAATAAGATTAGTTAATTCAATTAAATTGGAGAAAATATGACACAAAATAAAAAATTACTTTTAATAGACGGAAATAGTGTATCCTTCAGAGCATTTTTCGCCATGCACAACGTCTTAGATAAATTTGTCAACGGGGATGGCATTCATACCAACGCCCTGTATGCTTTCAACAATATGTTGGATTTGATTTTAAAAGATGAAAAGCCAACGCATACATTGGTGGCATTTGATGCTGGTAAAACTACTTTTAGAACAGAAATGTTCAAAGAATACAAAGGGACACGTGCGAAAACTCCGCCAGAATTAATGGAACAATTGCCATTGATTCAAGATTTATTAAATTACCGAGGAATCAAGACGTATCAGTTGCCTAATTATGAAGCTGATGACATCATCGGAACTATGTCACGTAAAGCTGAAAAAGATGGCATGGACGTTACCATCATTACAGGGGATCGTGATTTGACTCAATTGACGACTGATAAAGTTACTGTACGTGTAAATGTCAAAGGCGTGACGGAGACGGAAAGTTATACTCCAAAACATGTCAAAGAGAAATTGGGTATTACTCCACAACAGATCATTGATATGAAAGGTTTAATGGGTGATAACTCTGATCATTATCCTGGCGTTGAAAAAGTCGGTGAAAAGACTGCTATTAAATTGATCAATCAATATGGCAGTATGGAAGATATTTATGAACATGTTGATGAAATGAAGAAGAGCAAACTAAAAGAGCATTTGATCGACGATAAGGACCAAGCATTTTTAAGTAAAAAATTAGCTACGATCAATTGTGATTCGCCGGTTGAATTAAATTTGAGCGATTTGGAATATCGTGGAGATAATCAAGAAATGTTGATTCAATTTTATCAAAAGATGAATTTTCAATCATTTTTGGAAAGAATGGATATTAAGACAGAAGATAGTTCAAAAGACCTAGTTAAAATTGAGGTCAAAGAATTAAATGATTCAGCAATTAAAGAGATTGTTGAAAGCCAAAAAGTTCATACTTTGGTCGTAGAAGGCTTTGGAGAAAACTATCATACAGCGCCAATCATTGGAATTTTAATTTCCGATGGTCAGACATACTATGGAACGACTGATGTTTCAGTTTTGGAAAATCAATCACTGAAAACTTGGCTGGCTGATAAAACAAAAGAGAAGTATCTCTTTGACAATAAGCAGACTATAGCGTTATTGCATCGTTATGGCTGTCAGCTCGCTGGGGTTAGTTTCGATATGTTATTAGTGGCCTATTTACTAGATACCAATGACAACAAACAAGACATTGGTTTAGTAGCTCACAATTATAATATTAGTTTGCCAACCCAAGAAGAGTTCTATGGTAAAGGTGTTAAAAAAGCCGTTCCTGAAGATGAAAAAGTATTGTTGAATTTCCTAGCTCAGGAGGCTCAAGTTATTGATACCTTGAAAGATCAGATGCTTGCTGAATTAAAGGATAATGACCAAGATAGCCTTTATGATGAAATTGAATTGCCATTATCAATTGTTTTGGCTGAAATGGAAATTAAGGGTATTACGGTTGAAGCCTCCAAATTACAGGAAATGGAGAATACTTTTGCAAAGAAGCTGAATGAAATTGAGCAAAAGATTTATCAAGAGGCGGGTAAAGAGTTTAATATTAACTCGCCCAAACAACTAGGTGTCGTTTTATTTGAAGATTTGAAATTGCCCGTGATTAAAAAGACTAAAACAGGTTATTCTACTTCGGTCGATGTCTTAGAGAAGTTAAAGGATAAGTCTCCTGTCGTTCAGATGGTTTTAGATTATCGTCAAATTTCTAAGATTCAATCGACTTATGTGGTTGGATTACAAAAGTTTATTCAGCCGGATAACAAAATTCATACGATTTATTTACAAACTTTGACGCAAACCGGACGTCTATCTTCAATTGAACCTAATCTACAAAATATTCCTATTAGAATTGATGAAGGAAAGCAGATACGTAAGGCTTTTGTTCCTCAGCATAAGGATTGGGAGATTTTTTCAGCTGATTATTCACAAGTGGAATTACGCGTGTTGGCCCATATTTCAGGAGACGAACACATGCAAGAGGCTTTCAACGAGGATTACGATATTCACGCACATACGGCTATGCGGATCTTTGGTTTGAATAGTACTGATGAAGTGACTCCTAATATGCGTCGTCAAGCTAAAGCTACTAACTTTGGGATTGTTTATGGTATCAGTGACTATGGTCTGTCACAAAATATCGGCATTAGTCGTAAACAAGCCGCAGCTTTTATTGAGTCATATTTCGAACAATATCCAGGCGTTAAAAAATATATGGATGATATTGTTAAATATGCCCGTGAAAATGGTTACGTGGAAACAATTATGCATCGTCGTCGCTATTTACCAGATATTCATTCAAAGAATTTTAATATGCGTAATTTTGCCCAAAGAACGGCTATGAATACGCCAATTCAGGGTAGTGCTGCGGATATTATTAAAGTGGCAATGATCAATATGCAAAAGATGTTAGTAAAGGAAAAATTGCAAGCTAATCTATTGTTGCAAGTACATGATGAAATGATTTTTGAAGCACCGGCGACAGAAATTGCAACATTAGAGAAATTAGTTCCAAGCGTCATGGATTCAGCTGTAAAATTGGATGTACCTTTGAAAGTTGAAACGGCTCATGGAAAAACTTGGTACGAAGCTAAATAGTAGGTGATAAAATGCCAGAAATGCCAGAAGTTGAAACGGTTAAAAGAGGTTTGAACGCTCGAGTTAAGGGTCGTAAAATAACACATGTGGAGATTCGGTATCAGAATTTGATTACCGGGGATGTGGAACAGTTCATTGAATTTGTGACTGGCGCCATAATCGAAAATGTTGATCGACGAGCTAAGTTTCTATTGATTCATTTGGATAATGGTTATACAATAATTAGTCATTTGCGAATGGAAGGAAGATATAGGATTTCGGCAGATCCTAGTGCTATTGACAAACATTCGCATGCTATTTTTACATTGGATAATGGCGAAAAAATGATTTATAATGACGTTCGTAAATTTGGCCGAATGCAGCTGTGGAGAACTGATGATTTATCAGAGAATAAATCTATAAAAAAATTAGGACCAGAGCCCTTATCGTCGGAATTCACTTTTCAAAATTTGAAACCAAGAATTATGCGTCATCATAAAGATATTAAGACTGTTCTGTTAGACCAATCGGTCATGAGTGGTCTGGGAAATATCTACGTCGATGAGGTACTTTGGAAAATAAAATTACACCCCAAAACGCCTGCTAATCATTTGAGTGATGAAGATATTCAAAATATCATTGAAGCATCCAATAAAGAGATGAAAATAGGAATTGAATCTGGTGGTTCAACCGTCCGTTCTTATGTGGATGCAAACGGCCATATGGGTAACATGCAAAATAATTTAAAAGTTTACGGAAAAGAAGGAACGCCTTGTCCAAGATGCCAAACCTTGATTGAAAAAATTAAAGTTGGAGGTCGAGGAACGCATTTTTGCCCAAGGTGCCAGGTAGTGAAATGAGTAAGATCTACGGTTTAACGGGAGGAATTGCTTCAGGCAAATCAACCGTTTTAAATCTATTTAGACAAAACAAGTTTGTTATTTATGATGCTGATTATGTGGCTAGAGAAGTGGTCAAAGTTGGTACAGTGGGATTGCAACAGATTACGCAACAATTTGGCGAGGGTATTTTATTGCCTGAGGGAACCTTGAATCGTAAGAAATTAAGTTCCATTGTTTTTAGTGATCAAGAGCAACTAGCTAAATTGAATGCCATTACGAGACCATTGATAAAAAAAGAAATTTTACAGACGATTGAAACTAATAAGAAATCATCTGAAAAGACAATCTCTATTTTTGAAATACCGCTTTTGTTTGAAGGCAATTATCAGAATTATTTTGACGGCGTGATTAGTATCTATGTAGAGCCACAGATTCAATTACAACGTTTAATGAAGCGAAATGGCTTAACCAAAAAAGTTGCTTTGGAGCAGATCAATTCACAAATGTCGATGGACGAGAAAAAGAATCGTGCTGATTTTGTGATTGATAATTCAGGAGATTTAGCAAATCTTACAAAAGAATTTAATAAGTTAGTAGCACAACTTTAATTTGGAAAAGAGGTTGGAATCTTGATTTGTCCACACTGTCATCATGATTCATCAAAAGTTATTGATAGTCGTCCCAGCGATGAAGGACGTGCAATTAGAAGACGACGTGAATGTGAGTATTGCGGTACTCGTTTCACAACGTTTGAAAGATTAGAGAAGTCACCACTATTAGTCATCAAGAAAAATGGAAATAGGGAAGAATTTAGTCGAGAAAAATTACTTCACGGCTTAGTTCGTGCGGCTGAAAAGCGTCCTGTAACTATGGATCAAATGAATGATATTGTCGACAAAGTTGAAAATGAAATCAGATCTACTGGAGAAAGTGAAGTCAGATCGCAAGTAATCGGTGAGCATGTGATGAAAATATTGTCTAAAGTTGACGATGTGACTTACATACGCTTTGCCAGTGTTTATCGTGAATTTAAAGATATGAATGGTTTCATGCAGGAAGTTCAAGAAATGATGTCCAATGGTAAGAAAATTGATAAGAAGTAAGGGGAGTCCTATTGGCAACGAGTAATTTTGGAACAGATAAATTCACGCCATTAGTTGGCTACTGGTGCTTACCCAGTGGTCATTTAAATGATGACGATCGGCATATTTTGACGGATTTGTATTTACCAATCTTGGGTATAGAAGCCTTTAGTTTATATTTATTGCTTTGGGAAAAACTACCTAATAAAGAATTAGTTACGCAAAGAAAGAGTCATGCCGAACTAATGAGTTTGTTGGGAATTGATTTAAAACGATTTTATGATGCAAGAATCAAAGCAGAAGCTTTAGGTTTAATTAGAACGTATCAAAAAAAAGATGATATAGGACCATATTACATTTATCAATTGTTTGAGCCACTTTCTCCGGATGAATTTTTTCAAGATGATTTGATGAGCATTTTTTTGTACGAACAAGTTGGTGAAAAAAAATTTCATTTGTTAGCCGATAAGTATTCTCATTCTAATTTGATCTTGAAAAACTCTAATGAAATTACTAAGGATTTTCTGGAAGTCTTTCAATTAAGCAATAACGATTTGATCAATGCCCCTACAGAAGTGAAAAATACGCAGAGTAACTTTAAAGTTAATGAAAATGATCATCAGAGCCCATCTCTGAGCGAAGAGAAAGTACCCCAATTAGACTGGGAATTGATTTCCGATCGGATCCAGCATTTATTTAAAATTAGCCCTGATAATTTATTGCAAAATCAGGAGTTGATTTTGAATTTACATGCTTTTTATGATTTAGATGAAAATACAATAATTAATGCTATTGGACGAACTTGTGATATTGTAAAAAATGAGATTGACCCTACACGATTAAAAAAAGACATTCAGGATCGATTTGAGAAAAATGCCAATATTTCAGTTAGACATCAAGCAAATTCAGAAAAAGAAGAAAAAAGTGATGACAGTAATTTAAATCGTTCTGATCAATTGTTATTAAAGCAAGCTCGAGAGTTGAGGCCGGCAGAATTTTTGGCTGCTCAAAAACAAAAAAGCGGTGGCTTTACTGGTACAGTGGAATCCAAAGCTTTACGGAATATGGCAATGAAGTCATTTCTATCACCATCAGTATTAAATATTATGGTCTATTATATTTTACAGACATCACCAACCTTGACTTTGCCTTTGATGGAGACAGTCGCAAATGATTGGCAGCAAAACGGGGTTAAAACGGCAGAACAGGCTTTGAAACGAATTAGCGATTTTCAAAATCGTCCACGTAATCCTAAACGCCGTTATAACAATAAAAATCGTAAAGTTGAACAAGCGACTGATTGGAGTAAAATTAAAGCTAAGGTACCAAAGAAAGCAAGTCAAGAGAACGAACAGACAGATCTTCAGAATAGACTGAAAAGATTGAGAAATAAGGATAATTAAGCATGGACAATTTAGGTAGTAGATTAGCAGAATATTTGAATTCAAAAAATTTGACGGAGGATTATCGCCGTCTTCTTAATAATGCTTTGAATGATCCCGATGTACAGAAATTTTTAAAAGAAAATGAAAATAAAATCAATTCCGATGCGATTTCTACTAGTGCGGCTAGTATTTATGAATTTTATAATAATAAAAATCATGCAAGTGAGTTGAGTAAGGGGTATTATCCTAAACTAATTGTTAGTAATCACAATATTGAAGTTGCTTATTATCCTAATGAACGAACTCAAAATCGAGAAAAGAGAAATCAATATGAATCAAGTTTCGTCTTGATGGACATGGCTCCAGACATTCGTCGTGCCAAACTGGATGATTATGATGGTGAAGGCCGCCAAGATGCGTTGGCACAAGCATTAGATTTTATTGATAATTATTTACATTCAAAAACATTTACCCCAGGTCTGTTCTTGGCTGGCGATTTTGGCGTTGGTAAGACGTATCTTCTTGGTGCAATTGCGAATGAACTATTTAAGCATGACGTTCATACGACCTTGGTGCATTTTCCAACCTTTGCTGTGGAGATGAAGGATTCTATTGGTCAAAATAACGTTTTAGCAAAAGTTAATAAGATTAAGGTTGCTGATATTTTGATGCTGGATGATATTGGTGCGGATACGATGTCCAGTTGGATCAGGGATGAAGTTTTGGGAGTTATCTTGCAGTATCGGATGCAGGAAAATTTGCCAACTTTCTTTTCATCTAACTTTTCCATGAAAGAATTTGAACAGCATTTGTCCGTGAATCAACGTGGCGAAGAGGAACCTGTGAAAGCCAAACGTATCATGGAACGAGTTAAGTATCTTTCACGTGAAGTCATTGTAACTGGTCAGAATAGAAGATTTAAAAAATAACTTGTATTATTTAAAAATAAGTGTTTCAATAAAGACATGAAAGATAACACTTCGGTTCTATTCAGGGAGGGTACGATTACTGAAAGCTTACCCATTACTGGAGTTACCACTTCCATATAAAACTATATAATTGTTGGTTACTTTATAACCATAGAGTGAAAACTGTTATTTGTTATACAGTTTTAACATGGGTGGAACCGCGCAGATGCGTCCCTGAAGTATGTACATATTTAGTTATATGTCTATACTTCAGGGACGCATTTTTTGTTATCTAAAATTTAGGAGGAAATAGTCTATGTCAAAAATCAAGTTAACATTCCCAGATAATTCTGTTAAGGAGTTTGACGAAGGCACAACTACTTTAGACGTTGCTAAGTCAATTAGTACTTCATTAGGTAAAAAAGCTGTTGCTGGTAAGCTTAATGATACTTTGGTTGATCTTGAACGTCCTATCAAACAAGATGCCAAGATTGAAATCATTTCTGGTGAAGACAAAGATGACGCTTTAAAAGTATTGAGAAATACTGCAGCATTAGTATTCAGTGCTGCTGCTAAGAAATTTAAGAAAGATCTTCACTTTGGTGAAAAACAAGCCAACGATGATGGATTCTATGTTGATACTGATAACGAAGATGGTCAAATCAGTGTCGATGAATTGAAAGAAATCACTGCCTTGATGAATAAGATTATCAAGAATAACGATAAGATTGAAAGATCTATGATGGATAAAAAGGATCTTGTTGAAATGTTCAAAGACGATCCTTACAAGTCATCATTGATTGGTGCAGTTGAGTCAGTACAGATTCCTGTCTATACAATTGATGGTTTTGTTGACTTTGGTTACGATGCAGTTCTAAATAATCTTAAAGCTTTGAAACACTTTGAATTGCTTTCTGTTGCTGGTGCTTATTGGCAAGGTAAGTCAAGTAATCCAATGTTACAAAGAATTTATGGTACAGCTTTCTACAAGGAAGATGGATTAAAGGCTGACTTGAAACGTCGTCAAGAAATTAAAGAACGTGACCACAGAACAATCGGTCGTGATCTTGATTTGTTCTTCGTTGATCCAGAGGTTGGTGCAGGTCTTCCATACTGGATGCCAAATGGTGCTACTATTCGTCGTGTTATTGAAAGATACATTATTGATAAGGAAGTTGCTTGGGGATACAAGCACGTTTATACACCAATTTTGATGAACTTGAATGCTTACAAGACTTCAGGTCACTGGGCACATTATCGTGAAGATATGTTCCCACCAATGGACATGGGTGATGGCGAAATGCTTGAACTTCGTCCAATGAATTGTCCTTCACATATCCAAATTTACAAGCATCATAATCGTTCATACCGTGATCTACCACTTCGTATTGCTGAACTTGGTATGATGCACAGATATGAAAAATCAGGTGCTTTGAGTGGTTTACAACGTGTTCGTGAAATGACTCTAAATGATGGTCACACATTCGTTGCCCTTGATCAAATTCAAGAAGAATTCAAACGTACTTTGCAATTGATGGTTGAAGTTTATAAAGACTTTGATATCAATGATTACACATTCCGTCTTAGCTACAGAGATCCAGCTAATACTGAAAAGTATTTCGATGATGATGAAATGTGGAACAGATCACAATCAATGCTTAAAGCCGCTATGGATGATCTGGGCTTGAAGTATTATGAAGCCGAAGGTGAAGCTGCATTTTATGGTCCAAAGCTTGATGTACAAACAAAGACAGCTCTTGGTAATGAAGAGACATTGTCAACAATTCAATTAGACTTCATGCAACCAGAGAAGTTCCAATTGACATACGTTGGTTCAGATGGTGAAGACCATAGACCAGTTATGATTCACCGTGGTATTGTTTCAACTATGGAAAGATTCATTGCTTACCTAATTGAAATTTACAAGGGTGCTTTCCCAACATGGTTGGCTCCTACACAAGTTCGAATTATTCCTGTTAACCAAAAATTACATACGGATTATGCTAACGACGTTCTTAGTGAATTACGTGCTAAGAATATCCGTGCTGAAATTGATGATCGTGATGAGAAGATGGGTTACAAGATCCGTGACGCTCAAACAATGAAGATTCCATATACAGTTGTTGTTGGTGATGAAGAGACAAGAGATGCAACAGTTTCAGTTAGAAAATATGGTGAAGATGATTCATCATCAGAAAATGCTAAGATGTTTGTAAGTTCTGTTGTTGCTGATATCAATAATTTCAGTCGTAAAGATGTTACTGATAAATCTGATGATAAAGATTAATCAATATTTGTCAGTTAAATAATATTTTATAATTCAAATACATTCAGTCATGAAAATGATTGGGTGTATTTTTTTTAATCAAAAAAATTGTGATGTGTTCACTTAAAATAAACAGTTGTATTTATTTCATATACAAAATATAAATCAAAGATGTTCTAAAATGTGATAATTTGTGAAATGAAAAAATATTTTGATAAAATTTTCTCAATCTTGGCAATGGTTATCCCGATTTTTTAGTTTGTGAAGCAAAAAAATAGGTTGATACCGCTAGTTGTGAGCGTTATCATGCCCTTGTAAGGAAATAGTTATTTTTTTCACAAAAGGAGAGTGTAAATATGCAAATCGCTGTAATTAAGGAACAAAAAGAAGGAGAAGGTCGTGTAGCGGCAACTCCAGAAAATGTCCGTAAAATGGTTGAAGCTGGCAACGAGGTACTTGTTGAAAAAAATGCAGGTATTGGTGCAGGCTTTACAAACGAAGAGTATGTCGATGCTGGTGGTAAATTGGTTAGTCATGAAGATGGCTGGAAAGCCGAATTGATCATCAAGGTTAAGGAGCCCGATCCCGAAGAATATAAGTATTTCTCAAAGGGTAAAATCGTTTGGGGATTTCAACATTTAGCATCATCAAAGCCAACTGTTGAGGCAATGATGAAAGCAGGTACAACTGCAATTGGTGGAGAAACAATTGTTAAAGATGGAAAATTAGAACTGTTAGCACCAATGAGTGCAATTGCTGGACGAAGATCAGTTATTATGGGTGCTTATTATCTTGAAGCACAACATCAAGGCGAGGGAATTCTTTTACCCGGCATTCCTGGAATCGATGGTGGCAACGTTGTAATCTTTGGTGGTGGGAATGCCGCTACAAATGCCGCTACATTAGCTTTGAACATGGGATGCTCAGTAGTAATTATTGAATTGAATGATGAAAGAATTAAACTTTTACAAGATAAATTTGCAGGTAAGAAGCTTAGAGTTGTTAAATCCAATGAAGAAAATCTAGCTAAAGAAATTAAAGATGCAGATATCTTTATTTCAACGATTTTAATTCCAGGTTCAAGACCACCTAAGTTGGTTAAGGAATACATGGTTAAATCAATGAAACCAGGAAGTGTTCTAGTCGATGTAGCTATTGATCAAGGTGGAACGGTTGAAACAATTGATCATCCAACGACTATCGACGATCCAATTTTTGTAAAAGATGGAATTATTCATTATGCAGTTCCTAATCAACCGGGAGCAGTGCCACGTACAGCAACAATGGCTTTGGCAAAGGGCAATTTAAGTTATTTACTGGAAATTGCTGATAAAGGTATTAATGAAGCCATTAAGACGGATGAGTCCTTAGCATCAGGAGTTAACCTTTTTGAAGGTAAGATAACTAATAAAGGATTGGCAGATTCACTTGATCTACCATATACAAAATTATCAATTGATGAAGAAACAACTAACTAAATATTGATTAAATATAGATAAAAACTAAAGACTGGTGAGGTACGGATCATGCTTAAAGGTGTAGGCATTGATAATATTGTTGATATTCATGATATTGAAGAAGCAAAGGCAATTGTTGGAAAATATGCTCGTAAAACTCCTCTAGTTCAATCCATGTTTTTGAGCCGTAATGTTGTTGATGGAGATGTTTTCTTAAAATTAGAAAATATGCAATTAACGGGGTCGTTCAAATTCAGAGGTGCCAATAATAAAATTAATCATTTATCGCAAGAAGAATTAAATCGAGGCGTTATTACAGCATCAGCTGGTAATCATGCTCAGGGTGTGGCTTTAACAGGACATTTATTAGGAATTGATACAACGGTTGTTATGCCTGATGAAGCTCCACAAATGAAACGTGACGCTACAAGAGGATATGGTGCTGAAGTAGACATTCATGGTGCAACTTTTGATGATGCACATCAGTGGATGTTCGAACGTGCAAAAAGGGAAGGAAAAACTATTGTTGATCCGTTCAACGATAAATACGTTATTGCTGGGCAAGGAACAATCGGTTTAGAAATTCTTGATGACATTTGGGATGTAGATACTGTTATTATTCCTGTTGGTGGTGGCGGTTTGATTTCTGGAATGGCTACTGCATTGAAATCATTCAATCCTAATATTCATATTGTTGGAGTTCAATCAGAAAATGTTCATGGGATGTATGCATCAGTTAAAGCTGGTCAAATAACTAAACATCATGAAGATTTCACATTGGCAGATGGAACAGATGTCGCTGTACCTGGAGATATCACATTCCCAATCGTTAGTGAATTGGTAGATGAAATCGTATTAGTAAATGAAGATGAAATTGCTCATGCTATGAAAGATCTATTACAAAGAACAAAGGTTGTAGCAGAAGGTGCTGGTGCACTTCCAGTAGCAGCTCTTGAATCACATAAAATTGATGACAGATGGCTCAAGAATAAAAAGACTGTTGCTATGGTATCTGGTGGTAATGTTGATCTTAATCGTGTTTCACAAATTATTGATCAATTCTTGAAGCCAGTTAAAGCCGACGGAGGCATTGGTTAAAAATTAATTTGAAACCTGAAAAGATGCTGCATTTGAATGCAACATCTTTTCTTTTCTAAAAAATAGGTTTTTTACGTGGAGGTATAAGATTATGGGCGATCAAGATGCCAAATTGAAAAAGACAATTGGTTTTTTCCCCGCTTTTGCTACTGTAACTGGGAGCGTAATTGGAACGGGAGTATTTTTTAAAGCGTCAGCTGTTACTAACTATACAGGATCAACTAGTTTAACTATGTTTGTCTGGCTATTGGGAGGATTCATTACTATTTGTGCCGGTTTGACAGGAGCCGAGTTAGCAGCTGCGTATCCTGAAACGGGTGGATTAACCAAGTATATTGAACATAGTTATGGCGGCTTTTGGGGATTCATGGCTGGCTGGGCACAAGCAATCATTTATTTTCCCGCCAATGTAGCAGCCATATCAATTGCTTTTGGTACACAATTCACGCATTTATTTACACTTTCTAATTCATGGATAGTTCCAGTAGCAATTTTGAGTGCTTTGTCAGTAACTTCACTTAATTGGATCAGTGCTAAAGTAGGAGGACGAGTTACATCTATTTCTTTAGTTGCAAAACTGATTCCATTAGCCTTGATTGTCTTGTTTGGTTTCATGCACAAAGGACCGGTAGAGTTATCATTATTTCCAGTTGTTGCAGGACCGCATCGTAATTTAATTACAGCAATGGGAAATGGATTATTAGCAACTATGTTTGCATATGATGGTTGGATTCATGTAGGAAATATTTCTGGAGAAATGAAGAATCCTCGTAAAGATTTGCCAAAAGCTATTTCTTTAGGAATTGCAGTTATCATGTTAGTTTATGTTTTAGTCAATGCAGTCTTCATGTATGTATTACCAATTAATCAAATTGCTGGTAATCTAAATGCTGCCTCAGATGCGTCCACAATGATTTTTGGTAATATGGGTAGTAAATTGGTTACAATTGGAATTTTGATTTCAGTTTATGGCGGTTTGAATGGTTATACAATGACAAGTATGCGTATTCCATATATTATGGGTAAAGAGCATAAATTACCATTTGGTGATGTCTTTGCCAAATTAAATAAAGCGGGAATTCCTTGGGCTGCTGGTGCAATTCAATTGATTATTGCTTGCTTAATGATGTTAACTGGTGAATTCGATGCCATTACTAATATGCTGATTTTCGTGATTTGGGTGTTTTACGTCATGGCTTTCATCGCAGTCATTAAGTTACGTCATACTCAGCCAGAGTTGAAGAGACCTTATAAAGTTCCGCTATATCCGATCGTTCCTATTATTGCCATTTTAGGAGGAGTATTCATCTTGGTATGTACTTTATTGACAGAGTTTGTTACCACGATTATTGGAATTAGTGTCACTGCTATAGGTGTTCCGATATACTTCTACTTGAGAAACAAATGGGATCTTGATGGACAAAAAGTGGATAGCGATTCAAGAAAAGTACCGAAATTAGAAATTAATCCTGAATAAACTAATAGGGTTTGGAAATCAGTTTTTGATTTCTAAGCCCTATTTAAATATAACCGGATTCTTCCTATGATAAATATCATCTTTGAAACTTAAGATATTTTGAGTAAGTCTAATATAAGTCTAAAAACTTGTGTTAGCTAAATTAACGTGATAAATTACTCATATTGAGTTTTCTCAGCTTTTCTATAACAAATTTGCCGATGTTTATTGACATGTCGCGTTTATATTGTTATAGTTTATAACTGTTGAGATTAAGCAGAAGCGCCCGCTTCTCACCTATGCATTCGCCTCTAGGTTAATACGATTGCGTAAATATATAGTGGGCATGCTTATGCGGCCCACTTTTTTAGTGGGTTAAATTACTTCGGAGGTGACTACTCATAGCAAGAGATTTATTAATAAATGATCAAATACGTGCAAAAGAAGTTCGATTGATTTCTGAAAAGGGCGATCAAGTTGGTGTTAAGCCAAGGGCAGAAGCACAACGTTTAGCAGATGCCGCTAGTATGGACTTAGTTCTAATGTCACCTGGTGCTAAGCCACCAGTTGCCAGAATTATGGACTATGGTAAATACAAGTTTGATCTTCAAAAGAAAGATCGTGAAGCACGTAAAAAACAAAAAACCGTTAGTCTTAAGGAAGTACGTTTAAGTCCAACTATTGAAGAAAATGACTTCAATACTAAGCTTAATAATGCTCGCAAGTTCTTATCTAAGGGTGATAAGGTCAAAGTTTCTCTTCGCTTTAAGGGTAGAGCAATTACTCATAAAGAGATAGGTAAGGAAGTCTTAGACCGTGTCGCAGAAGCTACTAAGGATGTTGCAACAGTGATAACTAGGCCTAAAATGGACGGTCGTAGTATGTTCTTAATGCTTGATCCAATTAATGCAAAAGATAACAAAAAGAAGAAATAGTGGAGGGATTTTCAATGCCTAAACAAAAAACACACCGTGCATCAGCAAAGAGATTTAAGAAAACTGCTAATGGTGGTTGGAAGAGAATGCATGCTTACACAAGTCACCGTTTCCACGGTAAGACAAAGAAGCAACGTCGTCAATTGGCTAAGCCAGGTATGGTAAGTTCAAGTGATATGAAACGTATCAAACAAATGTTAGCTACATACTAATTATTTATTCTTTATAATCAAAAGGAGGAGTCATTATGCCACGTGTAAAAGGTGGAACAGTAACTCGCAAACGTCGTAAGAAAGTTTTAAAATTAGCTAAAGGATATCGTGGTTCAAAACATATCACTTTTAAAGCAGCACATACACAAATCATGGTTTCATACCGTTATGCATTCCGTGATCGTCGTCAAGTAAAACGTGATTTCAGAAAACTCTGGATCGCAAGAATCAATGCTGCTGCAAGAATGAACGAAATCAGTTACAGCAAATTAATGCATGGTTTGAAATTAGCTAATGTCGACATTAATCGTAAGATGTTGGCTCAAGTTGCTATTGAAGATCCAAAGGCATTTACAAGTTTAGTAGACACAGCTAAAAAAGCTTTGGCTTAATTGTTAAAACAAACGTAATTTGGATAACCCAAATTACGTTTTTTTACTAATTAGCAGATAATGAGGATTAAAAATGTTTAAACCATATATTATGCTTGATAAAATTACCGATATTGAGATTGGTGATCTTAAACAGTTAGGGATCACGACAATTATGACAGATCTTGATAATACGCTTTTACCATGGAATAGTAATAGATATGATTTGTCATTGAGAAAATGGCTCAATCAGATGTCTAAAAATGATATCGAAGTTATGATTGTTTCAAATAATAGTTACGAACGTGTGGAAAAAGCGGTCGAAGAGTTACCAGTCAGTATTGTAGCTCGAGCAGTTAAACCATTGCCATTTGTAATTATGAATCACATAAGAGAAGAAAAAATAAATCCAGCAAATGTTTTATTCGTTGGTGATCAAGTTATGACAGATGTCTTGGCGGGTAATATGGCTGGATTAAAGACAGTTTTAGTTAAACCGTTAGTAAAAACTGATGCTAAAAAGACGCGAGTCAATAGATTTTTTGAACGTCCTATTTTGAAAATAATGCAAAAACGTGATAAAAATTTATATTGGAAGGATTCATTAAATGACAGAAATTGATGATAAGTTGTACTGTATAGGTTGTGGTGCTAGACTCCAAACCGAAGATAAGACTAAGCCTGGATATGTTCAAGAATCTACTTTGAAGAAATACTCTGAGGATGATTCAAAAGAATTATTATGCAAGCGCTGTTTTAGATTGCGGAATTATAATGAAATTACCGATGTTGATGTTTCAGATGATGATTTCTTGAAATTGTTGGATTCCATTTCTGAAAAAGACGCTTTAGTCGTAAACGTTGTTGATATCTTTGACTATGAAGGTAGTGTTATTCCTGGATTGCAACGTTTTGTTGGCGATAAGAAGATACTTGTCGTGGGTAATAAGGTTGACTTGTTGCCTAGTTCAGTTAACCAAAATCGACTTTTGAATTGGTTGCAACAAAAGAGTAAGGAAAATGGCATTAAATCGACCGATCAAATCTTAGTTTCGGCAGTCAAGGGAACCAATATTGATGAATTAATGGCTATGATTGAAAAATATCGAGATGGCAAGGATGTTTATGTCGTCGGGACTACTAATACAGGCAAGTCTACCTTAATTAATCGTATTATCAGTTCTAATTCAGACATTAAGAACTTGATTACAACTTCCAGATTTCCTGGAACAACACTTGATCGAATTGATATTCCACTAGATGATGGACATAATTTGATTGATACACCGGGAATTATTCACAGCTATCAATTAGCTCATTTTTTGAATGCCAAGGATTTAAAAACAGTTACGCCTAAGAAGCCTTTACGTCCAGTTACTTTCCAATTACGTGATGGACAAACCATCTTTGTGGCTGGTTTAGCTAGATTTGATTTTCTAGATTATAAAACCAATGTTACTTTCTACGTTAACCAAGGTTTGCCAATTCACAGAACAAAGACTATTAATGCCGATGATTTTTACGAAAGACATTTAGGAGATATTTTGGCTCCACCAACTGAGATTGAAGATTTTCCTAAAATGAAACAACAAATCTTTTCGGCTCATGAAAAGTCGGATATTGTTATCTATGGTTTGGGCTGGGTTACAATTCCCGCTGGCAGTAAAGTTAAAGCGTACGTACCCGCTGGGGTTCATGTCTCAATCAGAGATGCAATTATTTAAGGAGAAAATTTAATGATAATAAAAGGAAAAAAGAATCGTTACTTGAGAAGTCAAGCCGCTACTATGAAGCCAGCTATTCAAGTTGGTCGTGATGGTTTAAGCGAGAATCTTTTGAATCAATTAGAAATTTTGATCAATAAAGATGAAATTATCAAAGTGTCACTCTTGCAAAATACGATGGTAGAACCACAGGATTTGATTGATGCTTTGAATGATTTTGATGATCAAATTGTTCATATTCAAACTATCGGTTCCAAAATGGTACTTTATAAAAAAGCTCCTAAGATCAAGAACCGTAAATACTCAATCGAATTAGAAAAAATGTAATTTAAGTGATGAAAAATGGATACTCAAAAACAACTATTAACTAAAGCAAAATTAGAATTTCATAGTAATTTACCTAAAAAGCATGTTGGTATTTTGGGAGGGACATTTAATCCTATTCATTTAGGCCACCTATTGATTGCTGAGCAGGTTTATGAACAGCTTTGTCTTGATAAGGTCTTATTTTTACCAGACAAAATACCGCCACATCGGGGGGTACAAAAAACTCTACCTTCAATTAGTAGCGATGATCGAATTAATATGATTAAATTGGCTATTCGTGATAACATGCATTTTGATTTGGACTTAACTGATGTCAATCGTGGCGGAATCAGCTATACTTATGAGACCATCAAATTATTAAAAGAATATAATCCGAATACGGAATATTATTTTATTATTGGTGGCGATATGGTTGAGAATTTATCGAAATGGTCACATATTGATGAGTTAATCCAAATGATTCATTTTGTAGGAGTTTGTCGAAAGGGCTTTGAGAAAAAATCAAAGTACCCTATACTTTGGGTAAACACACCTGAATTAGAAATTAGTTCAAGTATGATTCGTGAGCGCGTTAAAAAGGGTAAATCCATTAAATATTTGGTTCCAGATGACGTTGCTTGGTATATCAAAGACCGGGGGCTATATAATGAATGAGTTTAATTATGACAAAATCAAAGCAGACATTGATCGAGATAAGATAGTAGATCAGATGCAACACACATTAAGTGATTTTCGTTATACCCACTGTTTAAGAGTTGAAAAAGTAAGTCGTGGATTAGCAGCAGAGTATGGTGGAGACGTTGAAAGAGCAGGATTAGCTGGTTTATTGCATGATTACGCTAAAGAGCGTAGCGATGAAGAATTTATCAGTGTCATTAAAAATAAGCATTTGAATCCTGAACTATTGAAATATAACAATGCAATCTGGCACGGTGTTGTTGGTGCAGAAATTGTTAAAGATGAGTTAGGTATCTATGATGAAGATGTTTTAAATGCTATCAGAAGACATACTGTTGGTTCTACCAATATGACCCAAGTTGATAAATGTGTGTTTGTAGGTGATTTCATTGAACCTAAACGAGATTTTCCAGGGATCAATGAAGCAAGAGACTATGCAAAGAAGTCTTTGAATTCAGCGGTAGCTTTTGAATTGAAACATTCTTTAGCACATTTGATTGATAAGAATAGAGAAATATATCCAGAAACGTTTATTAGTTACAATTACTGGATAACAAAAGGAGAATTATAATTTGGACTCAAAGAATATAATGGAAATTGCCGTTAAAGCGGCTGATGAGAAACATGCTAATGACATTAAAGTTTTGGATATCAGTAAAGTAAGTATTATGGCTGATTACTTTGTCATTATGGACGCAGGATCACAGCGTCAAGTTGACGCCATCGTTCAATCAGTCTTGGATAAGGCTGGAGAAAACGATATTGATGTAGGACACGTCGAAGGAAATCGCAATTCTGAATGGGTTTTGATTGACCTTCATGACGTTATTATCCATGTCTTTACGTCAGAACAACGTGATTTCTACAACTTGGAAAAACTTTGGTCAAACGCAACCGAAGTTGATATTTCAAGTTTGGTAACCGAAGAATGATTTATAACTCATTTGCACGAGTCTATAGTGAATTGATGGATGATTCACTCTATGCTAAATGGGCAGAGTACGTAAAAAAACAGGTCAAGAGTAATGAGTCGTTGTTAGATGTAGCTTGCGGAACTGGTGATTTGACTATTTTGTTAGCTGATAGTTTTCAAGTTACGGGAACTGACTTGTCCGAAGAAATGTTGAAAATTGCAGAAGAGAAAGCTAAGACTGCTGGTAAGTCGATTCCCTTTATTCAAAGCAATATGATGGATCTGTATGATTTCGATAAGTTTGATGTTATTACTTGTTTTGATGATTCTATCTGTTATTTGACTGATGAAGATGAATTGGCAATAGCTTTCAAACAAGCTTATGATCACTTAAATGATGGCGGTAAATATCTGTTCGATGCCCATTCACTTTATCAAATGGATGAAGTTTTCCCAGGTTACATGTTTAATCATCGAACAGAGGATTCAGCCTTTATGTGGAATAGTTTTGAAGGAGAATATCCTCACAGTATCGAGCATGAATTGACCTTCTTTAATTGGGATGAAAAGATTCAAGGATATTCGGTCAATACTGAATTGCATAAGGAAAGAACTTATCCTACTGCAACCTTTAAAATGATTCTTGAAGATATTGGCTTCAAAAATATTCAAGTAACAGCCGATTTTGGCGAGTCAGAAATTAAGGATGATTCTAATCGCTGGTTCTTTTCTGCAGAAAAATAGAGGATCTTATGACAAAAGTCTATGGTTTTGTTGCCGAATTTAATCCGTTTCACAAAGGGCATCAATTATTTATTGAAAAAATCAAACAACAGTATCACCCTGATGTTTTAATTGCCGTCATGTCTGGCAATTTTGTTCAGCGGGGTGATTTTGCTATATTGGATAAGTGGAATAGAGCTCAATTAGCAATTGAAAATGGGGTTGATTTAGTCGTGGAATTGCCTTTCGCATTTGCACTTGAACCAGCCCAATTTTTTGCTCAAGGAGCAATGAAGCTATTAAATCAGTTAGAGATTGATCATTTAGTCTTTGGAACTGAGAATCAACTTGACTTTCTTGAAATGGCCCAAAAAATAATTGCTTCAAAATCAGATTTCACTCAAAATTACAATCAAAGCTCAGCCACTAATCTAACCAATTATTATCATTCATTGGGAATTGATGTTGAAAAGCTACCTAATCAATTGTTAGGCATTAATTATGCAACGGAAATCATCAAGGGTGATTATGATATACAAGTCGCCACGATCAAACGTTTGGCCAATGATTATAGTGCTACCAAGATTCGAGAAGCTCTGAAAGAGAAAGTTTCCGTTAGCGATTTGGTTCCTAAATTAGCCAATGAAATGCTGCAGGATCAAAAGCTAGTCACTTGGGACAAGTATTTTCCTTATTTGAAGTACCAGATTCTGAGTCACACACCTCAAGAACTAGGACAAGTTTATCAGATGGTCGAGGGGCTAGAGTATAAACTAAAAAAGGAAATTAATTCAAGTTCTGATTTTAATCAATTTATTGAACGAATAAAGTCAAAGCGTTATACTATGGCACGACTCAGGCGTTTGTTGATGTATACGTTAATAAATGTGAAAGAGTCGGATATTAATGATGTCTATGAGAATCCTTATCTACGAATATTAGGATTTAATCGAGTAGGTCAAGAATATTTAAATAGTTTGAAAAAGAATAATGTTGAATTGATCACTCGGGTAGGTAAAAAGGAACAAGTATTTTTGAATTTAGAAATAAAAGTTGATCGAATTTTTCAGCTTGAAAATAAACAGGAACAAAATTTTGGAAGAATACCTTATATGAAAGGGGTAAATTAATGCTAAATTGGGATGTTCAAGATGTACGTCGATACAAGGACAAGCCTTTTGAATTCAATGAGACACTCGATTTAACTAAGGAGATGCGGACACGTTCTAAGGACGTTTTGGATATTTCTCCAGTAAAAGTCGATGGTCGACTATTCAATGATCATGGCTTAGTTATTTCTGATATTAAGGTACAGACAACTTTGACTGTGCCTTCTACTAGAAGCCTTTTACCAGTTGATTTACCAGTCGATATTAGAATCAACGAGGCATATAATATTGATGATGTGGCTGATGAAGACCTTGAGGATTATAATGTCGTTATTCCAATTGATGACGATAATCCAACAATTAATGTTTATGAATCAATCGTGGATAATATTTTGTTAAGTATTCCATCGAAAGTTTTAACTAAAAAAGAAGCCGAAGACAATATTATGCCTTCCGGTAAAAATTGGAGCGTTATTTCTGAAGACGAGTTTAAGAAACAAAATGAAGAAGAACACGTTAATCCAGAATTTGCTAAACTAAAGAATTTATTTAATGATGACACTAAAAAAGAGTAGTTGAAACTGCTCTTTTTTGATTATAAAAATAATGATTATAAAAAAATTGGTAAAAAAGTCCTTTTATGTACTCCTTTTCAATTTTTTTGTTAAAATTAGTACTGTGAACAAAAATCGGAGGTAATTATTAATGGCAAAACCACAAATTGGTGTTATTGGTATGGCTGTTATGGGTAAGAATCTTGCCCTAAATATTGAGAGTCGCGGATATGAAGTTGCTATCTACAATCGTACAGGTTCAAAAACTAAGGCTGTTGTTGAGGAACATCCTGAAAAGAAATTAGTACCTAGTTATACAATTGAAGACTTTGTAAACTCACTAGAAACACCTCGTCGTATTTTGATGATGGTTAAGGCTGGTGCTGGTACAGATGCCGTTATCAAACAATTGCTACCTTTACTAGATAAAGGCGATGTATTGATTGATGGTGGTAATACATTCTTCGAAGATACAATGGAACGTAGTGAACGTCTAGACAAATCAGGAATTAACTTCATTGGTATGGGAGTTTCTGGTGGTGAACTGGGTGCTTTGAAAGGTCCATCATTGATGCCCGGTGGTCAAAAAGAAGCTTATGACTTAGTTGCTCCTATTTTGGAACAAATTTCTGCTAAAGCTGATGAAGACGGTGCTCCATGTGTTACATATATTGGACCAAATGGTGCCGGTCACTATGTAAAGATGGTTCATAATGGTATCGAATATGGTGATATGGAATTGATTTCAGAAAGTTACAACTTGTTAAAGCACTTGTTTAACAATGATGTTAATAAGATTGCTGATGTCTTCAATGACTGGAACAAGGGTGAACTTTCAAGTTACTTAATTGATATTACTGCTAAGATTTTAACTAGAAAAGACGACGAAGGCTCAGATGACTACATCGTTAATAAAATCTTAGATAAGGCTGGTAACAAGGGTACTGGTAAGTGGAGTTCACAAAGTGCTCTAGAACTTGGTGTTCCACAATCATTGATCACTGAATCAGTTTATTCTCGTTACGTTTCTGCTTACAAGGATGAACGTGTTAAAGCAAGTAAGGTTCTTCCAAAGCCTGAAACAAAGCCAGTTATTAAAGATGTTGACGATTTGGTTGCCAAGATCCGTAAAGCTTTGTACTTCAGTAAGATCATCAGTTATGCTCAAGGATTCGCTCAAATGAAAGCAGCTTCTGATCATTATGATTGGGATCTAAATTATGGTAAGATTGCTCAAATTTGGCGTGCTGGTTGTATCATTCGTGCTCAATTCTTACAAAAGATTACTGATGCATATGATGAAGAACCACAATTGGATAATTTATTGTTGAACGATTACTTCAAGGGAATCGTTAAAGAATATCAATCAGATGTTCGTGACGTTGTAAGTTATGCTGTTCAAGCTGGTATTCCTGTTTCAGGATTTATGGCTGCTATTTCTTATTACGATCAATATCGTTCAGAAGTATTGCCTGCTAACTTAATTCAAGCTCAAAGAGATTTCTTCGGTGCTCATACATACGAAAGAAATGACAAGCCAGGAATTTTCCATTATACATGGTATGAAGAACAATAATTGAGTTAATTTTAGAAAATGAGGCGATTTATTCGTCTCTTTTTTATTTTCTAAAAAAATAAAAATAAAAGCTTGTCTTCTTTTAATTTTTGCTATATGTTAAAATCATTAGTGCATTGCCAAGAATATGGCATATTCAAATTAATGATTAAGCGATAATTAAAGATAATTTAATATTTAATGTATGGGAGAAAAGTATGGCTAAAATACTTGTTATTGAAGATGAAGAGAACATGGCTAAATTTGTTCAACTTGAACTTCAACATGAAAACTATGAAGTAACTGTTGAACGTGACGGTAGAACTGGTTTAGATGCAGCATTGTCAGAAGATTGGGATTTGATCTTATTAGATCTAATGTTGCCAGAACTAAACGGAATCGAAGTATGTCGACGCATTCGACAAGAAAAGAACACGCCAATTATTATGATGACCGCAAGGGATTCTATTATTGATCGTGTTTCAGGTTTGGATCATGGGGCTGATGACTATATTGTTAAGCCATTTGCTATTGAGGAGCTATTAGCTCGTATTAGAGCTTTGTTGAGACGAATTGATTTAGATATTGATGTTACTAGAAATAACGATCAAGTTCTAAAATATAAGAATCTAGTAATTGACAAGACGACCCAAACTCTAAAACGAAACGGTGAAGTTATTGATTTGACTCGTCGTGAATACGATCTCTTGAGTGTTTTGATGGAAAACGTTGGAACAGTTCTAAGTCGTGATGATCTTTTGGAACGTGTCTGGGGAACTGGTTCATCAACAGAAACTAATGTAGTGGATGTTTATATCAAATACCTCAGAAATAAAATTGATCGTGCTGGTGCACCAAGTTATATTTCAACCGTTCGTGGTAAAGGATATGTGATGAGACGATGAGAATTTCCATTAGATTCAAGTGGACCGCTTTGATTTCAATCGTCATTTTGTTGGCTTATATCTTTGTTGGTATCTTAGCGATGAGAACCGTTCAGCATGTGGCTTCTGTGAATGAAATACATTCATTTACGACTAAGTTGATTGCTGGCGGAGTCGTGGTTTTTATTATTGGAGTTGTACTCAGTTATTTTGCGGTTACATTAGTTTTGAATGATTTGAAAAAAATCAACAAAACGATTGATGATCTTAACAAAAAGCCTGACTCTGATTCTAGAATTAAATTACGTAAAAGAAACGATGAAATATATGATATGACGGTCAATATCAACAAGACATTAGATCGGATGCAGGCTTATACGAATCAACAAAAGGAATTCGTTGAAGATGTTTCTCATGAATTACGAACTCCTGTGGCGGTGTTGGAAGGTCACTTGAGTATGTTGCAACGTTGGGGAAAAGATGATCCTCAAGTGTTGAACGATTCGATTAATTCTTCACTGCAAGAATTGAAGCGTATGCAGTCGTTGATTCAAGAGATGCTAGATTTGACACGTGTTGAGCAAATTGACAGTGCTTATTTAGAACAGACAACTGAGGTCAAGCCATTATTTATACAGGTTTATAACGATTTCAAAATGTTACATTCAGACTTTGTAATTAATTTTGATGATGATATTCGCGAAGGTAGCAAAGTGAAGATTTATCGAAATCATTTGGAACAAGTTTTAGTTATTCTGTTGGATAATGCATTTAAATACTCAGCTGATCGTAAGGAAATCAATTTTGCGGCATCAACTAATTCAGCTTTGCTTGAAGTCGTTGTACAAGACTATGGCCTAGGAATCGCTAAAAACGATTTGAAACGGATTTTTAATCGTTTCTATAGAGTTGACAAGGCAAGGTCTAGAAAACGCGGAGGAAACGGATTAGGGCTTTCTATTGCTAAAAGATTGATTGAAATCTATCATGGCAGTCTAGAAGTTGAAAGTGTCGTTGGTTCAGGAACTGTTTTTAAAATTGAATTGCCACTAGTTCAAGAAAAAACTGATGAAAATGACGATGAAAAAGAAGCAAGTAAAAAATCAGAAATTTAAAATAACAAATAGCATGGGATAATCAATTGTCGATTATTTCATGCTATTTGTTATAAGTAAGTAAAGGATGAATGCAAACAAATATTTGCATTTGAAGTGAAAATGTCTTTAAATATATTTACACAATGAAAAGAAAGTGAGAACTGAGATGCGTTATTTTATTAAAACGTTAATCAGGGGATTATTTTTAGTAATTGTTATAGCTGTTTTGGTATTTTTTACTGGTCAGATGATGACTGGTAAAAATAAATTACCGATAATGGCATATGGGGAACAGATCAGAAATTCAATCATTAAAAATGCACAGAGTTTTTCTTCAAAAGCTAATGTCGGAAAAATTGAAGTAAAGAATGATAAAACTTATCAACAGACAGATAAAACAAAATCAAAGACCAAGTCAACTGATTCGACCACGCCAGTTGAATCAAACGTTCAGCAGGTAGCTTTGTCTAATACTTATTATTATCATTTTCAAAAGGGCGTTCCACAGTCTGTGAAAAATGTTTTTTACAGTGCTATCAAGACATATAACGATACGGGTATTGTTAAACTTGTAGCCGGAAAAGCTTCACAAATGCAAAATGAAATTACTCTAGGTACTTATAATCAGGACACGACAAGCGTTCAAGGCAATACGATCAACATGGAGTTAGGTAAAGGTGGACCCGAAATATTCCAAAGTACACTTGGCGATTGGAACCACGGTACAGCTAGATTGAACGTCCATTATTCAGAGGGTATCTCAGTTTCTGTGGCAACTCACGAATTGGGACATGCCTTAGGATTGGGACATAGTAGCGATATTCAATCTGTCATGTATCCGACTGATCAAGGAGTAACGCAATTGACAGAATCAGACATAGCAACGTTAAAAGCAATCTATAATAATTAGGGTTTCTCAAAATATTAATAGTGGTATATTATTAGTACCATTATTGAGGGGGAATCTAATTGAAGAAGACACTTTTATGGGTCATCTTAGGTATGATATTAATTGTCACGGGTTGTTCCAAGGTTAGCGTTAACGATAATAACAATATTAAGGCTACTGAGGATTCGCCAAAAACGATTGATTATGCAAAATTAAGTCGCTCAGAAAAAAATGAGATGACTTTTCAATTTAGCCGAAGCAGTTTGGCTGCAGATACAATTGATTTAAAGATTATTAATCGGACTAACAAAAATGTATCATTTAATAAATCGAATCTTCTCTTAGTACATAGTAATGACGACGAGATATCAGCTGATAAGAATGGTGATACAGTAGTTGAATCTAATAGTACTAAGAAAGTTAAAAAAGTATTTTCCAATTTGGAAACAACTGAATTTCAAACTGTTGGATTATTTATTTATAAAAATATTAAGAATAAATTGGCTTATAGTGAAATAAATTCATTGATTGATTCATCATCTAATTTAACGAAAAGTAGTTTACAAAAGGCTTATAAAGCTACTAGCAAAGTAACTAAAACTAAGAAGTCGACAACTAATGAAACTAAAGATACCACTACAGATACGCAACAGACTGATCAAAATAATTCGACTGAGGATACTGATACTGAAAGTGATCAAGATACTAGTCAAACTACACAAAATGACCAGACTTCAGCAAGTACTAATAGTGTCAATAGTTCTCAGGAGGCAATAGCTTTAGTTGAGAACCAAAGCGGAGAGTCTTCTGATAATAACTACTCAGTTGTTATTAACGCAACTAGTGGCGATTCAGATACCGTTAAAGATAGTAATGGTGAATCAGTTTATTGGATTCGTTCTACTAAAAAGGATGATTCAGCAACAAGTAGTACACAAAGCAGTGATGATTGGACGATTTATCCAGATGGATATGTTGTTCATGGAAGTCCGTCAATGTAATAGTCTGTATGAAAAAGGGTAACAGTAATCACGATAGATTACTGTTACCCTTTTTAGTTAAATTATTATTTTTTATTACGATTTTGTTTACCCTTATTTAGTTCACGGATATTCTTATGGAATTCTTTTTCCTCAGTTTGTTTAGCGTGACCTTCTGGAGTGGTTGGAGTACTGCCACCGTTTAGAATGCCATCAAGCATTTCTTGTGTAACAACTGTTTTGACAGGGTTCTTAGCTAATTCAGCATCAGTTTGTTTTCTGATCTTTGGCGTAACGATATAATTTGTGATCAATTGTTGAATCACAATTACGATACCACCAGCTAAGAAGTAAAGTGCTAGAGCTGCAGTTGAAATCATAGAAATGAAGAAGGTCATCAAGGGACTCATCATGATCATTGTTTGCATTTGTTTTCTCTGTTCAGGAGCAACGATCTGTAGAGACATCCATCCCTGTAATAAATAGAACAGTGTAGCAATTATGGCAATGACGACACTTGGTTTTCCTAGTGGAATTGATAGGAAAGTTGAAGCACCGATTTCTTTAGAATATTGCACCGCTTGATAAATACCAATCAAAATTGGCATTTGCAAAAGTAATGGCAAACATCCCAAACCACCAGTTAAGCTTAGGTTATTCTTCTTATAAACATCCATCATCAAAGCACTGATTTTTTGTTGTGCAGCTGGATCTTTAGCCTTTTTTTGTGCAACTTGAATTAATTTCAATTGAGGTTGCACAGCACGCATTTTTTCTTGTTGTCTTGTAGACTTGTATTGTTGATTTAATGATAGTGGAACAAGAATCAAACGGACAACGAAAGAAATAATAACAATTCCCCAAGCGTAGGCGTTTTTACCACCAATAGTTTGTGCCGTCTTGAGAATTAGATTCTGGAACGGAACTCCAAGCCATTTGTAAATAAAACCGTATGGCCCACTAGTAGGAGCGTGAAGGTTTGCGGAACCTTGAGCACACCCCGTCAAAACTAGTGTCAGTACTAAAAATAACGAAAGCACTGATAGATATTTGACGTATTTTTTATTCAATTAATAAACCACCCTTTTAGTCGTATATACTGTAATATACTTTAACTCAATTGACGTTTCAACCAATCACGATGAATTTTTCATAATGTTGTAAGTCGTCAGAAAAAGTATAGTCCAATTTCTCAACTTTTCCAAAGGGCGATGGTGAAGATTTAACCCGATTTAAGAAAATGTAAAGAATTTTTTGTTCTGCCTCAGCTTCAATCGACACTGAACCATCAATTTCGTTTTTGATTGTCCCAGTAACGCCCAGCTCGACAGCAACTTGTAAAGTCGAGTAGCGAAATCCGACTCCTTGAACTAAACCATTAACATTAATGGAAAGATGTTTCACAACTAATCACCTCAAATCATCTTATGTGTTAATATTTATATTATAGAACAAGAGGGATGAGACTATATGAAATATATTGAATCAAAGAAAAATGACGAAATTAAGCAATTAAAGAAATTAGCATCAACAAAATACATTCGAAAAACGGGAACATACATGGTAGAAGGTTTCCATTTAGTTCGTGAGGCCGACCAGTATGAACAAGATTTTGTTCAAGTGTTGGTGACCGATAAGTATAGCGATGATCGTTTGGTTAAGAAATATTATGATATTGCTACAACTATTTCTGAAGATGTTGCTAAAGAGTTATCAGAAACAAAGACACCCCAAGGAATTTTTGCGGTATTAAAAGTTAAGGATAACGATTCCTTGTCAGAAATTACAGGGAAATGGGTCATGTTAGATGACGTTCAAGATCCTGGCAATGTTGGAACTATCGTAAGAACTGCTGATGCAGCTGGTTATGATGGCGTGATTACTAGTTTGGATAGCGCTGATTTTTATCAGCCAAAAGTACAACGTTCGATGCAAGGCAGCCAATTTCACTTGCCAATCTATCGAATGGATATTCACAAGGCCATTGATTTAGCTAAGGCATCTGATTTAGTAATCTATGGATCAGAAGTAAATTCAGAAGCTAAACCATACAATGAATTAGAAAAGGTTTCTGACTATGCCTTGGTTATGGGTAATGAAGCACACGGAGTAACACAAGATGTTTTGAATGCTTGTAATGAGAATATTTATATTCCAATTTTAGGAAAAGCTGAATCACTCAATGTTGCTGTAGCAAGTGGTGTCTTAATGTATGGTTTACAAACACTTTAAAACTTGCGAAACTCAATAGTTTTTGTATAATTAGTCATATGAAAATAAATTAAACTTTGATGAAAAATAGTAATCATGGATTTCATAACAGGAAGGGTCGTAGACTGAGAAGACTTGATGAATGAAATGATGAATTCACTTTCTAGATTTTAAAGTTTGCAGTTGGTTACTATATAACTTCTTGAGTGCATACATTATTTAGTATGAACTAGGGTGGTACCGCGAGTCCTCGTCCCTTATTTAGGAACGGGGACTTTTTTTGTAGAAAAATTTAAAATCAACTAGAAATCAATAAGACCTCAAAAGTAAAATCTGGCAGTAATTTGTAAGTGTCAGCTGGTACATTTACAAATTATTGCCAGTTAAAATCAAGTTTATGCAGGAGGAAAAATATGTCATTAGATGATAAGTTAAAGAGCTTAAGAGAAAATGGTATCGACGAAGCCAAACGTGCACAAAGACTACAGGAATTAAATGACCTAAGAGTTAATCTATTAGGAAAGAAGGGTCCAATTACAAAGGCCCTTCGTGGTATGAAAGATGTTCCAGCTGAAAAGCGTCCTGAAATTGGAACTTTAGCTAATAATGTAAAGAAGGATATCCAACAAGCTATTGAAGAAAAGATGTCCGAATTGAATGAAAAAATGGTAGCACATCAACTTGAAGAAGAAAAAATTGATGTTACGCTACCTGCAACAAAACAAGTCCAAGGAACAAAACATATTTTGAATCAAACTATTGAAGATATTGAACAATTCTTTATCGGCTTAGGTTATGAGGTAGCTCCCGGATATGAAGTAGAAGAGGATCATTATAACTTTGAAAGACTGAACATACCAAAGGATCACCCTGCACGTGACATGCAAGATACTTTCTACCTATCTGACGAATTGTTGATGAGAACCCAAACCTCAGCTCAAGAAGGTCGTGACATGGAAGCTCATGACTTTACTAAGGGACCTTTGAAGATGATCTCACCTGGTGTCGTTTACCGCCGTGATGATGACGATGCAACTCATTCACACCAATTCCATCAAATTGAAGGTTTAGTAGTTGATAAGAATATTAGTATGGCTGACCTCAAGGGAACACTAGAGGCCCTGTGTCGTCACGTCTTTGGTGATGAACGTGAAATTCGCTTTAGACCAAGTTATTTCCCATTTACTGAGCCATCAGTTGAAGTTGATGTATCTTGCTTTAATTGTGGTGGTGAAGGTTGTCGTATTTGTAAATATACCGGCTGGATCGAAGTTTTAGGTGCAGGACTAACTCATCCTAATGTTTTGAAGATGTCAGGCATTGATCCTAATGAGTACAGTGGTATGGCATTTGGACTTGGTCCTGAGAGATTTGCCATGTTGAAATACGGAATCAATGATATCCGTGACTTCTATTTAAACGATGTAAGATTCCTAGAACAATTCAAAGGAGTAAATTAAGATAATGAAAATCTCTATTAATTGGTTAAAAGAATATATTCCTGTTACACATACAGTCGAAGAAATGGCTAATAAAATTTCTTTGACCGGAATTGAATCTAGTCCCGTTAAATTGGGTGAAGGAGTGGACGGACTAGTCATCGGACATATCACTAGCGTGAAACCACATCCTGATTCAGATCACTTAAAAATTTGTATGGTAGACGTTGGTGAATCAGAAGATAAGCAAATTGTCTGTGGTGCCCCTAATGTGGCAAAAGATCAATACGTTATTGTTGCTTTACACGGATCACACTTACCAAATGGTGTCAGAATCAAACGTGGCAAGTTACGTGGACAAGAGTCAGATGGTATGATCTGTGGATTAGATGAAGTTGGTGTACCAGCTCAATACATGCCTAAGGAATTCGAAAATGGAATTTATGTTTTTGACGAGCCTCAAAAACCAGGCCAAGCAGTTTACGATTTATTAGGTTTGAAAGACCAAATGATCGATATTGATATTACTCCTAATCGAGCTGACACTTTGGGTATGCGTGGTGCTGCTTGGGAAATTGGTGCTACTTATGATGAGAAGCCAACTTTTACAAAGCCAGAGCTTGATAATAAGAAAATTACAGATTTGAACGATGTTGAAGTAAAAGTTGAGGATAAAGATTTGGTTCCCGATTACTTAATTCGTGAATTGAAGAATGTTACGGTAAAAAAGAGTCCTCTTTGGGTCCAAAGAAGATTGTGGAATCAAGGTATTCGTCCTGTAAATAGTATTATTGATGCCGCTAATTATGTCATGATCGAATACGGTCAACCAATTCAAGCTTATGACCTTGACAAACTCCCTAAGAAGAGTTTGATAGTTAAAAAGGCTCAAGATGGTGACAAGTTAATTCTTGCTGACGAAGATAAAGTTTTGAATCATAATGATTTGGTTGTTACATCAGGGGAGGAAGTTTTAGGTTTAGCCGGAATCGTCAATGGAACAAAAGCTAGTGTTGATGAGAATACTAAGAACGTCTTACTTGAAGCTGGAGTCTTTGACGGTGCCAGTGTTCGTAAAACTGCCCAAAGACATGACCTTCGCGATGATGCTTCAAATCGTTTTGAAAAGGGTGTTGATAATGGAATTGTTACTGAAGCCTTGACTCGCGTTGCACAATTAGCCGATCAATTCAGTGATGCTCAAGAAATTTCCAAGGTTATTACAGGAAGTTATAAAGAAGCGCAACCTGTAGAAATTGATGGTAGTATTTCCCATATTAATCATTTGATGGGGTTAGATCTTCCAACTGATGAAATTGTGAAAATATTGGATCGTTTAGGATTTACTGTAAAAGTCAATGGCGATAAAATCTCAGTTACGATTCCCACACGTCGTTTTGATATGAGTATTGAGGCTGACTTGGTAGAAGAAGTAAACCGTATTTATGGCTATGAAAACTTGCCTAATACTTTACCTGCTGGTATGGAAACACGAGGCGGCTACAGTAAGAAGCGTGAATTCAGTAATAAATTACGTGATGTCTTGCTTGGCGAAGGTATGGACGAGGTTATTAATTTCTCACTTCTCAGTAAAAAAGAAGTTGATGCTTTTAATACGATCAAAACTGAATATACTAAGCTCTTGCATCCAATGACTGAAGATCATGAATATTTACGTAATAGTTTAATTCCTGGTTTAGTACGTAATATTGCCTATAACCAAGCTCGTAATAATAATGATTTAAGAATTTTTGAACAAGCTCGTATTTTTGATCGTCCTAAAGGCCAAGCTCGTCCAAACGAAATTGAATATCTTTCCGGTGCCATTAGTGGTAACGTGAGTGGTGATTCTTGGAATACTAAGGCTCAAAAGAGTGATTTTTATTATCTCAAGGGGATCGTTGATGAATTATTAATGTTTACTAATGCTGATGCTAAATTTGAATACAAGGCAACTTCAGAATATTCTAATCTTCATCCTGGACAGACAGCTAAGATTTTAGCTAACGGTCAAGTTGTTGGTTTGATTGGTAAGTTACATCCTAAGTATCAAAAAGCTCAAAGCGTTGATGAGACATATGTCTTCGAATTAAGTATTGATGCATTGTTTGATTTGAATAGTAAGAATATTAAATCTCAGAGTGCTCCAAAGTATCCAAGTATCAGTCGTGATTTGGCTATTTTAGTTAAAAGTTCTGTTGAAAATGGAGAAATCATCGCGGATATTTATGCAAATGGTGGTAAATATCTAAATGATGTAACTATTTTTGATGTTTATGAAGGCAAGAACATTAAGACAAATTACAAATCACTTGCATATCATTTAGAGTTTTTGAATCCTAATGATACATTGACCGATGAAGAAGTTGAAAAGGCCTTTTCACTCGTTAAAGACAGTTTGGTTCAAAAATTTAATGTGGAAATTAGATAATTATTCCAAAACTAATGGTATAATTCTAATAAATTAACTCGGGAGGCTGTGTCTTGAGCCAAAAGGATGAAAAAAAAGAAGCATTAGCGCAAGAATCAAGCGATAAGATAAAAACTCGTGCGCAGGAACGTTCCGTTGCTAACCATATTGCTTACTGGATTGTCGGTGTCATTGCCGTCTTAGCAGTAGTTGTTGCTATAATTTGTTTTAACTATGTGAATAGTTCGCTTCAACCATACAATGCAAATAGTAAAGAAGATATCGTTGTTAAAATCCCAATAGGTTCTTCTAGTAAAGAAATTGCTAAAGCTCTTGAAAAGGATAAAGTTATTAAGAGTGCAACAGTTTTTAATTTCTATATTAAAGCTCAAAATTATAATGATTTTCAAGCTGGGTACTATAAGTTTAAGCAATCGTGGGGCGTCAGTGATGTTGTCAAACAATTGCAAAAAGGTGGTAGTGCTGAACCACCAACGACTAATTCTGGCAATACGGTCTTAGTTCGTGAAGGTGTTACAATCGAACAAATAGGTAGTGCCATTCAAAGTGGAACCAAGAAGAGTTTGAAGTTTAAGAAGAAGGACTTTTTGAAGTTGATGAAGGATAAATCTTACTTGAAACAACTTCAAAAGAAATATCCTCAATTATTAGATTCTTCAATGGCCAAAAAGAATGTCAGATATCATCTGGAGGGTTATTTATTCCCAGCTACATATAGTGTTTATAAGGGAATGACTCTCAAGGAATTGGTCAATCAGATGGTAGATAATGAAAATGAGAAATTGCAACCTTATTATTCTACGATCAAAGAGAAGGGCTATACTGTTCAACAAGTCTTAACGATTGCTTCGTTAGTTGAACGTGAAGGCTTGGATACTAAGAATCGTAAGAAGATAGCGGGTGTATTCTATAATCGTTTGGCAATTGATATGCCACTGCAATCTGATATTTCAGTTATGTATGCTTTGAATACGCATAAAACTAGTTTGAATAATAAAGATACTAGTGTAAAATCACCATATAATTTGTATAAGAATAAAGGATATGGACCTGGTCCTTTTAATACGCCAAGTATTGATTCAATTGATGCAACATTGAATCCATCTGATAGGGATCAAGATTACCTTTACTTCTTTGCAAACTTGAAGACTGGTAAGATTACGTACTCACATACACTTGAAGAACACAACAGTAGATATGCAACAACCGGTCAATAATGTATAATCATAGATAGAACAATAAAATGTCATCTAATCGATGTAGATTAGATGACATTTTGAAATTATAAACTTAATAAATTATTTTGAAGGAAGTTATAAAAATGGCAGAAAAAAGTTATCCTATGACAGCTGAAGGTAAGAAAAAACTGGAAGAAGAATTGGAGAATCTGAAAAAAGTTAAACGTCCAGAGGTAATTAATAGAATTAAAATTGCTAGAAGTTTTGGTGATTTATCAGAAAATTCAGAATATACTTCTGCTAAAGATGAACAGAGTGTTGTTGAATCACGTATTTCACAAATTATTGAAATGATTCAATACGCTAATGTTATTGATACTGATGAAGTTGCTAGTGACGAAATTTCCATTGGTAAAAAAGTTACCGTTCAAGAAGATGGCGAAGAACCTGACGTTTACACGATCGTTGGTGCAGCTGAATCTGATCCTGATCAAGGAAAGATCTCTAATGACTCACCGATTGCTAAAGCATTGTTGGGCAAACATGTTGGTGATGTTGTAACGGTTGAAACTCCTGTTGGAAGTTATGATCTAACAATTAAGACCGTAGAAGTTGCTTAGTAGCGACAATTTCTGGTATGTTTACTTTATAAAATAATGAGGTGAACGTTATGAAAATTGAACTAACAGATGAAGCTTCTAAATGGTTTAGAGAAGAGTTGGATTTGGTTCCCGGAGATGGAATACATTTCTACGGTAAAGTTTACGGTAAAACTATGGTTCATGATGGGTTTTCAATAGCGATGCGAAAGGAAAAGCCACTTGATCCAGAGTCTAGTACAATTGTGGATGGTATTACATATTTTATAACTGATAGTGATACTTGGTTTTTTGCCAGATATGATCTATTGGTAGAGTACGATCCAAAGTTGGATGGACCAAAATATATTTTTAAATCTAATGAATAACTATTCGTTTTTTGAAGGATAATATGAGAAGAATACTTGATATAATAAAAAAGAGAACCGGTGGTCAAGCAAAGTCGACTATTCCATTTCGTCTCAATTTACTTTTCTTTATTGTCTTTGTCCTCTTCGCTTTATTAGTTGGACAACTTGCATATTTACAGATCGTTTATGGTGGTAAGTTTCAAGCTGAAGTCGACCGAACAGACAAGACAGTAATGACTGGTAGTGTTCCACGTGGGATGATTTATGATTCGGAAGGTAGGCTTTTGGTAGGTAATTCAACTGAGAATGCTATTACTTATACGAAGAGTGGTAGTGTTAAATCGAGTGATATCTATCAAATTGTTAATCGACTAACTAAATATTTAACAGTTGAAAAAACTAATTTGAGCAGTCGTGATAAGGCCGATTACATTTTGTCTGCACCAGGGAAATCATCTAAAGTAGTTAAACAGATGCCTAAATCTTATCGTGTAAATTCTAACGGTGAGGCTCTGTCAACTACTAAGATTTACGCTAATGAAGTTAAATATGTTGAAAAGCAAGGTATCCATTTGAGTGACAAGGATCTCCAAAGGGCTACTTTATTTAAAAAGATGAGTTCAGCTTATTCGCTTTCAACTGTTTTCTTAAAAGATAAAGGTTTGACTTCTAGAGAGATTGCACAAGTTAGTGAACATTTAACCGAGTTACCTGGAGTAAGTATCGGCAGTAATTGGGACCGTGAGTATCCTCAAGGTAAATCAATTGAAAGTATCATTGGTGGCGTGTCGACTGAGCAACAAGGTATTCCTGATGATGAGTTGAATAGTATGCTTGCTTCTGGTTATTCAAGAAATGACCGTGTCGGTACTAGTTACTTGGAAAAGAGCTATGAATCAATTCTTTCTGGTACTAAGAGTAAACGTGAAGTTCAAGTTGGCTCTAATAACCAAATCAAGAAGAGTAGCGTTGTTTATGGTGGTCAAAAGGGTGGTAACCTTAATTTGACTATCAACTCTAAATTTCAAAAACAAGTTCAGAGCGCTTTGAAGGAACAATTTAGTGCTGCTAAATCAGCTGGAATTACTCAGTACTCTGATGGTGCTTACGTTGTAGCAATGAATCCAAAGACTGGTGCTATTTTAGCTATGGCTGGGATTCACAACAATCCTCAAACTGGTAAAACTTCTGAAGATGCTTTAGGCGTTATCAATAGAACCTTCGTTATGGGTTCTGCGGTTAAGGGTGCTACAGTCTTGGGTGCGATGATGGACGGTGTAATTACACCAACTAATAATACATTAGCTGATAATCCTATTTATTTGCCAGGTACATCAGTTAAAAAATCAGTTTATCCAGTCGGTACCTTTAGCAGTTTAAGTGCTATTCAAGCGCTACAAGTATCATCTAATGAGTATATGATGGCTTTAGCCATGAAAGAAGCTAATGCTAAATATACGCCACATTCTTATATTAAAATGGATTCAGACATTTTCTCGAAATTACGAGGATACTTCAACCAATTTGGCTTAGGTGTAAAAACTGGGATTGATATTTCTGGTGAAACAACTGGTATTGAAGGTTCTACTACAAATAGTAGTGGGCAATTAAAGACTGGTTCTGCACTGGATTTATCTTATGGTAACTATGATGCTTATACCTTAATTGAAATGGCACAATATATTTCAACTATTGCTAACGGTGGTTATCGAATGAAGCCGTATATTGTGCAATCAATTCAAAAGACTAAGGATGATGGAACTAAGGGAGCTTTAACCTCAGTTACTAAGCCATCTGTCTTGAATAAAGTTGGTTTCACCAATGATGAATTGGATGTCGTAAGAAAGGGTATGTACGCTGCCGTTCACGGTAGTGGTTATTGGACTACCGCTACTAGATTAGCTAGTCTTGAACCTAAGGTTGCTGCTAAGACTGGTACTGCACAGTCATTCTATTACAATCCTGACAATCCTAGTTCAGATCCTCCAGAAACAGTTACTAACAGTTTGGTAACTTTTGGACCCTATGATGATCCTAATATTGCCATGGCTATTGTTTTCCCTAATCTTACTAGTGAGAAGGGAAGTTACCCTCAATTGCTTGCAAAGCAGATCTATACGGACTACTATAAATTAACGGGACAGAAATAATCCTAATTTGACCTTTTAAAATACCGTAAAAAATGATATATTTAATTAGTTGAATTTAGTTAAGTATTTATGAAAGGATGTTCCAATAATGAGAGTAAACATAACAATGGAATGTACTTCATGTCATGAACGTACATATCTAACAAACAAGAGCAAGCGTAACAATCCCGATCGCCTTGAACTTAAGAAATATTGTCCACGCGAACGTACTGTTACATTGCATCGTGAAACAAAATAAACAACAGGTTAAAATCCCTGTTGTTTTTTTTTACTAGGATTGGGAGTGATTAGTTGGATAAAGTTAGCTTTAGAAAAAAGCAGCTTGATCTCATCAATAATTTTATGAAATCTGATCAAGCTCAAAGGGAGTTCAATGATCTTTATTTTCAGCTTTTTAATGATTTAGATTTTCAAAATGCATTAAGTATTGGGATTACTTTGAGTATGGATGATGAGATACCAACTTTTCCTATTATTAATCAATGCTTTGAAATGGGAAAGGAAGTCTATATTCCAAAGACTTTTCCGGATTACTCAATGAACTTTGTTAAATATACTAAGGACACTGAAGTTGAAGAAAGTCCATTTGGGAGTAAGGAGCCTAAAAATTATGATAATAATTTGATGGATCCGCCAGATCTTTTAATTGTACCGGGTTTGGCTTTCTCTAAAGATAGGCATGAGCGTTTAGGTTCTGGAACGGGTTATTTTGACCGTTACTTAGCCAAATATCCAACTAAAACCATTTCTTTGGCTTCATCACAACAATGTTATGAGCAAGCACCATGGCCAATTTATGTTTTAGATAAACCAGTTGATAAAATAATTTTTAGCAATAAGGATAGATAAGATGTTTAATAGACAAAGCAATGCTTATGTGACATGGACTCTCTTAGTTGTAACTATTGGCCTATATCTAGTTGAGGTCCTGTCTGGTGGTTCGCAGAATGCTAGTACACTGATGACTCTCGGTGCAATGACTAATTCCAGTATACAAACTGGTGATTGGTGGCGTTTGATTACACCAATATTTTTACATCTAAGTATCTTCCATATTTTCATGAATGGGTTTACACTGTTATATGTTGGTCAAAGATTAGAGCCGATGGTCGGACATTGGCGCTTTTTTACGATTTACATGTTGAGTGGTATTACTGGGAATTTAGCTAGTTTTGCTTTTGGCAATGAAAATGCTATTTCTGTAGGTGCCAGTACTGCGATTTTCGGGATGTTTGCAGCGTTTCTATCTTTAGCTTTAATATATCGTGAGAATCGGTTTATGACAGAAGTCGGGAAAAGTTTTCTAGGATTGATCGTAATTAATCTCTTGTTGGATCTATTTATGCCAAGTATTAATATCTGGGGACACGTCGGTGGTGCGGTCGGAGGTTTCTTCTTAGGCTACGCTTTGAGTTTACCTGGTATTAAGCGTCCTAAAATGATAATTAGAATATTGGCTTTAGTAGTGATTGTGGCCATTTCTTATTACATGTACGCAAGAGGGATGGTAGTTTATGGATGATAGAATGAGTTTTACGACTCTCTATGACGTTCAACAGTTATTAAAGAGATTTGGGACCTATGTTCACGTTGGTAAGAGATTGTGGGATATAGAGCTCATGTTTATTGAAGTTAAACGGTTATATGAGAGCCAAATGATCGACAAAAAGACTTTTATCAGTGCTCAATTGGTCTTAAAACGGGAGCATAGAAAAGAAGAAAAGAAAGAAAAGGACAGATCAAAGTGACAGACAAAAAGTTAATCGGTGTTGACCTTGGTGGTACAACAATCAAATTTGCTATTCTCACTGATAAAGGTGAGATTCAACAAAAATGGAGTATTGAAACAAATATCCTTTCTGATGGACAATTAATTATTCCTGATATTATTGATTCAATTAATCATCATATTGAAATGTACGGCATGAGTTCAGATCAATTCGATGGAATTGGTTTGGGTTCTCCAGGTACTATTAATTTTGAAGAGGGTACTATCAAAGGTGCTTATAACCTAAACTGGACAGATCCAGTCTATCCAGTTAGAGATATTCAAAAAGGAACTGGAATCCCTGTAACAATTGAAAATGATGCTAATGTGGCTGCTCTTGGCGAAAGATGGCAAGGTGCTGGTAATAATGCTAATGATGTTGTTTTCGTAACGCTTGGAACTGGTGTTGGTGGTGGTATCATCGCTAACGGCCACTTGTTGCATGGACAAAATGGTGCTGCTGGTGAAATTGGTCATGTTACTGTTGATCCTAATGGTTTCATGTGTACATGTGGTAAAAAAGGTTGTCTAGAAACGATTGCTTCAGCTACAGGGATTGTTCGTGTAGCTAGAGATCGTGCTTCTGAATATGCTGGGTCTTCTGAATTAAAGGCCATGCTTGATGATGGTCAAGATATTTCAGCTAAGGATGTTTTCGATTTAGCTAAAAAAGATGATGACCTAGCAATGATTGTTGCTGATTATGTTTGTGAATCACTTGGATTTGTTCTTGGAAATATTGCCAATACATTGAATCCGAAGTATATCGTTATCGGTGGTGGCGTTTCAGCTGCTGGTGATTTCTTACTTAACAAAGTTGATAAAGCAATGCGTAAAAACGAATTTGCTACTATCAAGGATTCTACTGAACTAAGACTCGCTAGTCTTGGTAACGGTGCGGGTGTTATTGGTGCTGCTTCATTGATTAAAGTTGATTAGGGGTTTTTGTTAATGCAAGTATTAAATGCAGTTTTGTATGTTATCGTAATAGGATTTTTAGTCTATTGGGTTGGATCATGGCTCTATTTCTGGTATAAGGGTAGACAAATGGGTGGTTCCATTGACCAAAAGACCTTTGAGAAAACAATGAGAAAAGCTCAAATTGTTGATTTAAGAGAAAAAAATGCGTTCGATGCAAAACATATCCTAGGTGCAAGAAACCTTCCCTATACGCAATTAAAGTATAATGAGGGCGAATTGAGACCTGATCTTCCTGTATATTTATACGGAGATAGTAAGAATATTTGTGTTCGTGCTGCTATCAAATTGACGAAGAAATGGAACTTTTCTGATGTTAAGTGGTTAGAGGATCGCTTTTCTGATTGGGAAGGTCAAACTAAAAAGACTACTAAATTATAAAAAAATGCTGTGCAGAAAAATTTCTGACACAGCATTTTTTGTAATTAAATTGATAGATTAGCCTTGGTGAGCTTGTAGGCTCTTACGGTTAGCGCGTTTACGATTTTCCTCAACACGTTCACTTTCTTTGTTTTCTGGTTCGATAACCTTTTTCTTAAAGGCATGCAATGCACCATAAACTGCTGTAGCAGTTGTTAGTGAACCAACAAGGAAGCCTTTAACAAAACGTAAATGTTTTTGATTTTTTGCCATAATATATTTCCTCCTGTCTTTAGTTCTCATTATGGCTTATTTCCTTTAAAATATCTATAAAAGACTATATTAAGTGGGGTAATTTTTTGAAAAAAGTTATTGCAATCGTCGGACCAACGGCGGTTGGTAAAAGTGCTTTGGGTTTAAAACTAGCTCAAAAGTTTGATAGTGAGATAATTTCGGGCGATTCGATGCAAATTTATCGACATTTGGATATTGGTACCGCCAAGGATTCGCCTAAAGAGTTACAAGAGGTTCCACATCATTTGGTAAATATTTGTGATCCTGATCAAAGATATACAGTGAAGAATTTTCAAGAAAAAGCACGACAAATCATTAATGAATTAAATACTCAAAAGAAGATTCCCTTTGTTGTAGGTGGAACAGGCTTTTATTTAAGCTCTCTGATTAACAATTTGAATTTAGGTGGAGAGATGAAGGCTAATAAAGAAATTCGTCAGAGACTGCTTAAAATTGAAGAAGACGAGGGTTTGGGACGGCTGCAAGAGATTTTAAAGGTAGACGATCCTAAAGCTTTTGAAAAAATTGATATTGAAAATCCTCGACGATTAATGCGAGCCATTGAAGTTTATCAAACAACAGGTAAATCAATTGTGGAGCAGGAGAATGGAAATAAGTGGGCTGATTTTTATTTGATTGGTTTAACAGATAATAGACCTAAACTTTATGAGCGTATCAATCAACGGGTTGATAAAATGGTTAAATTGGGATTAGTGGATGAAGCAAAGTATGTTTTCGATCATCGTGATATTTTTATCCAATCCAAAAATGCCATTGGCTATAAAGAATTGTTTCCGTATTTTGAAGAAAAAGCTTCTCTAGAAAGCTGTCTGTCAGAGATCAAAAAGAATTCTCGTCACTTTGCTAAGCGGCAATTTACATATTTTCGTAATCAGATGGATGTGGATTGGTATAATATCAGTAATGATAATAATTATCAAAAAACAATCGAAGAAAAGATTGAAAAATTTATAGGGGGATATCATGGCTAAATGGGATGCAGCTTTTCCAGATAAATTAAAAGAGGTAATTAAGGAAACAGATAAAATGATTGCTCCTAAGTTAATGGAGATTGATGAACAAGTCTTGGACAACCAAAATAAGGTACTAGAGGCTTTTCGAAAGGAAAGTATTGATGAGAGTAGTTTGTTGGGAACTACTGGCTATGGCGATGACGATCGTGGTCGTGACCAACTAGAACAAGTTTATGCTGATGTATTTAAAACTGAAGCTGCTTTGGTACGTCCACAATTTGTTTCAGGGACCCATACACTAGCAACTGCCTTGTTTGGACTTTTACGTCCAGGAGATAATCTTTTATATGTTACTGGAGAGCCATATGATACGATGCAAGAAGTAATCGGCACGGCTGGGAACAAACGTGGTTCATTGATCGATTACAAAATTGGCTTTGACTATGTAAAGATGAATGGAGATCAAGTCGATTTTGATTTAATGAAGAAAAAGATTAAAGACCAAAATCCTAAAGTTATTGCCATTCAAAGATCTCGCGGGTATTCAGTTAGAAAGAGTCTCACAGTTGCAGAGATAGCTGAAATAATTAAACAAGTTAAGACAGTTTCCAATGCAATTATTTTTGTCGACAATTGTTATGGAGAATTTTCAGAGACAATCGAGCCAACTGAAGTAGGCGCTGATATTATGGCAGGTTCATTGATCAAGAATGCTGGTGGTGGCTTAGCTAAAGTCGGCGGCTACATTGTCGGTAAAAAAGATCTAGTAGAACTAGCTAGTTATCGACTAACGGCACCTGGAATCGGAGCTTCTGAGGGGCCAACGATTGGTCGTCTGTCAGAGATGTTCCAAGGATTTTTCTTAGCACCTAGAGTAACTGGCAATGCGATTAAAGGAGCCATCTTTGAAGCTGGTATTTTTGAGAAATTAGGATTAAACGTTTCACCTAAGTGGGATGCTGACCGGACAGATTTGATTCAAACTATTGAGTTTAACGATCCCGATAAAATGGTCAAATTTGCTGAAATGGTACAGAAGTTTTCACCAATCGATTCCAATGTTTTACCAGTACCAAGTGAAATGTCTGGATATGAGGATAAAGTTGTTATGGCTGCCGGAACTTTTGTTTCAGGAGCTAGTATTGAATTTTCATGTGATGGTCCTATGCGTGCTCCATACATCATTTATATCCAAGGTGGGTTAACATTCGAGCACGTTAAAATTGCTATTGCCAATGCATGTAAGGAATTATTTTTCAAATAGAATAATAATTATATTTTTTAAGTTGATTTCATTGTATTTTTTGTTTATGGGTGTATAATTAGGATTCAAATAATTGGAGGTAAGCAATATGAGATATAAAGTGACTTTAGATACTAAACGTCAGTTGTTTACCGTATTCGATAAGAAAAACACTCGGGTTTCTGCATGCGGTAAGTCAATTGAAGAAGCTATGAATAAATTATTGAAATTGGGGTAATCAGAATTATATTCAATATTAATCATTTATTACAACTTTTTTACGTATCTTTTAAAATAAAGATTTTTTAGTTGATAGATGATATATTAAATGAGCAACGAAAGTTGCAATTCTATCCTCAACGATGAATAAGGAAAGATCCTTTCTTCTTGAAAGGGTCTTTTTTTGATCTAAAAATTAATTTTTATTAATAAAAAAAGCCGCCAGAATTTATTCTGACGACTTTTAGAGTATAAAAAAATGTCACAGGTGAGATTCGAACTCACGACCTACGGTTTAGAAGACCGTTGCTCTATCCAACTGAGCCACTGTGACATCACTCGTACTATTATAGTGAAAAGTACTTTAACTTGCAATCATTAATTTAAATTTTTTAGAGGCATAATTAATTTTGTGGGCAAGTTGTGGAACAAAGATATAAAAAATTAGAATTGGTTAAAATGTTTAAACAAAAAGCAATTCATAATCGTTGATTTAACAACAATCATGAATTGCTTTAAGTATTTAGAATCATTCTAAAATTGTATTATTATGCCACAGGTGAGATTCGAACTCACGACCTACGGTTTAGAAGACCGTTGCTCTATCCAACTGAGCCACTGTGACATCACTTTTACTATTATAGTGAAAGTATAGAGTTGATGTCAATGTAATTTTGATGATAACTGAAAAATTTTGATATAAAAAAAGGCTCACTTATAAATTAAGTGAACCATCCCTAATAATAATTTACTGAATAACATTACTTACCGGACAAGAAAGGTTTATTTTCTGACTCTAATTCAGAAAGTACTTCTCGATCTTGTGTGGAAGCATCGTTTTTTTCGGTTTTTAATAATGACTTGATTCTAATTATCAATTTCATAATCTTCATCTCCGAAATAATTGCAGCTTTTAATGTCATCAGCATCTGGACAAAACACTTACTGGACAGGGCTTCCTTAACCTCATCCACAAATAAATTATATCAGAAAAATAAAATTTGATATAAACATATGTCTTACTTTTTACAGGAAAAACACATCTTTATAATGTAAGGGCATACATTAGCTAAATCTAGTCATTTAATGATTTGGCAAGTTCTTTTTTTCGTCCATCGATTATTTCTTGTAGTTCCTCTAAATCGTCAATAGTTGATTTTTTTCTAATAAAACTTCTAGCTGATGAACGCATTGCAATATAATTGGCACGTTCACGGTGATTCTTATGCCATTTTTCATTGGCACGTTTTTGTGCATCTGTTAATACCATAAAATTCCTCTCCCTTAAAAGCATATCTCTGAAATTATATACAAGGTTAAATAACTAAACAAGGTAATTTATGAATATTTTTATATAGCTTTCTTGTAAAAATGGTTACATTAAATTCTTGTAGAAAAATAATATTGGTTTAGAATATTAATTAAATTGATATTTCGTTCATTGGGGGTTTATTTGATGAAGAAGATTATAAAAACTACAACTGGTACGTATCAAGGAATTGTTGATCATCATCATCTTGATTTTTTGGGGATTCCTTTTGGTTACGGTCGCAGGTTTAAGCGGGCTGAGGAGTTCTCCATTACTAAGTTTGGTAAAAATGAAATCAATAAGCTCCAGTATGCAGTACACAACGGGATTCAACCAATGCAAAATGAGGCCTTGAAGCAAAACGACAGTAAAATTCGTTTTGGTGAAAATTGTTTGAATTTAGATATTTGTACACCTAATGTTGAGGGACATTATCCTATTGTAATTGAATTCTTTGGTGGAGGTTTTACTACAGGAGGGAATTATCAAAAACAAATGTCTTGGCTAGACCACCAAGGAGTTGTCCACGTTGTTCCTAACTACCGTCTTGGGTTATTTGGTTGGGGTAAGATTGATGGCGGCGATACTAACGTTGGTATGTCAGATCAGTTGATGTGTATTCAATGGGTAATTGACAATGCTAAAAGTTTCGGTGGAGATGTAGAGAATATTAATTTGATAGGTCTATCAGCTGGTGCCAAGTCTATTGCGGCTTTGATGGCATCAAACTCCAGTATTTTAGATCGGGTCAAGAAAGTTATTCTTTTCTCTGGGGGAGTTCAGACAATTCGTGATTCGAAAACCGCCGATGCGGTTGTTAAAAGAGTTTGCCGAGCTAATAATATTAAATCGAGTAAAGACTTATTCAACCTAACTGATGATGGGTTACAATTAGTTCAAGAAAAAGCTTTGGAAGATCATTTTGCTACAAATTGGTTTGGACCGGTAATCGACCAGGATCTGATTTCTGATGATTGGCAGGAAAAATTAATAGCACGTGTTAAAAAAACAGGCTTTAAGAGTTTGATTTCAGCGGGTAGCAACGAATTGAAATTTTTTGAGGATATGGATCAAGAGAAAATTGAAGGGCAAGTCCTTCCTGATTTATTTGGAAAGAATGCGCCAATTTTTAAAAAGGAATTATTACATGAACCAGATTCTAAAGCTGCTTTGATCGAAATGTTAGGTACGGCAATGTATGCCTTACCTGCTCGAAGGTTAGCAGAACTGTTGACGAAAAATAGCGATGCTGAAGTATATTGTAATTACGTCAAAGTAGAGGAGGGTAAGCATGGTGGTATCGTAGCTTATTTGAATCGGCCAACAAATGAATTAAAAATTGATTATCGAAAAAATCAGACTTATATCACACAGCTTTTGAGAGAATTTATTGAAAATGGAAAGCCCTATAATGAAGAGATAAAATACGAGTGGCCTGCGTATGACGATGATCGTTTAGTATTGGAATTGGACGCAGATGATCTCAAAAGTGTCTCAGTAATTAATTATCGTTATCCTAAAGATCTGCCTTGGCAATCATATAAGTTATAAAAAAATATATTGCAATTAATAAATACCGCCTTTATAATAAAGCTGTTGTGCTTAAATTTAAGCGCCTTTTTGGGTGTTTAGGATTTTAGAGGTGGGCGATTTGAAAAGGAAGTTTTCATTTGTTATTACAATTGCTTTCATTTTGATTGATGTCATAGCAGCGTTTTTAACGCAAAAGGCGATTATTAGTAATTTAATGGGGATTTTAATTGGTATCGGGTTAATTATTGCTTTGATACTAATAACGAGCGTAATCAGAAGATTGAAACTTAGCAGTGGTAAACTAGTTTTAGCAACGCTATTTTTCTTTTTGATCATCGGACACATGGTTATGACGACATTACCAATTTATTGAAAAAGAATATTCTAAAGGATTGTGTTGAATGAACTCTTCACAGTCCTTTTTTAGTATAATTATTAAAAAATCCTATAAAAGGAGGTAAGCATGTCGAGTAATTCTTGGAAAAAAATTATTTTAGGAATAATATTTTTAATATTTAGCTTATTTTATGTATTTGTTTTTTTCAGAAATACTGCTATCACGGACACAATGATCTTTAACATTGCTCACATTAAAAGCCTAGAAGATATTTCAACGCCAATTAATTTTGATTACTGGAATCATTCAGGTAGTTTATTGAATCTATATAGTCCGTGGTTAACGATTTTACCCGGAGCTTTATTTTTGAGCCAAAATCTGTTAGCTGGCTTTTTACTCTTTATGGTCGTGATTACCTACTTAACGTCTTTGAGTGCCTATTATTATATGAAAAAGTTTTCACACAATACTTTTGAAGCATTGTTATTTTCAGCTTTTTATACTTTTTCATTGAATAGATTCTTTTTGGTCTATCAGGAACAAAGACTGGAAAACTATTTAGTCTTAATATTTTTGCCAATGGTTTATTTTGGGATTTATCAAATTTTTAGTTTACATTCAAAAAAATGGTTAACATTTGCTTTAGGGCTTTCATTGATTATTTGGACAAGCCCAATCGTATCTTTGGGTGTACTTTTAACGATATTGCCGATGCCAATTATTCTATTTTTTAATCGACAAACACACTCTGTAGAGTATTTTAAAAAATGGTTTTTACAAATTCTAAAAAGTGGATTGTTGACGGGAGTTTTAACTGTAGGATTTTGGGGCGTTATGCTTGAAGATCAAGTAACAAAGAAATTGATTCAAGCAGATTATGCTAAATTCAATTTTATTAAGTGGTTCAACGGGATGCATTTACAATTGGCTAATCAGTATTTATTGTTAGCGATCGCAATCCTTTTTGTTCTATTGTTGTTGTTTATTTTTTGGACAGGGACATTCAGTTACAAAATAATTATTTTAGAATTGATTCCGTTAACGTATTTGTTATTATTTGGAATCAATATAAAGGGAATTAATTTAAGTCGCTTAAATTTATCATTCCAGATGATTTTTAGTCTTTTCGTCATTGTTGTTGGAATAAGGGTTATCTTAATGTTATTTCAGGAAAGCCCAGTTATATTGCGATTATTGATTCTATTAGTAGCAATATTGGGATTAGGATATGGAAACTTTTTACAAGCTAAGGATTTACAAACAACTTCGCCGATGAATCTACATGAGAAAATTGATTATAAAAAATATGTAGTAAATTATCATGATCAAGCAGCCACCACTAATAATCAATTTTTGATTAATGGACAATCCCAAGAGATTCAATTTTTTACGAAGAAAAATGAGTATTGGGTTCAATATTATAATCCGAAGGCTGTTACAATGGATATTCCTGTTCAAAATTATGCTGGAATAAACGTTACTATCAATAATGAAAAGGTTCGGGTAAAGAATTCCAAGCGTGGCACGGTACAAATTCGAACGCAGCCAAACAGGAATATTATTGAGATTCATTCAAGTTATACTCCATTAGGCATCTTGATGTTGGCAATCAATCTAGTTGGAATCATCATTTTAATTTATGTTTGGGTAAGACAAAAACGTAGTCCAAGTAAAAAAATCATGGTAGATAGTTGAAAAAGTATGTGAAATTTGCTATATTTTATTAGTTGCAATCGCTATTGCATCTACAACCGCTCAAAACTAGGTTTAAGCTTAGTGCACCTAGTTGGCGAGTCTTAGAAGGGAGTGTACGCTTATGTACGCAATTATTAAAACTGGTGGTAAGCAATATAAGGTTGAAGAAAATTCTTCAATTTATGTTGAAAAACTTGATGTCAAAGAAGGGGACGCTGTTACATTTGATGATGTAATCCTCGTTTCTGATGGTAAAAGTGTTAAAGTTGGTAGTCCTGTAGTTGAGGGCGCAACTGTTTCTGGTAAGGTTGAAAAGCAAGGTAAGGAAAAGAAAGTTGTTACTTACAAGTACAAACCTAAGAAGCATTCACATACAAAGACAGGTCACCGTCAACCATATACAAAGGTACTTATCGATAGTATCAAGGCTTAATTATGATAAAGGCAAGTTTCCATCGTAATTCAGAGCAAGTGATCGATTCTTTCCTAATCAAAGGACATGCCGATTCGGGACCATACGGTCAGGATTTGGTTTGTGCCGCTGTTTCCGCAGTGACAATTGGAACCATCAACAATCTGGAGAAACTTACTGAGGCTAGTCCTCAAGTCGTCATAGATGAAGTCAACGGTGGCCATCTTGGTTGCCAGTTTGATAAAGAAGTATCCCATGATACGGCTTTATTATTGGATAATTTATTTTGGATATTGAAAGATATCGAAGGTAGCTATCCTAAAAACATTGAAGTTCAGGCACAAAAAAATAAAATAGATCTTGATTAGGAGGTAAACTTCATGCTTAAAATGAATTTACAATTTTTCTCTCACCATAAGGGTGGTGGATCAACTGCCAACGGCCGTAATTCTGCTGGTCGTAGACTAGGTGCAAAGCGTGCTGATGGCCAAGCTATCACTGCTGGTGCAATTATTTATAGACAACGTGGTACAAAGGTTCATCCTGGTGCTAATGTTGGTCGTGGTAGCGACGATACATTGTTCGCTCTTACAGATGGCGTTGTTAAGTTTGAAAGACTTGGCAAAGACAAGAAGAAAGTTTCAGTATATTAATATATTGATGAAGAAGAGGACAATGTTCCTCTTTTTTTTATATAATAAGTATGAGTTATTGCCATTAACCCCGAAATATTGGTAAGATAATGTATAGTGTTTTGTAGGATGAATTTAATTAACCAAGGAGAAAAAAATGTCAATTTCAGTAAACGAATTTAAAAATGGTTTAACAATTGAAGTAAAAGATGGTATCTGGCGTGTTGTTGAGTTTCAGCATGTAAAACCAGGTAAGGGTAGTGCTTTTGTTCGTTCAAAGTTAAAGAACTTAAGAACAGGTGCCGTTCAAGAAATGACTTTCAGATCAACTGCTAAAGTTGAAAAGGCTAACATTGAAAACAAAAAGATGCAATATCTATATGCTGATGGCGACAATTATGTCTTCATGGATACAACAACATATGAACAACTTTCATTACCTGGTGATGAAATTAGAGACGAATTGAAATATTTGAAAGAAAATATGGAAGTCAGTGTTGTAATGTACGGTGGCGAAACGCTTGGTGTAGATGTTCCCAATACAGTTGATCTTAAAGTTGTAGAAACAGAAGCTTCAATCAAGGGTGACACACAATCCGGTGGTTCAAAACCAGCAACAATGGAAACAGGCTTAGTTGTGCAAGTACCATTCTTCGTCAATGAAGGCGATATGTTAACTATTAATACGCAAGATGGTACTTACATTTCACGTGCTAATTAATAACTGATTATGGAGATAAGTTTATGGCTGAACAAAAATATGTTTCTCTACAACAAGATAGTGGAAAAATAAACGGTAATGTTGAAATATCACATCAAGTTATTGAAATCCTGCTTGGAATCGCCACGAACCAAGTTGATGGTGTCGTAGAAATGCGTGGAACAATTTCTAATCGAATTGATTCACTCTTTGGCATTATCAATCACGGCAAGGGTGTAGACGTATCATTTAATGATGATCAAATATCTGCTAATGTTTACGTATATTTAGACTATGGCGTCTCGATCCCTAAAGTTTCATTGGAGATCCAAAAATCAGCCATTGAACAACTTGAATTCATGACCGATTTAGACTTGAGTGAAATTAATGTACATGTTGTAGGATTGATCGCTAAAAAGGAAACTGGCGAAATAGAACGTGTAACAACAGATAAAAAGGAATAAAACTAGTGATAAGTAGACATAAGATCAGAGAACTCGCAGTTCAATCACTATTTTCTATTGAAACTACTCAGGATACGCCGCAAGAAGCTATTTCTTCTACCATGCAATTATGCGATTTAGCTACGGAAAGCGTTCCGGATTATTTGACATTCTTAGTTTCAGGTGTAATTGAACACCAAGATGACCTTGATAAAAAAATTGCGGTTCATTTGAAAAACAAATGGACTGTGCAACGATTGTCAAGAATTGACCGTACAATTTTACGTGTCGGGTTATTTGAAATGGAAAACAGTTTGGAAGTACCAAAAAAGGTAGCTATTGATGAGGCAATTGAAATAGCTAGTGATTTTGGCGACAAGGACTCAAAGTCCTTCATTAATGGTATTTTATCTAATTTTGTAGAAGGGTAAGGCTGGTGATTTTTTGCCAGCCTTTTTATGGTGATTAGTATGGAATTATTAGAGGGTAAAAAAGTAGCAGCAGCTTTAGACGAAACTATGACTCAAAGAGTGGCGGCACTCAAGAAGAAGAGTGTTACGCCAGGACTTGCCGTAATTTTAGTTGGGGACAACAGTGCCAGTGCAGTGTATGTTCGTAATAAAAAACGTCGCGCAGAAAAATTAGGAATCAATTTTCAACTTATTCATTTCGATGCCACCGTTACTGAACAAGAATTATTGGAAAAAATTTCTGAATTAAACAACGATTCGACAATTGATGGATTTATTGTGCAATTACCCGTTCCTGATCATATTGATGAGGACAAGGTCATTGAAGCAATCGATCCTAGAAAAGATGTCGATGGTTTCACACCAATCAGTGTTGGAAATCTATGGATTGGAACACCTTTGACTAAGCCAGCAACTGCTTCAGGTATTTTAATGATGTTGGATCATTATAATGTCGACCTTGATGGAAAAAATGTTGTAATTGTTGGTCGAAGCAATATTGTAGGTAAACCGACTGCTGCATTAATGTTGGATCGAAATGCTACCGTAACAATCACACATTCTCATACTAAGAACCTCAAAGAAATAACAAGTAAGGCTGATGTATTGGTAGTTGCCATTGGGCAAGCTAAATTTATCAAGAAAGATTACGTAAAAGATCAAGCAATTGTAGTCGATGTTGGAATGGACCGAGACGATCAGGGGAAACTTTGTGGTGACGTCGATTTTGAAGATGTTAAAGACAAGGTTTCAATGATTACTCCAGTTCCCGGTGGGGTTGGTCCAATGACCATCACTGCATTAGTAGATCAAGTGATCGAATTAGCCGAAGGCAGGGCAAATGGATAATGAACAGTATTTAACCGTTACAGCTTTAACACAATACTTGAAGAGAAAATTTGACGTGGACCCTTATTTGGGACACGTCTATTTGATGGGCGAGATATCCAATTTCCGAATGCGTCCTAATGCCCATCAATATTTTTCATTAAAAGATGATAAAGCTAAGATTTCAGCAATTATGTTTAAGTCTAATTTTAGTAAAGTTAAATTTCAGCCCGAAGAAGGAATGAAAGTTCTCGTCAAAGGAAGAATTTCACTTTATGAACCGAGTGGTTCTTATCAGATTTATGTGGAATCAATGGAACCTGACGGGTTAGGAGCGTTATATTTAGCTTTTGAGCAATTAAAAAAGAAACTGGCACAACAGGGTGTCTTTGATTTGCCTAAAAAAGCGATCCCTCAATTTCCTAAACGAATTGCAGTGGTTACTAGTCAGTCCGGAGCGGTTATTCATGATATTATGACAACAGTACAAAGACGTTTCCCAATAGTTCAAATCGTCTTGTATCCTGCTCAGGTTCAAGGACAAGAGGCAGCACCAACGATTGTTAAACAACTTGAACGAATCAATGAGAACGGAAATTACGATACAATTATTATTGGTCGTGGCGGTGGTTCGATTGAAGATCTGTGGCCTTTTAATGAAGAGATCGTTGCACAAGCAATTGTTCAAAGTAAAATTCCGGTTATTAGTTCAGTTGGTCATGAGACTGATACTACGATTGCTGATTTAGTTGCTGATTTAAGAGCTGCCACACCAACAGCTGCTGCTGAATTAGCTACGCCTGTTTTACGAGATGTCCTGGCTCATTTGCAGGATCTTAATATGAGGCTCTACAATGCTCAAACTAAGATTATTGGTAACTATAAGGATAGAGTCGATTCTTTAGCTAAGAATGTATTTTTACAGCATCCTGAGCGAATATACGAAGTGTATCTTCAAAAGGTTGACTACTTACAGGATAAACTTCAACAAAATTTTGCAAACTCATTGAGTAGATCTAAAACAGAATTGATTCAATATGCTAACCGTTTGGTACAGTCATCTCCCAGAGATCAAATCTACAGTTATGGGAATCAAGTCAATCGTTTATATCAGATTTTGATTAATAATGTGAACAAAGTTATCAATAAAAATCGTAATATATTTAATAGTGAGGTTGCTAGTTTAGATTCTCTGAGCCCCCTTAAGACTTTAAGCCGTGGTTTTGCGATTCCGGTGGATAAATCGGGTAAAGTTTTACGAGATGTGACAGATTATCAAGTTGACCAAGAGGTTGACCTGAGAGTTAAAAATGGTAACGTCAAGCTAGTAACCAAAGAAGTAAGTGAGGATAAGAATGGCTGAGAAGAAAAAAACTTTTGAAGAAAATCTTGCTGATCTAGAAGCAATTGTAACCAATCTTGAATCGGGTAATGTTCCATTAGAAGAAGCCATGGAAAAATTTAAAAAAGGCGTAACTTTAAGTAAAGAACTAGAAAAGACACTCAGTGATGCTGAGGAAACTGTTACAAAAGTTATGATTAAAGATGGCGAAGAGATCAATATTAAAAAAGATCAAGATAAGGATCAGGATTAATTATGGAAATAAAGAATTTCTCTGATTTTTGTGAACAAGTGTTACCCGATTTCAATAAATTTTTAGATACTAAGTTAAGAACAGAAATAAAACAAGATACCTTAAGAGATGCAATGCTTTATTCATTGGATGCAGGTGGTAAGAGAGTTCGCCCAATGTTGTTTTTAGCCGTAGCTTATTCTTGTGGTATTAAACAAGAGAATTTATCAAAAATGTATGATATAGCTGGAGCTATTGAATTAGTGCATACTTACTCTTTGATCCATGATGATCTACCAGAGATGGATGATTCTGATTACCGTCGGGGTAAGTTGGCAAATCACAAAAAATTTGGTGTTGGTCCAGCTGTTTTGGCTGGTGATGGATTGTTGACACAGGCTTTTTATTGGATTGCTAAATCTAGTTTGGATACTGATAAACGTATGGCAGCCGTTAGAATTTTAGCTCACAATGCTGGTCCCATGGGTATGGTTGCTGGTCAAATGACTGATATTACTATGGAAAATAAAGTTCTTAATGAAGAAGAATTAACAACTTTGCATAAAGAAAAAACCGCCGATTTAATTACAGCGGCAGTTACAATTGGTGCATTTTGCGCTAATCATGAATTGTCATCTCGTTTAGTTCAATACGCTAATGATATTGGTCTAGCTTTTCAATTAAAAGATGACCTAAATGATGCTGATGACGGGGAAGATAACTCTAAAAATACTTTTCCTAATTTGATTGGTAAAGAAGCTACAAAGACAAAATTGAATGATTTGGTAAAAGATGCCTTGAATTCTGTTTTGAAGGAAACTGAATTTGATAAGAACTTATTGGTAAGCTTTTTAGATTATTTCAAAGAATAGGTGACACATATTGGCAAAAAAAAGAATTGATGTTTTATTAGTTGAACAGAATTTATTTGAATCTCGTGAGCAGGCAAAGCGCTCAGTCATGGCGGGAGAAGTTTATAATCAAGATAACTTGCGCTTTGATAAACCTGGTGAAAAGGTCGATCCGGATACGATTTTTCACTTGGCAAAAAACGCCCACAGTAAGTACGTCAGTCGTGGCGGCTATAAACTAGAAAAAGCTTTGAAGTCGTTTGATATTGATCTGACAGATAAGATTTGTTTGGATATTGGTTCTTCAACTGGTGGTTTTACTGACGTGGCTTTACAAAATGGTGCTCAAAAAGTTTACGCCTTGGATGTAGGCTATAATCAACTAGCTTGGAAATTGCGCAAAGACGATCGTGTCGTGGTCATGGAACGGGTAAATTTCCGCTACAGTAAACCCGATGATTTTCATGAAGGACTACCTCAATTTGCGATGACAGATGTGTCATTTATTTCCTTAGAGTTAATTTTGCCACCAATGTTTAATATTATCTTGCCTGGTTCTGATGCTGTTTGTTTAATTAAACCTCAATTCGAAGCTGGACCAGAAAATGTTGGTAAACACGGAATTGTCCGTGATCATAAAGTACATAAAATGGTCTTAGAAAAAATTACTAATTTTGCTAAAGAAGCCGGTTTTATCGTTTCTGGATTAGACTTTTCTCCCATCAAAGGTGGAGAAGGCAATATTGAATTTTTGATGCATATTCAAAAGCCTGAACAAAAACAAGCAGGTAAAATTTTGGATAGCGTTTCAGTTGAAAAGACCATGGAAGCAGCATATGCAAATCTTAATAAATAGGTGAGATAATGCTAAAAAAACTAATAATCAATAATTTTGCAATCATCAATAAACTTCAAATTGATTTCAAAAGTGGGATGACGGCTTTAACTGGTGAGACTGGGGCAGGTAAATCAATTATTATCGACGCCTTAGGCTTATTAGTGGGGAGCAGGTCCTCAATTGATTTTATTAGAACGGGACAAGAACAATTAAATGTGCAGGGACTATTTGAAGTTAGATCAAGTAGTCCTATTTTTGCTATTTTAGACGAGTATGGAATTGTCCACGATGACAATCAGATTATCATTAAGCGAGAAATTAATCGTAAGGGACGAAATGTTTGTCGACTTAATAATGAATTAGTTAAGACGAATGTTTTACGACAAGTAGGGAAATTTTTAGTCGAAATTCACGGTCAAAATCAGCAGCAAGAATTATTAGACGAGGAAAATCATATTAATATTTTGGATCGATTTGCTGACGATGGATTTCAACAGGATCTAGTCGAATATGGTCGAATCTTTGAGACCTATCAAGCTAAAAAGAGTCGTTTAAGGATGATTCAAAAGAATTCACAGAATTTAGCGCAACGAATCGACATGCTTAAATTTCAAATCGAAGATATTGACAGTGCTCAGGTTACAGAGGGCGAGGATGATAAGCTAGAGGATGAAAAGAATCAATTATCTAACTTTGAAAAAATCAGCTCTGCACTTCAGGAAAGTTATCGTGGATTATCTGAGAATAATGTCGGTGTAGTCGATGCGCTCGGTAATGTTCGGAATCAATTAGAAGAAATTATGGATTACGATAAGTCGTATAAGGAATTGTATGATTCCGTCAACGGGGCTTATTATCAATTGCAAGATAATGCCGCAACGATTGCTGATCAATTGGAGAATTTGGATTTTGACGAGAATCGTTTAGACAATATTCAAAAACGTCTGATAACTTTGGATAATTTAAAAAAGAAGTATGGTCCTACCTTAGATGAAGTAATCGAATTTGATAAAAAAGCACACGACGAATTAAAAAAGATTGATATAGACGATGATACTGAAGATAAATTAACCCAAGAAATTGCGCAGGCTCAAGCTAATTTATTAGAATTAGGCAAATCTTTGTCTAAAAAGCGTCATAAAACGGCAACAGCATTAGAAAAATCAATTAATCATCAATTAAAGGACCTCTATATGCCGGATGCTAAATTTGACGTTTCATTTAGATCCTTGGATGATGATAATTTATCAAATAAAGGTATCGATCAAATCCAATTCAATTTAAAAACTAATGTTGGTGAAGATTATAAGCCATTAGTTAAGGTAGCTTCTGGTGGTGAATTGTCACGTGTGATCTTGGCTTTTGAAGCTATTATCGCCGAAAAGATGAATGTTGAGACGATTGTATTTGACGAAATAGATACTGGTGTCAGTGGTCGTGTGGCTCAGGCGATTGGTGATAAGATATATAAGGTTTCACAGTTCTTACAAGTTTTATGTATCACGCATCTACCACAAGTTGCAGCTATGAGTGATATTCAATTTGAAATCAAAAAAGAGACCGTTAAGGATAAAACTGAAACAAAAGTTTCATTACTTAACGATCTCCAAAGAATTGAAGCTATTTCATTGATGTTGGCTGGTACAAAGGTCACTGATTTAACGAGAAAACATGCGCAGGAATTATTAGAATTGGCTGAAGGCGAACAGAAGCGACTAGACTAGATTAATTGATTTAATTCGATCGAGTGTAACAATTTCAAAGAAGGCGTCGCTTACCTTAAAAACGTATTTATTTTGATTAACTCGTGAAATAAATTTGCCTTGAAACCGTTCATCGTTTAACATTGTAATAATGACAGAAGATTTTTTTTGAAAACTCTGTTCTGCGAAAAGTTCTAATTGCATTAAAGGCATTTGTTTAATTTGAAGTTGTTTATTACTGTCAATGTTAAAATCAAAATTATTGTTAATAAAGTTAGTGGTATTATTGATTAAATTTGTAGTGAAACGATTGTATGCTTGTTTTGCTTGCATTTTTAAATCCCCCGAACACTTGTTTGTATCTTTATTATACGAACCTTTGTTCGAAAGAGCAACTCTATTTTTTGATTTCCTTAAATTTTTTTGTGTTGACAAGTTTTAAAGCCTTGAAAATCATATGATTTTATTGCATGATAGATACCATATTATATAGATAGTAGGGATAATTTAATTATGTCAACAAGGGGAATGTTAATCGTTTTATCAGGTCCATCAGGAGTAGGTAAAGGAACCGTTAGAAAAGCTATGCTGAAGAATTCATCAATCAAGTTTGATTATTCTGTTTCAATGACTACTCGTCAAATGAGACCTGGAGAAGTCGATGGAGTCGATTACTATTTCCGAACAAATGAGGAATTTGAAGAAGAAATAAAAAATGGCGGCATGTTAGAGTATGCTAAGTATGTCGACCACTATTATGGAACACCACTAAAATACGTTAATCAGAAATTAGATGCTGGAATTGACGTTTTGTTGGAGATTGAAGTCAATGGTGCGATGCAAGTTCGTGAAAAAATGCCTGATGGTGTGTTTATTTTCCTTACACCACCTGATTTGACAAGCTTAAGAGATCGTATAACTAATCGTGGAACTGATGATGAAAAGACTATCGACAAACGTATGGTTCAAGCTAAAAACGAAATCGAAATGATGACAAGCTATGACTATGCCGTCGTAAATGATAAAATACCTAATGCAGTTGAAAAAATAGAAGGTATAATTAGAAGCGAACACTTAAGAGTGCCGCGTGTAATTGATAAATATAAAAAAATAATAGGAGATTGATAATATGATTATTTATCCATCAATTGATAAACTTTTAGATCGAGTTGATTCTCGTTACTCATTAGCAGTTCTAGCTGCCAAGCGTGCTCACCAATTGGAAAATGGTGATATTGAATTGTTAAATAAGTACGAATCACCAAGAACAGTCGGTCGTGCACTTGAAGAAATTGCTGACGATAAAATTGAAATTGATCCTAATTCAATTCTTCTTGAAAAAGAAGCTGAAAAGATTGAAGAAGAGAAAAAAGAAGAAGACGAATAAATCATTCCTTCACTGATTATTGAATTAGTGGAGGCTTTTTTATTTTATTTTTAGAAATTTATTTTTATGGGTGGTTTTTATGACAGTAGCAGAGATAATTGTAGACGTACCTACTATGCAGACAAATAGACCATTTGAATATTCAATTCCTGAAGCACTGAATGATGTAGTGGTTCCAGGGATGCGTGTCGAGGTACCATTTGGACGTGGCAAGAGGAAGATTCAAGGTTTTGTCATGAAAACTAAGGATCAAAGTGATTTCAAGGGAAAATTGAAACCAATTTCACGTGTGATTGATTTGAAGCCAGTTTTATCTAATGAAATGTTGCAACTTTCGTATTGGTTAGCTGATAAGACTTATTCTTTTCAAATCTCATGCTTGCAGACAATGCTACCAAGCGTCATGCGCGCAAAGTATAAACAATATGCGATACCGTTGGACAAGACAGATCCAGAGGTTTTAAATTTGTTTCAAGGACAAGCTACTTTCGAAATCACTAATTCTCTGACCGATTCTCAAATTCGCTTGATCAATCGTTTACGTAAGAATGAAAAAATTGACCTTCGTTATGTGGTCGAAAATAAGGCACAACAGATCAAACGTCAGGCAGTTATGACTGATTTGAATATAATTCAGTTGCATGAAGCAAAAAATGAGTTACGTGGGAATGCTAAATCACAAGTTAAATTATTGGATTTTTTAATACAACATTTAAATGATCTACCGGTTGAAATGAGTGAGCTTCAGAAAAATTTTGGAATAGCACGTTCTGCAATAAAGACGGCTGAAAAAAATAAGTTGTTAAAAATTGTTGAGGTAACTAAATTACGTAAGCCGGAAGGAATTAATCCTGAAAAGACTACAAAGTTAGAATTAACTGATGAGCAACAAGTGGCTGTTGATCAAATTGGTCAGGCTATCAGTAGGGAACAGCCAGAAACTTTTTTAATTGAAGGTGTTACTGGTAGTGGAAAAACCGAAGTTTATTTACAGACAATTGAAAAAGCTTTGCAACAAGATAAAACAGCTTTAATGTTAGTTCCAGAGATTTCCTTAACTCCACAAATGGTCAATCGTGTGGTAGGCCGCTTTGGCAATCAAGTAGCCGTTTTACACAGTGGTTTGTCCAGTGGTGAGCGATATGATGAGTGGACTAGAATTGAAAATGGAGATGTTAAAGTAGTCGTTGGAGCTCGGAGCGCCGTTTTTGCCCCGTTGCAAAGAATTGGCTTGATTATTATTGATGAGGAACATGAAGCAAGTTATAAACAAGATGATAATCCACGCTATAATGCTCGTGACGTAGCGTTGTGGCGTTCAAAAGTTAACCATTGTCCCGTTGTCTTGGGAAGTGCAACACCATCTCTGGAGTCAAGAGCACGAGCTGAAAAGGGTGTTTATCACTTGATCAGGATGAAAAAACGGATCAATAATCAGAATTTGCCACATGTACAGATAGTGGATATGCGTGACGCTGAAAATTCATCCATCAAAGGTGACTTTTCGCCAGTATTGAAAAATAATTTGCAAGCAACTCTAGAAAATCATGATCAAGCAATTATTTTGTTAAATAGACGTGGATATTCTTCATTTATGATGTGTCGAGAGTGTGGATTTGTCTTGAAGTGTCCAAATTGTGATGTTTCGTTGACTTACCATAAGGATCTCGGCAAAATGAAGTGTCACTATTGTGGTCACGAAGAACCTGTTCCTAATAGTTGTCCTAACTGTAGAAGTAAAAAAATTGGTTTTTATGGAACCGGCACACAAAATATTGAACAGCAATTAAATGATCTATTTCCCGAAGCACGAGTTTTGAGAATGGATGTTGATACGACTAGAAGAAAGGGCGCACATGCTAAGATTCTTCAAAAATTTGGCAGTCATCAAGCTGATATTCTATTAGGAACACAGATGATTGCTAAAGGGTTGGATTTTCCAGATGTTACTTTAGTTGGTGTAATCAATGCCGATACCACTTTGAGTTTGGCTGATTTTAGGGCTAGTGAGCGGACCTTTCAACTGTTGACACAAGTTAGTGGTCGTGCGGGTCGAGCTAAAAAGACTGGTCGTGTGGTTATTCAGACCTTTAATCCAGATCACTATGCTATCAAGGACGCCGCCAAGCAAGATTACGAGACATTTTTCAAACAGGAAATGTATCTCCGCCATCAATCCAATTACACGCCGTATTATTTTACAACCTTGATCAGTGTGGCTAATAAAGACGAAGGTCAGACATTGAAACAGAGTTATTGGTTAAAGAAACAGTTACAAACAGCTCTGTCTAAAGATGCTATCTTACTTGGTCCTAGTCCCACGATGATTTCACGTAAACAAAACAAATATTATTATCAAATTATTGTAAAATATAAGCATGAACCAAAATTGCATGACAAATTACTAGAAATTTTAAATGAGACCCAGGCGGATGCCAAAAAAGGATTTACGATTGCAATTGATAATGAACCACAACATATAGATTAAAGGGTGATTTAATGACAAAAGTTATATTTTTAGGAACACCAGAATTTTCCGCAACGGTATTTCGGGGACTTCTTAAGGAAGGTTATGACATAATTGCAGCGGTAACTCAACCAGATAAGCCAGTTGGTCGGAAGCAAAAGCTACAAAAAAGTCCGGTTAAATTAATTGCTGAAGATGAGCATATTAAACTTTTTCAACCAGCCAAGTTATCTGGTAGTCCAGAGGTGGCTGAATTAAAGGAACTGCAAGCGGACTTAATTATTACGGCTGCATACGGCCAATTTTTACCAACTTCATTTTTGAATTCTGCCAAAGTGGCCGCTATCAACGTCCATGGATCACTACTACCAAAGTACCGTGGTGGAGCTCCAATTCAATGGTCGTTACTCAATGGCGACAAAGAGACTGGTATTACCATTATGTATATGGTTAAAGGGATGGACGCTGGCGATATCATCAGTCAAGAGAAACTAACGATTGAAAAGACTGATGATAACGGTAGTTTGTTTGAAAAATTAGCAATAGTTGGACGTGAATTGTTGCTTGATACTATTCCTAAGATCTTGAGTGGTGATATTAAACCGATCAAGCAAGATCCTGAAAAGGTAGTTTTCTCGCCTAATATTACTAAAGATCAGGAACATTTGGACTTTACCAAACCCGCTGAAACGATTTTTAATCAAATCAGAGCTTTGAGTCCTGATCCAGGTGCTTGGGTGATGTTAAATGGACAAAGAACTAAGCTCTATCAGACTGAAGTAGAAACAATTGATACGCAATTACCAACTGGTAGTATTTATGACCTAGGCAAAAAGCGTTTGGTGATCGTTGCTGGCGATAAAAAGGGACTTTCAATCAAACGTATTCAACCAGCCGGTAAAAAAATTATGGATATTGCCAACTACATGAATGGTTTAGGCAAAGATCTTAAAAAAGGACAACAAATAATCGATGAAAAATAATCCTCGAGCATTAGCAGTTATAGCTCTAACTAGAGTTTTCCAAAATAAAGCATATTCAAATATTGAAATTAACAACTTACTTCAGAATTCTGATTTATCAGATGCTGACAGTCGTTTAATGACTAATATTGTCTATGGTGTAATTCAACATAAGTACGTTTTAGAGTACCAATTGAAACCTTATTTACAAGATAAGGATAAAAAAGTTGAACTATGGCTTGATTTGTTATTGATGAGCGCCATTTATCAATTACAATTTTTAGACAAGATACCAGCCCATGCAGTTTTAAATGAATCAACTGAAATAGCTAAACAAAAAGCTGGACGTGGGGCTGGTAATTTAGTAAATGCCGTTTTGAGAAATTATCAACGTCATGGCTATAAAGAACTGCCTAAGAGCGACTCTGTCTACGACCTAAGTTTGCGTAACAGTGTACCTCGCTGGCTAGTGGATTTATTTATTGATCAACAAGGCAAGGCCAAGGCTAAGGAAATCTTAGGTTCAATCAATCAACCTTCACATATTTCTATTCGAGTTAACACTAATAAGACAACTGTTGCTGATTTAAAGGAAATTTTGGATAAAAAGGGCTTTGATGTTTCACCAAGTAAAATTTCTTCGGTGGGGTTAATTTGTAAGAGTGGTAACTTAGTAGATACTCAGGAATTTAGAGACGGTTTGTACACTATTCAAGATGAAAGCTCTATGTTAGTGGCACCAGCTCTTGATATCAAGCCTGATAGCAAGGTTTTGGATGCTTGCTCTGCACCTGGAGGCAAGACGACTCACATTGCTAGTTATTTAAAAGACGGTGAGGTAGTTGCTTTAGATATTCATAAGCATAAAACTAAATTAGTTCGTGATAACGGTCAAAGAATGGGCTATGGCGATATTATTAGTACGGGTGCTGTTGATGCGAGAAAAGCAAAGGATCTACTCAATACTAAATTTGATCGTATCTTGGTAGATGCTCCATGTTCTGGTTTAGGTTTGATGAGAAGAAAGCCAGAATTAAGATTCTTTAGAAAGCCCGAAGATTTGGAAAATCTTCAACGAGTTCAGTTAGAAATTTTGGATAGCATGGTTGATTTACTAGAAGTAAATGGTAAATTAGTTTTCAGTACTTGTACTTTTGACGACGAAGAAAATGAAATAGTAGTAAAGAAGTTTCTTGACAAGCATTTAAATTTTGATTTGATTCCAGTCAAACATGAACCAGCTTTAGATGGTTCGATCACTCACGGAATGTTGAAAATCTTCCCAAGTGATTACTTTACAGATGGTTTCTTTGTAGCAGCTTTTGTTAGAAAAAATTAAAGAGGTAAGGTTGAGACTAATGAAGTATGCGTTATTAACTGATGTTGGAAAACTCAGAGAAAATAATCAAGATTACGTCAATGTTTTTAAAAACAAAAAAGGTATTGTGTTCGGAATCGTAGCCGATGGAATGGGCGGCCATCGTGGTGGGGATGTTGCCTCTGATATGGCAGTTTCCCATTTGGGACACAATTTTGAAGAATCAGAAGTCAATAACATTACAGAGTTGCGTGAATGGATCATTAGTGAATTGAGTAAGGAAAATGACCGAATCGTTTCAGTCTCAAATCAATTTGATGATTTAAGCGGTATGGGAACAACGATGGTCGGAGTTTTCTTCATTGATGAGAAGATGATGGTCGTAAATGTCGGTGATTCTAGATGTTATATTTATACGAATAATGAATTGAAACAGTTGAGTGTCGATCATTCATTGGTTCATGAACTCTTAGAAACTGGTCAAATAAGTCCAGAAGAAGCTGAGAATCATCCGCAAAAAAATATCATCACGCAGACTTTAGGAGTGTCACAGACGGTCCAACCACGCGTAAAGAATTTTGATTTAATCGATGACTCAATTATTTTATTGTGCACCGACGGTTTGACTAATATGGTTCCTGAAAATGAGATCAAGGATATTTTGGCAAAGGATATCACGCTTGAAGCTAAGTGCCATATTTTGATTGATAAAGCTAATGCTGCCGGAGGAAGAGATAATATTACCGCCCTACTTTTTTCTACAAATGAAGACGGAGGTAAGCATTAAATGGAGAAGGGTTACCTAGTAGGCGGTCGTTATGAGATTCTAGGTACGCTTGGTGAAGGTGGTATGGCGAATGTCTATTTAGCCAACGACACTTTATTAAATCGTAAAGTTGCAGTCAAAGCTTTAAGATATGACCTTCAAGATGATGAATCAGTCAAAAGAAGGTTTGCTCGTGAAGCTAAAGCAACTAGTGGTCTCTCCAATCCTAATATCGTTAATGTTTTGGATGTTGGAAATGATAGTGGTATGCAATACATTGTAATTGAATATGTTGATGGCCCGAATTTGAAGAAGTATATTAGGAATCACTATCCGATCCCCTATCATGAAGTTGTCGATATTATGATACAAATCTGTATGGCTGTTTCTGATGCGCATGAACACGGAATTATTCATCGTGATTTGAAACCAGAAAATATCTTGGTTGATGAAGCTAAAGATCCAATTCAAGTTAAAGTTTCTGATTTTGGAATTGCTTTAGCATTGAGTGAACGTTCGATCACGAGAACCAATTCCTTGTTAGGATCGGTTCACTACATGTCGCCAGAACAAATCAAAGGACGCTCAGCAACTGTTTTGTCCGATATTTATGCTTTAGGAATAATTTTATTTGAATTGATAACTAAGCATGTTCCATTTACAGGAGATACAGCGGTTACTGTCGCTTTGAAGCATTCTAAGGAAGAAATGCCAGATTTGCGTAAGATAGATCCAAACATTCCTCAACCTTTGGAGAACGCAGTTTTAAAGGCCACAGCGAAGGATCCAGATCAGCGTTATCAATCTGTTAAAGAAATGTGCAATGATCTCAGCACTTGTCTGATGCCTAAACGAGCTGATGAACCTAAATTCATACCGACCCCAATCAATAATTTAGAAGAAACACGTGTGATGGAACCGCTGGATAGTACCGATGATGATGCTGCAGTTCCAAAACATACGCCTAAAAAGATCAGTCGTAAGAAGCGAATTATTATTTTGATTTCCTTGGTACCATTAGTCTTGATTTTGTTTGTAGTAGCAATGATAATCAAGAGCAATCAAGAGACGACCGTTCCAGACTTATATAATTTAACAATGAAACAAGCTTCAGTAATGTTAAAAAGTTCTAACCTTCAAGTCGGTGATTTGTCAAAAGAAAACGATGATGATGTTGAAGCAGGACATGTGATCAAATCAATCCCAGCAAAAGGGTTAAAATTAAAAAATGGTGCTCAAGTGAATCTAGTTGTTAGCCTTGGAGCAACTTATTATAAAATGCCAAAATTAGTTGGCAAACAGTATGAGGATATTTCCGATAATTTGAAGAAGCGTGGCTTTAAGGTCAAAGTTAAATATAAAGCTACGAATGAATATGAAGCTGGAACTATTTTGAAGCAGAGCATTCCTAAGGGCAAAAAAGTAGTCACTAAAGATAAATCCTTGACACTGACAATTGCTAAGGTCAAGACAGTCAAACCTAAGATGGTTAAAGTACGGGATTTAAATGGATATAATCTTAAGAGCATTCAAGATTATGCTAGTGAAGCCGATTTGACCTTGGATGTGTCATATGAGTATTCGGATGATGTGGATTCTGGACTTTTGATTAGTCAAAATCCAGCCGCTAATAGTACAATAAGTCAAGGCGGTACGTTGAGTGTTGTCATGTCGAAGGGTAAAGAGCCTGATAAGTCTACTACTAGCGATAAAGATGATGACAATGATAGTGATAGTAAAGATGATAGCGATAGTACTGATGATAGCGATAGTACTGATGATAGCGATAGTTCATCATCGACTAGTACCGTCACAAAAGATATTACGATTCCTTATGATACTAATGGGAATAATAGTGTCACAATTTACATTTCAGATGCTGCACACAATATAACAACCGCTTATAGAACAATGACCATTACGCAAGATACACCAGTAACATTGAGTTTTAATTTGAAAGATGGACAAACTGGATCATATGTAGTTGAACGAGATAATAAAACTGTTCTTGGTGGTTCAGTCAAATAGGTGATTTATGGAAAAAACAGGACGAATCATAAAATCAATCAGTGGTTTTTATGACGTTTTTGATAATGAAAGTGAAGAAATAGTCAGGACTCGGGCACGAGGTAATTTTCGGAAGCGTAAAATCAAACCTTTAGTGGGCGATAAAGTCTCATTTGACGCTACAGGAGATTTGGGTTACATACTAGAGATCTTGCCACGAGAAAATAGTCTTGTGCGTCCACCGATTGCTAACGTCGATCAGGCAATCGTTGTAACTTCGGCAGCTGAACCAAACTTTTCTAGCAATTTGTTAGATAAGATTTTGGTCAATATTGAACATAATCGAATCGAACCAGTGATTTTTTTGACAAAAGCGGACTTGTTATCAGATGATAAATATGTTGAACTCAAACAAGACTTACTTGGTTATCATCAGGCTGGATATTTAGTTTTTGACGACCAAGATAGCTATAATTCACAGCAATTGGACAAATTAAAAGCCACTTTTGCTGATAAAGTAACAGTCTTTACGGGACAATCTGGTGCGGGTAAGTCTACGTTGTTGAATCATATTGACACGGAGTTAGGATTGGCGACAGCAGCTATTTCCCAGACTTTAAATCGTGGTAAACATACGACTAGACAAGTTTCTCTATTTAACATTTGTGAGGGTTTAGTTGCCGATACGCCAGGATTTTCTTCGATTGATTTGATGGAGATAACACCAGAAGAATTGCCGACCTTGTTTCCAGAATTCTTAGATTATCGTGATGGTTGTCAATTTAGAGGTTGTCGTCACGTCAATGAACCGGGATGTGAAGTTAAAAAAGCTTTGTCAGAAGGTAAGATAATGCAAAGTCGCTATGACAATTATCTTTACTTTTTGAATGAAATTAATTCATACAAAAAAAGATATTGAGGAGTTGATTTAAATGACAGTAAAAATTGCACCTTCAATTTTGTCTGCAGATATTATGAACCTTGAACGTGATGTTAAATTAGCCGAGCAAGCAGGGGCAGATTTGTTCCATATTGATATTATGGATGGTCACTTTGTACCCAATATGTCCTTTAGTCCTAGCGTAGTAGCAGGGATGCGCCAAGTTACGGACAAACCACTTGATGTTCATTTGATGATTGAAAATCCTGATGCTTACATCAAACCAATAGTTGATGCTGGAGCCGATACGATTCTAGTCCATGCCGAGAGTACGCAACATATTTATCGTTCAATTGATTTGATCAAGAGTTTAGGCGTTAAAGCTGGAGTAGTAGTTAATCCGGGAACGCCTTTGGAAACGGTTAAGGAATTATTCCCAGTGATTGATCAGATTCTAGTTATGACTGTAAATCCTGGCTTTGGTGGTCAAAAATTTATTACTAATATGACTAAAAAAATTCAACGTCTTGATCAATTGCGTCAAACAGCAGCTGACGATGATTTTGAAATTGAAGTTGATGGTGGAGTAAATAACGAGACAATTGCAAAATGTGCCCATGCAGGAGCTGATATTTTTGTAGCTGGTTCATATTTATTCGGTCAAAATGATATTACAGAACGTGTAGATAATCTTAGATCTTTGGCTGTGAATGCAAAACAATGAGACGTGTAAATATTCTTTTAGGTGGTCCCAAAACTGAATATCCTGATGAATTGAGTCAAAGTATCAAAGCAATACCCGGACCTTGGGTCGGAGCTGATCGTGGTGGACTCTATTTGCTAGAAAATGGCATAATTCCAGAGATTGCTATTGGAGACTTTGATTCTATCAGTAAAAAAGAGCAGAAGCTTTTAAGAGAAAACGTACCTGATTTTAAAAAATTTCCGCCTGAAAAAGATGATTCCGATTCAGAATTATGTCTCTTAGCTGCAAGAGAAAAATTCAATGCTCAGGAGTATTACGTTTACGGGGCTACCGGAGGTCGAATCGATCATTTTCTGATCAATTTGTTTTTACCATTCGATCCGAGATTTTTAGATTTTTACGATAAACTGTATTATAAGTCGGGAACCAATACTATTCGCTTCTTTAGACCGGGACGTTATACGGTTTATCATGAAAATAGTATGAAATACATTGCCTTCGTAAATCTTGGACCCGTGACCCATTTAAATATTTATGATGCTAAGTATAAATTAGACGATTTTAGTGCAGGACACCCAGTAAGTTGGGCCAGTAATGAATTTCTGAGTGAGACAATTGATTTCAGCTTTCAGAGTGGAATCGTTGCAGTAATTCAAAGTAAAGATAAAAATTAATAACATAAAAAAAACTACTTCAAAATTGAATTGAAGTAGTTTTTTTGCACAGAATAATATTTCAAAAAAGATTGACAATAATAATTAAGAAGTGTAAATTAATCACCAATCAAACAATTAAAACTTATTTAATTTTATTAGACGTTGAAGAGAAGAGTAAATCAATTATTAGTTTGAAAAGTGACCGTTGTTTAGTGAAAAGACGGAACAAACGTTGGTTGAAGATGAGCTTGGAGTCTTACCACGGTGAAAGCCAAGGTACGCAAGGATGCGATATCATCCCGGACATGTTAGTGTCGTTGAGGTATTTTGTGTAAACAAAGTATGAATTAGGGTGGTACCACGGTAATCGTCCCTACATTGGAGAGTTAGTCTGCAGTGTAGGGACGATTTTTTTTACGCTCTCTTTTGTGGCGGAGCCACAATTAGAGAGCGTTATGGGGACGTCGAAGACGTCCGTATACCTTTGCTTTTGTGGCGGAGCCACAAATTAGAGAGCGTTATGGGGACGTCTAATTGACGTCCGTATACCATGCTCTTATACAATCAATTTCCTTGCTTTTGTTAGAAGACAACAACCAGACCCTAACAAATAAATTAAATAAGCGAATCAAACAAGGAGATGATTTAAGAATTAAAATTTGAGGATAAAATGAGGAGAAGAACCAAAATAGTCAAGTTATACCACGACAAAACAAGTAAGAAAATAATTTAAACAAATAAAATTTAAGGAGAAATATTAATTATGGCAAAAGTAGAAAGCTTCACATTAGATCACACAAAGGTAAAGGCACCTTACGTTAGATTGATTACGGTAGAACACGGAGCAAAAGGAGACACAATTTCTAATTTTGATTTGCGTCTAGTTCAACCAAATGAAAATGCAATTCCTACTGCTGGATTGCATACAATCGAACATCTCTTAGCTGGGTTATTACGAGACAGATTGGATGGCGTGATTGACTGTTCACCATTTGGATGCCGAACTGGTTTTCATTTGATTACTTGGGGTGAGCATTCAACAACCGAGGTGGCAGAGGCCTTAAAGAGTTCACTTGATGCTATTGCTAATGATATTGAATGGAAAGATGTTCAAGGAACAGATAAGTATAGCTGTGGTAATTATCGTGATCACTCATTGTTCTCAGCTAAAGAGTGGTCAAAGCAAATTCTTGAAGATGGAATTTCTGACGATCCTTTTGAACGCCATGTGATTTAGTTGATAAGAAACGGGACATAGCGTGGTCATTTTTTGAACATTAAAACAAATGGACCAAGGTAATCAAAATATATGATTACCTTGGTCCATTTATTTAGGCGGAAAGGCTATGTTATATTCCGCGTTTATACTGCAAATTTAGCTAATAGATGGTTATATCCCTAATTCTTAATATTAATTATTCTAAAGGCTAAGCTAATTCGTTAACAATAGCCTCGTTGAAGGCCTCTAAATCATCAGGCGTACGACTTGTGATTAAATGACGATCAATTACGACTGGCTCATCCTTAACAATACCACCAGCATAATAAAGGTCAGTTTGAACTGTCTCGTACGAAGTTAAAGTTCTACCCTTAACTAATCCAGTTTGAATCAATAGTTGTGGACCGTGACAGATTGAGAAGACTGGTTTGTCGGTTAGCAAGAACTTTTTAGCTAATTTAACAAAACGGTCATCACTACGTAGATTATCAGGTGAGAAGCCACCGGGTATCAATAATGCATCGTAATCATCAAAGTTGATGTCATCAATACCTTTGTCAGTTGTAAATTCAGTGCCATGTTTACCAGTTAATTTTTCGTTGGCTTGTGCACCGACTAAAGTAACTGAATGTCCGGCGTCCTTAAGTGCTTGGGCTGGGAAACTATATTCAATATCTTCAACACTGTTTGCCATTACTGCAATAATTTTACTCATTAGTTTCTCTCCTTATTTGTTGTTACCTAATAGTCTACTAGTTTACACTGGGGGTACGTCAAATATTTTAATTATAATTATATTTGTAATTATAATGATTGATAATAAAATTGAAAAATTGGAGGACAATAATGTCAGAGTTTGATACAAAGTTGGTTCATGGCAAACCGCAAAATGATAACAATACAGGAGCCGTCAATGTCCCAATTTATAATTCGTCAACTTATATTTATCCATCAGTTGATGCTAATGTTTTGTATGATTATGCCCGTTCGGGAAATCCAACCAGAAATTATCTTGAGGAACAAATGGCAATGTTAGAAGACGGTTATAAAGGATTCGCTTTTTCCTCTGGATCAGCTGCCATTCACGCAGTTTTGGCTATCTTTAAACCGGGAGATCATCTGATAATTGGAAAAGAAATCTATGGTGGAACTTTTAGGATCATCAATCAATTCTTCAAGCGATGGAAAATAGAGTTCACAGCTGTCGATACTCAAGATCCAACTGCGGTTGAAGAAGCAATTAGGTCAAATACTAAGGCAATATACTTTGAAAGTTTTACTAATCCTTTGTTACATGTCACTAGTGTGAAAGCAATTTCTAAAGTAGCACAGAAGCATCATCTTTTAACAATCGTTGACAATACCTTTTTATCGCCATATTTACAACGTCCCCTCGATTTAGGAGGTGACATTGTGGTTCATTCAGCCACAAAGTATCTCAGTGGTCATTCTGATGTGATTGCGGGAATAGCGGTGGCTAAGAACAAAGAATTGGCTGAAAGAATTTATTTCAATCAAAATAGCATTGGCTCAACTTTGTCACCAGAAGATTCCAATTTGGTTCGTCGTGGGATTCAGACTTTAGCGGTGAGAATGGATCGTCATTTGAGCAATGCTAAAGAAATTGTGGAATTCTTACAGAAACGTCCAGAAATCGCTAAGATTTATTATCCAGGAATTAAGGGTAGTAAAGATTTCGAGATTGCTAAAGATGAAGCAGATGGTTTTGGTGGCATTGTTTCGTTTGAATTGAAAGAAGGATTGGATTCAACAAAATTTGTTGAAGGAACTAATTTGATTCAATTAGCCGTTAGTTTGGGCGCTGTGGAAAGTTTAATTGAATTGCCATATAAGATGACACATGCCGAATTATCGACTGAGGAGCAATTAAAGGCTGGTATTACGCACCAATTAGTACGATTGTCAGTTGGAATTGAAGATCCAAAAGATCTGATTGCTGATTTAGCACAGAGCTTGGATAAATTGAACTAATTCTTAGGTTTGATGATTGGTTGGTAATTTACCATCAGCCTGAATTTGAGAATCTTGATCAAATTTGAAGTGGATTATTTCGGGTTTTGGTTGAAATTGATCTACATTAAAACGACTGTTCAAAATTCTGATTTGAGGGTTTTTCCGTAAAAAAGTTAGATTTTGTCCAGAAATATTGGATGAAGTTTTAACAGCTAGATCGTTTTTGACACGGACTTTACTGGAATCAATTGTTAAATCTTTAAAATATAGACTAGAATGTCGTCTTAATTCGATTTTATGGTAAATTTTAGTATCCCTTAAAAGAGTCTGAGAATTTTTTTGGAACAAAAGCTGAATGGAAGTATTGTCGGCAAACAATTTACTCTTTTCAAGTGATATGCCAATGGCTTTAACTTTTCTACCAGTTAAGATTTCTGAATCTTTAAAAGAGAAGAAAGAATTTTGTCCGTAAATAGTATCCCAGTCGTCGCTTGTTTGGCGATTGATTGTAATATTATTACCGTAAACTTTAGCTCCATCATAAGCAGACAAGGTATTCTCGCCATTGGCAGTGTAACTAATATTGAGATTTTTGAAAATAATAATATTTTGGTCTCCAATGGTAAAGCTGGCATATATTGTGGTGTCATTTTTGTGGGCTGATTTCCCAATAAGGGTAATATTTCTACCGATGGTGCAAATAAAAGGATTGTCTTTTGAAAAATAAGTTCCAGGCAATAATTCAATTACATCACCATCTTTAGCGTCAATAATAGCCTTGGTGAGTTGTTCATCGTTATTATTTTGATTGCCAATTGTGATTTTCATTAAAATTCCTCCTGAAATAAAATAATTTTTGTTAAGTGTAAAATAAAAAGGACTAACAATATTGATTGCTAGTCCTTTTTACATTAATAAGTGATAATTATACACGAGTAACTTTTCCTGATTTCAATGCTCTAGCTGAAACCCATACACGTTTTGGCTTACCATCAACCATGATACGAACTTTTTGCAAGTTTGGCTTCCAAGAACGCTTTGACTGGTTAAGAGCGTGTGAACGTTTGTTACCGAACACTGTTTTACGGCCTGTAATAATATCTTTTGCCATGGGACCGACCTCCTTTGGCTACATGTTTTCTTTAAATATCACCTGACTAATTTACCATAATCAACAAATGAAATCAATAGACTAATTGTGTAATAATAGAGTTTAATATAGTTTAATTCTTTAATTCGAAATGTTGCTATGATAAAATTTTAATGTTTATGATAGCTTAGGTCCAAAGAATAGGAGGATCCAGAAATGGCAGTTACAATAAAAACAAAGCATGGTGAAATTGAAGTTTCAACAAATACTGTTGCGACAATCGTTGGTGGAGCTGCTTCTGATATCTACGGAATTGTAGGTATGGCAAGCAAAAATCAATTGCGTGATGGCATGAACACAATCCTGAACCGTGAAGACTTTTCTAGAGGAGTAGTTATTCAGCAAGAAGATGGTAAACTAGCTGTTGATGTCTACATAATCGTGGGATATGGTATTAAAATATCCGAAGTAGCAAAGAATTTAAAAGAAAAAGTAAAATATAACCTAGAAACAATGCTTGGAACACCAGCTGGCACTGTTAATGTATATGTTCAAGGAATAAAAGTTCTAGATGACATTGAATAAAGCTGGTTGGAGGGAAAACTTTTGAGCAAAGAACTAATTACCAAAAAAGAATTTTCAGATATGGTGCGAGTTGCATCACATAGACTTGAAAAAAACGCTAAGTTTGTAAACTCGTTGAATGTCTTTCCAGTTCCTGATGGGGATACTGGAACTAATATGAGTTTAACAATACAAAGTGGTTTTAAAGCAGTTAATGAATCAGAAAGCAATAATGTTGGGATACTAGGTAAAGCCCTTGCTAAGGGACTTTTGATGGGTGCACGTGGAAATTCTGGTGTTATTACATCACAGATCTTCCGTGGTTTCTCAAAAAGTATTGAGGCTAAAGATACTTTAACGGCTATGGACTTAGCTAAAGCGTTCGATGATGGTGTTAAAACAGCTTACAAGGCCGTTATGAAGCCGGTTGAGGGAACTATCTTAACTGTAGCTAGATTTGGTGCTGAAGCTGCTATGAAGAAAGTAGAGAGTACTAATGATACGATCGAAATTATGCAAGCAGTTGTAGAAGGATCTAAAGAAGGTCTTGAAAAGACGCCGTCACTATTACCAGTTTTGAAAGAAGTTGGCGTCGTTGACTCCGGTGGTCAAGGTTTGGTCTTTATTTATGAAGGTTTCTTAGAAGGTTTAAGTGGTCAAACTACTGTTGATGAAGAGTATGTGCCTGATGAGCGTGATATGACGGAAATGGTCAATGCAACTCATCACCAAACAGCTCAAGGTCATTTCAATACTGATGAAATTAAGAATGGCTACTGTACTGAAATGATGGTTGAATTGGGCAAAAATCCAACTTCAGATGAAAAATTCGATAATAATAAATTACGTGATTATTTAGATAAAATTGGTGATTCATTAATTTGTGTTGCGGATGATGAAGTAGTTAAGGTTCACGTACATACGAATTATCCATACAAAGTTTGGGAAGCTGGACGTAAATATGGTTCATTGTCAAAAATCAAAATTGATAATATGCGTTTACAACATGAAACGATCCTTGAAGAGGATGAACCTCTCCAAGAGGAAACTAATAATAAACAAAAACAAATTGACTATGCCGTAATCGCCGTTTCTTCTGGTGCAGGTTTGACTAAATTGTTTGAGAGTTTAGGAGTAACACATGTTATCAATGGTGGTCAAACGATGAATCCATCAACTAATGACATTGTTAATGCAATCAATCAATCGAATGCTAAGCGAGCTTTAGTTTTACCAAATAATGGCAATATTGTTATGGCAGCTAAGCAAGCAGTCGATCTAGCAGATATTCCAGTTGCGATTGTTAAGACCAAGACTATCTCACAAGGGATGACAGCAATGCTTTCCTTTAATCCAGAATCAGACTTGGAAGAAAACAAAGACAACATGGAAGACTCCTTAGATACTGTTAAGAGTGGTCAAATAACTCAAGCTATCCGCGATACTGAAATTGACGGTCTAAAGATCAGCAAGGGTCATTATATGGGAATTGTCGACGGTAAGATTTTGGTCGATGATTCTGATATTATTGCTGGTACTGAAAGAATGCTTGATAAGATGATTGATGAAGATAGTGAAGTCATTACGATTCTTGTCGGTCAAGATGGAAATACTGATGATGCTCAAAAGATTTCCGATTATCTGGATAATAAATATTCAGATCTTGAAACTGAGATACATCAAGGTGATCAACCGGTTTATCCATATTTGATTTCAGTTGAATAGTTAAAAGGAGGCAGTGATGAAACGTTAGTTTTGTCAGGCCTCTTTTGATTTTATTTGAGGAAAGGAGAATTTATGGATCTTAGAAAAATATCGTTAGCAACCTTGCCAGGCGTTGGACCGAAAAGGTTGGAGTCTTTGAAATCGCTAGGAATAGAAAATGTCTATGATTTGTTGTTTTATTTTCCTTTCCGCTATGAGGATATGGAAGCCAAGTCTTTAAACGATGCGACTGATCAAGAAAAAATTCTTTTAAAGGGCGTCGTTGCCAGTGATCCAGTTGTCTTTAGGTTTGGGTATAAGAAAAATCGTTTGAATGTTCGAATTCTGGTCGAAAATGAATCCGTGATGGTGACATTTTTTAATCAGCCCTGGTTAAAGGATAAATTTGAAACAGGCAGTGAAGTAGCTATTTATGGTAAATGGAATGAGAATCGTCGCTCATTAACCGGTATTAAGGTTATTGATGTCAATAGTGATGATTCGATCGATTCAGTTTATTCAGTTAATAAAAATATCCATCAAAAAACTCTAATTAATTTGATAAAGTTAGCTTTTGAAAAATATCATCAGCAAATTGAAACTGTAATTCCTGATTTTTTAAGAGAAAAGTATAAGTTATTGAATGATGAGCAAATTGTTGAGGGAATTCACTTCCCCAAAACGGCTGACCAGAGTGACGAAGCACGTCGGAGTGCTAAATTCAGAGAATTTTTCTTGTTTCAATGTGGTTTACAGAGTATTAAACTTGAAGATAGTCAAAAAAATATAGGAATCAATGAAGAGTATGATCAAGAATTTATTAATAAATTTGTTAATGAATTGCCATTTCAATTGACCAAAGCTCAAAATCGAGTGGTTAAAGAAATATTGGACGATATGTCATCAAAACATCATATGAATCGCCTTTTGCAGGGGGATGTTGGTTCAGGTAAGACAATCGTTTCAGTGATTGCTATGCTTGCTTCAGTGACGGCAGGGTATCAAGCTGCTATTATGGCGCCGACTGAAATTCTAGCACAGCAACATTTTGATAAAATCAGTAAGTTACTGTCACCGCTAAAAATTAGAACAGCCTTGTTAACTGGCTCCCAAACAAAAAAAGAACATGATTTTATCACGCAAGATATTGCTAATGGTAAAACTAATGTCATCGTGGGAACGCATGCTCTGATTCAAGCAGGGGTTGATTACAAAGACTTAGGATTGATCGTAATTGATGAACAACATCGGTTTGGGGTAAATCAACGTAAAGCCATGCGACAAAAGGGGAATAACCCTGATGTCTTAGCAATGACAGCCACGCCGATTCCGAGAACTCTAGCGATAACTACTTACGGTGATATGGACGTTTCACGAATTGATCAATTGCCGGCCGGTCGAAAAAAGATTGAAACTTATTGGATCAGAAGTCAAAAAATTCAGCAAATGTATCAATTCGTGGCTAAAGAATTAAGTACCGGAGCACAAGTTTATGTGGTAACACCGCTTATTTCTGAATCTGAAAAAATTGATTTAAAAAATGCAGAATTAATTTATGATAAATTTACGGAATTGTTTGGTCAGAAGTATAAAATAGGTTTATTGCATGGTCAGATGCCTAACGATCAAAAAGAATCCGTGATGAACGATTTCAGCAACAAAGAGATTGACGTCTTAGTATCGACTACGGTTATTGAGGTTGGAGTTGATGTCCCTAATGCCTCAGTAATGGTGATCTATGATGCTAATCGTTTTGGCTTGTCGCAGTTACATCAGCTTCGTGGTCGTGTTGGACGTGGGGAAAAACAATCGTATTGTATTCTGATTGCCGACCCTAAAAATGAAGCTGCTTTAGAAAGAATGAAAATACTAACTTCTACCAATGATGGTTTCGTTTTGGCGGAAGAAGATTTAAAAATGCGTGGTGCGGGCGATCTATTGGGGAATCGTCAATCAGGTTTGCCAGAATTTAAAGTTGGTAATCCAATCAACGATATTAATATATTAGAGGTTGCCCAAGAAGAAGCTAAGAATTTATTTGAAGATAAGAAATTGATGAATAGTTCGAAGACGGAAGTCTTAAGATCATTTATCAAAGATGAATTTGATCAGCTTAATAATTTTGATTAGTGAGGAAATAAAATGAGAATAGCTGTTGATGCAATGGGTGGAGACAATGCCCCAGAAGTAATTGTTAAGGGAATTGAACAAGCTCGCGATGAGTGGAATGATTTGGAGTTTGTCCTGTATGGAGATGAAACACGGATTAAAGATTATCTTAAAGATACTACCCGAATCTCAATTGTTCATACAGAAGAGAAAATTTTAGGAACAGATGAACCGGTGAAGGCAATTCGTTCCAAGAAGAATGCTTCAATGGTGCTGGCTGCTAAGTCAGTTAAGGAAGGCAAAAATGATGCATTATTTTCTTTAGGTAATACAGGTGCTTTACTGGCTGCTGGTATATTCATTGTTGGTCGTATTAAGCAAGTTGATCGTCCGGCATTGATGCCAACTTTGCCAGTAACAAACTCTTCTTTAGGAGTAAACGTTCTAGATGTAGGGGCTAATGCTGAAGCAAAGCCCGCCTACTTACAGCAATGGGCTATTATGGGATCGATTTATGCTCACGATGTCAAAAAAATTGATAAACCCCGAATTGCGTTATTGAATAATGGTACTGAATATGACAAGGGTGACACTTTACACAAAGAAGCTTATCAATTGCTTAAAAATACTGAAGGAATCAATTTTATTGGTAATGTTGAATCTAATAATATTTTAGCTGGCGTGGCAGATGTTATCGTTACCGATGGATTTACAGGCAACGCAGCCTTGAAGGCAACTGAGGGTACAGCAACAATTCTATTGAGTGAATTGAAGGACGCCTTGCTAAATAATGGTATTTTTACTAAAATGGGTGCAGCTGTTGTTTCGCCATCATTAAAGGGATTAAAGAAGATGTTTGATACTTCTCAAGCTGGTGGGGCGGTTTTACTTGGCTTAAAGTCGCCAGTTATTAAAGCCCATGGTGCAGCAGATGCGAAGACAGTCTATTATACTGTTAAGCAAATTAATGATATGCTACAAAACGATACTATTAATAAAGCTAATAAATACTTTGAGAAAATGAGTTCAGAAAAATAAGGGAGAAACTCCATGACAAAACAAGAAGTTTTTGACAAAATCAATTCATTGATTGCTGATAAATTTGAAGTTGAACCATCAACAATTACTAGAGAAACATCATTCACTAAGGATCTTGACGCCGATTCAATTGACCTAGTTGAATTTGTGCTTGAATTAGAAGATGCGTTTGGTTCAGAGATTCCAGATGACGATGCAGAAAAGATCACTACTGTTGATGAAGCAGTCGATTATATTTCTTCACATCAAAAATAAGGCCGCTCGGTCTTATTTTTTTATCCAGATAATTATTTAAGTTAAAAGTTTAGTATAATTAGAATTATTAGAGAGGGGACTCATTATGTTAGATCCGAAATTCTTAGAATTTTTAGATGAAAAATATGGAATTAAATTTAATGATAAGAAACTTATTGAAAGAGCGATGACTCATTCATCATTCGACAATGAGCATAAAGAATTAGGAATTGGCGATTATGAAAGATTGGAGTTTTTAGGAGATGCCGTTTTGGAAATCAATATTTCTCGTTATCTCTTTGAAAAATATCCAGAATTGCCCGAAGGAAAATTAACACGTTTAAGATCAGATATCGTTAGAACTGATAGTTTTGCTCGCTTTGCTAAAGAGATTAATATTGAAAAATATCTTTTAATTGGTAAAGGCGAAGAAAAGCAAGGAGCTCGTCAGAGACATACGTTGTTAGAGGATATTTTTGAAGCATTCAATGGTGCATTATATCTTGACCAAGGTAATCATGTGGTTAATGAATTTTTGAAAAAAGTTGTTTATCCACATATTGATTCCGGAGAATTCTCTGAAGACACTGATTTTAAAACACATTTACAAGAAAAATTACAACAATCTGGCGAAGTTGAAATTGATTACAAAGTAATCGACGAAGAAGGTCCAGATCACGATAAAAAATTTAAAGTTGAATTAATTGCTAACGGTAAGATTTTGTCCAAGGGTCTTGGTTACAGCAAGAAACACGCTGAACAAATGGCTGCCAAGAGAGCATTAGAAGAATTATAGGAGTTTAGTTTATGCCACTAAAATCATTAACGATCAATGGGTTTAAATCATTTGCTGATAAAACAAAAATCGACTTTACTAGTGGAATCACGGGTATCGTCGGACCCAATGGGAGTGGAAAATCAAATATTACTGAAGCCATTCGTTGGGTGATGGGAGAACAATCAGCAAAAAGCTTGCGTGGTGACAAGATGGTCGATGTGATTTTTGCCGGAAGTGCGACACGTCCACAGATGAATCGTGCAGAAGTTATTTTAGAGTTCGATAATCATAATCATGAGTTAAAAGCTTCTCAAGATAATATCACTATTTGTCGACGTCTCTTTAGAAATGGCGATACTGAGTTTTTGATTAATAAAAAACCTTGTCGCTTGCGTGATATTACAGAATTATTTATGGATTCAGGGATGGGAAAACAATCGTTTTCGATTATTTCTCAGGGGCGAGTTGAAGCAATCTTTAACAGTAAGCCTGTAGAGAGACGTAGCATTATTGAGGAATCCGCTGGGGTCTCTTTATTTAAACAAAAGAAACAACAAGCTGAGAATAAACTCTCAGAAACAACTGATAACTTACATCGAGTTTCTGATATTGTTTCAGAGTTGTCCAAGCAAGTAGAGCCTTTGAAAGAACAAGCCAGTATTGCTCGTGATTATCAGGAGCAAAAGAGTAAATATGATAGTATTTATCAAAAAATCTTAACGATTGAAATTAAGAAGTTATCATCGCAAAAGCACCAAATTAATAAAGAATTGCGTGAAGTTAAGATGAGTGCGCAAAATATCGCTCAACAAGTTAAAATTGCTAATAAGCAAGTTGAAGATAATAATAATGCCATTCAATCTTTAACTAAAAAAATTGATGAACATCAAAGTAAATTGACTGAAGATACCAGAAATTTAGAAGTTTATAACGGTAAAGTAGCTGTTGCAGACGAACGAAGTGGTTTCAATTCTTCCAGTCAGGAATCATTGAAAAATCAATTAACAAGTATTCAACAACAAAAAAATGACAATGAAGCTAAATTGCAAATATCGAATAAAAAATTAGCTGACTGTCAAAAACAAATTATTGATTATCAACGGCAATTAAAAGATCTTCAACAGTTAAAACAAAAAACACCGGCCGATATTCAAGATAATATTGATGAATTGCGTGATAAATATGTCAATCTATTGCAGGATCAAGTTTCTAACAATAATGAGCAGAAATTTTCACAAAAACAGTTGGATCGAATTCAAGCTTTAATTGAGGATCAGAACAATCAATTACAGACAGTGAATGAAGGTCTACAGGATTCGCAAAGCAAACGACAAGCTATTCAAGAGCAAATTAAATCTTTAGTAGCTAATAATAAATCCTTAATTGAACATGACGAAAAGCTTAGTGTTTCAATTGAAAAAGTAACTGAGACAGGTAAAAATGAGAATCGCAATTATTTAAATATCTTAGAAGGACTTCAAGAAATAAAAGCGCGCAAAAAAGTTCTGGAGAACATGGAAGAGGAACATGCTGGCTTCTTCGAAGGGGCTAAAAATGTTTTAAATAATCAAAATCTTACGGGAATAGTTGGAGCTATTGCGGAATTGATTTCAGTACCCAAGGATTATCAATTGGCCATTGAAACAGTTGTTAGTAATCAATTACAGTCGATAGTTACGGAAAATGAAGTGGCAGCTAAAAAAGCTATTGGTTTTTTGCGTCAAAGTCGTGGTGGACGGGCAACGTTCTTGCCTATAAATATTATTAAACCCCGTAATGTTTACACTAATGATTTGAACAAAGCCCAAGCAATCGCGGGTTTTGTTGGAGTCGCTAGTGACTTGATTCAATATGATTCCAAAGTCGAAAATATTGTTAAGAATATTTTAGGAAATCTATTAGTTGCCCAAAATATTGATGTAGCAACGAAAATTTCCGCTGCAGTAGGTCGAAAATATCGTGTTGTAACGCTGGATGGGAATGTTGTAAATGCTGGTGGTTCGTTAACTGGTGGGCAACAACGTCGAGTTAATTCGAATATTTTGACTAGAAAAGAAGATTTAACGGCTTTAACAACGGAACTTTCTAAAAGAGAAATACTATTAGATCAGAAACAAAAATCAGTACAAGACTTACGTCAAGAGTTGATCGCATTAAATGCGGAGAAGAAAACAGCTGATGAAAAATTAAGTAGTTTTACGCAAGAAAAAAATCAGCTAGAAAATTCGATGTCGACACATCAGAATGAGGAAAAACATTTTAACGAACATTTGGAAGTCATTCAATATGGATTAACGAACAATCGAACTGAGGAAGCTGAATTAAAGAATAATCTGCAAAAGCAAGTGCAAAAGTCTGATGATATTAGAAAACAAATTGACCAAGTCCAAGCCGACATTAAACAAAAGGAAAAATTATTAGCCGACTTTGATACTGAATTGAGTTCTATTAATGAAAACGAGCAATCCTTACAAACAAAATTAGCGGTTGTAAGAAGTAACCATGAGAATGAACAATCTCAAAATGATGAATTACAAAAGAGACAAGTAAATCTTGTTCAGCAATTAGAAAACATTCAGACTAATTTAAAAACTTTGAATTCTGAAAAAGATAAGCTTAATATGAGTAGCTCAGAAGTTAAGAAACACATTGCTGAATTGAAAAAAGAAATTGATAACTTACAGAAAGTGGTTGCTGACTTAAAGAGTGAAAGACAACAGCAGCAGACTTTAGCAACTGATCTGAATGCCAAAGCGCAACGCAATTTTGATTTGCAAAAGAGCGCTTCAGATCAACAAGAAGGTTTAGCCATCCAAGATACTAAACTGTCTAATGAAATCAATAGTCGCTTGGATACGTTATCTAAGGAGTATCAATTGACTTATGAGGCTTCCTTATTGGAATTAAATAAGGGCGATTATGATCAAGATGAATTACAAAAAGAAGCACGTCTGCTTAAGATGGGAATTGAAGAATTAGGGGATGTTAATCTGTCTGCTATTGCTGAATATGATAAAGTAAAGGATAGATATGAATTCTTAACCCAACAACAAAATGATCTCTTGAAAGCTCGAGCACAGTTGTTAGAAACAATGTCCGAAATGGATAAGGAAGTCACAACTAGATTCAAGAAGACTTTCGATGACGTGGCGAATGCTTTTGAAGTTATTTTTCCAGAGATGTTTGCTGGAGGACGGGCCAAATTAGTTTTGACGCAACCAGATGATCTTTTGGAAACGGGAATTGAGATCATTGCTCAACCACCTGGGAAGAAATTCCAACGTTTAAGTCTGTTATCTGGTGGGGAAAAAGCTTTGACGGCAATAACTTTATTATTTGCTATCATTAAAGTTAAACCAGTTCCATTTTGTATCTTGGATGAAGTTGAAGCTTCTTTGGATGATGCAAATGTATATCGCTTTGCTAATTACTTGAATCAATATGATGACAATACAGAATTTATTGTTATTACCCACCGTAAAGGGACGATGATGAATGTAAATCGTCTTTACGGAGTAACCATGGAAGAATCCGGTGTATCTCGGATGCTATCTGTCGAAGTCAAAGGATAAGGAGTTAATTATGGGATTATTTGATCGTATTAAAAAGGCTTTTACTGGGAAAGATAATTCTGAATCTAAAAAAGACGAAGAATTAGAAAAGAAATCCCAAGAAACTGACCAAAGTACTGAAACTGATAAAACTTCTACTGATTCCGATAAAGGAGAAGAAGTCACTGAACCAAAACCAACCACAGAGGATACAGAAGAGAAAGTAAAAGAAGCCACACCAGAGACTAAAGAATCAGCAGAGTCTGCTTCGAGCGATGATCAAAAAGTTGAATCGACGGTTGAAAAGGAAGTAACGTCAACCGAAAAAGTAGATTTGAATTCAACTGAAAGTGATAAGAAAATTGTTTCTGAGACAAAGCCAGACGAAATTGAATCAACAAAAGAATCTGTTAAGACAAACGAGGCTGAGAACACTTCTGAAGAGACCGTTACTGAAACTAGTGAATCTACTAATGATAAACTACAAGAAGAAACACCAGAAAAAGCACCAACAACACCAAAAGAAACTTCAAAAGAGGAATCTAAAAACGACGTTGAAGAATATGACGAGGGTCTAAAGAAGAGTCGTAATTCATTTAGTGCCCGCTTTAATCGCTTTTTGGCAAACTTTAGAAGTGTTGATGAAGACTTTTTCGATGATTTGGAAGAGTTGTTGATTGAGTCTGATGTTGGCTATGAAACGGCTGTACGAATCTCTGATGAATTGCGTGAAGAAGTAAAATTAGAAAATGCTAAGAAGCGTTCTGACGTTTCTAACGTAATTGTAAAGAAATTAGTTGATATGTACGGTGAAGAAGGGAAAGATGAAGATAATAGTTTGAAATTCAGTACTGATAAGACACCGACAATATTTCTATTTGTTGGAGTCAATGGTGCTGGTAAGACAACAACAATTGGAAAGTTGGCTCATCGTTATCAACAAGAAGGTAAAAAGGTCCTTTTAGCTGCGGGAGATACTTTTAGAGCGGGAGCCATTGAACAATTGCAAGAATGGGGTAAACGTGTTAATGTTCCTGTTCAAGCAAGTAAGGCGCATACTGATCCAGCCTCAGTGGTTTATGACGCTGTTCAAAGAGCTATCAATGAAGATTTTGATATTCTACTAGTTGACACAGCAGGCCGTTTGCAAAATAAAGAGGGTTTGATGCGTGAGCTTGAAAAGATTAAACGTGTCATTACTCGTGAGTTACCAGAAGCACCACAAGAAGTTCTCTTGGTATTAGATGGTTCGACAGGACAAAACGCCCTAAGCCAAGCTAAGCAATTTAATGAAACGACAGCTGTATCAGGAATCGTTTTGACAAAATTGGATGGTAGTTCCCAAGGTGGAATTGTCTTAGCCATTCGAAATGAGTTGCACATACCAGTTAAACTAGTTGGTTTGGGCGAACAGATGGATGATTTACGTGACTTTGATCCTGAGAAATTTATTTATGGACTCTTCAAAGAGTTGATTGTTGGGGCTTCTGATAAGTAGATGGATATTGATGAGACGACACGGATCAATCTTTTATACAATTTTTATCATTCACTGTTGACCAAGAAACAGAGTCGCTATTTAGACCTTTACTATGTTGAGGATTTTTCCTTGAGCGAAATTTCTGAGCAATTAGAAGTTTCACGACAGGCGGTCTTAGACAACTTACATCGATCAGTGAATCTTTTAGAATCTTTTGAAAGAGAATTGGGATTGATTGAGAAAACGACTGAAATAGATGATATTGCTGAAAAATTGCAGTTACTAGTTGAAAAGAAGTATTCTGGTGATACTGAATTATTAAAATTAGTTCAAAGAATTTCGAAAATAAATGAAAAATAATAGGAGTAGGATATGGCTTTTGAAGGATTAAGCGAACGTTTGCAAAAAGTTTTCTCAGCCTTAAAAGGTAAAGGAAAGCTTTCTGATGAAGATATCCGTAAAGTTATGCGTGAAGTACGTATGGCTTTACTTGAAGCGGATGTTAATTTTGATGTTGTAAAGAAATTCGTTAAAACAGTAAGAGAACGTGCACTAGGCGCCGAAGTTATGGAAAGTCTGACGCCCTCGCAACAAGTTATTAAAATTGTTGATGAGGAATTAACTAAGTTAATGGGCCAGGAAGCTGTCCCACTAAACAAATCACCACATATACCGACAATCATTATGATGGTTGGTCTTCAAGGTGCTGGTAAAACTACTACAGCTGGAAAACTAGCTAATTATCTGAAAGATAAAGAAAAGGCTCGTCCTTTATTTATTGCCGGAGATGTTTATCGTCCAGCTGCAGTTGAACAATTAAAGACTATTGGACAGCAATTAGATGTTCCAGTTTATGATGAGGGTACTGAACACAATCCGGTTGATATTGTTCGCAATGGTTTAAAAGTAGCTGACGAGAATAAAAATGATTATGTCATTATTGATACGGCTGGTCGATTGGAAATTGATCAACAATTGATGGACGAATTGACCAAAATCAAAGCGTTGGCTGAACCAAATGAAATTCTTTTCGTTGCTGACTCTATGACTGGTCAAGTTGCAGCTAAGGTTGCTCAAGGATTTGATCAACAATTAGATATCACTGGTGTGGTATTGACTAAGTTGGATGGTGATACCCGTGGTGGTGCTGCTCTTTCAATTCGTTCCGTTACCGGTAAACCTATCAAGTTCATTGGTCAAGGTGAGAAGTTAGATCAATTAGATGTCTTCCATCCAGATCGTATGGCCAACCGAATCCTTGGTATGGGTGATATGCTGACCTTGATTGAAAAGGCTCAGACTGATTACGACGAAAAACAAGCTAAGCAAGTTGCAGAAAAAATTCGTGAGAATAGTTTTGACTTCAATGATTTTATTGATCAAATGGACCAGATTCAAAAAATGGGTCCACTAGATGAAATTATGAAGATGATTCCAGGTATGGCTAATAATCCTCAATTAGCCAACATCAATATTGGTGAAAAAGATATTGCCCATTTAAAAGCAATCGTCTTTTCGATGACACCTCAAGAGCGTGAAAATCCTGATATGTTGAATCCTTCGAGAAGAAGAAGAATTGCAAAGGGTTCCGGTCAAAGCGTGCAGTATGTTAACAGAATGATCAAACAATTTAAGCAGTCACGTGAAATGATGAATAAGATGAGTAAAGGTAACATGGCTGGAATGGATCAATTGATGGGCAATGGAATGCAAGGACGTTTGGGTAAGATGGCTATGCATTCAATGGTCAGAAAGAGTAAGAAGCGTAAAAAGAAACGCTTAAAGAAAATCAAACGTTTCAAATCGTAAAAAAATCAAGTGGTGTAAAGAAAAAAACTTTACAGCACTCTTTTTTTTGTGTATACTAACGAAGTTAAGTATTTAGGAGGAAACAAATACATGTCAGTTAAAATTAGAATGAAACGTATGGGTAGTAAGTTACGCCCATTTTATAGATTAGTTGTTGCAGATTCACGTTCACCACGTGATGGCCGCTTTATCGAACAAGTTGGTTACTACAACCCAATCTCACAACCAGAAGAAATCAAACTTGATGATGACAAGATCGTTGAATGGTTAAACAAAGGTGCACAACCTTCAGATACAGTTCGTCACTTGTTGAAACAACATGGTATTATGCAAAAGTTCCATGAAAGCAAGTATACAAAATAGTAATTTTGATGGGACCAGACGAAACTATGTTTTGTCTCGGTCCTATTTTATTTATTGCGGAGGAAAAATGGCTGAAAAATTATATCGAGTTGGTACTATTGTCAATACGCATGGTATTAAAGGCGAATTAAAAGTCGTTCCAATTACAGATTTTCCAGAAGATCGTTTTAAAAGTGGTTCCAAGTTATTCTTTAAAAAGAATAAGACTACTGAAGAGTTCATCGTTGAATCAGCCCGTAAGCACAAACAATTTGTGCTTTTAAAGTTGAAAGGCTATGACAATATCAATGACGTTGAAAAGTATGTTAAGTCAGAATTGTTTGCCGAAGGCGAGCTTACTTCGGAGTTAAATGACGGCGAGTTTCTTTATAAACAAATTATTGGATTAAAAGTTGTGGATAAGGAATTAGGCGAAATTGGTCAGATAACTGAAATCATGGAATTAGGATCAAATGACGTGTGGGTCGTTAAAGGAACTAAGTATAAGGAAGTCCTTTTGCCTTATATTAAGGATGTTATTAAGAAAGTCGATCTCGACAAAAAAGTTGTTGAGGTTGAAATACCGGATGGATTGATAGATTAATGGATATTACAATTTTAAGCATTTTTCCAAGAATGTTTCAGGCACTAAATGAGTCTTTGATTGGTAAAGCTCAGGAACGTGGATTAGTCAATATTGACGTAGTTGATTTTCGTGACTTTACAACTAACAAGCAACATCATGTCGATGACACAACCTACGGCGGTGGAGCAGGGATGTTGTTGCAAGCACAGCCTATTTATGATGCTATGGAACACGTTGAAGCAAAAAAGCCGGGCAAAAAAAGAGTCGTCTTATTAGATCCAGCAGGAAAAACCTTCAACACGAAAATGGCACGTGATTTTGCCAAGGAAGACCAATTAGTTTTTATTTGCGGTCATTATGAAGGTTTTGATGAGCGGGTAAAGGATTTAGTGACTGATGAAGTTTCAATTGGAGATTATATCTTAACGGGTGGAGAATTACCTACGATGAGTATGATTGATGCAACTTTACGATTCGTGCCTGGAGTTCTTGGTAATTCATTTTCTGCAGAAGAGGAGTCATTCTCTAATGGATTACTAGAATACCCTCAATACACTAAGCCGGCCGATTTCCGCGGTAAAAAGGTCCCTGAGGTATTAACTAGTGGGGATCATGAAAAGATTCGTCTTTGGCGCTTAACGCAAGCTTTGAAGAAGACTTTAGAACGTCGTCCTGATTTATTAGAAACAGCTAAACTGACTGATGAAGAAAAAAAGCTTTTGCGTGAAATTCGTCAAAATAGATAGTTTACAATTTCGTTCAAATAAAGTATCATTGTAAGAGTGTTTGGACACATATTAACGATATTCCGCTGTATGTCAGAGATATATAAGAGTGTCGAATAGGGAGAAATTATTAATGAATAACTTAATTCAAGATATTACTAAAGAACAATTACGTTCTGACATTCCTGACTTTCGTAGTGGTGACACTGTTCGTGTACATGCTAAGGTTGTCGAAGGTAGCCGTGAACGTATTCAATTATTTGAAGGTGTCGTAATCAAGAGACATGGTTCAGGTATCAGTGCTACATACACTGTTCGTAAGATGAGTAATGGTGTTGGTGTTGAAAGAACATTCCCATTAAACACACCACGTGTTGAACAAATCGAAGTTATCAGACATGGTCGTGTACGTCGTAGCAAGCTTTACTACCTACGTGCTCGTACAGGTAAGGCTGCTCGTATTAAAGAACTCCGTCGCGACTAATTTAATACAGCATAATTAAAAAACTCTAACAACAAGTTTGAACTTGTTATTAGAGTTTTTTTTAGTTAGCTAGTTGATTATAGTATTCTAAGTAAAATTCAGTTGGTGATAAGCCGATGATTTTAGTCACACTAGTGTTTCTAGGTTCGGGAATACTCATCATATCTTTGGGCTGCAAAATGCCTAAAGCAGCCGCCTTAATTGTGAAACCATGAGTAACACAAATGATTTTTTCGTCAGGGAATTTAGCTACAGAATCTAGTAAAAAACTATTGACGCGTTTAATTACGTCGGTAAACTTTTCGCCCTCAGTGGCATAATTAGAATAGATTGGCTTGGCGTCATTCCAGTAATCGTTATAAGCATCAGGATAAGCCTTTCTTAAATCAGCATTTTTTCTTCCATCCCATTGACCATAGGAAATTTCTCTTAGTCGATTATCATAAGTGATTGGCAAATTAGTAGAAGAATTTAAAATATCAGCTGTCTGTTGGGCCCTTTTTAAGGGACTACAGATAATTCGATCAGCAAAACTGATATCAAATTTATCTTTTAAAGTTTTGGCCTGCTCTTGTCCATGTTCATTTAAATATGTGATTTCAGTATTAATATTGCCTTGTTTCATTTTTAGAACATTTGCCTTGGTCTGTCCGTGGCGAATTAGGTAGAATTCAGTCATTTGTTGCTCCTTTTCGATAAAAAAAGCCACTCACAATTGTAAGTGGTTAGAATTAAAAGATTTGTGAACGATATAATCCAACAACTTTACCAATTATTTCGACACTATCTAAAATAATTGGGTCCATTGTATCGTTTTCAGGTTGTAGGCGGTAATGTCCATTTTCTTGATAGAATCTCTTACATGTAGCCTCAATATCCTCAGTCATAGCAATTACGATTTCGCCATTGTTAGCAAAGTTTTGCTCATGTACAATAACGTGATCACCATCATAAATTCCACAGTTAATCATACTTTCGCCATGAATCTCAAGCATGAATAATTCACCGGACTCACGATTAAGGTCAGGTGGAATTGGGAAGTAACCATCAGGATTACGTTCAGCTGTGATTGGCTGACCCGCAGCGACAGCACCCAAAATAGGGATCTGTTTAGATTTGATACCGATAGAATTCAAACCGGCACCAGTTAATTCAATTGCCCTAGGTTTAGTAGGGTCGCGTTGAATGAAACCTTTCTTCTCGAGACGAGATAGGTGACCATGGACCGTCGATGTAGACGATAGATTCACCGCTTCACAGATCTCTCTGACAGTTGGTGGATAGCCATGTTCATCTAAATAATCATAAATACATTGTAAAATTTGTGACTGTTTAGAGCCTTCAGCTTTTGACATTAGAACACCTCATTGTTAATATCTTAGTTAGATTGTATCAAAATATAGGTGCAAGTTCAAACAAGTGTTCGATATAATAAGGGGAATTGAAAATTATGAACGAACAAGAGAAATTATTAAAAAGAATCAACGAACTAGCTCACAAAGCTAAGGACGGAACAATTACTAAAGAAGAAGAAGATCAGCAAGCTGAGCTTAGAAAAGAATATTTAAAGAACTTTCGAGCAAGTTTTAGATCACAACTAGAAATGACTCGTGTCTTTGATAAGCAAGGAAATGAGGTCACTCCCGAAAAAGTTAGAGAAATTCAACGTAAAAAGGGACTTCGTGACGATTAACACTTTCAATTAGTAGTTTTTTTTTGTAATATTAGTAGATGTATGGAAAGGGTGAAACATAAATGGGAACAACAATAATCGTTGGTATCTTAGCCTTATTAATCGGATTAGTCGGCGGATTCTTTATTGCCAGATGGTATATGAAGAAATACTTCCAAGATAATCCACCAATTAGTGCGGATATGATCAAACAAATGATGGCCCAAATGGGACAAAAACCATCACAAAAGAAGCTTAACCAATTAATGAGTACTATGAAAGCTTCACAAAAGAAGAAGTAGGAAAAGCTTTTGAGATTGAAATAACTCTCAGATATTTAATGAAAATAGGTCCAATAACTCGATTTCGGGTTATTGGACCTATTTTTGTGGAATTAATTTATATAAGTTTAGAATTTCTAAAAACAAATAGTTCGTTTATTATTGGCTATAAAAATTAATAATGTTTAAAAATATCCATTTGAAAACGATATATACGAACAATATTTAGCATTTTTAGAATTAAATACGTATTTTGTGTTGAAAGAATTTTCATAAATTGATAGAATTTGGTTACCAAGAACAGAAGGGTGGAAAACTAATGAATGATGTAGCAGTAGTTATGGGCTCAATTTCAGATTTGAAAATTATGCAGAATACTTTAGACGTCTTAAAAGAACTTCAAGTCAGCTATGAAGTCAAAGTGATTTCAGCACATCGAATGCCACAAGAGATGCTAAATTTTGCCAACAATGCTGAAAACAACGGTTTTAAAGTGATTGTGGCAGGTGCTGGGGGAGCAGCACATTTGCCAGGTATGATTGCTTCATCTACTAGTCTTCCGGTGATTGGCGTTCCGGTTCCATCTAAGTATCTAAAAGGGATGGATTCTTTATTGTCAATCGTCCAAATGCCAGCGGGTGTTCCTGTCGCAACAGTTTCTATCGGTGAAGCTGGAGCTAAGAACGCTGCTATCCTAGCAACGAAGATTTGTGCTTTGAATAATCGTCAATATGCTATTTCATTGGAAGATTACGTGCAAGCTATGCATGATCAATCATTAGAAAGTGGGAAAAATCTTGAATAAAGCAATTTTACCTGGTTCTACAATTGGGATCATTGGCGGAGGGCAATTGGGACAAATGATGGCTCTTTCAGCTAAAGAGATGGGATATAAGGTTATCATTTTAGATCCAACGGCAAATTGCCCGGCAGCACAAGTTTCAGATGACCAGATTGTTGCCAATTATGATGATTTGGAAAAATTAATTGCCTTAGCTAAGCGTTGCGATGTATTGACTTACGAATTTGAAAATGTCGACGCTGAAACGATTGCTGAAGTTAAAAAGTACACTCAGGTGCCACAAGGAACCAAAGCTTTAAGCATTACCCAAAACAGAATTTTAGAAAAAAATTTTATTGAAGAAAATGATTTTAGAACCGTTCCCCATGTTGTTATAAAAAATATTTTTGAATACCATCGAGCAATTGAAAAATTACAGGCTCCGGTGATTATCAAGACGATTACGGGCGGGTATGACGGTAAAGGACAAATTCTAGTGACAGATCCTGAAAATGTCTGCTTCGCAGAAATTGAACACTTATTGATGCAAGGTCCTTGTCTTGTTGAAAAAAAAATCAATTTGAAAAAAGAAGTTTCGGTTGTCGTCTCTGCTAATAGTCAAGGTCAGACTTCAGTTTTTCCAGTGATCGAAAATATTCATCGAGATAATATTTTACATTTAAGCAATTGTCCGGCGGCAATCAGTTCCAAGGCTAGTCAGCTCATTTATCAGATTGGAGAAAAATTAGCTCAGAATTTAGAACTAGTTGGGACGATGTGCATCGAATTTTTCATTTCAACCGATGATGAAGTTTTTGTTAATGAAATTGCTCCAAGACCGCATAACTCAGGCCATTTAACTATTGAAGCTTGTAATGTTTCACAATTTGAAGCTCATATTCGTGGCGTTTGTAATTTAGCAATGCCCAAAGTTGAACTATTAAAGTCGGCTGTGATGGTCAACCTTTTGGGTCAACATTTATTAAAAGCTAAAGAAGAATTGCCTGATCATGCAGGGTGGCATTTCCATGACTATGGTAAAGCTGAAATAAAGAATAATCGCAAAATGGGACATATCACTATTTTGACTGAAAAGATTGAACAAGAGAAACAAGCAATTGACAAAAATTTAATTTGGGATGTGTAGGTCATGGCAGAAAATAAATTGCTTTATGAAGGCAAAGCTAAGAACGTTTATCAAACAGAAAATGATGACGAATTATTGATGGTCTATAAAGATCAAGCAACGGCCTTTAATGGTAAGAAAAAAGAAGAATTACCTGGTAAAGGTGTATTAGATTGTCAGATTTCAGCCTTAGTATTCGATTATTTGATCAAGAATGGAATTGAAACACATCTGATCAAGAATTTATCAGATCACGAACAATTGGTGAAGAGTAGTGAAGTTTTCCCACTAGAAGTCGTTTTACGAAATATTACTTCGGGAAGTTTAGTTAAAAAATTTCAAGTTGAAAGTGGTCTGCGTTTAAGTGATCCCATTATCGAATTTTATTATAAAAGCGATGCTTTAGACGATCCTTTCATTAATGATTCCCAAGTTAAAGCCTTACGAATTGCTAACGATGAAGAAATCGCCTTCATTAAGCAAATGACTCTGAAAATAAATCAATTATTAGTACCATTCTTCTCCAAAAGTGGATTTGACTTAGTCGACTTCAAATTAGAATTTGGAAAAGTAAATGGAAAAATCATTTTGGTGGATGAATTTTCTCCAGATAATTGTCGTCTTTGGGATAAGAAAAGCCACGATTCAATGGATAAAGATGTTTTTCGTAAGCATGAAGGTGACTTAGTAAAAACTTATTTAGAAGTTCTAAAACGATTAGCAATGCGATAGGAGAAAATGATGAAATTAGTAAAAGTTTATGTGACACTGAAAACCTCAGTTCTGGATGCTCAAGGGGAAGCAATTAAATCAGCTATTCAAACCATGGGATATGATCACGTTTCGCAAGTTTCTATGGGTAAGTACTTTGAATTACGTTTTGATGATTACTCTCAATTGGATCAAGATGTCGATGCAATTTGCGATGAATTACTGACTAATCCTAATATCGAAACTTATCGTTATGAAATTGTGGAGGAAAAATAGATGAAGTTTGCAGTAGTGAATTTTCCTGGTTCCAACTGTGATATGGATCTCTATTATGCAATTAAAGATGGTATTAATGAAGAAGCTGAATTAGTTGATTACCGACAGAAAAGTCTGAATGGTTTCGATGGTGTCTTGATTCCGGGTGGCTTTTCATATGGAGATTATTTGCGTAGTGGAGCTATTGCTGTCCATGCACCAATTATTTCGGAAATTATCCGTTTTGCTAATGAAGGAAAAATCGTGTTGGGTATCTGTAATGGTTTTCAAATTTTAACAGAATTGCATTTATTGCCCGGTGCCTTAATTCAAAATGAAAAAAGTCGTTTTATCTGTGAAACGACGACTTTAATAGTTGAAAATAACCGGACAGCCTTTACCAATCAATATGAAAAAGATCAACGCCTGCAAATTCCTGTTGCTCACGGAGAAGGTAGATATTTCTGTGATGAAAAAACTTTGAAGAGTTTACAAGAAAATGAACAGATTGTTTTTAGATATGACAAGAATATTAACGGAAGCGTGCAACAGATTGCCGGAGTAACCAACAAACGTAAAAATGTTCTGGGAATGATGCCACATCCAGAAAGGGCTATGGAACAGATTTTGGGTTCCGATGATGGACTCAAATTGTTCCAATCAATAATCAATTATCAGGTAAGGGTGAATAATTAATAATTGAACCTACTGCAAAAGAAATTAAAGATTCCAAACTGTATCAAAAATGGGGTTTGAGTGATACAGAATACCAGTTGATTTGTGAGAAAATTCTAAATCGGTTACCCAATTATACAGAAACAGGATTGTACTCCGTTATGTGGAGTGAACACTGTTCATATAAGAATTCTAAAAAAGTTTTGAGAAAGATGCCTAACAAGAGTGATCGAGTATTAGCTGGTCCTGGCGAGGACGCTGGTATTTTAGACATTGGCGATGGTCAAGCGGTAGTCTTTAAAGCTGAAAGTCACAATCATCCTTCAGCGGTTGAACCTTATCAAGGAGCAGCTACAGGTGTTGGAGGTATCATTAGAGATATTTTTTCTATGGGTGCAGAACCGATTGCCCTATTAAACAGTTTGAAATTTGGACCATTGGACAATGGTAAAACTAAACATTTAGTTGATGAAGTTGTGGCAGGAATTGGCGGTTATGGAAATTGTATTGGATTGCCAACAGTTGGTGGAGAAATTTCTTTTGAAAAATGTTATGAAAATAACCCTCTCGTTAATGCTATGTGTGTTGGACTTTTGAATAAGACTGATTTCAAACATGGAACAGCTAGTGGCGAAGGAAATCTGATCGTTTATGTTGGAGCTAAAACTGGTCGCGATGGGATTCATGGAGCCACATTTGCTTCAGATGAATTCACTGATACTAAAAACAAACAACGTTCAGCAGTACAAGTTGGAAATCCCTTTATTGAAAAACTATTGATGGATGCTTGTGTAGAAATCATTGAACAACATCCAGAATGGGTTTTAGGAATTCAAGACATGGGTGCTGCAGGGTTAGTCTCTTCAACAGCCGAAATGGCATCAAAAGCTGGCAGTGGACTGGTTTTGAAACTAGATGATGTTCCCCAGCGTGAAACTGAAATGTCAGCTTATGAAATGATGCTTTCAGAGTCACAAGAACGGATGGTCTTGTGTATTAAGCCCCAGTTTAAAACTAAAGTCTTAGATTTCTTTAAACATTTTGAACTAGATGCAGTGGTGATCGGACACGTAACTGCCGATAAACAATATAAAATTTATCATCATGAGAAATTAGTGACCGATATTCCAGTAGAGAGTTTGACCGAAGACGTGCCAGAATATGATCGTCCTGAAATAGAACCAAAACGTATCAAAGAAAATCAGAGTTATCATTTCCAACCACAAATTGAGTCTTTGGAGAATACTTGGCAAGAAATGCTCCAACGACCAAATATCGCAAGTAAACGTCATTTTTATCAAACTTATGATGCACAAGTCAAAGCTAATACACTAATAACTCCAGGTAGTGATGCAGGCGTAATAAGAATTCGTGGTACTAAAAAAGCCATTGCAATGACAAATGACAGTAATTCTAAGTACGTTTATTTAAATCCATACGTTGGTGGTCAAATTGCCGTTATGGAAGCAGCTCGAAATATCGTTGCCAGTGGTGGCCAACCAATCGGTATTACAGATTGCTTGAACTATGGAAATCCTGAGAATCCAGAAGTTTTCTGGGAATTGGATAAGAGCGTTGAAGGAATCGCCAGTGCTTGTCGAGAAATTGATACTCCCGTAATTTCAGGGAATGTGTCACTCTACAACGAATACAACGATGAGGCCATTTATCCTAGTCCTATGATTGGGATGGTCGGATTGATTGACGATTTACAGAAAGTAACGACTATTGCCTTTAAAAATGCTACGGACCTGATTTATCTAGTTGGTAAAACTACTGATGATTACAACGGCTCCGAAATTCAATTGCAACAGACTGGTTCTATAAAAGGAGATTTAAGTCCCCTAGATTTGAATAAAGAGAAACTTCATCAAGATTTGATCCATCAAGCAATTACTCGAAATTTAGTTGCGAGTTGCCACGATTTAAGTGAGGGTGGTCTAGCTGTAGCCTTATCAGAATCAGCTTTTGAAAATAAATTAGGTTTTGAAATTAAAACAAGTTTGACTAATGCACAAATGTTTTCAGAGACTCAATCACGTTTCTTAGTTTCCATTAGGCCCGAAAACAAACAAGCGTTTGAAGATTTAATACAACAAGATTTTGAATTGTTGGGTCAAGTAACAAATGAGACAGATTTCAAAGTCGCGACAAGTGACACTTCTGTTTCGATTAACGGAATGGAAGCTCTAAACAATTGGAAAGGGGCAATTTCATGTTTGATGAAGTCAAAAGCTTAAATGAAGAATGTGGAATCTTTGGAGTGTGGGGTGCTAAAGATGCCAATTATCTAACCTATTTGGGATTGCACAGTCTTCAACACCGCGGTCAAGAAGGTGCAGGAATTGTCGCCAATGACGGTCAAAAGCTACGTGCTTATCGTAATTTAGGATTGTTGACCCAGGTATTCTCTAAGCCAGAGTATTTAAATAGTTTGCTTGGTAATTCTGCTATTGGTCACGTTCGCTATTCGACGGCTGGTGAGAACAAAATTGAGAATGTGCAACCATTATTATTTGATTTCACTGACAGTCAATTGGCCCTCGCTCATAACGGTAACCTCACTAATGCAGATACTTTGAAAAAAGAGTTAGAAAAAGATGGACATATTTTTAAATCTAGTTCTGACTCAGAAGTTCTAGTCCATTTGATCAAACAATCTCAAAAGTCGACATTTCATGAACAGATAGTTGAAGCTTTGAACAAGATTCAAGGTGGATTTGCCTATTTACTCTTGACTAAGAATGAATTGATCGTCGCTTTAGACTCACATGGTTTCCGACCAGTTTCAATTGGAAAATTAAAGACTGGCGGTTATGTAGTAGCCAGTGAAACTTGTGCTTTGGATGCCGTTGGAGCAACTTTTTATCGGGATGTAAAACCTGGTGAATTGATCACAATTAATGATAAAGGTGTAAAAATCGATCATTGGACGACAAAAACACAATTGGCAATTTGTTCGATGGAATATGTTTACTTTGCTCGTCCTGATTCAAATATTTTAGGAATCAACGTACATTCCGCTAGAAAACGTATGGGAGCCATTTTAGCCAAAGAATTCCCTGCGCCAGGAGATATTGTGGTCGGAGTTCCCAATTCTTCTTTGTCAGCTGCTAGTGGCTATGCTGAAGCCAGTGGCTTGCCCTATGAAATGGGATTGATTAAAAACCAGTACATGGGTCGAGAATTCATTCAGCCAACACAGGAATTGCGAGAAAAGAGTGTCCGTCAAAAATTAGCAGCGGTAAAAGGTGTCGTATCGGGAAAAAGAGTCATTTTAGTCGATGACTCAATTGTTCGAGGGACAACTTGTGCATATATCGTTCAAATGTTAAAAGAGGCCGGGGCATTAGAAGTACACTTAAGAATTGCTTCGCCAAGATTCATGCATCCCTGTTTTTACGGTATTGATATTCAAGAAAAGAGTGAACTGATCGCAGCTCATAAAAGTGTTGAAGAAATGAATCAAATTTTTGGCTCGGATTCTTTACAATTTTTGAGTGAAAAAGGTTTGATCTCAGCGATTGGATTAAAAGCAGATGCTCCATACTCTGGATTAGATATGTCATATTTTAATGGCGACTATCCAACTTACTTATATGATTATGAGTCTAAAAAATAAGGAGTTTTCAAAATGACAAATCCCTATCAGGATGCGGGCGTTAATGTTGAGTCAGGATATAAGATTTCTAAATTTGTGAAACAAAATACTCACAGCAAGAGTATTGGTAATTTTGGCGGCGTTTATGAGATTCCAATGGGGTTTAAACACCCCGTATTAGTTTCTAGTGATGATGGTGTGGGAACTAAATTACTCTTAACTAATGAATTAAGAAAATGGGATACGATTGGGATCGATTGTGTCGCTATGTGTGTTAACGATATTTTAGCTCAAGGGGCAATTCCTCAGTATTTTCTTGATTACATTTCAACTGGCAAAGTAAATCAAAAAGTCGAAATGATTCTAAAAGGCGTGATTGCTGGCTGCAAGCAAGCTGATGCCGCTTTGATTGGTGGAGAAACTGCTGAAATGCCTGGAGTTTATGGGGAAAATGATTACGATATTGCTGGCTTTGCGGTCGGGATCTGTGAAAAAGATGAGCTATTAACTAAAAAAAGAGTTGAATTAGGGGATGTTCTAATTGGGATTACTTCTAGTGGCATTCATTCCAATGGTTATTCGTTAGTTCGCAAAATATTCTTTCAGGAACATGATTTTAATGTTGAAACACGTTTACCAGAGTTTCCTAACCAAAAACTAGGAGACATTCTATTAGAGCCAACTAAGATTTATACCCAAGAATTGGTGCCTTTGTTAAAGCAGAGATTAGTTAAGGGAATTGCTCATATTACTGGCGGGGGTTTTTATGAGAATGTTCCTCGTATCTTGCCTGATGATCTTGGCGCTGAGATCAATGTTGATATTTGGCCAGAATTGCCAATATTCCAGGCGTTACAAAAGTATGGGCAATTACAATTATCTGATATGTATCATATTTTCAATATGGGATTAGGTATCGTTTTAGCAGTTGACCCGAAGAATGAAATTGAAGTTTTGAATCAATTAAATCAATCTGAAACCCTGGCTTATACGATAGGTTCAGTTGTTAAAAGAAAGACTGATAGTTTGATCTTGAAAGGAGAGAAGCTATGAAAGTAGCCATCTTTGCTTCAGGTAATGGTAGTAATTTTGAAAGTATCGCTAGTTCAGAAGAATTAAAGAAATTAGGTTTGGAAATAGAGATCCTGGTTTGTGATCAACCACAAGCTCAAGTTTTGCAAAGAGCCAAGAACCATCATATTAAAACGTTTGTTAATAAATTGTCTGATTATAACAACCGTAGTGAATATGAAAAGGCCATTGTAGAAAAGTTGAAGCCATTAGAAGTGGAATATATTTTGTTGGCTGGTTATATGCGAGTTGTCACAAAAACTTTATTAAGCAATTATCCTAATCGGATAATCAATATTCATCCGTCGCTGTTACCTAAATATTCTGGATTAGAGGCAATCCATCGAGCTTTTTTAGCCAATGAACCAGTAACAGGCGTCACAATTCACTATATTGATGAAGGGGTCGATACAGGGCCTATTATCAAGCAATCTAAAGTTGTCAGATTACAAGATGATACAGAAACTAGATTGGAAAGTCGGATTCATCAAACTGAGCATCAAATGTATCGCGCTGTAGTTCGTGATTTATTAATAAAAAATAATGGGGTAGTTAATAATGAAAAGAGCATTAATTAGTGTTTCTGATAAAACAGGCGTCGTAGAGTTTGCCAAAGGATTGATCAATAATGGCTTTGAGATCGTCTCAACTGGTGGTACTTATAAAAAATTACAAGAAAATGATGTTAAGGTTATTGAAATAGATGAAATAACTAAGTTTCCAGAAATTCTTGACGGTCGAGTAAAGACACTTCATCCTATGGTTCATGCAGGACTTTTAGCTAAACGTGACAATGCAGAACATATGAAGACGTTGGAAAAATTGAACATTCAGATGATTGATTTAGTTTGTGTTAATTTGTATCCCTTTAAAGAGACCATCTCCAAAGAAAATGTCACTCCAGAACAAGCTATTGAACAAATTGATATCGGTGGACCTTCTATGATCCGTTCTGCCTCAAAGAATTTCAAGAGTGTCTATGTAGTAATTGATAATAATGATTATCAAACCGTTTTAAATAGTATTGAAAACAATTCTGACGATTTAGCTTTGAGACAAAAATTAGCTGCCAAAGCTTTTAGACACACCGCTGAATATGACAGTATTATTGCTCACTACTTATCAGATTTGAATGGCGAAGAGTTCCCCGATGTTGAAGTGCTTGGTTATGATTTCCATCAAGAATTGAGATATGGCGAAAATTCTCATCAAAAGGCTGCCTTTTATCAGAGTGCTATGCCATCTGATTATTCAATTGCTTCTGCTAAACAATTGCATGGTAAGGAATTGTCCTTCAATAATATTAAAGACGCCGACGCTGCTTTAAGAATTGTCGCCGACTTTGACAAACCTTGTGTCGCTGCTTTGAAGCATATGAATCCTTGTGGTATTGGTGTCGATGATGAATCAATTTATCAAGCTTGGCGTAAAGCTTATACAGCCGATACTATGTCAATTTTTGGTGGTATTGTAGCGGTTAATCGCGAAGTAACTAAAGAAATTGCTGAAGAAATGCACAAGATTTTCTTAGAAATCGTAATCGCTCCAAGTTTTACTGCCGAGGCTTTAGAAATTCTAGAAGCTAAGAAAAATATTCGTTTGATGACACTTGATTTTTCAAAGGCCCAGGAAGCTGATAAGCATGAATATGTTTCAGTTATGGGAGGACTTTTAGTTCAAGAACGTGATACGACAGTTGATAAGATTGATGAATTTAAAGTCGTAACTAAAAAAGCTCCTACAAAAGAAGAAATGAAGGCTTTGCTCTTTGGTCAACAAGTGGTTAAGCACGTTAAGAGTAATGCAATCGTTATCACTACAACGGATAAGACTTTAGGCGTTGGTGCTGGTCAGATGAATCGAATTGGCTCAGTTAAGATTGCCATTGAACAAGAAGAATTAGCTGATGAGCATGCACCACTAATTATGGCTTCAGATGCCTTTTTCCCGATGGATGATTGCGTTCAATACGCAGCTGAACATGGCATTACAGCTATTATTCAACCAGGAGGATCAATCAAAGATCAAGACTCAATTGATATGGCTGATAAGTTTGGTATTGCAATGGTCTTCACTGGCAGAAGACATTTCAAACATTAGAGGTGAAAAATGAAAATACTTGTTATTGGTTCAGGAGCCCGAGAGGACGCTATATGTAAGTCATTGATGAAAAATGTTGATAATGTTGTCTTTTGCGCTCCGGGTAACGACGGGATGAAATTTTCTAAAATTAAAACGATTGCTATTGATGAAAATGACTTTGAACATTTAGCCAAGTTTACTCAAACGAACAATATTGATTTTACGATTGTTGGACCAGAAGAACCCTTGGTAAATGGTATCGTTGACTTCTTTAAATCCAAAAAGCTGAAAATTTTTGGACCAAATAAAAAAGCTGCTCAGGTTGAAGGGTCAAAGACTTTTACTAAAAAGATTATGGCAGCAGCAGAAATCCCAACAGCCCGATATTGTGAATTTAACGAGTTAACTAAAGCACTCGACTTTTTAAAAGATCAAGAATTTCCAATCGTGATCAAAGCAGACGGACTAGCAGCTGGTAAAGGCGTCTACATTGCAGAGAATTTAGCTGATGCCAAGGTTGTTGTGTCCGATTTGTTAGAAGGTCATAAGTTTAATACTCAAAAGATTGTGATTGAAGAGTTTCTGGAGGGTGAAGAATTTTCGCTGATGGCTTTTGTAGATCACAAGCGATTCTATCCAATGCCACTAGCTCAAGATTATAAGAAGATACTTGATGAGATAAAGGGCCTAATACAGGCGGCATGGGAGCTGTTTGTCCGGTAATGAATATTTCTAAAGAACTTGAGCAGACAGCTATTGAGACAGTTTTAAAACCCTTTGTCAGTGAATTATATCAACAAGGCATCAAATATACAGGTATAATTTATGCCGGTTTGATAAAGACAAAAAAAGGAATCAAAGTTATCGAATTTAACGCTCGATTCGGTGATCCCGAAACAGAAGTAGTTTTACCACGCTTAGAGTCTGATTTGTCTGAAATAATTTTTTCCATCCTAAATCATAAAAAGCTTGAGTCGATAAAGTGGCAACAAAAAGGTTTAAATTTAGGAGTCTTCGCTGTCAGTAAGGGTTATCCTACAAAACCCGTATTTGGTTCTTTAGGAGATAGGGACAGTTTCAAGAAATGCCCATTAGCAATCAATTATGCGGCCGTAAAACGAGAGCAAGAGCAATTGTTTAGTCATGGTGGACGTTTATATTTGATGCAGGCACAAGCTAAATCAGTTGAAGAAGCTCAGAAAAAAGTTTATCGAGAACTTCAAAAAATGGATCAGGCAAATATTTTTTATCGACGTGATATTGGTAAGAATTCCATTTAATAAATAAAAAGGTAGAAGTGAAATTTCATTTGAAATATTGCTTCTACCTTTGAAATATTGCTTCTACCTTTTTGTCGATTGTTAAAATCTTGAAAATACAGTTGCTTAGAATAAAAAGAGAGGTTATTCTTTAAGAAACTGATAGTTATATTTTTCAAGTTGATAAAAATAAGTGATATTCTAATTTTAGAATGTTGATATATCAGTCTTTTCTTAGTGTGCTCCCTATGTATATAGGGATGATTCTATGGGGTAAATCTTTTCCATGACGTTCTCCGGGTGTTCCCTATGTATATAGGGATGATTCTCGCCACAGATGTCTATGACGTTCCCTAGTTGCGTGTTTCCCTATGTGTATAGGGATGATTCCGTTAATCGACAAGATAGTGCTATTCAGGTGGCGTGCTCCCTATATAATGGGGATGATTCAAACTTCTTTCTTATAATCCTGTCAAGCTGTAAAAAGGCTATTCCTTGATAAGATTCATTTTAAAAACCATAAAAATATGGACATGAATACACTTTTATATATTTGGCTGTGGTAGCCTAACATATATAGAAGTAGTAATTCATGTCCATTTTTATATAATTACTTGTTTTTTTTCTTAGGTGGGATATATTCAAAAGATGGATCAATTTCATCATCAATTTTATCCCAAGCTTTTTCCATATCATCGTTGATTTGCTTAGTTTGTTTTTCGTCAAGTTTAGCCTTGAAGTCAAAGTCAATCTCAGGTCCTACACCAATGGTGATCTGTTTATGTTTCATTAAATCGCTAAAAGATAAGGGCCCTTGATAAACAAAGGGAACTAGTGGGGCTTTTGAAAGTTTGGCAATCAGTGAAGCTCCACCTTTTAGTTGTTCGGAGTAACGAGTTCCTGATGGAAACATAATTAAAACCTTGTCTTCTTTTTTCAAAGCTTTAACTGGTGTTTTTATTACTGAGGGTCCTGGATGAGCACGATCAACAGGAAAAGCGTGTGCGTGCACAAGAATGAATCTTAAAATAGGATTCTTAAAAAGTTCTTTTTTAGCCATAAAAGTAGCTTCACGTGGGGAAATTACTAATGCAAAGAAAATTGGTTCCCACCAAGTACGGTGCGGTGCTACTAAGATAAAAGGCTTGTCAGGTAGATTTTCTTTACCCACGACTTTATAACGGCCATTTAAAATAAAAACAATGCCTCTCGCTATTACACGGATAAATTTATAAAACATAGAATTATCATTCTCCCTAAAATAATCTTAACTTATTTAAAATACCATAAAGTAGGTGCAACATGTCGATTTATTCTCAAGATATTATTTCGCATAGTGGAATAATCATTAATCAAGATAAAAAGCTTTATTCATTCAACCTTGATACTATTTTACTTTATAATTTTGCTAAAACAGTAAAAAAAGGAAAAATAGTCGATTTATGTTCGGGAAATGGAGCCATTGGATTGTCATTGGCTTCTAAAACTAAAGCGCAAATATATTTAGTTGAAATTCAAAAGAAACTAGCTGAGTTATCTCAAAAGAGTATTGTTGATAATAATTTGGAGCAACAAGTACATCTAATAAATGATGATTTGAAGAATGTTCAAAAGCATATTGATCATGATACAGTCGACATGCTTGTTTGCAATCCACCGTATTTCAAAGTATCTGACCAGACTCCTTTAAAGGAGAATCCAGTGTTGGCAATTGCCCGTCATGAATTAAAAGCCAATTTAGAAGATATTTTATATTCAATTAAGGTTTTATTAAAAGAAAATTCTCATGCGTATTTAGTTTATCGACCAGAGCGTTTAAGTGAACTACTTTCTTTAATGTTGCAGCAACGATTGCAGCCAAAGCGTATACGTTTCGTTAGAACTAGTACACAAAAAGATGCTAATTTTGTTTTATTAGATGTTATTAAAACGGTTAAAGAAGCATCCCTAAGAGTTGAACCAGATTTAATAATTTATGATGAAAAGCATCATTTGACTAAAGAGGCTAATCAGATAATTAATGGAAACTAGTAAATATTACGTTTATATATTATTATGCAACGATAAAACTTTTTACACTGGCACAAGTAACAATGTAAAAAAGAGGGTTGCAACTCACAATGCCGGTAAAGGTGCCAAGTACACTAAGACTAGACGGCCAGTTAAATTAATGTATACCGAAGAATTAGAAAATAAGTCGCAAGCTTTGAAACGGGAAATTGCTATTAAAAAGCTATCACGGCTTCAAAAAGAAAACTTATTAAAAAGTAATGGAATAAATTGGCGTGACTACTTGATTTCATAATAATATTCCCTTATAATATTTAGCTGTATTGAATACACACACTTAACGATTTAGTTGTTGGTGCACAGATGTGTTTCAACTAGACATGACTTAGGTGGAGGTAAAAACCAGGAGGAACTTTTTATGTCAGTTATTTCTATGAAACAACTTCTTGAAGCCGGTGTACATTTCGGTCACCAAACAAGAAGATGGAACCCTAAGATGAAGCCATTTATCTTTACACAAAGAAATGGTATTTACATCATTGATTTACAAAAAACAGTACGCATGATCGACGATGCATACAACTATATGAAGGCCGTTGCCGGTGATGATGGTATTTTCCTATTCGTTGGTACAAAGAAACAAGCACAAGATTCTATTGCTGAAGAAGCAACACGTGCTGGTCAATACTATGTTAACCATCGTTGGTTAGGTGGTACTTTGACAAACTGGAATACAATCCAAAAACGTATCAAGAGATTAAAAGATATCAAAGCTATGTCACAAGATGGTACTTTTGATCGTCTACCTAAGAAAGAAGTTGCTTTACTTGAAAAGCAACAAGCTAAGTTGGAGAAATTCCTTGGTGGTATCGAAGATATGCCAAGAATCCCTGATGTTATGTTCATTGTTGACCCTCATAAGGAAAACATTGCTGTTAACGAAGCTAAGAAACTTAACATTCCTATCGTAGCTATGGTTGATACAAATACAGATCCAGATCCTATTGATGTTATCATTCCTTCAAATGATGATGCTATTCGTGCCGTTAGATTAATTACATCTAAGATGGCTGATGCTATCGTTGAAGGTAAACAAGGTGAAGAAGCTGTTACAGACGCAGATTTCGCTAAGGATGACAAAAAAGACGAAAATTCAGACGCTGCTGATGCAAAATCAATCGAAGATTTAGCAGAAGCTAAAAACAATAACGAAGATAACAAATAATAATAAGCGTAAATATAGAGTCATCTGAGTAAGATGGCTTTATTTATACGACTGGAGGATTACTAATGGCTAAAATTACTGCTGCTCAAGTTAAAGAATTACGTGATAAGACAAGCGTTGGTATGATGGATGCTAAGAAGGCATTGGTTGCTGCTGACGGTAATATGCAAGAGGCTATCGACAAACTTCGCGAAAAAGGTATTGCTAAAGCCGCTAAGAAGAGTGGCAACATTGCTGCTGAAGGTTTAGCACATATTGAAATCTCAGGTAATAAAGCTGCTATTATCGAAGTTAACTCAGAAACAGATTTTGTTTCATCAAATGACAAATTTATCAATCTTGTAAACGAAATTGGTAAAGTAATTGTTACTAATGAACCAAAAGACATGGATGAAGCTTTGGCACTTAAAATTGGCGACCAAACAGTTAACGATGCCATCACAGGCTTAACAGCTGTTATCGGTGAAAAGATTTCATTGAGACGTTTCCAAGTTCTTGATAAGACAGACTCACAAGTATTTGGTTCATACCTACACAATGGTGGCCTTATTGGTGCCATTGTTACACTTGAGGGTAAGGACGAAGATGCTGCTAAAGACGTTGCTATGCACGTTGCAGCTATCAATCCAGAATACATGGATCGTGATCAAGTTCCTGCTGATCGTTTGGAACATGAAAAAGCTATCTTCACTGAAGAAACAAAGGCTGAAGGTAAACCTGAAAAGATTATTCCAAGAATCGTTGAAGGCCGTGTAAACAAGTACTTGTCAGAGATTAGTTTGGCTGACCAAGAATTTGTTAAGGATTCAGATATGACTGTTCAACAATTTGTTGAATCAAAGAATTCAAAATTAGTTTCATTTGTTCGTTACGAAGTTGGCGAAGGAATCGAAAAGAAACAAGAAGATTTTGCTGAAGAAGTTAAGAATCAAATGAAGTAATTAATTATTAATTTGAAAGAGAGGTCGCTTAATTCATTGTGAATTAAACGGCCTTTTCTTGTATTTAGGGTTGTATCCGAGCAAATTTTATTTAAAAATAGTCTTTAGATAAATTTAGACTAATCTAATATGTTAAAATGTTTAATAGCAAATTTAAAGGAGAGTACTTATGCCTGATATCAAGTATAAAAGAGTAATTTTAAAAGTTTCTGGAGAGGCTTTAGCTGGTGAAAAGGGTTTTGGCATTAACCCACCAGTCATTAAACAAATAGCTGAACAAATCAAAAGTGTTCATGACTTAGGAGTTCAAGTTGCTATTGTTTGTGGTGGTGGTAACATTTGGCGTGGTGAAACGGGTGCCGAAATGGGAATGGATCGTGCCCAAGCCGACTACATGGGTATGATGGCTACGGTTATGAATGGACTTGCCTTACAAGATGGTTTGGAACACATCGGTGTACCAACACGTGTTCAAACTTCCATTGAAATGCGTCAAGTGGCTGAACCTTATATCAGAAGAAAGGCTATTAGACATCTAGAAAAGGGACGTGTAGTAATATTTGCTGGTGGTACTGGTAATCCATACTTCTCAACTGATACTACTTCTGTACTTCGTGCCGCTGAAATTGAAGCCGATGTCATTTTGATGGCTAAGAATAACGTTGATGGTGTATACTCAGCTGATCCAAAGAAAGATCCTAATGCTAAGAAGTATGCAGAATTAACACAACTTGATATTATTAATAAGAATCTTGGAGTTATGGATACAACTGCTTCATCATTGTCAATGGATAATGATATTCCATTGATTGTATTCAATTTGAACAAACCTGAAAATATTAAGAAGGTTGTTCAAGGAGAAAATATTGGAACAATAATAAAGGGTGGTAATGATGACTAACAAAGCTGTTTCAAAAGCAAAAGAAAATATGTCAAAATCAATTGACGTTTTAAGAAAAGAATTAGCCAATATCCGTGCGGGTAAAGCTAATGCTTCAATCTTGAGTAACGTTAAAGTTTCATATTATGGTACTGATGTACCATTGAACCAAGTTGCTTCAATTAATATTCCCGAAGCACGTGTTTTGATGATCACGCCTTATGATAAATCATCACTTGATGATATCGAGCATGCGATCAATTCATCTGATTTAGGTTTGAATCCAGCTAATGATGGTAGTGTAATTCGTTTGGTCATTCCACAGCTTACAGGTGAGCGTAGAAAAGAGATTGCTAAGCAGGTAGGTAAAGAGGCTGAAGAGAGCCGTATCGCCGTTAGAAACGTTCGTCGTGAAGCTATGGACGATTTGAAGAAGCAATTGAAAGCTAATGAAGTAACTGAAGATGAATTTCATGATGTTGAAGATCAAGTTCAAAAAGTTACTGATTCAGCAATCGCCGATGTAGATAAACTTGCAGCAGCCAAAGAAAAAGAAATTACTGAAGGATAGTAATCCTGATGACAGACGATAGTAAAAGACAATTAGATCCAGATATATTAGTCCCGAAACATATTGCAATTATTATGGATGGCAATGGACGTTGGGCCAAAAGAAAAGGTCAACCGAGAATTGCTGGTCATAAGCAAGGCATGAATAATGTCAAAACAATTGCAACCGCTGCTAGTCATTTAGGCGTGAAGGTTTTGAGCCTTTATGCTTTTTCAACTGAAAATTGGAGTCGACCTAGTAAAGAGGTCAATTTCTTGATGAAGTTGCCAGTGGACTTCTTTGGGACTTTTATGCCTGATCTAATTAAAGAGAACATTCAAGTGTTCGTAACCGGATTTACTGATCACTTGCCAGAAAAAACCAGAAAAGTAGTTTTGAAAGCAGTTGAGGATACCAAGGATAATACTGGGATGATCCTCAATTTTGCTTTCAACTATGGTGGTCGTGCCGAAATTGTCAATGCTGCTAAAAATTTGGCAATTGAGGCTGCTAGTGGTTCAATAGATCCAAATGAGATAGATGATTCAATGTTTTCAGACCATTTGTTAACTAATCAATTAAAAGATTTAGCTGATCCTGATTTGTTGATCAGAACTAGTGGTGAAGAGCGAATCTCTAACTTTATGCTTTGGCAATTAGCTTACACAGAAATGATTTTTGACGACAGTTATTGGCCTGATTTTTCGGTAGCTGACTTAGTTGAAGACATTAAAGAATTTGATCGTCGAGATCGACGCTTCGGATCGGTTTAGTTTGGGGGAAAATTATGAAACAACGTGTCATTACTGCCGTTATTGCATTAGCAATTTTTATTCCCATATTGCTTGCAGGTGGAGTTTGGTTAGAAGTTGCTGCCGCAGCTCTGGCCGCAGTTGGTGTATTTGAAATTTATATCATGCGAAAGAGAATTATCGTTTCGTTTGATTTTTTAGTAACTATTTTAGGAACATTAGCTTTAGTTGTACCTAATGGATTTTATCAAGGCTGGTTTCCTAAGAGTATCTCTAGATTAGATTTATTTTATGTTTTTGCGGTAATTTTGTTGATAATTACTGTTTTAACTAAGAACAAATTTAATTTTGAAGATGCTGGTGTTTCAATTGTTGCCATGCTGTATATTGGAACAGGTTTCCATTATTTGGCAGCTGTTAGAAATTCACAGCCAGGTTTAGGATTGTTGATGTACGCTTTGATTGTTGTTTGGTCAACCGATATTTTTGCTTATACATTTGGTAGAAAAATTGGTAAACATAAGTTGTGGCCCGCAATCAGTCCTAATAAAACTTGGGAGGGTACTATTGCTGGAATTATTATGGCATTGATCCTTTCAGGTATTTATATGATTTTTGTTCCACAAGAGTATTCAATGACGACGATGTTAATAATCGCTTTTGTTCTATCAATTATGGGACAAATGGGTGATCTGATCGAATCAGCCTATAAGCGTTATTACAAAGTAAAAGATTCTGGAAATATCTTGCCAGGTCATGGTGGGATTCTCGATCGTTTCGATAGTATGTTGATTGTCTTACCATTGCTACATATATTCGGTTTAGTATAAGCAACTCGTGGAGGTTAAAATGACCGCGATAATTACATTTATAATTGTTTTTGGGATATTAGTAATTGTTCATGAATTTGGACACTATTATGCTGCTAAAAAGTCAGGAATTTTAGTTCGTGAATTTTCAGTTGGGATGGGTCCAAAAATTGTCGCTTATCGTAAAAACCATACGACGTATACTTTGAGGCTCTTGCCTTTAGGTGGTTACGTTCGTATGGCGGGTGCACAAGAGGATGATTCTGATATTCAACCAGGAACAATGGCATCTTTAGTATTAAATAATCAAAATAAAGTAACTAAAATTATAACTTCCAGTAAAGTTTACGATGCAAATGCGGTCCCAGTACAGATTTCTAAGTCTGATTTAGTTGATGACTTGGAAATTGAAGGTTACGAAAATGGCGATGAATCGGTAGTAAAGAAGTATTCAGTCGACCATGATGCCACAATTGTTGAAGAGGATGGTACTGAGGTGCAAATCGCACCACGCGATGTACAACTTCAGTCCGTTTCCGTTTGGAAGCGAATGATCACTAATTTTGCTGGACCATTCAATAACTTTATTCTAGCTGTTCTAGCAGCAATTCTTGCCGCCTTTATGATGAATGGTGTAGCAACTAATCAGTTAGGGCATATTGAAAAGAATTCCATTGCACAACAAGCTGGCTTAAAAGTAAACGATACAATTTTAAGCGTTAATGGTAAAAGCACTGGTTCTTGGACCGCTTTGTCAACTAACATTCAAAATAATCCTGGTAAAAGGGTTAGCTTGAAAGTTAAATCTAGTGATAAAGTGAGAACCGTCAAATTGACACCTAAGTCTGTTAAGTCACAAGGTCAAAGTTTTGGATTTATTGGAATTATGCCTAAGCGTGATTCCAGTATTGGAGCTAAAATCAAGTATGGCTTTTCCTATAGTTGGGGAACGACTGTAGCAGTTTTCCATGCCCTAGGTAAAATGGTGTCAGGTGGTTTTAATATCAATCAATTATCAGGTCCAGTGGGGATCTATTCGATGACCTCACAAGTCGCCTCGCAAGGCTTGGTTAATATTATTTTGTTCACGTCGATGCTATCAATGAACTTGGGTATTGTTAATTTAATTCCGATTCCAGCATTGGATGGAGGAAAAATTCTGTTAAATATCGTTGAAGCAATCAGAAGAAAGCCCATACCAGAACAATATGAGACTGTTATTACCTTAATTGGTGTTGGGATATTGGTCTTATTAATGATTGCCGTTACTTGGAATGATATTCAGCGTTTCTTTATAAAATAGGGGGATAAGAACTTGAAACAATCAAAATTATATATTCCAACTCTGAAGCAAACTCCTTCAGATGCTGAAGCTGTCAGTCATCAGTTGATGCTGAGAGCCGGATATGTTCGTCAAGTTTCTGCAGGTGTCTATAGTTATTTACCACTTGCTTGGTCAGTAATTCGTAAGCTTGAAGATATTATTCGTAAAGAAATGGATAAAATTGATGCAGCAGAAATGCAAATGCCTGCTATTTTGCCCGCAGATCTTTGGAAGGAAAGTGGCCGTTATGAAACCTATGGTGATAATCTTTTCAAATTAAAGGATCGTCATGAAAGAGAATTCGTCTTAGGACCAACACATGAAGAAACTTTTACTAGTGTTGTCAAAGAAAGTTTGAATAGTTACAAGAAATTGCCACTAGTTTTATATCAAATGCAAATGAAGTATCGTGATGAGGATCGCCCTCGTTATGGATTGCTTCGTGGTCGTGAATTCTTAATGCAAGATGCTTATTCTTTCACAGCTAACAAGGATCAATTGGATGTTATCTTTAATCAAATGGAACAGGCTTATCGCAATATCTTTGATATTTGTGGATTGAATTATCGAGCTATTATTGGCGATGCAGGAGCTATGGGTGGTACTGATTCTAAAGAGTTTTCTGCAATTGCCAAAATCGGTGAAGATACGATTGCTTATTCAGATGATAGTGACTATTCAGCTAACTTGGAAATGGCTGCTAGTAAAATGGATGAGAATCTAGTTGAAGCAAAAAAAGAAGCTAAAGAAGTCGATACGCCTGATGTGCATACTATTTCTGCTTTAGCCGAATTATTAAAAGTCGATGCTTCAAGAATTATGAAGGCTGTTGCTTACATGGCTGATGACGAACCTGTCTTAGTTATGATTCGTGGTGACTATGACGTTAATGATGTTAAAGTGAAGAACTATTTGGGTGCTGACTTCTTGCGTGAAGCTACAGCCGATGAAGTTCAAAATGTTTTCCATAGTGTACCAGGATTCATTGGTCCTAAAGGAATGGATGACAAAGTTAAAGTTCTTTATGATAGCTCATTGGTTGGTTTAATGAATTTTGTTGTTGGAATTAATAGAGCTGACGTCCATTTGTTCAATGCTAACTTTGATGATATCGTATCTGAGACTCCTGAATTCAGAGATTTCCGTGTCATCAAAGAGGGTGAAACTTCACCTGATGGTCACGGTAAGATTAAATTTACTCGTGGAATTGAGATTGCCCATATCTTTAAATTGGGAACTAAGTTCTCTAAGGCACTCGGTGCTAATTTCTTAGATGAAAATGGTAAATCTAATCCATTGATTATGGGATGTTACGGTATTGGTATTTCTAGACTATTGTCAGCTATCATTGAACAACATAATGATGAGAATGGTATTATTTGGCCTGTTAAATTAGCCCCATATCAAATTCACGTGGTTCCAATCAAATACAATAACGATGTTCAAGGGAAACTTAGCGATGAAGTTGTAGAATTGTTGCAAAATGAAGGCTTTGATGTTTTACTTGATGATCGTAAGGAACGTCCTGGTGTTAAATTTGCTGACTCAGATTTAATTGGTTTGCCAATTAGAATCACTGTTGGTAAAAAAGCCGGTGACGGAATTGTTGAACTAAAGATTAGAAGTACCGGTGAGACAATTGAAGTAAATAAAGATGAATTAGTAAATTCAGTAAAAATATTGCTTAAGAATCAGTAATGAGGCTTAGGCCTTTTTTTATTTTTTGAAGGAAAGAATATGTCAGACACAAAACAACTTTTTGAAATTTTAGTTAAACAAATCAAATTAGACCGCTTGTTGGAGTCGAATGATTCATTTGCTGATGGAAAATTAAATAAGCTTGAAGTTCATAAGAATAGTAAACGTTGGACGTTCTTTTTTGAATTCGATCACGTATTGCCGTTCAATGAATTTATGGTTTTTGTAAAAGCTTTAAGAGCCAGCTTTGACGGAATTGCTCAAATTAATTTTGAGATCAAAACAACTAACTCTGAATTAACAGAAAAAGATATTAAAGACTATTGGAATTATGTGTTGAATGATTGCAATGTGCAATCGCCAATGGTCTTGGATAAGATAAGTCAAACGCCACCTCATGTCGAAAATGGTCAGGTCTTTTTGGATGTGTCCAACAGTTTTATGGCTGATTTTGTCGACGGTAAATTAGTTGAAGGTTTGCAATCAGAATATAGTAGTTTAGGATTCCCTGATTTTCGAATTAGAACAAATGTTGATAAAGAGAAGTATCAACAAAAGGCTGCAGCCATGAAAGCTGCTAATGATGAAAAGACCAAGCAATTTCAAGCTAAGGCTAAAGAGGTCAGTGAAAAGAAAGCTGCCAAACCAGCAGGCAATGTTTCTAAAGTTGGACGAAAGATTCCTAATGACCAAGAAATAACTCAGATGGTTGACATCATAGAAGAGGATCGCAACAAGGTTGTGGAAGGCTACGTTTTTGATATTGATGTTCGTAAATTAAAATCTGGTCGTTCGCTTTTGATAATGAAAGTAACTGACTACACATCTTCATTCAGTATCAAAAAATTCTCTAACGGTGAAGATGATGAAAACTTTTTTGCCAACTTGGACCAAGGATCTTGGATTCGAGTTCGTGGTAATGTACAAGAAGATAATTTTTCTCGTGAGTTGGTCATTATGGCCAATGACATCAATGTTATTAAGCACGAAAACAGAGAAGATACGGCGGATGAATCTAATAAACGAATTGAAATGCATGCTCATACGAATATGAGCCAGATGGATGCGATTCCTAGTGCAACTGATTTGATTAAGCGGGCCAGCGAATGGGGGCAGTCAGGAATTGCTATTACTGATCATCACGCTCTCCAAGCCTTTCCAGAAGCTTACAATGCTGGTAAAAAATTTGGCGTTAAGATTGCGTATGGCGTTGAAATTGATTTGGTCGATGAAGGCAATCCCATCGCCTTCAATTTGCGTGATCAACCTTTAAATGGTTCAGAGTATGTCATATTTGATACTGAAACGACGGGGTTGTCAGCTGTATACGATTCAATTATTGAAATAGGTGCCACTAAAATGAAAGATGGCGAGGTTATTGATCGTTTTGATAAATTCATTAATCCAGGACACCCATTATCTGAGATAACTACTAACTTAACTAGTATTACTAATGACATGGTAAAAGATGCGCCAGATGAAACAGTCATTATTAAAGAATTCATGGATTTCATTGGCGACGATATCTTAGTTGGTCATAACGTAACCTTTGATATGGGCTTCATGAATGCTGCTTTAACCAGAATGGGAAAAGAGCGTCTATCCATGCCGGTCGTTGATACCTTAGAAATGTCGAGAACCTTGCATTCAGAGTATCGTAATCACAAATTGGATTCTTTAGCCAAACGATATCACATTGTACTGGAGCACCATCACCGAGCTGACTCTGATGCGGAAACTACTGGATATTTGATGTACAAGTTGTTCGATGAATTGGAGGACAAATTTGGTACGACTAACGTCAATCAATTGAACGATCATATTGGTGGAGAAGAAGCTTATAAGCAAGCTCGTCCGACTCACGCAATTTTATTGGCGAAAACTCAAGCTGGATTAAAGAATATGTTCAAAATTGTTTCGTATTCGATGACACAGTATTTTTATCGAACAGCACGTGTTCCGAGACGTTTATTAAATAAATATCGTGAAGGTATTATTGTCGGGTCTGCTTGCGAAAATGGCGAAGTATTCACTAGTATGATGCAAAAGGGCTACGATGATACGCGTGAATTGGCACAATATTATGACTACTTAGAAGTCATGCCTAAGACACTTTATCAACATTTGATTGATATTAAGATCATCAAAGATGAGGATGCTTTGGAAGAAATTTTAAAGAATATCGTCAAATTAGGCAAAGAATTAAGTAAACCTGTCATTGCTACTGGTGATGTACATTACCTCGATCCTCACGATAAAGTTTATCGAGACATTGTTATCAAAGCTGTTAAAAGCAATGCTTTAGCCCGTCGGCCTGAATTACCAGATGTTCAATTTAGAACAACTAATGAAATGTTTGATGAATTCGACTATATGGATCAGCAGACTGAACAAGAGATAATCGTTGACAATCCTAAGAAGATTATGGATTCAATTGATGAAATGTCACCGGTCAAAGATAAGCTCTATACTCCTAAAATGGAGGGAGCTGAAGAGGAAATCCACAGTTTGACGATGAATAAGGCACACGAATTGTATGGAGATCCCTTACCAGAATTAGTTCAAAAACGAATGGATCGTGAGTTGAAAAGTATTATTGGTAATGGATTCTCAGTTATTTACTTGATTGCGCAACGATTGGTTTATAAATCTAATAAGGATGGTTATTTGGTTGGGTCCCGTGGTTCTGTTGGCTCAAGTTTTGTTGCAACAATGACAGGTATCACAGAAGTTAATCCGCTGCCACCACATTATCGTTGTCCTGAGTGCAAATACTCAGAATTCTTTACTAATGGTGAAGTTGGTTCTGGATATGATCTACCTGATAAAAAGTGTCCTAAGTGTGGGGCTGATTTGAAAAAAGATGGTCAGGATATTCCTTTTGAGACATTCTTAGGTTTCAAAGGTGACAAGGTTCCTGATATTGATTTGAATTTCTCTGGAGATTATCAGCCAGTGGCTCATAACTATACAAAAGTCCTGTTTGGGGAGGATCACGTTTTCCGAGCTGGAACAATTGGTACGATCGCTGATCGAACCGCATTTGGATATGTTAAGAATTATGAGGAATTGACTGGTCAAAATCTTCGTAACGCTGAAGAGGAAAGATTAGCGATGGGTTCAACTGGTGTCAAGAGGACAACTGGACAACATCCAGCGGGGATTATCGTTGTGCCCGATTATATGGATATTTTCGACTTTACGCCGATTCAATATCCAGCTGATGATCAATCGGCTTTGTGGAAAACAACACATTTTGATTTCCACTCTATTCATGATAATATTTTGAAATTAGATATTTTAGGACATGATGATCCAACGATGATTCGTATGCTACAAGACTTATCTGGTATTGATCCTAAGACTTTGCCAGTCAAGGATCCTGGAGTTATGGAGCTGTTCAGTGGAACTGATTCATTGAATGTTACGCCAGAACAAATTTTTTCTAAGACTGGTACTTTGGGTGTACCTGAGTTTGGTACTCGTTTCGTACGAGGGATGTTAGAGAAAACTCATCCAACTACCTTTGCTGAATTATTACAAATTTCTGGTCTTTCACATGGTACAGACGTTTGGTTAGGAAATGCCGAAGAGCTGATTGATAAGGGTATTGTTACTTTGAAAGATGTTATTGGTTGTCGTGATAATATTATGATGGATTTGATTCATTATGGTATGGATTCACAAATGGCCTTTCAAATCATGGAACATGTTCGTAAGGGACGTGGTATTCCTGATGACTGGAAGCAAGCAATGAAGGATGCCAATGTTCCTGATTGGTATATTGATTCTTGTTTGAAGATCAAGTACATGTTCCCTAGAGCTCATGCGACGGCATACATTATCATGGCGCTTAGAATTGCTTACTTTAAAGTACACTATCCACTTTATTACTATTGTGCTTACTTCTCAGTTCGTGCCGATGATTTTGACTTAGTTGCTATGACTACTGGTAAAGATGCTGTTAAATCAGCTATGAAGGCTATCAATGATAAAGGTATGGATGCATCGACTAAAGAAAAGAATTTGTTGACAGTTTTGGAATTGGCTAATGAGTGTTTGGAACGTGGCTTTAAGATCAAAATGGTCGACCTTGATAAGTCAGACGCATTTGATTTCAAAATTATTGATGATAAAACTTTATTAGCACCATTTAACGCTATCCCTGGATTGGGTGATAACGTTGCTAAACAAATTGTTGCTGCGCGTGAAGAACAGCCATTCTTGTCTAAGCAAGATTTGGGAACTCGTGGGAAGGTATCTAAGACAGTTATTGAGTATATGACAGAAAATCATGTTTTAGATGGCATGCCAGACGAAAATCAGTTATCATTGTTCTAGGTACGGTCGTTATAAGTTGCTTTAATAATTAATATATGTTAAATTAACTACTAGTTAATTACTGATTAATGAGTGAGCAGAAATGCTCACTCTTTTTATTGCCGATTACTTTGGAGGAATGTCCTTGGATACAAAAGTTGAAGAATTAAAAGCCATTTTACAGCCAATCTTAGATCAACATGATTTCTTTTTAGTTGATTTGGAGTTCGTTCATGAACGTGGAGATTGGTATTTGAGAGTTTATGCTGATAAGAAGGGTGGAATCAGTATTGATGATTGTGCCCTTATTAGTGAGGAATACGGTGAGAAGTTGGATGAATTGAATCCAATTGATCCCGCTTATTACTTAGAGGTTTCATCTCCTGGTGCGGAGCGTCCATTAAAGAATGATGAGAGTTTATCAAATTATGTCGACGACTATGTACACGCATCGCTCTATCAAAAACAAGATGGTCAAAAAGCTTTTGAAGGATCTTTGATCGAAGTAACAGATAAGAAGATAACTTTGAACGTTAAAGTTAAGAATTTAAGGAAACAAGTAGAAATTAGTCGCGACAACATCGCTAAGATTCGACTTGCAATAGAATTCTAAGGAGAAAATCATGAGTAAAGAAATGGTTGAAGCACTTGATGCACTTGAAAGCGAAAAGGGTATCAAGAAAGAATATGTTATTGAATCATTAGAAGCTGCTCTAGTTGCTGCTTATAAGAGAAACTATAATCAAGCTCAAAACGTTGATGTTGAATTTGACGCGAAAAAGGGTAATATACATGTTTATGCGGTTAAAGAAGTTGTTGATGAAGTAGCTGATGACCGTCTGGAAGTTAATCTTGAAGATGCTCAAAAGAAAAGTAGGGGTTATGAAATCGGAGATCACATCAAAGAAGAAGTAACGCCAAAGGATTTTGGACGGATTGCTGCTCAGACTGCAAAACAAGTTATTATGCAACGAGTACGTGAAGCTGAGCGCGATATCATCTATAATGAATATAGTCAATATGAACATGAGATTATTCAAGGTACAGTTGAACGTAGCGATAATAGATATGTTTACATTAATTTTGGTAAAATTGAAGCTGTCATGGCTAAGAGTGACCAAATGCCTGGCGAGACTTACAATTCACGTGATCGTATCAGAGTCTATGTGACAAAAGTTGAGAATGCTACTAAAGGACCTCAAGTCTTTGTTTCTAGGACTGATCCCGGTTTAGTAAAGCGTTTATTTGAACAAGAAGTTCCTGAAATATATGATGGAACTGTTGAAATTGTTTCAATCGCTCGTGAAGCTGGAGATAGAACTAAAATTGCCGTTAAGTCAGATAATCCAGATGTTGACCCAGTCGGAACTTGCGTAGGACCAAAGGGTTCACGTGTACAATCAGTTGTCGATGAATTGAATGGTGAAAACATTGATGTAGTTCCTTACGTTGATGATCCAGTTGATTTTATCGCCAATGCTTTGAATCCTGCTGAAGTTATTGCTGTTCAATTTGATGAAAACGATAAGAAGCAATGTATTGTTATCGTTCCAGATTATCATTTATCATTAGCAATTGGTAAAAAAGGTCAGAATGCACGTTTAGCTGCAAAACTAACTGGATATAAGATTGATATTAAGCCTGAATCACAAGTTGAATTTGTTGACGATAATGATCAAGACGTTGATATTAATGATGTTGAAAGTGGCAAAATTGATATTGATAAGACTAGAGAAAATGCAGCCAATGCTGATGATGCTAAAAATCCTGCAGATCAATCTGATTCAGATATAGATATTGATGACGATAGTTCAACAGATCCAGAAGAATAAAAGGGGTGATAGATTTGGCAACTCGTAAGATACCCATGCGTAAGGATATTTTAACAGATAAGATGTATCCTAAAAGAGAAATGGTCAGGATCGTAAAAGATAAAGAAGGTACTATTTCGATTGATCCAACTGGTAAGAAGCCTGGTCGTGGTGCTTATGTTGGATTAGACCCTGAAGCAATTAAAACCGCAAAATCTAAGAAATCATTGGAAAAAGTATTTTCACATGCAGTACCAGAAGATTTCTATGATGAATTATTTGATTTTGTGGATCATCAAAAGGCCAGAATGGATCTATTTGGTGATTTGGGAAAGAAACATTAATGAATAAGTTTTTAAATTTACTAGGTCTAGCTGTTCGTGCTGGTAAATACATCAGTGGAACGGAGCTAACTGTTAATGGCATTCGTGCTGGCAAGGTAAAGCTTGTGGTTATGGCAGATAACTGTAGTCCACGAACTAAAAAAGATTTGCACAATAAAGCAAGTTATTATAATGTACCTGTGGTAGATACAATCGATAGTAATTCAATAAAAATGGCTATTGGAAAAGACAGAAAAGTTATGGGAATAACTGATTTGGGATTTGCTAAAAGGTTAAAAGAAATTATGGACAATTAAGGAGAGTGATAGGATGGTCAAAAAGAGAATTTATACTATTGCAAAGGAAAATGGTGTTGAGAATCAAGTAATTCTTGATGCTGCTGCAAAATTAGGTATGGATGTGAAGAACCATATGTCATCAGTAGATGAAAATGATGAGAAGAAAATTGTAAGTAACTTAAAGAGTGGTAAGAAACCCAATCACAATAATGGAAGTAGACCAGCCCCTGTTAAACACAATGATCATGCTCAAAACAATCATGCATCAAAATCTACAGGTGAAAAACATGAAAGTAGTAATCACAATTCAGGTGATCATAAGACAAAGATTAAGATTACTGCTGTAAGAAGAGATGCTAATAAGGGTAACGGTCATTTTGACCATCGTAACAATAATCACAACTCCACTGGTAATCGTCCAAACAGCGCTAATCATTCAAGCAATAATCACCGCCCTAATAGTAACAATAGTAGTAATAACAATAACCAACGTAACAATCGTAACAACAACGAACGCAATAATCACAACAATGGAAATCGCAATAACGATAACCGCAATTCTCAATCACGTGATAATCGCAATCGTAACCGTAACAACAATAACAGACGTGATCGTTCAACTGTTCAAGGGCAAGCTCCACGTCCAAGACAAAGTGCTGGTAATAAGTATCTAGAACAATTTAAGACAAATATTCAAGATGCTAGTCATATTCCAAGTCATCCAACAAGGAATAACCACAATAATCACAATAATCACAATAGTGATAATAACCATAAGAACAATCACCGTCCTAACAACGAAAATCGTTATAGAAATAATAATAACAACCATAATAACAACAATAACCATAATAACAATTCCCAAAATAGAAGACCAAACAACAACAATAATACTGCTGCTAAAGCTAAGGAAACACCAAAAGCAACAGTAAAGAACGTTGCAGTTCCAAAGCCAGAGTATAAGAAGGCTAAACCAACTAATAATAATCGTGACTTTGGTCATAAGCAAAATCTTGCTAATCCATTTGGTAGTCGTAGGAAGAAGAAGGAACGTAAGCGTCAACAACGTAAGCGTGTCGAACCTAAGAAGCCAATGCCACAAAGAAAAGATCGTCCATTGCCAGAAACACTTGTTTATAGTGTTGGTATGAATGCTCAAGATATTGGTAAATTAATTCATAGAGAACCAGCTGAAATCGTTAAGAAATTATTCATGTTGGGTATTATGATTAATCAAAACAAGTCATTGGATAAAGATACTATTGAATTGTTAGTTGCTGATTATGGAATTAAGGCTCAAGAAAAGGTTGAAGAAGATGTTGCCGATATTGACAAGTACTTCCAAACAGAAGTTAACACAACTGATAATTTGGTAACACGTCCTCCAGTAGTAACAATTATGGGACACGTTGATCATGGTAAGACTACTTTGCTTGATCATTTGAGACATACTCACGTTACTGCCTCTGAAGCTGGTGGTATTACACAACATATTGGTGCTTATCAAGTACGTCTAAAGGACAGATTGATTACATTCTTGGATACTCCAGGACATGCTGCCTTTACTAATATGCGTGCTCGTGGTGCTGATATTACTGATATCGTTATCTTAGTTGTTGCAGCCGATGATGGTGTTATGCCACAGACCATTGAAGCTATCAACCATGCTAAGGCTGCTAATGATCCAATCATTGTAGCTATTAACAAGATCGATAAGCCAGGTGCTAATCCACAACATGTTACTGAAGAATTGATGAAATATGATCTTGTTCCTGAAGATTATGGTGGGAATACTATCTTCGTTAATATTTCAGCTAAGATGGGAACTAACATTGATGAATTGTTGGAAATGATTTTACTAGAAGCTGATGTCTTGGAATTGAAAGCAAATCCTAAGCAAAAGGCTATTGGTACAGTTATTGAAGCTAAGTTGGACAAGGGTCGTGGACCTGTTGCCTCACTATTAGTACAACAAGGTACTTTACATGTTGGTGATCCAATTGTTGTTGGTAACACCTTTGGTCGTGTTAGAACAATGACTAATTACAACGGTAAAGAAATTGATGATGCTAAACCTTCTGAGCCAGTAGAAGTTACTGGTTTGAATGAGGTTCCTGAATCTGCCGATAAGTTTGTTGTCTTTGATGATGAAAAGACTGCTCGTGCAGCTGGTGAGGAACGTGCTAGTCGTGCTCTTCAAAAGGAACGTCAAAATACTAACCCTGTTACACTAGACAACTTGTTTGAAACAATGAAAGAAGGAGAACTTAAACAAGTCGACGTTATTATTAAAGCCGATGTTCAAGGTTCTGCTGAAGCCATTGCTGGAAGTTTGAAGAAGATCGAAGTTAAGGGTGTACGTGTCAATATTATTCATTCCGCTGTTGGTGCAATTACCGAAAGTGATGTCAACTTAGCTGCAGCAAGTAATGCTATCATCATTGGATTTAATGTTCGTCCAACTGCTCAAGCTAAAGTTCAAGCTAAGGATGAAAAAGTTGATATTCGTTTACATAGAGTTATTTACAAGGCAATTGATGAAGTTGAATCAGCCATGAAGGGTATGCTTGAACCCGTTTATGAAGAAAAAGTTATTGGTAACTTAACAGTCCGTGAAACATACAATGTTTCTAAGATTGGTACTATTGCCGGTTGTTTCGTAAATAGTGGTAAAGTTCAACGTGACAGTGGCGTAAGACTTATTAGAGATGGTATTGTTATCACTGAAAGTAAGCTTGCTTCACTTAAGCGTTTCAAGGATGATGTCAAAGAAGTTGGTTCTGGATTCGAATGTGGTGTCACAATCGAAAACTACAATGACATTAAGATCGGTGACGAAATCGAAGCCTATGTAATGGAAGAAGTTCCAGTTAAATAGGAGATGAGAATATGGTAAAACATCGAATTGGTCGAGTAGAACAAGAGATTCAAAAAGAAGTTAACGATATTCTTTTAAAACGTGTTCGTGATCCTCGCGTTCAAGGTGTTACTGTAACTGGCGTCGAAATGACAGGTGATTTACAACAAGCTACAATTTACTTCAGTATTCTTTCTGAAAAAGCTAGTGATGTTGAAAAGACCCAAGCCGGATTAGACAAAGCTACAGGACTGATTAGAAGAGAATTAGGTCAAAATCTTACTTTGTATAAGGTTCCTGAATTAGAATTTAAACAAGATCAATCAATTCGCTACGGTGAAAAAATTGATAAGTTGATTGCTAAGTTACATCAGGACGAAGCAAATCGTTAAAATACAAAAATACCTCTAACTTTTGAAGTTAGAGGTATTTTTTGTGGAATTCTTTCTATTCTTTAAAAAGACTAGTAAAATTATTCTTAATGGTATTTAAACTAGTTTGTTGGGGAAACCTGATCAGACTCAATAAATAGGGATGGAGAATTATTATGGACGGAGTAATTCCATTAAATAAAGAAATTGGACAAACAAGTTCGGATTATGTTTATAAATTAAGGAAGGTTTTACATACACGAAAAATTGGTCATACGGGAACTTTAGACCCATTAGTTGACGGAGTCTTACCAATTTGTGTAGGTCAGGCAACTAAATTAGTAAATACTCTGACAGGTTCGCCAAAGGAATACGAAGGAGAAATTACTTTAGGACGTTCCACAACTACAGAGGATCGAGAAGGTAAGACGGTAGCTGAACAGAAATTAGATAAGCCGTTCACCATCGCAGAATTAAACGATATTTTTCAAAAAATGACGGGTGATCTAACCCAAATACCTCCAATGTTTTCAGCGGTTAGAGTTAATGGGAAAAAATTGTATGAGTATGCTCGAGCAGGTATTGAAGTAGAGCGGCCAGAACGTCATATCCATATCTATGATTTCCATATTATGGATGAACCAATTTTTGATCAGAATTCTGGACTTCAAACAATTAAATTTCATGTTAAGTGCTCTAAAGGGACTTATGTGAGGACTCTAGCAGTGGAGTTCGGTCATCTATTGGGCTTGCCCGCTTTTATGTCACAACTGACACGAGTAAAAAGTGCTGGCTTTTCAATAGAAGAAACATATACCTTGGGACAAATTGAAAAGATGATGGCTGAGGATGACCACAGTTTCCTAAGAAAAATTGATGATGTCCTAAAAGATGTTCCTAGCCACGAATTAACTGATTATGAGTGGGAAGTAAGGGTACTTCATGGGGGCTTCTTAGAACTCAAAAATGCGGATACTACAAAGCAATTACGGGTCATGAAAGCAGGTACCACAAAGGCACTTTATAAGTATGATAAAATACGTGATATGTGGATACCTGATTTAATGTTATTAAATAATAAATAGAAGAGATTAAAAATGCAGATAATAAATGTTAAGCATCCGTTGAAAAAAAAGCAACGACCAGATGAGGATATTGTTTTGATCATGGGTTTTTTTGATGGGGTTCATTTAGGACATCAAAAAGTGATTAAAACTGGTGTCAATTTAGCTAAAAAGCATAATTTAAAGTCGGTTTTGTTAACCTTTGATCGTTCTCCACGAACTGTTTATCAACATGAAAAAAATTATAAGTATTTATCTACCATGTCTAGAAAAGCTGAATTAGTAGCAAAATTAGGCGTGGATATAATGTATTTTGTGAAATTTAGCCAAGACTTTGCTCAATTGAAACCACAAGAGTTTGTCGATCAATACATGATTGATTTAAAGGCCAAGTTTGTTGTGGCTGGATTTGATTATACTTATGGTAAAAAAGATATTGCTAATATGATGACATTGCCTCAGTATAGTCGAGATCAATTTGAGACAGTTACTGTAGCGGAACAATCGCTTGATGACCGAAAGATTGGCTCTAGTGCTATTAAAAAATTTATCAGTGAAGGACAAATTTCGTCTGCCAATCGTTTTCTCGGCTACCGCTATCAAAATCAAGGTACAGTAATCCATGGGTTGCAACGTGGACGAACTTTGGGGTTTCCCACAGCTAATTTAGCAGTAGATGAAGCTCAATTATTGCCAGGAATTGGCGTCTACACAACCCGAGTTGAGATTGATGGAAAATGGTATGGTGCTATGACTTCCGTTGGGTATAATGTTACCTTCAAAGAGAATACTGGCGTTACTGTTGAAACGAATATTTTTGATTTTGATCAAGATATTTATGGTCAAAGGCTTCGTTTGGAATGGGTAGATCGCCTGCGTGGTGAAGTAAAATTCTCCGGAGCTGATGGTTTAATCAAACAACTGCAACAAGATAAAGAGGATTCTTTACGAATTTTGCAAAATAAAGAATCCATCTAATCGTAATTTTTATAATAGATGGATTCTCTTAATTAATCTTTATTTTCATTGAGTAATTTGTCTTGTTGAACTAATTTCTTTAGTAGGTGTTCCATTTGTGGATTCGATTTCGCCATTTCTTGGAATTTCTGTAATTTAGTATTTTGTTCATAAATGGTCTCAAGATCATCCAACAATTCGGCACGTTTTTGTAAATGTTCCAGTACTTCGATAGATTTATTTTCTTGATTCTTGATGATCTCTTGAGGGATGACTGCAAGGATAGGTCGAGTAGCAATTCCTAGGTCATAATCACTGTTGAGTGCCGTTACGACTGCTGGGACAACGGGAAGTTCATTGTAGCCACTATTGGGTACAATAACTAAATCGTTGATTTTGACTTTGAAACCAACGTTCACGTAGCTGTAGGCCTTACCGGCTGTCAGTGAGATTAAGGTGGGAGCCTGAACTAATTCTTGATAATTGTGGGCTCGCATGAATTTTACACTGATAATTTGATTAGACATAATTACACCTCATCATATATATTTTGCCTTGATACTATCATATTTTTTATTAAAAAAAGCAATTAAAGAAATAATTTTTAAAAATGAGCTTGCATACTTGACACCATAAGGATAGATTGTTATATTTTACATTGTTAGCACTCAGGTATGAACAGTGCTAAAAGGAGGACGGTATAATGTTATCACAACGTCAAGATGCAATCTTGAGAGAAGTCGTGCGCATTTTTACAGATACCGGCCAGCCGGTTGGTTCAAAAACGTTGATGAATCAACTACCGTTTCACGTTAGTTCTGCAACAATCAGAAATGAAATGGCAGTTCTTGAAGAAGTAGGTTATCTCGAGAAAACCCACCTTTCTTCAGGAAGAATTCCTTCAGCAATGGGATACCGTTATTATCTTGATCATTTGGTACAGCCGACTAGTGTACCGCAAGATATTGCACAAAGGATCGACGATGACTTCGGTAAAACCTATCATCAAATAGGCGATATTATCGAACAATCTGCTAAGATCTTATCTCATTTAACTAGTTATACGGCGATTACCTTGGGTCCAGAGAGCAATTCGATCCTTCTAACAGGATTTAGAATCGTTCCTTTGAATCCACATCAGCTTATGGCAATTATTGTTACGAGTGATAATAATGTAGAAAATAACATTTATACAATTGATGATGATTTTGATACTTCATTGATTGAAAAAATAGTTAATATTGTTAATGATAAGTTGGTAGGAAAGCCATTGCCTAAGGTCATTAAAATGCTGCATGAAGATGTTCCAGCAATTCTTTCTGAGTATATGTATTCGTCTGATGGATTGTTAGATATGATGGATACGCTCTTTAAGAAAGCTGAATCTGAAAAGTATTATGTTGATGGTCAATTGAATCTTTTGAATTATGCTAATAATGAAGACTTATCACAAGTTCAATCATTATTTTCACTGATGAATCAAAGTACTGATTTAAGAAAATTGTTAGATCCAAGTATCGCAGACGATGGTATCAAAGTTCGTTTAGGTAGTGAGCTTGGTAGTGATGCATTGAAAAATTACAGCATTATAACTGCTAATTATGATGTGGGTCATCACGGTAAAGGTGTTATTGCCTTGTTAGGACCAACGACAATGCATTATTCACAATTAATTGGATTGTTAGGTGAATTTAGAGTTGAATTAGCCAAAAGACTGATCGATTATTATTCAAGGTATGATGATTCTTGAAATTTAGGAGGAAGTAATGGCAGATAAAGAAAAAGATCCAGATTTGAAGTCTTCTAAAAAAGCAGAAGAATCAGCTGCTAAGGAAACTTCAAAGACTGATAAAAAGGCTGAAAAATCAGCGAAAAAAGAAAGTGCTCAAAAGATCGATCCCAAAGATAAAGAGATTAAAGATCTAAAAGCTAAGAATGCGGATTTGGAAGATAAATTCTTAAGAAGCCAAGCTGAAATTCAAAACATGAACAATCGTCATAATAAAGAAGTTTCTGGTATTCTTAAATATGATGGTCAAAAGTTGGCAACAGAAATTCTTCCTGTCTTGGATAATCTTGAACGTGCTCTAAATGTTGAAGCTGACGATGAAGCCAGCAAGCAATTGAAAAAGGGTATTGAAATGGTTCAACAACATATGGTTAAGGCACTTCAAAATAATCACGTAACTGAAATAGACAACGCTGGTGAAAAATTTGATCCAACGTTCAGCCAAGCTGTTCAGACAGTTCCTGCTGATGATAAGCATAAGAAGGATACTGTAGTACAAGTTTTGCAAAAAGGTTACAAATTAGAAGATCGTGTCTTGCGTCCAGCGATGGTCGTTGTTGCACAATAATAAAAATAATAATTAAAAATTTAAAAAGAGGTTTTAGTTTATGTCAAAAGTTATCGGTATTGATTTAGGTACTACAAACTCAGCTGTAGCCGTCTTGGAAGGTGGATCACCAAAGATCATCACTAACCCAGAGGGTGCCAGAACTACTCCTTCAGTAGTTGCTTTCAAAGATGGTGAAATTCAAGTTGGTGAAGTTGCTAAGAGACAAGCAATCACAAATCCTGATACAGTTTCTTCAATCAAGCGTCACATGGGTGAGGCTGGATACAAAGTTAAAGCTGGCGGTAAGGAATATACACCACAAGAAATTTCAGCATTCATTCTTCAACACATTAAGAAGTTTTCTGAAGACTACTTAGGTGAAAAAGTAACAGACGCTGTTATCACAGTACCTGCATACTTCAATGATTCACAAAGACAAGCTACTAAGGATGCTGGTAAAATTGCTGGTTTAAATGTTCAACGTATTGTTAACGAACCAACAGCTTCAGCACTTGCTTATGGTCTAGATAATGATAAGGGTGACGAAAAGATCCTTGTATATGACCTTGGTGGTGGTACATTTGATGTTTCTGTACTTCAGCTAGGCGATGGTGTCTTCGAAGTACTTTCAACAAATGGTGATACACATCTTGGTGGTGATGACTTTGACCAAAAGATCATCGATTGGCTAGTTGCACAATTCAAGGAAAAGAATGGCGTTGACTTATCACAAGATAAGATGGCTCTTCAAAGATTGAAGGATGCTGCTGAAAAAGCTAAGAAAGATTTGTCAGGTGTTGCTCAAACATCAATCAGTCTTCCATTTATTTCATCAGGTGCTAATGGTCCATTACACTTGGAAGAAACATTGACACGTGCTAAGTTCGATGAATTGACATCAGATTTAGTTGAAAGAACTAAGATTCCAGTTGACAATGCATTGAAAGATGCAAATCTAACAAATTCTGACATTGACAAGGTTATCTTAAACGGTGGTTCAACACGTATTCCAGCCGTTCAAGAATCTGTTGCTAAGTGGACTGGTAAAGCTCCCGATCACTCAATCAACCCTGATGAAGCTGTTGCTTTAGGTGCTGCTATTCAAGGTGGTGTTATCTCTGGTGATGTTAAAGATGTTGTCTTACTTGATGTCACACCATTGTCACTTGGTATTGAAACAATGGGTGGAGTATTCACTAAATTGATTGACAGAAATACAACTATTCCAACAAGTAAGTCACAAGTATTCTCAACTGCTGCTGATAATCAAAGTGCTGTTGATATCCACGTTCTTCAAGGTGAACGTCCAATGGCCGCAGATAATAAGACTTTGGGTCGTTTCCAACTAACAGATATTCCTGCTGCACCACGTGGTGTACCTCAGATCCAAGTTAAATTTGATATTGATAAGAATGGTATTGTTAACGTATCTGCTAAGGATATGGGAACAAACAAGGAACAAAAGATCACTATCAAGAGTTCATCTGGTTTGAGCGATGAAGAAATCGACAAGATGATGAAAGAAGCTAAGGAACACGAACAAGAAGATAACAAGCGTAAGGAAGAGGTTGACGTTAAGAACGATGTTGAACAAACATTGTTTGCAACTGACAAGACTCTAAAAGACGTTAAGGGTAAAGTTTCTGATGACGAAATTAAGAAGGCCCAAGATGCTCGTGATGCTTTGAAGAAGGCTCAAGATTCTGGTGATCTTGAAGACATGAAGAAGAAACGTGACGATTTGAATAAGATTGTCCAAGACTTGTCTGTAAAACTTTATCAACAAGCTCAACAAGCACAACAAAAAGCTGGTGGCGATAAAGGTGCTACTGGTACGGATTCAACTGATGGCAAGAAGTCAGATGACGGTACCGTTGATGGCGACTTTTCAGAAGTAGATCCTGATAAAGATAAGAAATAATAATTGTGATGAAGAGCAGTCAGTTAATTACTAAAACCAATTTATGGTATAGTAAAACAATAACTGCTCTTTTGAGCGTTAAAAAGGAATAGGACTTAATTGTCCTGTCATACAAAGGTGATTTAATGGCAGATAGAAATCCATATGACGTACTAGGCGTTGATAAAAATGCTTCTGATGATGATATCAGAAAAGCGTTTCGTAAACTTTCAAAAAAATATCATCCTGATTTGAACAAGGCACCTGATGCCGAAGACAAATTTAAGGAAGTTAATGCAGCCTATGAAATTTTAAAAGACCCACAAAAGCGTGCTCAATATGATCAATATGGTTCTGCCGGTATGAATGGTGGCCAAGGAGGTTTTGGTGGTTTCAATGGTGCTGGAGCTGGAGATCAGTTCGGCGGATTTGAAGATATCTTTAGCCAATTCTTTGGCGGTGGCGGTGCTGCTCGTCAAAATCCTAATGCCCCAAGACAAGGTTCCGATCTTCAATATCGTATGGATCTGACTTTCGAAGAAGGAGTTTTTGGTAAGAAAACTAACATTTCCTACAATCGTGAAGAAGAATGTTCTACTTGTGGTGGTTCAGGTGCAAAACCTGGTACACATCCAGAGACATGTTCTAAGTGTCACGGTTCAGGTTATGTAGAAGTTGATCGTCAGACTCCACTTGGTCGTATGCGTACTAGAGTTGTCTGTGATGTCTGCAATGGTACTGGTAAAGAAATCAAAGAAAAATGCAATATTTGCCATGGTTCAGGTAAGGTAAACGAAAAGCATGAACTTAAGGTTACAGTTCCAGCTGGTGTTGAAGATGGACAACAAATGCGTCTTGATGGTCAAGGTGAGGCTGGAACCAACGGTGGACCTTATGGTGATCTTTATATTGTCTTCCATGTTGCTCCAAGCAAGGAGTTTAGACGTGATGGTTCGACAATTTATGCTTCAGTAAATATTAGTTTCCCTCAAGCTACTTTAGGTGATGAAATTAAAGTCAATACTGTGCATGGTCCCGTTAAGCTTAATGTGCCAAGTGGTACACAAACTGGGACTACATTCAGATTGCGTGGCAAGGGTGCTCCTGTTTTGAATAGCAAGAGTATCGGTGACGAAAAGGTTACAGTAAACATTGTTACACCCCGCAAACTTTCTGGTGAACAACGCAGTGCTTTGAAGAAATTTGCCGAAGCTGGTGGAGACAAAGTTAAAGAAAAAGATAGTAACTTTTTCAATAAAGTAAGAGATGCCTTTAAAGGCGAATAATAGTAAAAAAGAAGAGGCCATTGGTCTCTTCTTTTTTACATATAGAACATAGTAGTACAATAGTGTAAAATAGAAAGAATGATAAATTTCTGATAGAAGGGAATAATTTATGGATTTAGATCTCGATAAATTAAAAGAAAGACAAAAAAGAATTCGTAATTTCTCTATCGTAGCGCATATCGATCATGGTAAATCAACGATTGCTGATCGAATTTTGGAAAGAACCAAAACGGTTTCGAAACGTGAAATGAAAGCTCAAATCCTAGATGATATGGATCTGGAACGTGAACGTGGAATTACGATTAAATTGAATGCGGTTGAATTGGAATATGAGGCTAAAGATGGTCAGACTTATATATTTCACTTGATTGATACCCCAGGACATGTAGATTTCTCGTATGAAGTTTCACGTTCTTTGGCTGCCTGTGAGGGCGCATTGTTAGTTGTCGACGCAGCACAGGGGGTAGAGGCTCAAACATTAGCTAACGCTTATTTGGCAATTGATAACGACTTGGAGATCGTTCCGGTTATCAATAAAATTGATCTTCCTTCGGCTGAACCGGACAAGGTTAAAGAAGAGATTGAAGAGATGATCGGGATTGATGCTGAATCATCAATTTTAATGAGCGCTAAGACTGGTGTTGGTGTCGATGAACTCTTAGAGAGAATCGTTTCGGATGTTCCCGCTCCAACTGGAGATCTCGATAAACCTTTAAAGGCTTTGATCTTTGATTCAGTCTATGACAGTTACCGTGGCGTGGTCTTAGATGTACGTGTCCGTGAAGGCGTTGTTAAGGTTGGAGACACGATTCAATTGATGAGTAATAAGAAGACCTTTGAAGTCACAGAAGTTGGTGTGATGTCTCCTAAGGCGGTTAAACGTGACTATTTGATGGCAGGGGATGTTGGCTATATTACTGCCAGCATTAAATCAGTTAAGGAAACACGAGTTGGTGATACCGTTACATTAGCTAATAATCCTACGGCTGAACCGTTGACGGGGTATCGTAAGAGCACGCCAATGGTCTTTGCAGGACTTTATCCAGTTGACAATGCTAAATATGAGGATTTGCATGAAGCATTAGAGAAATTACAATTAAATGATGCTGCTTTGGAATTTGAACCAGAAACTTCACAAGCTTTGGGCTTTGGATTCCGTTGTGGATTCTTAGGCTTATTGCACATGGATGTTGTTCAGGAACGATTGGAAAGAGATTTTGATCTTGATTTGATTACAACCTCGCCCTCAGTTGATTATCACGTAACAACCAATGATGGTAAAAATATTGTGGTCGATAATCCATCTGAGTTACCAGATGCCTCTGAAATAAAAGAAGTCCGTGAACCCTATGTTAGAGCGGAGATAATGGTCCCTGAAGATTATGTGGGTGCTGTTATGGAACTCTGTCAACATAAGCGTGGCGAATTCGTAACGATGGATTATTTAGATAAATATCGAGTGAACGTTATTTATAAATTGCCATTGCTAGAAATAATCTTTGATTTCTTTGATGATTTGAAATCAAGTACTAAAGGTTATGCTTCATTGGATTACGATATTGATGATTATGAACCAAGTGAATTGGTAAAAATGGATATTCTATTGAATGGTGAACCAGTGGATGCCTTGAGCTTTATCGTTCATAAAGATTTTGCTCAAAAGCGTGGTCGAGATATTGTGGCTCGTTTGAAGCAAGTTATCCCTCGTCAAATGTTTGAAATTCCTATTCAAGCAACCATTGGAAATAAAGTTGTAGCTCGTTCAAATGTTAAAGCTTATCGAAAGGATGTTACTGCTAAACTCTATGGTGGTGATAGAACTCGTCGTGATAAGTTGTTGAATAAGCAAAAAGCTGGTAAAAAACGAATGAAGGAAATTGGAAAAGTTTCAATTCCTCAAGAAGCCTTCATGTCAGTCTTGAACCTCAATCGAGGCAAAGAAGACGGCAAAAATTAAGAAAGTGCTTATAATGGAGTTAGTTAATTCATTATAAGTACTTTTTTTATTTGGAGGAATTTATATGGAAAAATTTGACACAATTATTATCGGAGCTGGTCCTGGCGGTTTAGCAGCTGCATATGATTTGAGTGGAGCTGGTCAGAACGTGGCCGTCATTGAGAATAATCTTTGGGGAGGAACTTGTCCAAATCGTGGCTGTGACCCTAAAAAGGTTTTGATTGGAGCGGTTGAAGCACGTGATCGAATGGTTCAATTGCAAGGAAAAGGTTTTGGTGATGTTCCTTATGTTAATTGGACTGACTTAGAGAAGTTTAAGGAGACCTTTACTGATCCGGTTTCTGATAGCAGTAAAAAGGGAGCTATTGATGCGGGAATCACAACAATTGATGGAGAACCTAAATTTGTATCTGATAAAGAAGTGTCAGTAAATGAAGTGACTTATCAAGCAGATCACTTTATTATCGCTACAGGTCAACGTCCAAGCTATTTGGATGTTAAGGGTAAAGAAAATCTCTTATCTAGTACAGATTTCTTGTCCTTAAAGCAAATGCCTAAAGAAGTTACTATTATTGGTGCGGGTTACATTGCTTTTGAATTGGCGACGATTGCTAATGCAACAGGAGCTAAGGTACATGTCGTTCATCACAATGACCATCCATTGAAGGCATTTAATGAAAAGTACGCCTTAGAGTTAGTTAAGCAACTAGAAAACAAAGGCGTTGAATTTCACTTCAATATTGATACCAAGGAAATTGCTAAATCAGGTGACAAGTTCATTCTCAAGGCTGATAATTTTGAATTGTCCAGCGATATTGTTATTGGAGCAACCGGAAGAATCCCTAATGTCGATTATTTGGATTTGGATAAAGCTGGTGTCAAAGTGGATCGTCATGGGGTAGTTGTAAATAAGCAATTGCAATCTAGTAACGAGAGAATCTTTGCTATTGGGGATGTAGTTTCTACTAAAGCACCTAAATTGACTCCGGTGGCAGGCTTTGAAGCTAGTTACGTTAGTGATGTGATTTTGCAAAAGACAACCTCAGATATCAAACTTCCATTAATTCCGACAGTCGTTTATGGCAGTCCTAAATTGGCTCAAGTGGGTGAGCAGACTGGTAGTAAAGTGGTAGATCAAGATGTTACTAAGTGGTTTACTTATAGCCACACCAATGAACCTAAAGCTAAGGTAAGAATTGTTTTAAATGATCAATCGCAAATTATCGGTGCTACGTTATTGAGCAACGAAGCTGATAGTCTGATTAATCTTTTAACTAAAGCAATTGAGCAGAAGATGACGCATGAAGACGTCACAAAGGAAATATTGGCTTATCCAACAGCTGGTAGTGATTTGGAATATCTGATATAGACGAAAGAAGATCATGAATTTTTCATGGTCTTTTTTGTTATAGTTGAATATTAGAATAAAAATATTGACGATAAGTCTATTTATTTAAAAATATTTTATTAAATTTGATATTTATACCTTTTTTTGGGGATGATATACTCTTTGTATAATAAAGGAAAGGGTATTCATAAATATGCGTAAATCAAATAGTTTCAAAAAATTTCTTGTTTGCATAATTATGTTTTCTTTTTTTGTCGGGCGTTTTGCAATTAAAAAAAGTAAAGAAGTTGAGGCAGCTGAATTAACGGCGGGATTGATCGATAATCGCGATGAAGTGACAATTGTTCCTAAACATGAACCAACTGGGGATGTTAGGAAATTTCTTGGAATTTGGATGACTTCGGGTTATAGTCTACAGCCGCAGGCTAATGCCTATACGATTGAGGGGACCCCCATCACACTTTATACCGATGCAGGTCGGTCCTTTTTGACGACTATCTTAACTTTTACTTCTTGGCAACATTACCAGTGGTATGAAAGTTCTGATGGTAAAAAATGGAGCAGCGTAAGTGATAAAAAAGGTGGCGATAAACGCAATTTAACTGTCACGCCAACAGAAGTGGGAGTTAAGTATTATCAGTTAAGAACAGCTTGGTATATGCTTTTTGGCCCCACTATTTTTGATCCACAAGTGTGGTCGCAAGTTGCAACAGTCCATGCTTTAGATAGTGACGTTGATGTCACCGATTTAAAAGTTACGACTGATGACGATTATATTTATAATTTGAAAAATGACATAACTACTACATCAACTTACGCTAGAGCTGACATTGAACCAAAAGATTTTACGGGAACGGTCAAATGGAGTATTGATAAGCCTGAAATTGCTACAATCGATGAGGATACCGGTTTAATTGAAGCTAATACCCGTTCTATTAGTGGAGAAGTTAAGGTTACTGCCACAGCAATTAATAGTTCGAATGGAGGTATTAAGGAAGCTAGTACTACTTTAATGGTCGGTGGAGGTCTAGAGGACCAGACGGTTTATGCTGGTGAAACAGCCACTTTTAAACTGATGGGAAATATTGGTGAATTTGAAGATCAAGAAGATTTGGCCTATTCGATTCGCTGGTTCAAGGAAGATCCAATAGACCACGAACAAGAAGAAATTGAAGTTGGTAAAAATTCTATCTCACATACTACGCCAGTGACGACTCTGGATGATGATGGAACTGAGATTTTTGCCCATATCGAAGTTAAAACCGGTGGTAAAAAATATGAATACGATACTAACAAGGCCAAATTAAATGTTCTATCAAAAGATGGTCCAGAGATTTCAATTGACGATACTTTGACTAATAAAACGGTGAGTGATAAGAATGATTCAGCAACTATGTTGTTTGATGTAATTGGTAATGACAATCTTGTTTATGATACTAAAATTACTAATAACAGTTCTGGAAGTCGCTTGAAAAATGCAACGTATTATTTGCCAATCAGAAAAGGTACTAAAGTTAATAATGTTTTAGTTGACGGAACTGATAGTGATTACCAAATCAACACCGATGGGAAATCAGACGATATTGTGGAAATTTCGGGGTTGAATTTTGGAATCAATCAAAGTCATACGATTGAAATTGACATCAAAATTGGTGATGTTAATAAGCGGGAAACATATCGCTCGACGGGATATATTCATGGAGTAGATGACAATGATACCGCATATCAGAAATTCAGTGAGGCAAGAACAATTAATTTAATTACTAATAAATTGGAATATTCGGTTAATGATATTGACTACGGCAGCATCAAACCGATTGCTAATGAAAAATTGATTTATCGTCAAGAAAAGACCAACTGGCCAAACAATATCTTAGATATTGATGATATGAGACGCAATAAAACGGCTTTAAAACTTTTTTTATCGCAGGAAGCACCATTAAAAGATGACCAAGAAAATGAGCTACAGGGTCATTTGAAGTATATTAACGATGATTCTGAAGCTGACCTTTTGAATAGTTCAGCGATAGTTTCAGAAACAAGCGGTGGACAAGAGATGAATTCGCTCAGTTGGCGCACGGATAAAGGTGTTTTGTTGGAAATGAATAATAAGTTAAATAAATCAGGTAGCTATCACGCAAAGTTAAACTGGACTTTCGTTGATAGTGTGCAGTAAAAAAAGCCTATCGAAAAATCTTTCGATAAGCTTTTTTGAAATTAGTCTTCATAACCGTTTAAGTGTTTTGATTTAAAGTTCCAAGCGTCGCTGATAACTTTTTCAACATCATCATACTTAGGACTCCATTTAAGAATCGTTCTAGCTTTAGTTGAATCAGCAATCAAAGTGCTAGGATCGCCAGCACGTCTTGGTCCCATTTTGGCAGGGATTTCTTTGCCAGTTGCTTTACGGGCAGCTTCCAAGATTTCCTTATTAGAAAATCCAGTCGATGAACCAAGATTAAAGACATTGCTGTCATTGCCACTACGAAGGTATTCCATAGCTAAACGATGAGCTTCGGCTAAATCTTCAACGTGGACATAATCACGAACATTGGTACCATCTTTAGTATCATAGTCATCACCAAAAATCGTCAATTCATCGCGTTGACCGGCAGCGACTTGTAAAACGACTGGAATAAGATGAGTTTCTGGATTGTGGTCTTCACCAATTGATCCGTCAGGCTTTGCACCACCAACATTGAAGTATCTTAGAGCAACAAACTTAATACCATAGGCCACATCGCACCAGTGCATGATTTTCTCCATAGCCAGCTTGCTTTCACCATAAGGATTAGTTGGAACAGTTGGATCAGTTTCCTTAATCGGAATTTGTTTAGGTTCACCATAAGTTGCTGCAGTTGACGAGAAGACAATATGTTTAACGTCAAAGTTATGCATAACTTGAAGCAACGAGATCATACCACTAGTATTGTTATCAAAGTACTTGAGTGGGTCTTTCATGGATTCAGGAACGATTGAGAATGCGGCAAAATGAATAACATCAGTAATATCTTCATTTTGGAATAACTTGATCAAGAATTCTTTATCACGGACATCGCCTTGATAAAATTTAGCTTTTGAATTGATAGCTTGTTTGTGTCCTGTGGATAAATTATCTGCTACAATGACGTCGTAACCAAGTTCACATAAATGATCAACTGTATGTGAACCGATATATCCGGCCCCACCTAAAACAAGAATGCTCATAAAATTACCTCCAAATTAGTTTATAGTTATATTATAACTTATTTAGTTAGTATTAAATCAATATCCTTGAACTATCAAGTGAATTAATAATTTAACTTTTTTTAAGTTATGCTTTAATATTAAAAGTATTATTAAGAAAATCTATTGAAACGGAATGAAAAAGATGAAGAAATTCTTTTCAATTTTTGGAACAATTATCCTTCTTTTAGTTGCTTTGGCATTGATATTTAACCAACCAATCAAAGAATATGCAGTTAAAAGAATTTCAGAACGAAACTTAACTACTTTGACAGCTAAAAAAGCACATTCTAATGCAAAGAAAAAGGGACAATTCGATTTCAAAAAAGTAAAACCGATCTCTGCAACTCAGGTTGCCAAAGCATCAGTCAATAACGATGCAGCCGTGATTGGAAAAATGGCTGTTCCCTCTGTTAACCTTCGTCTTCCAATCGTCGTGGGATTGAGCGATAATTCGTTATCCACTGGTGGTGGCACGATGAAAGAGAATGAAAAGATGGGTAAGAATAATTATGCGCTAGCTGGTCACTATATGACCAATAAGGGAGCGTTATTTTCACCGTTAGAGAATGCTGAAATCGGTGATATGGCTTATATTACTGATATGAAACGAGTTTATACTTATAAGATATTTTATAAAAAAATCGTTCCACCAACAGCAGTTTATTTATTAGATGATATAAAAGGGCAAACTCTTTTAACGCTGATAACTTGTGCTGATGGGGGAACTAATCGCTGGGCTCTACAAGGATCACTTGTTAGTAATCAACCAGCCAATAAAAAAACTTTAGCAGTATTTTCTTAATTTAAGCTTAAAAGGGCCGATAGCTGAATTTATGAGATCAAATTATAAATGATTCTGTCAAGCCTTTTTTTTTGCGTTCATTAATTGATATAATTAGTTGTTAGTAGGTGATGGATTGACATTAATAAATTGGGAAAAGCGTAAAGAACCCACAAAACAAGCAATAGAAGAGTTTGCTTCTAAAAAAGATATAAATAAAATCGTGGCACAATTGTTGCTACAACGGGGAATTGTTGACGATTCTGAGGTCGAGTCATTTTTACATGCCAATGTTGATGAATTACAAGATCCGTTCGGTTTGCACGATATGGACAAGGCTTTAGAAATCATAGATGATGCAATTAATTCCGAGAGTAAGATTGCTATTTACGGCGATTACGATGCTGATGGTGTAACAAGTACCTCAATTATGAAATTAACGTTGCAAAAATTGGGAGCTAAACCAATTTTTTATATTCCTGATCGTTTTAAAGACGGTTATGGGCCTAATTTGGATCGTTATAAGGAATTAGCCGATAAAGGAATAAATCTTCTGATAACGGTCGATAATGGTGTCAGTGGCAAAGATGAGATCAAATATTTAAAGGATCGTGGTATCAAAGTTATTATAACTGATCACCATGATCTGCCAAAAGAATTACCTGAAGCGGATGCTATTGTGCACCCGACTATTCCAGGTTCAGAATACGTCTGTCCATACTTATCAGGTGCAGGAGTAGCTTTTAAGATTGCTGATGCGCTATTGGGAGACGAAGCTTTAGAATTGATTGATCTAGCCGCAATTGGAACAGTTGCTGATTCAGTGGCTTTAAAAGGTGAGAATCGAGTTATTGTAACTGAGGGACTCAAGCAAATGAAACAAAATCATCATGTAGGGTTGAGTGCCTTAATTAAAAAATGCAAAGTTAAACTAAACGATATCAGTGAAGAGGATATTGGCTTTAAAATTGCTCCAAGAATCAATGCCTTAGGTCGCTTAGATAATGCTTCATCTGGCATTGAATTGTTGACAACTGGCGATGAAAACTTTGCTAAAGAAATTGTCAATGAGACTGAGGAGATCAACTCTCATCGACAAGAATTAGTTGCAACGGCTTTTGCAGACGCTCAGAGTCAAATCCAAGCACAGCATGATAACGGTGTTTTAGTCTTAAAAGGTAATAATTGGCACCAAGGAGTTTTAGGAATCGTTGCTAGCCGTGCCATGGATCAAGAAAATAAACCAGTTTTAGCGACACAATTTGACGAAAATAGCGGCATTATGAAAGGGTCAGGTCGAAGTCCCGAAGGTTTCAATCTTTTTACCGCCTTACAACAGTATCAAGATTTATTTACTGCTTTTGGAGGACATGCACAGGCATGTGGCTTTTCAATTGAAGAAACACAACTTGATAAATTAACTAAATTAGTTCAAACTGAACCAGCCAAGCAGGGTTATGATTACAAAGCTCCAGTTGTGAAGAATTACGATTTGGATCTTAATGTAGCTGATTTAAATTTTGATTTGATCAAGAGTATCAACGCCTTAGCTCCATTTGGAATGGGAAATCCTAAACCAGTTATTAAATTGGAGAATGTTGAATTAATGCAACCTAGATCAATCGGTCAAGATGGTACGCATTTGAAAGTGAAAATTGCCGATCAGAGCCATCAAGTTGACGCAATTGGGTTTGGGATGTATCAAAAGTCCAAAGAAGTGAATGGTGCGATTTGTGACGTTTACGGTGAGATTGGAATCAATGAGTGGGCTGGTCGTAAGAATTTGCAATTAATGCTAGATGATTTTCAAGTTTCACCCATGGCTGCGAAAATTCAAACTTTGAAAAAGATTTATCTGGATTATCGTAATAAACGAATATCCGCTGAGATAATGGATCATTTTGATAATATTGTTTTCTTTAACGAAACTTATTATGAGGCTGCGAAGAGATCAAAAGTTAATTCTAAGATGGTTCGATATAATGAAGATGTCGATGGGGAGAACATTTTGATTTATGATCGTCCGCATGATTTAAAATTATTTGAAAAATTTATTCAAAATAATAAATCGACTCACACAGCCTTATTCTTCCATACTAATTTAACAAGGGGGTATCTAAAGCCAGATATGTCAAGGATGAAGACACTTTTAAAGTATCTTTATACTCATCAAAATATTAAAGTAGATCAGATGGACTTGGTTGCTAAGTACCTTAATTTTGAAAAAAATGACATTGATTTTTATTTAAAAGTGTTTTTTGAGCTAAATTTTGTTAAAATGGTAAATGGCTTTGTTGAAAAGGCTAATGCTTCACAACAACGCGAATTGATTGAATCTCCGACTTACTTAAAGAGATTACAACGCAATGATGTTGAAAAAATATTAATTGAGTCCAACTTTGACGATCTCTTATCCTGGATGAGTGATTACGATTGCCATTGTTAGATTGAATGGGGAATTTAAAAAAATGGATATTGATTTTAAGAAATATGTAGCTAATGTTCAAGATTTTCCAGAACCTGGTGTACTATTTCGAGATATTTCACCATTAATGGCTGATGGTAAAGCTTATGCTGCAGCAACCGATAAGATTGTTGAGTATGCTAAAAGTCGTGGTGCAGAAATGATTGCAGGACCTGAGGCACGTGGCTTTATCGTCGGATGCCCGGTGGCATATAATATGGGGATTGGTTTTGCTCCTGCTCGTAAGAAAGGAAAGCTTCCTCGTGAGACCGTCTCAGTCACATATGACCTAGAATATGGTCAAGGTTCGTTGTATATGCAAAAAGATGCGATCAAACCAGGACAAAAGGTTTTGGTTGTTGATGATTTAATGGCCACAGGCGGTACATTAGCCGCTACAATCAAGTTAATTGAAAAATTAGGCGGTATTGTTGTTGGGACAGCCTTCTTAATCGAATTAACTGATTTGCACGGACGTGATAAAATAAAAGGGTATGATATGTTTACTCTTATGCAATATTAATTTAAAATAGGTCTGTAAAGACCTTTATTATGGAGAGTTGGCAGAGTGGTAATGCACCGGACTCGAAATCCGGCGAACCTGTTTTATAGCAGGCGCGCAGGTTCAAATCCTGTACTCTCCTTATTTAGAGTGAAAGAGAATAAAAATTCTTGTATGAATTAATAGGAATGCTGACTTAACAGCATTCCTATTTTTTTACTATGTGAAAAATGAAAGAGAAATGAAAAGCATTAATATATTGAGTGCGACATATCAAAAACAATTTGGTCTTGAGAGATTAGTATAATGATTAGTGAGTGTAACTAGACTTCAATATGTCGGTCAGTGGGACAATATGATTACAGTCATGAAAAGATGAAAATTCTAGAATTAAAATAATAATTATAACAGTCACTATGAATTATATTTTAAATGTTGAATATGATGTGGTAGATCCAGCCATATTAAAAATAAAAAAGGAGTTTAATTCAAACTATGATATAACACAAAATTATATTAGTTACACTCGGACAACCCGTTAGAACGTGATACAATGAGACCAAAATATAAGGTTTTGGGTCAAAAGAAAGAGGCGATAGATAATGATGATGAAATTCGTTTTGGTTGTAGAAAATAGTTCTGAGAGAACATATAAAGTTATATGTGATGATGATATTGGTTTTGTTACGGTAAACAAATTAGATAACAACAGTATTTCAACTAGGGGTAATTTTAGTATTCTATTTCCAATCGGCTTTATCACTAACTATGTTGTTAGAAGCTTGAAATATAAAAACAATCCGCCAAAAACTATGATGTACGCCGCTGGATAACATTCGATCAATTTAATTAGACGTTATTTTTTGTCCCAGTATAACGTTAAAGGGTTTATTTTTCACAAATTATAAAAGACGTTAAATATTGTGTTGATTGTAGCCTTACAGGGTCATATAGTTAAGGGATAATATATCCTTATGCTCAACCTGTTAGGACGTGGTACAATGAGACTAAAATATAAGGTTTATAAAGCAAATTTAATGGATAGTTCTAAAATAATTTATGTTAAAGTACAAGACTTAACAAATAAAACTTATGATTATCAAAGAAATAAGAGCTTGATCAAAAGAAAGAGGCGATAGGTGATGTTGATAGAATTTATTTTGGTTGTAGAAAATAGTTCTGAGAGAACATATAAAGTTATATGTGGTGATGATATTGGCTTTGTTACGGTAAATAAGTTAGATAACAACAGTATTTCAACCAGGGGTAATTTTAGTATTCTATTTCCAATCGGTTTTATCATTAACTATGTTGTTGGAACCTTGGAATTAAAAAATAATCCGCCGAAAACTATGATGTACGCTGCTGGATAACATTCAATCAATTTAATTGAATGTTATTTTTTTGATTTAAAGAAAGTGGTAAAGCATTTGTCCATCTTTGCAGGTGTGTTGTACTTAGGATTGTAACTTCTATCAAATGAATAGGAAATACGTGCGTCTAATATCATAGAAATTAATAATTTTGTTCTCTAAAATTATTTTGAATAAAAGAGTTGAGATCAAAAGTATAGGAGTTCTAAATTAAAAATGCTTCATAATCATTAGATAAGAAATCTAATAGTTATGAAGCACTTTAGATACGTTTTTTGATAAGGGGGTCCTTAATTTAGAATTGTCACGCCGATAGTTAGATAGGTTGCGAAAAGTATCCAGATCATATAGGGAATCAGAAGATAACTGGCGATTCGATTTATCATTGAAAAGAAGAATAGACATAGCAGAACAATGATATCTAATAATAAGATAACTACTACTCCCCAGAGATAATATTCGTTAAAAAATATTATCGACCAAATGAAATTTAACAATAATTGTAGCCAAAATAATCCGGAGGCAACGAACTTTAATCTTGAAGACGGTTTATCTGAAAAAATAATTAAATATCCAGCGATGGCAATCATTAAGTAGAGAATCGGCCAGACAATCCCAAATACGTAATCAGGCGGCGACAGAGGCGGTAAGTCCAAAGCATTATACTTTAGTTTAATATTACCGGCAAAAGCTGAAGATAATCCCCCAAGTAATTCAATTAGTACCACAAATAGTATTAAAGAAACTGGTCCCTTTTTCGTAAGAATATTCTTCATAAAAATTATCCCTCCTTCAATTGTTTATTGAAGTATATTTAAAAAAGGATAATTTTGACAAGAAATTACTGCAATTCAATTTGCAACAAATTAGATTAGTAAAATATTCAATAATTTTTTTACATTATTTATACTTTTTATTATAAAAATAGTCGTTGAATTTGAAACCGAGACGATTATGCCAATACATTGGGGATTGCATCATTAGAGAATCGTTTGAAGCTACGTAATTTGGATAAGGAACTTTATGTTTTAAAGTTTTTTCTTCATAGAGAAAATCATCATCGGCAACTCTTTTAAGGTTAACTTGATAATTGGAAAGCATCATTGTCATGACCACTAAGTAGCTTAGGCAAACGACAATTCCAAGTGTACGGGTGAGCAACTTAGGCGTTAGATGATATTTAAAAGCGAGTGCTTTATTGATGTAAATGATACTGATAATGAATAGGAATACATATGATGAAAAATATTCTCTGATAAAGATAGGAGAAGTAATGAAGAAAAAGGGGATGCATAAAGCAAAATAACTAAACAGATAAAATTTTACATTAATATTGTTTAATCCCCTAAAGATAATTAGGGTACAAATAATTAGGTAAATTAAAAAGGCTAGACCGATAAGACTGTCAGTTGAGGCCAGCGTAGAATCAATTGAATTCTTGGTAAGTTTAAGCTTTAAAGTCGGATCAAGGTAAGTATTGATGCCAAGATAATAAATAATGAAGAATATTGCCGGGATGATTGATAAAGATTTAGAACTTGTTTTCTTGAATTTATTTAAACTAATTAGGATAATTGCCACACAGATCAAAATAATTGTAATGTAGTTAAAAGTGATCATCCAAAAGTGGGTTATACTGACAAAATTATCAATGTAAGTCAAAGGGTTGGGAGAAATAGTCCGGTAGTCACTGCCATGATAATACGAAGGGTTACTGAACATTAATGCCGCTGAACAAAGTGCTCCCAAACTGTACAAAAATGCAGGCATTATTGAAAGATGCTTACTTGTGCGTTTATTTAATAAATAAATGGATAGAATTGAAAGTATACCCACAAAAATTTGATAAAGCGTCATATGTTCTACAAATAATCCACCAATTACCGAGATTAAAAAATATCCTGGTAAAAAAATAATTTTATTTTGTCGTAAATATTTTTCTAATAGGACAAAGTAAAGCAACAAGGCGGTAATAGGTGGTAAATAGTTAATAAATCCGGCAAACCACAGAAAAACGGTTTGAATATAACCCATTTGCGTAGTTACAAAAAAAGCTAACGCCATGACTAAAGCTAATCTCTTGCCACTTAATTTCCATAAACACCAAATAAAAAGTGAAATGACGGTTGCATAAAGAAACCCCGCAATTATAGGACTATGCATTATAGTTATTTCCAAAAGATTTCCTAAATATCTTCCGTTAGAACTACCTCCTACACCAGGATCAGAACTAAAAAAATTATGTGTTAGTAGATAATGTCCTGGTTTCCCCCACCAAAAAAAATCGTCGCCAACTGGAATTATTAGAAATGAAATAATGAAAAAGTATAGGAACGTCCCGATAAATATGAAGTAGTTAATTTTCTTTTGAAAAAAGTCTTCATGCTAATCCCCCCAATATTAATATATCTTATAATAATTCTTTTGGATAAGCACGTTTTCTTAGGATTTCCATCTAAACTCTTTATTATTCATAAAAAGGCTACGCCCTAAATAGTTTCCATCGCAAAAAATCGTAACAGCTAAGCTCTCACCATAAGCCAAATCACTCACGGCTTTAAAGGTATCAAGTTGACTAAGGGCTAATTGCTGTGTAAATTCGATTATTTGCGATCTTTTTGATTGTGACAGTTTTTTAAAATCGGCAGTTACATAGATTTCTAATTGATCATTTTTTAAATAATTAATTTTTTTAATAAAAGTTGTCCAATAGCGATTGAGATTGAGTGTTTCCTCGTTGGTTGATTGATACTTATTCTTGAGAGTTCTATTTGCGGCAACAGTCTTATCAAGTATATCTTGATTGATTTTTTGGTTGAAATTCTTGATTTTTTTGAAGAACTTTTCGGCTCGCTTCTCATCTGAGTGGTTGGTAGTGTCGGCATTGACAATGATGATGGAGTTGTTAAAAGCAATGGTTGCTAGAGAAATTAAGAGAAGTGCTTTACGTTTCATGTTAAGCTCCTAAATATTTTTCCTAATTATATCTAAGCAAATTTAAACATTCCATTCGAAGATAGTATAATTTTAGATTAAAATATTTTTAATGTATTTAATATGTTCGAATTTGGAAACTAAGGAAACTTTGTACTTTGTTATTCTAATCGTCGCTATGTTCAAATTCTTCATCGGCATGGACGGTTTTTAATCCCTTACGAATACGCATTTGATTAGAAGCGCTGACTTGTCTGACGGCATCTTGATTGTCATTAGTATGATGATGAACAATTAGAAGATCGCCTAGGATCATAGCCGAAGTGAAGAATATATTTAATCTAATAAGCTTTTTTAATTTTTTTTTCAATATTTTCACCTCTTAGACTTTTGCTTATTATATCTAAAATGGTGAAAACTAGCGATTAATATGAAAAAAACACCGCCATGTAGGCAGTGTTTATCGTTAGAAGAATTATTCTATAGAAGGATTGTACTATTGAATATTTGATTATCGCATGTTTTGGGTTTCTTCCAACAAAAATATTATATTACAGTTGAGTAATAAAAGTAACCTTATATAACTAATGATTTAAATGATAACGTTTTATCTTAAGAATAATATAATTTTAATAACTAAAAAGTAAATCTCTTTAGATTGATATTATTAATCAGTACTAGGGTAAATGTGTAAAAATATCTAATTCTTCTGGAAGTTGATAAAATTAAAGTAGATGAAATTGACAGGAGGATAAGATGATGTTTAGAAGAATTTTAGTAGCAATTGATGGCAGTGAGGTTTCGTATAGAGCATTGGATACAGCGATTGAATTGGCAAAAAAATTTGAGTCGAAGCTTTATTTAATAGGTGTAGTCAATACCATTAATTTACCAACGAACGTAGGTGTATCTTATGTACCGGGGTTAATTGAAGATCTGAAAATAGGGACTAAAAACGACTTAAATAAAGGGAAAGATTTAGTCAAGAACGCTGGTTTGTTGTGTAATGTGAAACTGTTAGAAGGTGAGCCTCGTGTTGAATTAACTAATTATTCTCAAAATAATAATATTGATTTAGTAGTTATGGGAAAAACTGGTAAAAATTCACTTACTAGAGCTCTCGTTGGTTCTGTGACACGTTATGTTTCAGAACACGCCGGTAGTGTTTTGATTGTTGAATAAGGATTTTAAACTTTATTTATTAATCATTTCTTTAACAACGGATTCATTATGGGCTAACCAACCACAAGCACCAGCAGCGATAGCGCCAACCAAATCATCTAGGAAGACATTAATTTTTCCTGTTGATTTATCGTTTAACTTAGCTAAAATTCCATGTTTCAATTTATCAACGTAACCATAATTGGTAACGGAAACGGATCCATAGAGTGAGGCTAAAGTTATTGCCATATTCTCATCGATTCCGTAGGTTGATTCATCAGTGCGCATGATTCGTTGCATTGGGCCTGAAAGCAATCCCTTTTCAGCAAGGACGTCTAGCTCAATACCAGTCATAATGGCATTTTGAGCCTCACGTTTATGAAGGACCTTATTGATGGCGTAGATTGAAATGTCCGTATCTAACCCCGGGACGTAATCTTTTTCCAAGAAGATGACAATCTCTGCGATATCTTCTAATTTAACGCCCCGATTCTTCAAATTTCTAATAATATGTTCGTAATATTCTTTGTCTTGTTCTGCAAATGATTTCAAATTTATTGACCTCTTTATTTTTTAATATTCCATTCGGATTTGAATTCAGTAAGAAAATCTAACATATATTGATGTCGCGCTTGCGCTATTTTCTTGGCTGTAGTTGTATTCATCATTTCAGTTAGTTTCAATAGTTTCTCATAAAAATGGTTGATGATGGTTTCATTCTTTAAATTGCGGTATTCAGATTTATTTAGATTCTTTCGTGGCGGAATTTCTGGGTCATAGATAGTCTCTGAATGTTTTCCACCATAATAGATTGCGCGTGTGATGCCGATTGCTCCGATAGCATCCAAACGATCAGCATCTTGGACAATTTGTCCAGATAAAGATAATTTAGGTGGGCTGTTGAGGGATTTACTGAAGGATAGGTTATGTGTGATGTAAAGAATCTCGTCGGCTTGTTTTTTAGATAGATTAATATCAAGCAAAAAACTATGGATTTCTTGTTCAAGTTTTTGAGGATCTTGAACTAATTTGTCATCGGCAACATCATGTAAATAGGCGGCTGCAAGCGTGACTAGTTTGTCGGCAGGTTCAGTCTGTAAAATTTGTTCAGCGGTTGCGACTACTCTTTGGATATGATCGAAATTATGTCCCGTAGAATCGTTTTTCATTTTGTCATATGAGTACTGCTTTATAGCAGAAATTTGTTTTTCCTCATTCAAAAGATCAATTCCTCTCTTCTAGTAATGACTATATTGTCACACAAAAAATTCAATATTTGAAATGGATTTAGATTTCGGATATGCATAATTGTTTAAACATAAAATGGGTAAATTCTGGTAATTTAAAAAGATTGTTGTATAATTAAATTGAATTTTAGGAGGACCTAACAATGAATTATATTAATAAAGAAATACCAGATTTCAACGTTAATGCATATCAAAATGGAGAGTTGAAGACTTTTAATAAGTCTGATCTATTGGGTAAGTGGTCAATTATCTTTTTCTACCCTGCCGACTTTTCATTCGTTTGTCCAACTGAATTAAGTGAGCTACAAGATCTTCACGATGACTTTAAAGCTGCTAATGCGGAGATTTACTCGGTATCTGTTGACAGTCAGTTTTCACATATGTCTTGGGCAGAGACAACTGATACTATTGGAAAGATTAAATATCCGATGTTATCTGATCAGAAGCATCAATTGACTGACTTCTTCAATATTCTTGACGAAGACAGTGGTCAAGCTTATCGTGGAGTCTTTATTGCTGACCCTAAAGGGATTATTAAATCATATACCGTTAATGCGATGGGTGTTGGTAGAAATCCTAAAGAGATTTTACGGACTTTGCAAGCAGCACAGTTTGTAGAAGCCCATGGCGATAATGTTTGTCCAGCAAATTGGCATCCGGGGGATGAAACCATCAAACCTAGTGGTGATCTGGTTGGTAAAATTTAATAAATAAATGATCTAAGAAAACTTGTCGGCATTTCTATTAATTTGGAAATGCTCTTTTTTTGTTCGTTATAATTTAATGCATTAGCAATTATGGCTTCGTTATAACTAGATGTAGTGATATGAATTAAAAAAAATCTATATCTTGTATCAAATGATAAATTACCCATTTAGCGGGTAAGTTAAGCGCTTTACACCGATATGTCTTCAATACGTTTAAGAATCCATTGACCAATTCTTCTTCGATTGGTGGTATGATTTTAGCTGTCGGTTAAATTGATATTTTTCTTAAATTCAATTTAGGAGATAAATAAAATTTGATGAATTCAGAATATAATTACCACAATCAAGTATTTTGAATTCGTCCAGAGGAGAAGAATCAATGAGTATTTTTAATCCAAAGTGGTATGTTGAACAAATGAAACATTGGAGTTTCAAGAGTTACATGCTACTAATGTTTGGCTTGGGGGCCATCACTGCATCAACACTTTCACATTCTATTAACGCAATTGCTATTTGGACATGGTTTGCGGCCGTTTTAGGTTTTACATGTACAGTTGCCATTACTAACGCTAAGCCTTTGAATGGTGTTTTGGGATTGGTTTCAGCACTGATTTATATCTTTGTTGCCATCAATGCTAAGAACTTCTCTGATGTTGTTCTACAATTAAGTTATATTATTTTATTGGATATTCCTGTTTTAGTAAGTCCACAATGGGCTAAAGATGCTGAAAAGCATATCCATGGATTGACACCTGTTAAGTGGCTTTTAACGGCTGTATTCTTCTTTGCTGCATGGGGATTGCTTTATTTGATGGATACAAATTTATTCATCAGTCCACGTCCAGTAATTGATTCTGTAGCAGCTGCTATTGGTTTTACTGGAGCACTTCTATGTACATTACGTTTCCGTGAACAATATTATTTCTGGACAGTTCAAGGAGTTATGTCAATCGTTCTTTGGGGTGTCACAGCTACACAAGGTGACGCTAGTCCAGTTCTATTCTTGACATATATTATGTACTTTATGAATGATATGATAGCTTTCTTTGATTCACATATTCACTGGTTCCATAGTGATGCTACAGCCAATAGAGCTAAATCGGAACAAGTAACAAGTGATTAGAATTTAATTTGCAATTAAATTGCCAAGTAGATTATCATTATTTAGCAAATTAATTTATGAATAAGGGTAGTTTACAGTGAAAAAATTTATTAAGATTTCACTTTCAGTGGTTATTGGCGTTATTTTGGTAGCCGATATAGCTGCTAGTGGTTATATGTTTAATTATGCTTTTAATAAAACCGGTTATAGTAGTGATATCAAAAGTAAGTTGAACAAAGATGATCGTTGGTTTTTAAGACAGAAACAAGATATCTGGCAACAAACATCAAAAGATAATTTGAAGTTAAAGGCTCGCTTTTTACCAGCAGAGAAGGAGACCACTAAAACCGTGGTTGTTGTCCATGGCTTTGGTAGTGCTAGTAAATATATGGGTTCCTATGTCAGAATGTTTCACAATGCCGGTTATAACGTTCTTTCACCAGATAATCGGGCCTATGGAATGAGTCAAGGACAATATACTGGTTTTGGTTGGAGCGACCGGCTTGATATTGTTAATTGGATCAAAAAAATCAATCATAAGTATGGGTCGAAGTCTCATATTGGCCTTTTCGGCGTCAGTATGGGAGCTGCAACCGTTATGTATACGTTAGGGGAACATCCTAAGAACGTTGATTTTGCAGTTGCTGATTGCGGTTATAGTACGATCTCGGGGGAATTGACTTATGAATTGAAAGATAAATTCAATTTGCCAAGTTTTCCAATTGTGCCAACCGCAAGTTTATTCGGTGACTTTTTAGCAGGATATAATTTTTATCAAGCAAGTACAAAGAATACCTTGAAAAATAATAAAGTGCCATTGTTCATTATTCATAGTGGAAAAGATAAGTTTGTACCAACTGCTAATGCGTATAAGAATTATAGATATGATAACGGTCCTAAGAAATTATGGATTGTTAAGAACGCTGCACATGCGGAGTCATTTGATAAGGCAACTCTGAAGTATATTACTAAAGTAACTGCTTTTTCTCAGAAGTATTTTTAAATTATAATAAGTAATATTAAAGTCCATTGAATGAAAGTATAATATCGTTCAATGGACTTTTTATTAAATAAAACATGTTTATTTTGAAATTTTATCAATAGATTTCTGCGGAATATTATCTTTTTGAACTTTTTCCCAGGAAAGAACCCTTTTATGCTTTGGATTATAAGTTACTTTTAAATAGTTATTGGCTTTAATAGGACGACCAATCGTACTGTTGAACTTTAAAAGTTTTTCATTGCCTTCTTTGTCGTAAGATTTTTGTTGGTAATAATATTCTTTCATATTAGCACCTGAATCGTCTTTTTCAATAATTTCTTTATAGGAATTACTGATATAAGTGTAATAATCGTCTCCAGTAAAATTAGGAACGTACCAGAATTGATATCCAATTATTGGTATTAGTAGAATTATTATAGTTATTAAACTGATTTTTACTCTTTTGCTCATCAAAATCCCTCCTTGGCTCACTAGGATAGTATCATAGTTATAAATGCTTGTATCCTAACGTTTTTGTAAGGTTTGTAAGATGAGTAATAGATTTATAAAGTATTTGAAAAGGAAGATTGATAGTTATTGATTTGGTCACGGTAATTGACAGTGATTTCAAATTTTTCTGTAGGATTAATATTAAAGGTATATGTCTGATTGGAAAAAATAGTAGTACCAATTAAGTTATTAAAATTAGCATTGCTATCGGTGTCGATCTTAGTTATTTTCCCAGGAGTATTGCCAGCGTTTCGAAATTCTAATTGTTGTGAATTTATTTTGCGGCAAAGGATATAAGGACGACTTGTCTGTTCCAATAGATGATTACGCTTTTTGAGCAAACTCTTAATATTAAAAAGACTGATGGATATTAATATAAGACCAACTAATAGTGATATGGAAATAATAAAACTAGTAATAATGAAAATAATTTGTGTGACTGAACTCATAAAATTATCCTCCTTGGATTTATTAATTTTATTATTTCATAAGCAATTTAATCTTACAATCTTTGCTACATTAAAATTGATTTGATGCCTAGAAAAAATATTAATGGAAATTTGTCAAAGCAATAAATTTAATTACGCTGTGTTTTATCCCAACTAGTGTGACCGACCAATAAATGATAACCGGAGATAATTAGACTAAAGAAGAGAACAATATAAATGTAGGAAATTAATCCGATGGAAAGTAGAGCTCTTCTTACGTGAAATTTTTCGTTGATTACATCGCTAGCATGGATAGTTAAATTTGCCTTGTCAGTCAGTTTTAATTCTCTGATGTAAATAATAGTAAAGATGGTACCAAAGAAAAAGCTTGAAATTAACATCAAAATAAATATAGTTAAAATAAATTTAGGATTGTAAATATAATGGAGAATAAATTTAATGGTTAAATAGATAATACTGAAATCAGCAAAAATATTGATAAGTGGTTGGATGAAGAAAAAGTAGGTATCAAATTTTTGACTTAAAGTAACTTTTTTGGAGAACGTAATAGGTTTGAGATATTTCCAACAATTCCAGCCTCCCTGAGCCCATCTAGCTCTCTGCTTGATCAACTTTTTAACACTTAAAAGTGCCTCTTGTTCAACATATGCTTCGTCAATATATTTGATCTTTAATCCGTGTAATTCCATTCGTAAGGTTAGTTCGTAGTCCTCCAGAAGAGCATTGCCCCAAGGAGTTGTTCCCAAGGCCTTGAAAACTGATGATACTCGGAAAAATTGGCCGTTGCCACATAAAGCAACAGCTTTTAGATATGTTCTTGTAAGCTGAATCAAATGATTGATGACAAAAAATTCAATATCCTGAAATGTTTGTAAAATTTTTTTAGGATGCTGCATTTTAACTCTTAATTGAATAGCATCGACATTAGGATCTCTAAAGCCTTGATTTAGTTTACAAATACTATTGGAGCTTAAAATTCCATCGGCATCTAAGACACCAACAATGCAATTTTTAGGATCAAGCTTTTTATTTCGCATGATTTTTTGAATCGTTGGTACGGCGCTATTCAAAGCATCACCTTTGCCAGTTCGAGCGTTAGGTAACTTACGTTGAACAATAGCGATTGGTCCTTTTAATCTTTTGGCTTGCAAAATTGTGTCATCGATTGAATCATCATCAATAACAATAATTTCTTTTTGTCCTTTAAGTTTAAGCAAACGTTTTAATGAAGTTTGAATAACTTTTCCTTCATTTAGGCATGGTAACAACATGAAATAGAAGAAATTATCCTTATCTGGATCTGGTTGATAGGCATTTTTCAATTTTTCAACAAAGCGCTTATGTTGTTTTACATATATATAGAACATAATAAAACATTGAACTATAAAAATAGTTGCGGCTAGTAAATATATCAGCAATTAAATCACCTTCCCATTCAATGCCCAAGTAAATTCTGATCCATTTGAAAAAGATGTTCAAACATGTTGACTATTTATGTTGTTTTATAATAAATAAATTTAATTATATTTAGAACAAAGAGGGCATCAGGACAAATCAAAAATTTGATCTATCCTGATGCCTTTTATTTATTATTAATATTTTTACCTAATCATTAGTAACATGTTCTTGTTTGTAAGCAGATCTATCAAGTACTTTAAAGAATGGTAAGTAAACTGCGACGGCAATTATTAATTCTATCAATTGCCATACGGGAGCACGCCAGTCACCACCAGTTATCAGGTAGCCATTAATAAAAATAGGCGTTGTCCATGGAACTTGTGCGATGACCATACCAATTATGTGTGCTTTCATCAAGAAATAAGTGATTCCTTGGAGAACCATAGGAATAATGATAAATGGGATTGAAAGAGTAGGATTCAAAACTACTGGGAATCCAAACATAATTGGTTCACTGATTTCGAATATTGAGGGAATGGCGCCCAATTTTGCCAGTTGTTTATAGCGCTTACTTTTGGCAAATAATAGACAGCAAATAACTAAAGCTAATATAGCACCAGTACCACCAATATTCATTCCGAAATCAAGAAAACCATCGGCAGTGATATGAGTCGGGGCTATACCTTTTGAAACATCTTTGATATTTGACATCAAAAAGTAGGTATAGACGGGTGAGGCAACAGCACCCAAAACATTATTTCCATGTATACCAACAGTCCAAAGAATTAATGTTAGGAATAGAGCAAATTCCACTCCCCAAAAGCTATTAAGACCACCAACAAGTGGCGAAAAAATTGCTTGAATAACTGCATTTATTTTAATATTGAATAAAACTCTGATAATCCAGAAAAAGCCTAATGAAGCACAAGCTGGAATCAAAGCCACAAATGAACTTGCGACTGCTGGAGGAACAGAGTCTGGTAGTGTAATAACAATATGTTTTCTAATAAAGAAGGCTACTATTTCACTTGAAATAATAGAAACAATAATTGCAGTAAACATTCCGTCTGAACCCAAAGTTGATGGATCAATTTGAAACTTATTGTTCAGCATACAAAGTAAAAAAGCTGAAACACCAATTGCAGTGCCTGTGAGAGTATCAATTTTATTCAATTTGGCCATTTCGTGACTCATTCCAATTGCTACAATTACAGCTAAGATACCAAACGCTATACTTACAGCTGATTGTAATCGAGCTTGAAATGGGGCTACTAATTGTGTCCAACCTGGAATTGGTAAATTTGCTAAGATCATAAAGATACTACCAAAAATTGTAAACGGCACTGTGATAATCATGCCATCACGCAGTGCCAGCATATATTTCATGTTGCTTAATTTAGCCAGTGCAGGACTAAAACTATTTTGAAACCAGTTTGTAATCACTTTCATTTCAAAGCCTTCCTCTCCTCTAATTACCTTCAATTTAACATACTAAAATGGTATTGTAATTACAGATAATGCTTCCTAAATATCAAATATTGAAGGTGAAATAATGCGATATAGTTTTAAAACAAAGGATAGATCCTTACCACTATATGTTGACAGTATCGGATATAAGTGGCGACAAGAGAATCTATCTAGACCGAAAGGATATAATTATGTTCATTGGTTACAAACTTATTCTGGAGTTGGAATAGTAGAAATTGAAGGTAAAGAGATCGTATTAAAAAAGAATCAGGGTATTTTGATTAATCAGAATATTCCCCACTCTTATTACTCTAAAAAAGGAGCTTGGTTAACCAATTATTTTACATTTGGAGGACTACTAATTTCTGAGATTACCCAGATTTTAGGATTTCATGACTATCTTTTTATTGAGTCTCCAGAAATCAAACTTCAAGCTTTCATCGAAAATCATTATAAGGATTTTAAAGAAAATAATCGGTTAAATATATATGATTCGTCTACATTAGTTTACGAATTCCTATTATTAGTAAAAAAATACTGTGCTATTAATTCAAGAAATTATTTATTAAATCGAAATATAATTATTCCTATTTTAAATTTAATCAGAAAATCGTATCAAGAGAACCTATCTAATACCGATTTTGTAAGTGTAACCAATTATAGCTTGCAATATATTTTAGAAGCCTTTAGAAATAATTATGGTAGTTCGCCTCATCAAGTTTTGATTGATTATCGTATTAAAATGGCTAAAGAATTATTGTTGAATGAACCACAATTGTCAGTTGATGAAGTTAGTCGAGAAGTTGGTTTCAATACTAATAGTTACTTTATATCAATGTTTAAACGAAGTGAAAAAGTTACACCGGGAAAATTCAGAAGTTTATATAAGTAGTTTCAAAATATAGCATTTTTAAATTGCTTTCCTTAATTACTATGTGTGTCATCTGTGTTAGATTAATCTCTAATTAATTATGAAAGGTAAAGGTAAAACTATGTCTATTTTATATGGTGGTGATTATAATCCGGAGCAATGGCCACAAAGCTCATGGCAGTCTGACTGGGATAAATTAAAACTAGCTGATGTTAATTCAGCAACGATTAATGTTTTTTCTTGGTCTTTATTGGAACAAACAGAGGATGAGTTTGATTTTTCACAACTTGATAGAATTGTGAGATTATTGGAGAAAAACAATATAAAAATAGTTATGGCAACTGCTACTGGGGCAATTCCTTTTTGGATGACAAAAAAATATCCTGATATCAATCGGGTAGACACAAATGGGCATCGACAGATTGGTGGCAAACGTGAGAATGCGTGTCCTAATAGTAAAAGCTTCCAAAGATTAGCAGCTCAATTAGTCGAAAAAATAGCTAAGCGTTATTCAAATGTAAAAAATATAACTCATTGGCATATATCTAATGAATATAATGGTTATTGTTATTGTGATAATTGCGCAAGAGAATTTCGTAGATGGCTTAAAAAGGAATATGATAATGATTTAGAAAAAATTAATTGCGCTTGGAATACTAATTTTTGGAGTCATACTTATCGTCAATGGGATGAAATCATGCCACCGATGAGACTAGGAGATACCTTTAGTAATGGAAAATCAGTTTTGTCAGGATTAGACTTAGCCTATCGTAGATTTCAATCTGATAGTTTGTTGAATAACTTTAAGATGGAACGGGATATCATAAGAAAATATGATAATCGACCAATTACAACGAACTTAATGGGTTCACAAAAGGATCTTGATTATTTCAAATGGGCAAAAGAAATGGATGTAGTCTCTTGGGATAATTATCCTAGTTTCGATACCCCTGCGAGCTATACTGCAATGCAACACGATCTGATGCGTGGCCTAAAAGGAAAGCCCTTTATGCTAATGGAGCAGACTCCTAGTCAGCAAAATTGGCAACCATTTAATTCTTTAAAATTTCCTAATCAGATGCGAATGCTTAGTTATCAGGCAATGGCTCATGGTGCAGAAACAATTCAATTTTTCCAATTAAAACAATCGCGCAATGGATCTGAAAAATTTCATAGTGCCATGATTTCCCATAGTGATTCAACCAAAACGAGAGTTTTTAAAGAATTAAAACAATTAGGTGAAGAATTATATAATTTGCCTGATGAAATAAAATTATCAAAAATTTCTTCAAAAGTAGCAATTATTTTTGACTGGAATAGTTATTGGGGATTAGAAGATTGTATGGGTCCAACAACTAATCTCAATTATGTCAATGGAATTCATGATTACTATAAGGCCTTTTATAATAAGAAAATTAGTATCGATATGATTTCAAAAGAGACTGATTTTAAAAAATATAAGATTGTTATAGCTCCAAATATGTACATTAATTCCGAATCTTTAACTCAAAGAATTGAAGATTTTGTTAATGAAGGTGGAATTTTTGTAACGGATTACTTTTCAGGGATCTCTGATAAAAATGATAATGTGTATTTAGGTGGTTATCCAGGATTACTGAAGAATGTTCTAGGGCTTAAATATGATGAAACTGACGCCTTACCGTTTGAAACACAACATACACTTGAAAATGATAGTCAAAAGATTGGAAATGGGAGTTTGGTTTGTGATTTGATTCAACCACAAACTGCTCAATCATTAGCTCATTATGGTACTGAGGTTTTCTATTCGAATTACTCTGCCTTGACGAGAAATCATTTTGGTCAAGGATATGCCTATTATTCTGGAACACGTTTGAATGATAAGGCTATGGATTATTTCTTGACTGATATCTTAAAACAGGCTGGTTTGAAAGCTGATTCTAGTAAAAATGATGTAGAAGTAATGGTAAGACAAAACGATGATACTAAATTTGTTTTTATTATTAATACCGATTCTGAAGTTAAGAAAATTGATAATCCTTATCCAGGAAGTTTGGATCTTTTGTCACAGAAAGTTATATCTAAGCAGATTGTTCTACAAGGTTATGATGTAAGGATTTTGAGAATTCAAAAAAGCTAAAGGATATGAATGTTATTAAAGTTATAAATATCAAAAAGATCAGTTTAGTCAACCATCAAAAAATGGATGACAGAACTGATCTTTTTTTAAAATCAAATTTAATGAATATATGTGTAAAATGAAAAATATATAAAAATAGCACTGAAAGGGTTTTTATATTGTTATAATAAAATTGTGGTATGGAGGGAGAACTCATGACTACTTTATTAGATGTAGCAAAGAAAGCCAATGTTTCAAAAATGACGGTTTCGAGAGTAATCAATCATCCGGATAAGGTCACTGATGAGTTGAAGCAAGTGGTTTATGAAGCCATGCGGGAGTTAGATTATCATCCTAATGTGATTGCCAAAGCTTTGGCAAATAATAGTACTAGAATTGTTAAGTTATGCATTCTAGAGGACATTGATACGACTGAACCATATTATATGAATTTGATGATTGGAATTGCTAAGATTTTGGATTTGCATCAGTATTCATTGCAACTAGTTACTCGCCGCAATTTCGATATTGGGAATTGTGATGGGTATATTATTACGGGAATGCGAATAAATGATGTTGAGTGGATAAAAAAGTTGAAAAAGCCAGTCATTTTATTTGGCGAGAATCGTTATGGCTTGGATTATGTTGATACTAATAATAAAGCAGGTACGTATCTGTTATCACAGTTAGCCTTGAAAAAGGGTTATGAAAAATTGATCTATATTGGAATCGACAGTAAGGAATCATTTGAATATTCTCGTGAGGCTGGTTATCTCCAGCAAGTTCAGGAGAAACAAATGATTCCAGAATTGCATCGTTTTGGAAATCATAGTCACATGTCAGAAGAATTTGTGGAGAATAATTGGGATAATATTCCTAAGAATACGGCTTTTATTTGTGCATCCGATCGTTTAGCTATTGGTATTGAACGTGGTATTATTCGTTGTGGCGGTAAAATTCCTGAGGATTTTGGCGTTACAGGGTTTGATGGTGTGTTTTTGAATCAAATAGCTTCGCCTAAGATTACGACAATCAAGCAATCTATCATTGAAATGGGAAGTGCTTGTGGGGAAAATCTTTTAGATAAGATCCAGAATGCTGCTCCCCAAGGCTCGCTTGTCTTTGAACCTAAAATTAGTTTGGGAGGAACTTTACGTAATTAAATTGTTACCGATAACATCGTTTAAAGCCTTGCTATAGTGGGGCTTACTTTTTTATACTGGTATGTAAGGGTTTACAAGAAGGGGGCTATGTATTGTGAATTGGTATGATAAAGCAATCATATACCAGATTTACCCCAAAAGTTTTCAGGACACCAACGATGATGGTATTGGAGACCTTCGAGGAGTAATTAAGCATTTAAATTATGTTAAAAGTATAGGCTGTAATACTATTTGGCTTAATCCTATATTTGTTTCACCACAAGTTGATAATGGTTATGATGTGTCTAATTATTTTGCAATAGATCCTATTTTAGGGGATATGAATGATTTTACAGAATTGATACAAAAAGCTCATCATTTAGGATTACATATTATTTTGGATTTACCAATTAATCATACTTCCGATCAACATCCGTGGTTCAAAGACGCTATTAATAATCCTAATAGTATTTTTAAGGATTATTATATATGGCATCAAGAAGTAGATGGACATGAACCTAATAATTGGGGTTCATTTTTCGGCGGAAGTGTTTGGGAAAAGAATCCAAATAATGAAAATGACTATTATTTTCACTTATTTGATAAGCGAATGCCAGATTTGAATTGGAAAAATCCGGAAGTACAAAAATCAATTGCCGATATTGGTAAGTTTTGGCTTGGAAAGGGCGTCGATGGATTCCGCTTGGATGCTTTTATTCACATAGCTAAGGCTAATTTGGAGCAGAATTCTTTGCTTACAAATGAAAAGTATCCAGCTGATGATACCTTTTATGCAAGGTTACCAAAGGTAAAAGAATACTTAGGAAATTTTGTTAGGGACATTAAAGCTTATAAGCCTGATACCTTTTTGTTTGGTGAAGCATCTTCTGCCAAGGCTCGTGATGCTGCTGAATACACTAGACCTAATGAAGATGGCTGTGATGTAGTTGTTAATTCGGGGAATTATGGTGAAGTGTACGATGATAGTAATTCAGAGATCCCTGGGTTCTTTCAAACTAGACGACTATCATTGGATTGCTTAAAAAAAACCTACGTTACTTGGGAAAGTATTCTTAATGGAATTAGCTTGCCAACCTTGACTTGGGGCAACCATGATATTAGTCGAGTATTGGACCGATTAAATTTACCAGTTGAGAATACGGATGTAGCTAAACTATTAGCGATGTTGATGTTTTTACAAAGAGGTGTTCCGGTAATTTATTATGGTGAGGAATTAGGTATGCATGGTTTAAAATTCCAGCATATTAATGATTTCAATGATCAAAGAGCTGTGGATTTAATAAAGACGCTACGTAAAAAATCCTTTGATGATAAAACTATTTTGCAATTATTGAATAATCAAGACGAAATGACAGCTCGAGGCCCAATGCAATGGGATACCTCCAAATATCACGGATTTTCAAAGAAACAACCGTGGAATTGGGCTTTGACTGATGAGAATAATGTCGAACAGGAATTGAAGCAGCCAACTAGCGTTGCTACTTTTTATCAAAGTTTATTAGCATTAAAGAAAGATGATTGCTTTACTAATGGTGATTACCAATTGTTGATCACTGATCCAGAAATATATGCTTATTTACGACAAACGAATGCTGACAAGGGGTTAGTCATTGTTAATTTTTCCACTGAAGCTAAAACCTATCATTTACCACAGGGAAAATGGAAGCAAATGCTAACTAACCATGTTGTCAAAGTATCTGATGGAAATGTAACCATTGATCCATGGGGATGCTGTGCTTTGGAATCAAAAAAATAGTAGGGGTGTAAATTATGGCAAAAAATACAAGTGTAGAATTAAGAAAAGCTCAAATTTATAGTGTCTTTGTAAGAAATCATACTAAGAAGGGTACTTTGAAAGCTCTTGAGAGCGATTTGGAACGTATTAAGGAGTTAGGAACAGATTATATCTGGCTATTGCCTATTTATCCAATTGGTAAAAAGGATCGTAAAGGTAAATTAGGCTCACCATATTCTATTAAGGATTATCGTTCAATTGATCCTAAAATTGGTTCATGGGATGATTTCGTTCATTTTTCAAAAACTGTTCACGATATGGGTATGAAATTGATGATTGATATTGTCTATAATCATACTTCACGCGATTCAGTTCTTTTAAAAGAACATCCGGGTTGGTTCTTGCGCGATGATATGGGGAATCTTTTAAACAAGAACCCTGACTGGACTGACGTTGCGGAATTAGATTATTCTCATAAAGATTTATGGAAGTATCAAATTGAGACTTTAAAGAAATATGCTGATTTAGTGGATGGCTTTAGATGCGATGTGGCACCACAAGTACCGCTTGATTTCTGGAAAGAAGCTCGCAAAGATGTTGCTAAGGTTAATCCAGATATGATATGGCTAGCAGAAACTTCTGGTGGTGGCTATATTAAATACTTACGGGACAGAGGTTATTGTGCTGAATCTGATAGTGAAATGTATCAAGCATTTGATATGACCTATGACTATGATATTGACGAGATATGGCATGCATATATTAATGACAAAGTTCCATTGGAGCGGTACGTAGAAGCTCTGAATCAACAAGAGTATATTTATCCTAAAAATTACATTAAAATGAGAGCTCTGGAGAATCATGATCAAGTTAGAGCACATAAATTATTTATTAATGAGAATGATATGTTCAATTGGACAGCTTTTTCAGAATTCCAAAAGGGTTCTACGTTAATTTATGCTGGACAAGAAGCAGGTATGAAGCATACACCAAGTCTATTTGAAAAAGATAAAGTTAATTGGAAAGATCAGAAAATGGATCTTAGTGCATTAATGGAAAGAATGCATGAATTAAGTCAAGATCAAATTGAATATGAAGGTATTTATGATATTAAAGCTTTGGAAAATGAGGTTGTTAAAGTTACCTATAAATTAGGTAACAAGATTAGAGTCGGACTATTTACCTTGAAAGGACAGTCGGGGCGTGCCAAAGTCAATGTCAGAAGTGATCATTATACTAATTTGATCGATAATTCACTAGTTAATGTACAAAATGGTATTTTAACTATTGATTATGACCCTATCATCATTGAGGGAGAACTCAGATAGTTATTGATTTTAAAAAAAGAAGCACTCACAAACGTTGAGGGCTTCTATTTTTTATACCTTTAAATAATTAAAGGTAGATTTTTATAAGAAAATGACAATAATGAATTCTGTTAGCGGTAACATTGTGAAAGCGATTGCAACTTTTCAAAAAATAGGTAATATAGAAGTTGTTAAGTGATTAGATATTTTTTAGGAGGAGAGAAACATGAAGAAGAATTGGAAAAAGATTCTTTTAGGTGGATTAGTTCTTAGCATGTCCATGGTAGTTTTAGCAGGCTGTGGTAGCAAGAGCAGTAGTTCATCAAGTAGTAGTAGTAATACTCAAAATATTAAGCTTTGGGTTGATACTGAGCATATCGCTGCTATCAAGGGTCAGGTTAAGAAATTTGAAAAAGCCAACCCTAAGGTACACGTTACGATTAAAGCTGGATCATCAGCTGATGCATTGAAAGATGTTTCAAAAGATCCAGATAAGGCTGCTGATGTCTTCATGATGCCACATGATCAAGTTGGTCAAATGGCAGATGCCGGATTACTTTACCCAGTTTCAAAGAAATACAGTAATTCAATCAAGAAAAATGATGTTAAGTCAGCTGTTGATGGTGTTACATGGAAGGGCAAAGTTTACGGATTCCCTTACGGTATTGAGTCACAAGTTCTTTATTATAATAAAGCTAAATTATCAGCCGAAGATGTTAAGAGTTGGGATACATTAACATCAAAAGGTAAGTTAGGTACAAACTTTGCTGAAGCAGGTGCTAATTACATCTTTACACCATTGTTCATGAGTAATGGAGACGTTCTTTATGGTAAGAATGGTGAAACAGTTAAAGGCACTAACTTCAATAATGAAAAAGGTATTCAAGTATTAAGTTGGATTGCAAAGCAAAAGGATAATTCAGGTGTTGTACAAACAAACGCTGCCGCATTATCAAACTTACAATCTGGAAAAACAGATGCATTCCTTTCAGGCCCATGGTCAAAGAATGATGTTAAGAAGGCTCTAGGAAAGAACATGGCTGTTGCTCCATATCCAACAGTAAACTTTGGTAGTGGCGATGTTCAAATGAAGGCATTCTTAGGTGTTAAAGTTTACGGTGTTAACCAACAAACTAAATCACCAGTTGCTTCTATGAAACTTGCTAAATATTTGACTAATGAAGCTACACAAAAAGTTGAATTTGAAAAGAATGGTGTTGTACCTTCAAACGCTAAAGCACAAGATTTACAAGTAGTTAAAGATGATGAAACTGCTAAATCAGTTATGACAATGTCAGCTTCAGATCATTCAGTTGTTATGCCTAAGGTACCACAAATTACAGATCTATGGCCACAAATGGATTCAGTCATTAATGATACTTACAAAGGTAAGATTAAGTCATCAGATTATCAAAAGAAATTAGATAAAGTTGTTTCTGTTGCATCAAAGAAGTCAAATTAAAACAATTTTCTCTAAAAAAAAAGTAAGGGTGCGATTATATGTTTAAGAAACATTCCACGGAACAACATATAACATTTAGAGAATTGTTTACGAAGGGCGGATTGCCAGAGAAGCTTTCGTTTATAATTATGGGCTTTTCAAACTTTGCAAATAAACAAATTCTTAAAGGTTTAATATTTTTAGTTGCTGAAGTTGGATTTATATTCTGGCTAATTCGCAATGGTATTCATGCTTTAGCGATGTTACAGTCGTTAGGAACCAAGAAACAAGGATTGGTTTATAGTTCTAAATTGGGTATGGACGTCTTGCAAAAAGGCGACAATTCGATGCTTATCCTATTGTTTGGTATCGCAGCAATTTTGATTTGTATCGTTTTAGTAATACTCTATGTAGTTAATTTAAAGAGTGCTAGACATATTTTTGAACTAAAGGCTGCTAATAAGCCAATTCCATCTTTGAAGGATGATCTTAGAAGTCTCTTGAATGAAAGATTCCATCAGACTCTAATGACAATTCCATTATTAGGTGTGTTGTTCTTCACAATTTTGCCGCTATTGTACATGATTGCAATAGCATTTACCAATTATGATCATAATAATTTACCGCCAAAGAATTTGTTTAGTTGGGTAGGCTTTCATAACTTTTCTCAAGTTGTTACTGGTGATATAGCTTCAACTTTCTTCCCGGTATTGAGTTGGACATTAATTTGGGCCTTTGTAGCCACCGTATCATGTTTTCTATTAGGTGTTATTTTGGCTTTGTTGATCAATACTAAAGGAATCAAATTTAAGAAAGTATGGCGTACGATTTTTATCTTGACAATGGCCGTTCCACAGTTCATTTCTCTATTAATCATGCGTAATTTGTTAAATGATGCTGGTCCTGTTAACGCAATGCTTAAAAATTGGGGTTGGATAAGTAAATCAATTCCATTTTTAACAGATCCTACAATGGCTAAGTTTTCAATCATCATAGTTAACCTATGGATTGGTATTCCAGCCACAATGTTGATTACAACTGGTATTATTCAAAATCTTGATCAGGAACAAATTGAAGCAGCCATCATGGATGGTGCTAATAAATTTCAAATTTTTATGAAAATCACTTTTCCACAAATTTTATTTGTTATGATGCCATCATTAATTCAACAGTTGATTGGTAATATTAATAACTTCAATGTTATTTACCTATTAACTGGTGGTGGACCTACAAATTCAAATTATTATGGTGCTGGATCGACAGATCTACTTGTAACTTGGCTTTATAATTTGACTGTAAATACTATGGATTACAATTTAGCTTCTGTTATCGGTATTTTAATTTTTATTCTATCTGCAGTGTTCAGTTTATGGGCATATACTCATACCAATTCATACAAGGAGGGTTAAAAAATGGCAAAGAAAAAAGAAATCAATTACAAAGCACAAAAGAAACGTACCAAGGCTATTGTTTATACCATCCTAACGGTCATGGCTATTGTCTGGCTATTTCCAATCGTATGGATTGTATTGAATAGTTTTAGAGCTGAGGGTGGAGCCTTTGTTCCATACATCATTCCAAAGCATTTTACTTTTAATAATTATGTAAAATTGATAGCCGATTCTTCAGGAAGTTATCCATTTGTTCGGTGGTTTACAAACACATTAATCGTTTCTGTATGTACTTGTGTTTTATCAACCTTTATAACCATTTCGATGTCGTACGCCTTATCTCGTTTAAGATTTAAATTGCGTAAACCATTTTTAAAGGTTGCTTTAGTTTTAAACATGTTCCCAGCTTTCATGAGTATGATTGCTATTTACTACGTACTTAAAGCTTTAAATCTAGTTTAAATCTAGCTGGTAGTCTGTTGGCCTTGATCCTTGTTTATTCTGCAGGTGCAGCTTTAACATTCTATGTTGCTAAGGGGTTCTTTGATACAATTCCGATGGCTCTGGATGAATCAGCTATGATCGATGGTGCTAATAAGTGGCAGATCTTTACAAAGATCACATTACCATTATCTAAACCCATTATTGTTTATACAGCATTGACAGCATTCATGGGTCCATGGATGGACTTCATTTTTGCTAAAATCATCATGGGTGATGACGTTAAGAATTACACCGTTGCCATTGGTCTATATTCAATGATGACAAAGACAACTGCTAATTCTTTGTTTATGACATTTACCGCAGGATGTGTTCTGATTGCGATTCCAATTACATTACTCTTCATTTATATGCAGAAGTACTATGTCGAAGGTGTCACATCAGGTGCTGTTAAGTAATTAAGCTTGGAACCTTGATTCTAGAAACTTGAATTACTAAATTCGTATAGTTTATCTGGCTCTGCATAAAATTTACTCAATACGTGAATGTCTTGAATTTATTTGATGCAGAGCTTTTTTTATTCAAATTTTTGAAAAGTAAGAGGTTATTTTAATGAATACGCCAGCAATTTATCATCGTCCCGATAGTGAGTTTGCTTATCTTTATAAGGATAATTTAATGCATATTAGATTGAGAACTGCGCGTGGTGATGTTAAAAGGGTTGATCTAATACATGGTGATCCGTATACATTGGATACACAACATTGGCAAGAAAAAACCAGTTCAATGGAACGCTATTTAACGACTGACTTGTATGATTTTTGGACAATTGAATTAACTGAACCGTTTAAACGAATTTCATATGCCTTCAAGATTACTGGAAATGATGGAATAACTATTTTTTATGGTGATCACGGTATATTTTCATTTGAAAAGAATGTTTTGGATAGTGCTGATAATTATTTCAGAATGCCATATTTTCATGAAATTGATCGTTTTAAAGCACCAGAGTGGGTTAAGAAAACTGTTTGGTATCAAATTTTTCCTGAACGATTCGCCAATGGAGACAAAACTAATGATCCAGAAAACACATTAAATTGGGGATCGAAGGACCCTAGTCAAACTGACTTTTTTGGCGGTGATTTGCAAGGTGTAATTGATCATTTGGATTATCTGACTGACTTAGGTATCAATGAAATCTATTTCTGTCCTATTTTCAAAGCTAAATCTAATCACAAATACGACACAATTGATTATATGGAAATAGATCCAGCTTTTGGTGATAAAGAAACCTTTAAGAAATTAATAAATGAATGTCATAAGCGTGGCATCAGAGTCATGCTGGATGCCGTCTTTAATCACATGGGGGATAATTCGCCTCAATGGCAAGATGTACTTGAAAACGGTCGTGACTCTAAGTATGCTGACTGGTTTCATATCAATAAGTTCCCGATAACTTATCAGGATACAGGTTTTGATCAAGCTGAGAATATCACTTACGATACATTTGGATTTACGCCGCATATGCCTAAATTAAATACTGCTAACCCTGAAGTTAAGAAATATTTATTAGGAATTGCAAAATATTGGATTAAAGAATTCGATATAGATGCTTGGCGCTTAGATGTGGCTAATGAAATCGATCATGAATTTTGGCGTGATTTTAAGAAAACTTGTGATAGCGTTAAAAAAGATTTTTACATTTTGGGAGAAGTTTGGCATTCATCTCAAGGTTGGCTACAAGGAGACCAATTTAGTGCAGTAATGAATTATGCATATACAGATTCGATTTCAAAATACTTAATTAAGCAAGAGATACCTATAGACAAGATGGTATCTGATATCAATAATCAATTAATGCTTTATCGGGATCAGACTGATCAGATTCAATTCAATGTCTTAGATTCCCATGATACAGCTAGATTGTTAACGGAAACCAATGATGATAAGGATCTAATGAAACAAGTTCTAGCATTCACTTATCTTCAGCCAGGTGTTCCATGTGTTTACTATGGCGACGAGATAGGTATGGATGGCGGTAATGATCCAGGGTGTCGTAAGTGTATGGTTTGGGATAAATCGAAACAAGATTTACAACTATATGACTTTTTCAAACAATTAATCAGATTCAGAAGAAACAATCAAGAGGTGCTTTCTGAAGGTAAGATGGTTTGGGAAAGAGTTCAAGATGATGGTCTATTAATTCTTAGTCGTAAAGATGATAAAAAGATCGTGAAGATCATATTAAATTCAGGAATTAAGGATCAAAATGTAAAAATTAATCAAAGTGTCATTTTAAGTAATTTAACAATAACAAATAATCATGAATTAACTATTAGTCCTAAAGGATTCGCATTAGTTAAAGACTAGACAAGGGGTGCTAAATTTGCAAAAACATTGGTGGCAAGAAACAACAGTATATCAAGTTTATCCACGTAGCTTTAAAGATTCAAACGGTGATGGAATTGGTGATCTACAAGGAATTATTAGTAGACTAGATTATTTACAGAATTTAGGGATTGGGGCTATCTGGCTCTCACCAGTCTATCGTTCACCCAATGATGATAATGGTTATGATATTTCTGATTATCAAAATATTATGAAGGAATTCGGTACTATGAACGATATGGACGAGTTGATTTCTGAAGCTAAAAAGAGAAATATTCGTATCGTTATGGACCTCGTTGTTAACCACACTTCTGATGAACACAAGTGGTTCATTGAATCTAAGAAAAGCAAGGATAACCCATATCGTGATTTTTATATCTGGCGCGATCCTAAAGACGGCGGAGTGCCGAACAAGTTGGAATCGTCATTTAGTGGATCAGCTTGGCAATTTGATGAGAAAACGGGTCAATATTATTTACATCTTTTCAGTAAGAAACAACCTGACTTGAATTGGGAAAATGAAAAAGTTCGTCAAGCGGTCTATAAAATGATGAACTTCTGGATTGATAAGGGAATCGGAGGATTCCGGATGGATGTAATTGATTTGATTGGGAAACAACCTGACAAAATGATTACTGGAAATGGTCCTAAACTTCATGAGTATTTACAAGAAATGAACCAAGCTACTTTTGGTGGCAAAGATATGTTAACAGTTGGTGAGACTTGGGGTGCAACTCCTGAAATAGCCAAACTTTATTCGAGTCCCGAACGTCATGAGTTGTCTATGGTATTTCAATTTGAGCATAGTGGATTGGACCAACAGCCCGGTAAGGAGAAATGGGATTTACAACCATTAGATATTGGTAAGTTGAAAAAGGTTTTAGCCAAGTGGCAAACAGAGCTTGGCGATGAAGGTTGGAATTCTTTATTCTGGAATAATCATGATTTACCAAGAATAGTTTCTCGATGGGGAAATGATCAAGAATATCGTGTTCCAAGCGCTAAAATGTTAGCCATTTTACTCCATATGATGAAGGGAACTCCTTATATTTATCAAGGTGAAGAAATTGGGATGACCAATAAACCGATTAAAGATTTCTCCGAAATTTCTGATATTGAAAGCCGTAATATGTATCGTGAAAGAATCGCTAAAGGATATAAAAAAGCAGATATCATTAAATCAATCAATACTAAGGGTCGTGACAATGCTAGAACACCAATTCAATGGAATGAGAGCGCACAAGCTGGATTTACGACTGGAACACCATGGTTAGAAGTAAATCCTAATTATAAATCTATTAATGTTCAGGACGCTTTGAATGATAGTAATTCGATTTTTTATACATATAAGAAATTAATCCAATTACGAAAAGATAATCCCATTATGATTTGGGGAGACTTTAAACTTTTGGAGACAGAACCTGATATTTTTGTCTTTGAAAGAATTTATCAGAGTGAAAAGTGGTTGATCGTCAATAATTTTTCTAATGACATTCATCGTTTGCAATTACCAGATATTAAACCTGGATCTATGATTATTCAAAATTATGATCATGCTATAACGGATGTTTCTAATCTTGAGTTGCAGCCTTGGGAATCATTTGCCGTAAAAGTGGAGGAATAATATGACTAGTAAAACTTGGTGGAAAAATGCGGTAGGATATCAAGTTTATCCACGTAGTTTTAAAGATTCTAATGGTGATGGAATAGGCGACATTCGTGGAATCATTGAAAAATTACCTTATTTAAAGGATTTAGGTATCGATTTTATTTGGATTAATCCAATTTATAAATCTCCTAATGTCGATAATGGCTATGACATTTCGGATTACGAAAGTATTGAGCCAGAGTTTGGTGATTTGAATGAGTTTAAAGAGCTACTTCAAAAAGCACATAAAATTGGAATAAAGGTTATTTTGGATCTAGTAGTGAACCATACATCTGATCAACACCCTTGGTTTATTGAATCCAAAAAGGGGAAAAATAATCCTTATCGTGATTATTATCTTTGGGCGGATGCAAGTCCAGATAAAATGCCAAATGATTGGAAGAGTTTTTCGGGTCATTCTGCATGGACTTATGATAAGAAATCTGGTCAGGCATATTTCCATGTTTTTGCTGCGGAACAACCTGATTTGAATTGGAAGAATCCTAAAGTTCGTAAGGCTATTTATAAAATGATTCGTTGGTGGCTTGATTTAGAAATCGATGGTTTTCGAATGGACGCTATTAGTCATATTCAAAAGGAACCTTGGGATTTTAAAATTAAAGACAATCCTTGGGCACCGTTTATGAATGTTAAAGGAATCGACAAATATATGTCTGAATTACGAGATATCTTTAATGAATATTCAGTAATGACGGTTGGTGAAGCCAGTGGTGTTACTAGCCGTAAGGCTATTAACTGGACTGACCCTAAACGTGATGGCTATATTAATATGATTTTCGAACTAGAGCAAAACGTTCAAGAAGGTCAATTAGGTGAGCAGAGGATTGATCCTTTAGGTTTTAAAAAAGTATTGGCTAGATGGCAAAGAGATTTGGCAGATGGTGGTTGGAATGCTTTATACGTGGAAAATCACGATAATCCTCGAATTAATACCGTTTTAGGTAATGAGACTGCTCAGTCGGCTAAAGCTATTGCGGCAACTTATATGTTGTTATGTGGAACCCCATTTGTTTATCAAGGCCAAGAATTAGGAATGACCAATTATCCTTTTACTAAGCCAGAGCAGATGGATGGACTGAACACTAAAAAGCGTTTTGAGGAAATTATCAAGCAAGGTCATGATCCGAAAGAAGCTATGAAAATTATGTCACACTGGTCACGAGATAACGCTAGGACACCGATGCAGTGGAGTTCTGAGATTAACGCTGGGTTTTCAAAAGGAGATCCTTGGTTAGCAATTAATGATAATTATAAAAAGATCAATGTGGAAAAAGAATTGCAAGATTCTCATTCAATATTGAATTTTTATAAGAAATTGATTGCTTTACGAAAGAATGAATCAGCCTTTACTGATGGAGACTTTGAACTGATTTTGGATAATGATCCTAATGTTTTTGCTTATTTGAGAAAGAATTCTGAACAAGAATATTTAGTTATTAGTAATTTAAGTGATGGTAAACGGACTGTCACATTGCCTAGAAAAGTAGTTCAGAATGTATGGAGAACAAAGTTGACGAATGATAATACTTTGAAAATTAGTAAGAATATGACTTTGCAACCATATGCAGTAACTGTAATGGAAAAGATTAATTAGTAGATAAATTTATATGTATGGTGGTTTTGATTATGAAGAGAATATTTGAAGTGGATCCTTGGAATGTGGTCACACACAAATTAGACAAGGAAAATAAACGATTACAAGAAAGCATCACTAGTTTAGGTAATGGATATATGGGGATGCGTGGTAATTTTGAAGAAGATTATTCAGGTGATAGTCTTCCTGGAACTTATTTAGCAGGTATCTGGTACCCGGATAAGACTCGAGTTGGTTGGTGGAAGAATGGCTATCCAGAATACTTTGGAAAAGTCATTAACGCAGTCAATTTTATCAAGATGAATTTTTTGATCAATGGTTCAAAGCTTGATTTATATAAAGATAAGATTAGTGATTTTACACTAGATCTTGATATGAAACATGCTACTTTGAGTCGTTCGTTTGTGGTTGATAAAGATGGTCAAAAAGTTAAATTTCAATTCGAAAGATTCCTCAGTGTGGCTTCAAAGGAACTGTCTGTTCAAAGAGTTAGCTTCGAAAACTTGAGTGATCAATCAATCGAAATTAAAGTTATATCGGCTTTAGATGCGGATGTTAAAAATGAGGATGCTAATTATGATGAACATTTCTGGCAGGTTTTAGAGATTACTGACAATAGTATTATTGCTGAAACTAAGCCAAATGATTTTGGTACACCAAGATTTACGTCTGGAATGCAAGTTGGTTATGTTACTGATCTTAAAGAAATTGATTCTAAGATTGATAAAATGGAGACTAGTAAAACTTTTGAGGCTAATTTGAATCCTAATGATGTGGGTACAATTGAAAAGCGTGTTGTAGTTGTTACTTCACGTGATTATGAGTCAGTCGATGATATTAGAGATGCCCAAGAAGGAATCGCAGCAAAAATTGCTAGAGTCTCATATGATGACTTGTTAAGAGCCCATGAAAATGTTTGGGAAAATCGTTGGAATCAATCGGATATTAAAATCGATGGTGACACTGATGCCCAACAAGGGATGCGTTTCAATCTCTTTGGATTATTCACAACATATTCTGGTGAAGATTCTCGATTGAATATTGGACCTAAAGGCTTTACTGGCGAAAAATATGGTGGAGCAACTTATTGGGATACTGAGGCATTCTGTATTCCGGTATATTTAGGAGTATCTCAACCCGAAGTTTCTCGTAACTTACTAATGTATCGTTATAACCAACTAAAAGGTGCTTATATCAATGCTCAAAGACAAGGCTTAAAAGGAGCGCTCTATCCAATGGTGACGTTCAATGGAATTGAATGCCATAATGAATGGGAGATCACTTTTGAAGAGATTCACCGTAACGGCGATATAGCCTTTGCTATTTATAACTACACGCGTTATACCGGTGATAAATCATTTGTACTTAATGAAGGTAGTAAGATGCTGACAGAAATGTCACGCTTCTGGGCTGATCGAGTTCATTACAGTAAACGTAACGGCAAATATATGATTCATGGCGTTACAGGACCGGATGAATATGAGAATAACGTTGATAATAATTGGTATACTAATTTCTTGGCCCGCTGGACCTTGAAATATACATTAGAAATTCTTGGTGAAGTAACATCTGATCAATTTAAGAAATTGGATGTCTCAAAAGACGAAATGTCTAATTGGCAAGACATTGTCGATAAAATGTACTTGCCATATGATGAAGATTTAGGTATTTTCGTGCAACATGATGGTTTCTTAGACAAGGATATTGAGCCAGTTAGTTCCATCCCTAAGGATCAATTGCCTATTAATCAACATTGGTCATGGGATAAGATTTTACGTTCTCCATACATCAAGCAAGGCGATGTTCTTCAAGGAATCTGGGACTTTATTGATGACTTTTCAGAAAGGGAGAAGAAGCGTAACTTTGACTTCTATGAACCATTAACGGTCCATGAATCAAGTCTCTCTCCTGCAATCCACTCTGTTTTGGCGGCTGATTTACATTATGAAGAGAAAGCGGTTGCTTTATATGAGAGAACCGCTAGACTGGACTTAGACAATTATAATAATGACACTGCAGATGGATTGCACATAACTTCAATGACAGGTGGCTGGCTTGCGATGGTTCAAGGCTTTGCTGGAATGCGTGTTCATGACGATGGCACTTTGAGTTATAAACCATTTTTGCCAAAGAAATGGAATAGCTATTCGTTTAGACAGGTGTTTAGAGGTCGTGTCATCGAAATATCAGTCAAGGAAGATGGACCAGAGTTTAAATTGGTATCTGGTGATCCACTTCAAATTAAGGTTTATGACAAACCACTAATGCTTAAATAATTGTAAAATTTGAGGTGTCTGAAAACTTTTCAGGCATCTTTTTATCAAAAGGAGTTTAATATGGTTAAATTTGAACAGATTAAAGGATTTATATTTGATTTAGATGGCGTGATTGCTAACACGTCAGTTTATCATGCTCAAGCTTGGCATCAATTGGCGGACGAATTAGGTGTCACTTGGACCGATGACCTAGCTAACCAGCTTAAAGGTGTTGGTCGGATGGATTCATTGAATTTGATTCTTAAATCTGGTGGCAAAGAAAACGATTACACTGAAGACGAAAAAGTAAAATATGCGACTAAAAAAAATGATAATTACTTGAATCTTTTGAAGGGATTAACTGATGATGACATTCTTGCTGGTATGAAGGAATTTATTCAGGATCTTGATGCACATCATTATTTGATTTCTCTAGCTTCATCGTCTAAAAACTCACCCAAGGTTCTTGAAGCATTGGATTTAGCCAAATATTTCAATGAAAGAGTAGATCCTGATACGTTGACGCATGGTAAGCCAGATCCTGAGATTTATCGCCGTGGAGCTGAGATTTTGAATTTAAAGCCAGAAGAATGTATTGGCTTAGAAGATGCTGTTTCAGGAGTTAAATCCATTAACGGTGCTCATGAAACATCAGTTGGAATCGGTGATCCTAAAATATTAAATGAGGCAGATATCAATTTCACTGATACATCACAAGTAACTTTGGCTAATATAAAAAAGGCAATGGACTAAATAAAAGGTAAAGTAGGTAAAAATATGGCAGTTTCAAAGACAATTTTTGGGGAAATTGATTCCGAACCGGTTTACCTCTATAAAATTAGTAATAAGAATCAAACAAGTATTAGTGTTTTAAGTTATGCTGCAACTTGGCAAAACTTTGAAGTAATTGAGGACGGTAAAAAACATTCATTGATTGAGCATTTTGATAATTTGGACGATTATATTAAGACGCCTTATCAAGTTGGTAAAACAATTGGTCGTGTAGCTGGACGAATCAAGGACGCTAGTTTTCAAATAAATGGTGTTGATTATCAAATGGAACAAAATGAAGGTGAGAATTTACTTCATGGTGGTAGTCATGGATTGCAATATCAAAATTTTGAATCAAAGAAAGTTGCTGAAAATGCTGTTTTATTGAGTCATACAGTTCATGGCGAAGATGGCTTTTTGGGCACATTGAAAGTTAACGTAGAGTATATTTTGAATGATGACAATGAAGTATCGATTATCTATAGTGCTGAAACCGATCACGATACTTTATTTAATCCAACGTGTCATGTTTATTTTGATGTTGATGATGAAAATATTCGTCAGCAGAAATTACAAATTAATGCTAATAGCTTTTTGAAAGTTGACGATGGAAAAATTCCAACGGGGGATTTCTTAGCGACTGACGGACCTTATGACTTCAAAAAAGCTAAAACTATTGGTCAAGGCTTGGATGAATTAGCATTATTAAATAAGTATGAATACGATGATGCCTTTGTAGTTGATAATCGTGCAGCAACCATTAAATCTGATAAACGAGCAGTTGATTTATATACGGATCGTAATGGGATGGTTATTTTTACAGCAGATCCAAAGGACACTGAAAAAACTGAAAAACATGAGTACAGCTCCTTAGCAATGGAAATGCAAACTTTACCAGATGCTGTTCATCACTTAGGATTTGGCGATATCGTTTTAGGTAAAGGGCAAAAGGTTGTCTATACTAATAAATATAAGTACCGTAGATTTGAATAGAGGGGTAAGTAATGAAAATTGAGCATGTTGGGTTATTTGTTAAGGATCTAGAAAAAACTGTTGAATTTTATGAAGAATTCTTTGAGGCAAAGGCTTCTGAAAAATATCATAATCCTGTGACGACATTTTCATCACGTTTTATGTCTTTTCCAGATGGGACAAGATTGGAAATTTGTACTAGAGAGGATCTGAATAAGCACCAGCTTGATGGCTATCCTTTGGGCTACATGCATATTGCCATGTCTTTGGGTTCTAAAGAAAAGGTTGATGAGTTAAGTAAGAAAATCTCTGATGCAGGATATAAGCATTTAAGTGGTCCCAGGGTTACTGGTGACGGCTATTATGAGAGTGTCGTTTGTGATCCCGAAGGTAATCAAATTGAATTAACAGTTTAAAAATTATCCTAAAAGTTGAGAAAAGCTTTTGGGATTTTTTTGTTATGCAATATATGAATTTGTCATGATACAAGATAGGTATTAGACGTTAGAGATTTTTACGCTTACTCTAAAGATAAGAACAAGAAAAAGAGTGTGAAAATGTGGCAGAAAAAGAGATAGTTTTAAAGAAAGCTCGTCAAGGTGGAGTCTTAGACCTTTCTAGTGAGGAATTAGTTACCATTGATAATATTGTTGAGAAGAATACTTTAATAATTGACCAGATTAATCAAAAATCTCACACCGTTATAGAGCGAAGAGCTTTATTTAGTAAATTGTTTGGCTATCAAGTTCCAGAATCAACTGATATTAAAGCACCTTTTAATGCTGACGTCGGTTGCCAAACTTTTGTTAAGGAGAATGTTTTTATTAATAAAGATTGTTTCTTTATGGATCTAGGCGGAATTTGGATTGATCGTAATGTTAAAATTGGTCCACGCGTTAGTTTGATTACAGTCAATCATGCTGAAAATCCACAGAAGCGACAACAGTTAATTACCAAGAGCATACATCTTCAACAAAATGTTTGGCTAGGAGCTAATGTAACAGTCTTACCTGGAGTGACGATTGGTGAGAATTCTATTGTAGGTGCTTGCTCATTAGTAACAAAAGATGTGGAATCAAATAGTGTCTACGTTGGATCACCAGCAAAGAAATTACGAGATTTAAAATATTAGGAGGAAATTTTTGATGATGACAGAACATGAGAAATTATTAGCCGGTCAGGATTATGATTATCGTGATCTAGAATTGCAATCAATGATTACTAACGGTAAAGAATTGGTTCATGAAATAAATACTGAAAATGACCAAGAAAAGCGACAACAGGCAATGCATGAATTGTTTGCAAAAGTGGGTCAAAGGTTAACAATCAACGGAAAATTTGGAGCTGTTTATGGGAAGCATATCAGTTTTGGCGATGATGTATTTATTAATGGAAACTGCTATTTTCAAGATTCCAATAAAATTACATTAGGAGATCGAGTAATTGTTGCTCCAGATACAAAATTTTATTGTGGTGAACATTCCGAGGATGCTACTAAAAGATTTGGTATCAGAGAAGATGGTAGTCACTACTTGATTACTTATACTGAACCCATTTCTGTTGGTAGTGATGTTTGGATCGGCGGAAATGTCACGATCATTGGTGGTGTTCATATAGGAAATAACGTCATTATTGGTGCTGGGGCAGTTGTAGTTAAAGATGTTCCAGATAATTGTGTCGTTGGTGGTGTTCCAGCCAAATTTATCAAATCATTACCCGAGGTAAAAAATGACTGATGGATTGATTTTTCGAATGTATAAATTAGTGATTGAACCAAAAGATCGTCAAGCATTTGTTGAAGAAGGAGAAAATAATTTTACAGTTTCACACAAAAATGAACCGGGAACACTATTAATGTATGCAACTCACAGTGATGAAGTTGGGGCAGTTAACTATGTTTTTGAACTATATTTGAATAAAAAGAGTTATCGAATTCATGCTGATTCGTCGCAATTTAAACGATATGGCAAATTAGCACAAAAGATTATTAAAAAGAAAGAACTATTTGAATTAGAACCAATCCTTTTATCGAGTCCAAAAAATTTAGAAATTGTTGGCAAAAATCCTTATAGCATTCGAATGACGAAATTGAAGGTTGAAGATTCACAAATCGATTTACTATTACGACAAACAAAAGGCGAATTGACAGCCTTTCATCTCGCTAAGCTGGATAATTACTGGCTGATACTTGAAGTAAGTGATGATTCTCAATTATATAGAGATTGGACATCTTTTGGTCAGGTTATCAATAGAAAGGATTTAAAATTGGATACTTTAGTAAATCAAGCAAAAATCGATTATCTTGCAGAATCTAAGTAAACGGTTCCAATAATTTGCTACAATGTATTATGTAATTATTTATATAATGCGAGGAAGATAATAATGTCAAAATATTTAGTTTTCACCGATCTTGATGGAACACTTCTATCAGGTGACCATAAGAAAGTTTCAGTTAGAACTAAAGCAACGATTGAATATTTGCAAAGATACGATGTGAAATTCTATATTGCAACAGGTAGAATGTATGAACTCGCTAAAATTACTCAAGATCGTCTCAATCATGACGTTGGACTGGTTACTTCCAATGGAGCTGTTTTTGATGGCGTCGGTGGACAAGAAGTTAAATATTTAGGATCTAAGGCAGTTGATTTGGCATATAGAGTTACTCAGATTAATAAGTTACCGATGATGTTATTTACACCCAAAATAGCTTATTTTACAGAAAAAATCCCTCATTTTATTGCTCAAAACGCTGGTAATTTTGATGAGGCTTTTGGATATAGAGAAATTAAGAGTTTGAATGATTTACAAAAAATTTCTCCTCAAATCACTAATGGCGTCGTTTTGAGTCGAGGAAATATGGCCGAATTGAATCAAGTACGACAGCAATTAAGCGATAGTAAATTGTTACACTTGTCTTCATCTGGACCCAGCAATATTGAAATGATTCCCTTGAAGACTGACAAAGGGACAGCAATTAAGCAAATTCAATTGGAAAATGAAATTGATAGAAATCACACATTCGTTTTTGGCGATGGGATGAATGATTTGGGTATGATGAAAGAAGCTAAGTATTCAGTTGCAATGGGTAATGCTCAACCAGAAGTAAAACAAGCAGCCAATTATATAACTGAGACTAATATTAATGATGGGATCTCTAAGTTTTTAGAAAATTATTTTAAGAAATTATATTAAATATTAAGAAAAGATCAGCGTGGTTAACTATTAGTATAGTTGTCACACTGGTCTTTTTAGGTTCAATTCAATAAATAAATTAGCAATAATCAAATCATATTAAATATAAATTAATAAAAATGCTATAATACAGATAATTTATAAAAAGGAAGTATGAATTATGACTAAAAATAATAAAGCAATGATTGGAGACATCGAAAACTCAGATTTTAATTAAAGAGAGTGATTAGGTGAAAAAAGAAATATTAACAGTTAAACATCTCCAAAAGACGTTTGACAATCATGGAAAAAAATTTGCAGCAGTTAAAGATGTAAGTTTAAAAATCCATCAAGGTGAGATTGTTGCCTTGATTGGTCCCAATGGTGCTGGAAAAACTACAACAGTATCAATGGTAGGAGGCTTCTTAAACCCAAGTTCTGGACAAGTAAAAATCAATGGACATGATATCTGGAAGTCAAAACATTTTGACCATTCTGGAATTGGAGTAGTTTTTGGTGGTGAATTAGGTTTTTATGGTCGTGCTAGTGCTTATGATAATTTGGTCTTCTTTGCTAATTTGAATAAGATAAAGTGGCGTCAACAAAGAAGTGAAATTCAACGTGTTTTAAAACTGGTAGATTTACAAAACGTTGCTAATAAACAAGTATGGACATTTTCTCGGGGGATGTATCAACGATTACATATTGCCCGAGCCTTGTTAGGCAGTCCGTCATTATTATTGTTAGATGAACCAACTAATGGCTTAGATGTTGAGATAGCAAAAGAGATTCATGGAGTTTTGCAAAAGTTAGTTAAAAATACTGGTGTTGCCATTTTATTGACAAGTCATATTATGAGTGAAGTAGAAGCTTTATCCGATAAGATTATTCTTATTGGTGATGGTAAAGTCAAAGAAACTGGTACTGTGTCAGAAATTATTGCTAAATCATCAGTACATCACATTGATCGTCCAGCGACACTTGAGGAATCGTATCTTGCTTTCGCTCCAGAATTGAGGCGAGAACAATGAGAAGCTTTCTTATGATGGTCTGGTTTCAAACAAAACTGTATGCTAAAAATCAATATTTTTTCTGGTTACTATTAACGAGTACCGTTTCAATGTTTTTAACGCTTTATCTCGTTGATTATTCACAAGGTCAAGTTGATGAACAAATTTGGATTAAAGCGGCAATTGTAGGGATGTGGTCTTCCGCCACTACAGCTGCAGGAGCTATTTCTTTTCAAAAGTACCAACAAACCTTAGATATGGTTTTGAATCAGCAAGTAGATGAACGAATTGCTTTGGCTGTTTTAGTATTGCCGGCGACGGTATTTGGCTTCTTAGCTTTCCCACTGAGCTATCTCTTAGCATTAATATTAAGAGTGGAAATACAATTTGATTGGCTTCAAATTATTACTGGTGGAAGTTTATTATTTATTAGTTCTACGGCAATGAGTTTAACAATTGCTATTTGTTTTGTCTTAAGTAGCGATGCCATTATTTATGAACAATTAATTAATATACCGATAGTTTTGATGTCAGGAGTCTTTGGATTCCCAGAAAAATTGTCTGGTTTAGTAAAAGTAACAAGATGGATAATTCCTATTAGTGGTCCCGTTAGAATTTTGACAGAACAATTAACCTTTGAAGATATTTTAGCGATGATTGTTAGTACCAGTATCTGGATCGGTGTTGCGTGGTCAATAGCTTCTCGTATATTGCGTTTATCCAAAAAGACGGGGAGGCTAGGCGAATTATGATTAAGACACAATTATCAACTTTATCCTATATTCGTAATTGGCGAGTCATTCTAGTTTACTTTTTAATTATTCCAATTTTGAATATGTTGCTGCTTGTGGCTGTGACGAATAGTGAGACCGGTCAAATTGATTGGAAAGTTGCGACTAGTTCAGTATTAATATCAGGACCACTTTTAGCACTTGGCAGTATTAATAATTTACTAGTTGGGGATATTAATAGAAGTATCATTTTGGAAGTAATGATCAGCCGCCCATTTTCAATGGCTTATTGGGGAAGTAAAATTTTGATCTCTAGTGTAGTAGCAGAAACAATGGTCATAATTAATGGATTATTGTTATGGCTGATTAACAGAAATATTTCTTTGAGATTATTGTTTATGCTGTCCTTTATGGCAGTTGTATCAGGAGTGATTTTGGGTATTGTATCGTTTGTCCTTTCAATGGGGATGTCCGAACCGTATTTCTTTTCTAATATAATTAGTGCTGTAGGATATTTGGTTTCTGGTACCTTGATTTCTTTTGAGAAATATCCTACTTGGTTGCGTTTTATTGGTGGTTTTTTCCCATATAGGCATACGATTGATGCGCTTCGAATGAACCAATTAGCCTTGTTTTGGAAAGACGTACCAATTCTAGTAGTCTGGATTTTATTTGGGATTATTGCATATTGGTGGCAAATAAAAAGAGTTACTAAAAGATCCAATCAACGAACAATTTTATAAAAGCAATAACCGTAGTTGAATACAATTACGGTTATTTTTATACTTTAAGAAATAAATTGTTTTGTAAATAAAAGTAGGAAAGTAATTGAATTAAGTAGTAAATCATGTTTATAATGTAAGCGTTAACTTAGTTAGTTCGTTAAAAGAACTAACTAAAATCTCAATAAGGAAGGTGCAATTAGTGAAGTTTACTAATGGGTATTGGATGAATCGTGAGGAATTTAATATTGATTCACCAATGGAGATTTATGAAGCTAAGAAAGTCGATAACACTTTAAAAGCCTTTGCTCCATTTAAAAAGGTTGAAAGTCGTGGGGATCAGTTGAATCTGGGAGCAACGACCTTAACGATTACTTCACCAGTTGAAAATGTTATTGGCGTCAAACTCGAACATTTTGATAGTGATGATCATGGACCAAGATTTAAAATTAATGATTTAAAGCCAAGTGTCAAAGTTGATGTAGATAAGTGTGTTGCATCACTACAAAGTGGAGATTTGCGACTTGAGTTACCTTTGAAACAAGACTTTAGTTTGAAATTTTTATCGGATAAAAAATTAGTTACAGAGTCACCCTTGAAAGCTCAAGGTGTAATTTATGATCGTGAGACTAAGAAGAGTTATATGCGTGAGCAATTGTCGATGGACATTGACGAAAAAATTTATGGTTTAGGTGAACGATTTGGCAATTTTGTTAAAAATGGTCAATCGATCGATACTTGGAACCAAGATGGCGGTACTGGAAGCGAACAAGCATATAAAAATATTCCATTTTATATCAGTAGTCGTGGCTATGGGGTCTTTGTCGATGAGCCACAGAAAGTTTCATTTGAAGTTGGTTCTGAAAATGTTGATCGAGTTCAATTTAGTACTGAAGGACAATCGCTTCAGTATTACGTTATTTATGGACCAACAACTCAAGAGGTTTTACACCGTTATACGCAATTGACTGGGAAGATTAATCTACCACCAGCTTGGTCGTTTGGTCTATGGTTGAGTACGTCTTTTACAACTGACTATAGTGAAGAAACTGTTTTGAAATTTATTGATGGTATGAAAGAACGTCACATTCCATTGGATGTTTTCCATTTCGATTGTTTTTGGCAAAAAGGGTTTGAATGGTGTACTTTAAATTGGGATAAAGAACAATTTCCTGATCCAGAAGGTTTGTTAAGGAAAATACATGACCGAGGTATCAAAGTTTGTGTTTGGTTAAATCCTTATATTGCACAAAAATCACTCTTATTCAAAGAAGCAAAAGATAAGGGCTATTTAATCAAGCGACAAAATGGTGACGTTTGGCAATGGGATCTTTGGCAAGCTGGTAATGGTTTCGTCGATTTTACCAATCCTGATGCTAAGAAGTGGTATCAAGATAAATTGAAAGATTTGTTGAAAATGGGTGTCGACTGTTTCAAAACCGATTTTGGTGAAAGAATTCCAGTTGATGATGTGAAATTCTTTGATGGTTCCAATCCACAACAAGAACATAATTATTACACATTACAATATAATCAAGCAGTTTATGAAGCTATTGAGGAAATTAAAGGTAAAGAGGAAGCCGTTGTCTTTGCTCGTTCTGCCACTACTGGATCACAATCATACCCAGTTCATTGGGGTGGGGATTGTTTATCGAATTATAGTTCTATGCGTGATACTTTACGTGGGGGATTATCATTCTTATTATCAGGTTTTGGTTTTTGGAGCCATGATATCGGTGGCTTTGAAGATGGGGATGATCGACCAACAGCAGATCTTTACAAGCGTTGGACACAATTTGGACTTCTGTCATCGCATAGTCGCTATCACGGCAGTAATGTATATCGAGTTCCATGGAACTTTGATGAAGAAGCTGTCAAGAATACTAAACGTTATGTAGACTTAAAGTTGTCACTGATGCCGTATCTCTATACGCAAGCTTCTCATAGTGCTCATTTTGGGAATCCTTTAATGAGGCCAATGTTTATGGAATTTGCAGATGATCCTAATGTCTATGACAATGGGACTCAATATATGTTTGGCTCGCAAATTTTAGTGGCACCAATCTTTAATGATCAAGGTAAGGCTCATTTTTATTTACCAGGCGGTACGTGGACAAGTATTTTAGATAATCAAGTTTATCAAGCTCCAGAATCGGGTAAATGGGTCAATCAAAAATTTGATAAATTAAGTCTACCTGTATTAGTGCGTGAAAATAGTATTATTGTCCGTAATGAAAAAGCAGCTCATGCATCCTATAATTATACAAAGGATGTTGATATTCATTTGTATCAATTGCAAGAAGGAATTGTCTCAACTAAGGTAGTTGATATTCATGGTCAAGATGTGGCTCAGATTATTGCCAAACGTAAAGGAGATAAAATCTCTGTTGAAACAAAGGGTATTACTGGTGATATAAATGTCTATTTACATGATAGTGAATTGATAGAGAGCGCAAAACTGATTAATAATAAGGCTGAATTTGTGGTGTAAAGAAAGCTGATTAGTGAATAAAAGCCGTCAATTTTTGAATGAAAATTGATGGCTTTTATAATCATTTTCGGTATAAGTGAGTTTATTTATCAGTTGGTCTATACATGTGTAGTATTATTGTAAGTGTATAGAATTATTAAAATGAAAATATTATAATTCTTATTGATAATTAAGGGGTGGCGAGTATGAATCGATTAACGATCAGAAGAATTAATGAGTTAAATGTTTTAAGAGAGGTCTTTAATCAGACACCAACCTCTAGAGCTGATGTAGCAAAAAATCTAGGATTAACTAAGTCAACAGTTTATAATATTTTTACGCAATTATCTAACGATAATCTGGTCTATGACATTGGTCAAGGAAATAGTACTCGTAGTGGTGGTCGTAAACCAATCTTGACTAATTTTAATGCCCAAGCAGGTTATACGATTAATGCTAAGATTAATAGTACAACGATTAGTTGTATGTCTAATTGGTTAGATGGCAGTATAATTGATCGACAAGAATTTCCTATTGAAGGTAAAGAAGCCTCACAACAATTATTGGCCTTGTATCAAGCAATCAAATTGCTTAAATTGGATAATAATTTATCAGGAATATCTGTAGCTATCGGTGGTGTTGTAAAGAATAATCGAGTGGTTAATGCTTTAAATCATGATTTGGCAAATTATGACTTGGTTCAAATTTTGCAAAGCCGTTTTAATGTACCTGTTCTGATAGAAAATGAATCTAATTTAGCTGCTCTAGCTATTAGAGATTTCTCCAGTCGAACAATAAAAAGTGCTGCTGCATTGAGCCTGACTGACAGGGTCGGGGTTGGTTTGATTATTGATGGAGAATTGTATAGTGGCTTCAATAGTGAAGCAGGGGAAATTGGCCAAGCTAAATTCCTTGGACTTGGAAACAATCTTCCCATCTCTTTAGAGGAAGTAGGGTCGGATCAGGCAGTTCTTAATCAATTAGAGAAATTGAAGAACAAAAGAGTTGTAGTAGCCGACATTCTTCGTTGGTATGATTTGGGTGATGAGGAAGCCATGAATATTTTAAAAAACTTTCAAAAAAGTTTAACTATAATTTTACAAAATATTTTGCTTTTATTTGATCCAGAGAAGGTCGTCTTAAGTTCGAAAATCTTACGAGCAATTCCAGATATTCTAGTTGAGGTTAAACAACAATTAAATCAAATTATGTCACATCCGCTTGATTTAGAATTGGCTGATAATGCCGATAATGACAACTTATTAGGGGGTTGTGCATTGATTACACGAAAAATATTAGATTTACCAACGGCAGAATTAAATTTCAAGAGGAGAATCATGCCGCTTACTAATTAAGATATGTAAAAATTCAGTACTAACTGTGTGATTCATAACATAGTTAGTATTTTTTTCGAACATATTAATAATTGAGTGCAGAAAAGGGCTTGACGTTTCATCAGAAAGCGGTTACATTTTAGCTAGTTCTTTTAATATAAAAACTAACTAATTGGAGGGGTATTTATGAAAAACATTATTTCTGGATTTCAAAATAGATTTTTGCCAGCTTTAGCAAAATTTGGAAATCTGAAGTATATGGTAGTACTTCGTGATGGGATGATTATCACCATTCCATTCACAATTTTTGGTAGTATTTTTATGATTGTCGCTAACTTACCATTTACTTGGTGGGCCGATTTTATTAAACCAATTTCGGGTTATTTGAATGCGGCAGTTACTGTTACTTTTGGTATTTTAGCTTTGATTGTTGCTATGGGGATCAGCTATCAATCAGCTAAGGCTAATAAACTTGATACTATGACAGGAACAGTTATTCCCACGGTTGCATTTTTGTTAGCTATGTTAAATGATAAATTGACAATTGATCCAGCTGATCTTGGATCTGGCGGTATTTTTACTGCGATTGTTGTTTGTATTATTTCTAGTGAAATTATTCGTTTCTGTGTTGCTCGTAATTGGACCATTGAGTTACCAGATTCCGTTCCACCTGCAGTTGCTAAGTCATTTTCTTCTTTGATCCCTGGCTCAATTGCACTTTTCATAGTTTGGCTCATAAGAGTTGTATTGCATATTAACATCAATTCCGTTATTCAATTGATTTTCTCACCACTTGTTGTTGGTTTGGATAGCATCTGGGGAATTGAATTAGCTATCTTCTTGGTTGTGGCACTTTGGGTCGTTGGTGTTCATGGTACCAACGTTATCGGAAGTATTTACACACCAGTCTTTCTAAGCTTTTTAACAGCTAATATCAATGCTGTTTCTAAAGGTCATGCACCAGTACATATTGCAGCTGATGGATTTTTGAATTTCGGATTAACCATCGGTGGTACTGGAGCTATTTTAGGGTTAGTTCTTTGTATGTTTACAGCCAAGAGTAAACGCTACAAGGCAATGCGTAATTTAGGTATTATGCCTTCAGTATTCAATATTAGTGAACCTATTATGTTTGGTTTACCAGTTGTTTTAAATCCTACCTTGATGGTTCCATTCATCGTTACACCAATGGTTTTGGAATTCATTACTTATTATCTAATGAAGTTTGGCGTTATCAGTATGATCGTTGCACAAGTACCTTGGACAACACCAACGATTATCAGTGGCTTCTTAATGACTGGTGGTGATTGGCGTGCCGCCGTTTGGCAATTAATAGAATTAATCATAGCCGTTGCCGCTTATTATCCGTTCTTTAGAGTACTTGATCGTCAAGAATTAAAGACTGAACAGGCAGAAGAATCAAGTAAAGATGATGCTAACGATTCAATTACCGATACGTCAGTAAAGGGAGCTTAAATTTATGTATTATCAAAAACTAAAAAAGTTTCCTAAAAATTTTCTCTGGGGAGCGGCCTCGGCTGCTTATCAGATTGAAGGCGCTTGGAATGAGGATGGTAAGGGTCCCTCAATTTGGGATACATTTTCTAAGATTCCAGGGAAAACTTTTCATGGAACAAATGGTGATGTGGCTGTTGATCATTATCATCGGTATAAAGAAGACGTTGATTTAATGGCTAAAATGGGATTAAAAGCATATCGCTTTTCCATTTCTTGGTCGAGAATTATTCCTGATGGTGATGGAGAGGTCAATCAAGCTGGAATAGAGTTTTACAGTAATCTGATTGATGAACTGAGGAAAAATAAAATTGAACCAATCATTACCTTGTATCATTGGGATATACCACAAGCTTCACAAGATAAATATCATGGCTGGGAATCACGCGAAGTGATTGAAGCTTTTAAAAAATATTGTCGAGCTGTTTTTGAAGCATATGGTAGTAGAGTACGTTATTGGGTAACATTCAATGAACAAAATGTTTTTACGGCAATGGGATATCGTTGGGCATCACATCCACCTAACGTGACGGATATTAAGCGAATGTATGCGGCTAATCATATTGTTAATTTAGCAAATGCTGAGGCCATCAATTTATTTCATCAAATGGTTCCAAACGATCAAATTGGACCAAGCTTTGGTTATGGTCCAGCTTATCCAATTACAGCCGATCCTAAAGACGTCTTAGCTGCTGATAATGCCGATGATTTTAATAACAACTGGTGGTTGGATGTTTATTGTCGAGGAAAATATCCGACTTTAGTTATGAATCATTTAAAGAATTTGGGGGTAGCACCAACAGTAACATTTGAGGATACAAAATTATTGAAGTCAGCTAAACCTGATTTTCTAGGAATTAACTATTATCATGGAGGGACTTTCCAGCAAAACCAAATAGAACATCCCGATAAGGGGAATCAACATGAAAAAAAAATTTCTAAAACGGATCCCTACTTGATGCAACCTAAAGATGCACAGGCACAAACTCCAGAAACACCGATGTTTGATAGTGTTCAAAATCCATATTTAGATAAAACCCAGTGGGGATGGGAAATTGATCCAATAGGATTTCGAATTACTTTACGTCGAGTTTACGAAAAATATCAGTTGCCAATCATGGTTACTGAAAATGGGTTAGGTGCGCAGGATAAATTGGAAGCAAATGGCGTTATTAATGACCAATATCGAATTGATTATTTACAAACTCATATTATCGAAATGCAGCGTGCGTTAACTGACGGAGTAGATATTTTAGGTTATTGTGCTTGGTCGTTTACTGATTTATTGAGTTGGCTAAATGGTTATAAGAAACGTTATGGCTTTGTTTATATAAATCGAAATGATGATGATCAAAAGGATCTAGCTAGAATTCCTAAGAAGAGTTTCTATTGGTATCGAGATTTCATAAGAAAAAACTAAATTTATTTCAATAAGAAGTACCTATTAACCATTAGCTTTATTAAAGCAAACGGTTAATAGGTACTATTTTTAAGATATAAATTAATATAAGTTATGAACCATAATATGATTAACTGGAAGTACGGTATTTAATAACCTACTTTTTTGTCAAAATTTCAATATTCTTTTTTTACTATTTTGTTACAAGATTATTACTATATTACTTTCAGTGAACAACTCTGTAACTTTCAAACCATGTCAAGAAATTTGCCTTATAATCTATTTGTTGCGATGGCGACGAAAGGGAGAAGGGAATTATGGTTTTAAAGAAAAGGATTATTGTAGCTCTTACTACATTAATGTCGATGGTAGTCTTGTTTTTCTGTGCAACTAATGTTCAAGCTGCACGTGTAGATATGGTGGATGTATCCAATAATAATGGTGCAATGACTGTTTCTAATTTTAAAGATATGCATGACAACTATGGTGTTAAAGCGATGGTTACTAAAATTAGTGAAGGTACATCTTTCAAAGATACAACGGCTGCTGGTAATATTGCAGCTGCTAAATCTGCTGGACTTTATGTTAATGGTTATCATTATGCTAGATATAGTAGTGTCAGTGGTGCTAAGGCGGAAGCTGATTACGCTGCAAAGCTTGCTCAGGCAGATGGTTTTAGCTACTGATGTTGAAAGCTCTGAACAACAAGGATTGTCAGCGGCTCAAAATGATGCCAATAACGCAGCCTTCATGACAGAAGTTGCTAAGTATGGTTACCGTTCTGTAATTTATACAATGGGTTCATGGGTTGGTTCAGTCATGACAGTTGGTCAAGGCTGGATTGCTTCTTATCCATATAGTCCAAGCGGTAAAGAATGGTATACAAGTGAACATGCATGGCAATGGTCTAGTTCATATACATTTAATGGTAGTTACGGATACTTTGATGTTTCTGAACTCTATGACAGCTACTTCACAAGTTACACTTCACCAAGTGGAACAACTACAAATGATAGTAGTTCTGATGATTCTGCAACAACTAACAGCGGTTCTAATTCCGATAGTGCTACTAGTTCATCCAGTAACATTGTCAAAGTAAACAATACTTCTGCTAGTTACGTTCCTTTGATGGCTTTGCAAAGTGATGGTACAATGCAAAGAATTACTAATCGTAATTTAGCCAATAATAGTTCATGGAAGACAGATCAAACTAAATCTGTTAATGGTGTGACATATTATCGTGTTGCTACAAACGAATGGATTGCTGCAAACTACATTAGTGGTAATAGTAGCTCATCAGCTGTAACTGATAGTGGTTCAACAAGTTCAACAACTAACGTGATTAAAGTTGATAATGCTTCTTCATATGCCGTTCAATTGGTCGCTCTTCAAAGCGATGGAACAATGAAGGGAATTACTAACCGTCTTCTAGCAAATGATAGTACATGGAAGACAGACCAAACAAAGGTTGTTAACGGTGTAACTTATTACAGTGTTGGTAATAATGAATGGGTTAATGCTAGTTATGTTCTAAAATAATTTTGAAATTACTTAAAAGTCGTTGCTAAGAAAAATTTTTCTTAACTTCGACTTTTTTCTTTTGCTTTAAAGTTCTGTATCATTTATAATAATTTTAAACAAGGGAGTAACTTGCAGAGGTTGCCTGCGACAAAATCATCAACAAGACGTAGCTCTGGTTTTGTCTTAATTTAGTGAGACTTGTACGTGTATTTGGCGTACAGGTCTTTTTTTATAAGGAGGAATAAATCAATGAAAAAAATCAATGAAACTAAACACTCCCGTTACTATGTATTAGATGAGAGGGCGTTGTTAGATAAGTTTCAAACTAGTAAAACGGGGCTGAGTAGTGAAACGGCTCAACAACGTTTAGAAAAAAACGGTCCTAATGCATTAGCACAGGGTAAGAAAAAAAGTCTGGTCCAACGTTTTTTTGATCAATTCAAGGATTTTATGATCATTGTTTTATTAGTGGCAGCTTTTATTTCAGGGGTAGTTGCTAAAGAGTGGGCTGATGCTGGCTTGATCTTAGCGGTTGTAATTGTTAATGCTATCTTCGGAGTTTTCCAAGAGTCTAAGGCCGAAGAAGCTATTGATGCTTTAAAAGAAATGTCAACTCCTGAAGCCCATGTTCGTCGTAATGGCAAATTAGAAACGGTTAGCAGTGAAGCCTTAGTAGTAGGTGATTTGGTACTTTTAGAAGCAGGGGATATTGTTCCAGCTGATATTCGTTTGCTTGATTCAGCTTCGATGAAGATTGAAGAGTCGGCTTTAACTGGAGAATCAGTTCCAGTTGAAAAAGAAAGTAGTGTATTACCTGATGAAGACATACCTCTAGGCGATCGTAAGAATATGGCTTATATGAATAGTAATGTTACTTATGGTCGTGGTTCTGGAATTGTTGTTGGCGTTGGGATGGATACACAAGTTGGTCAAATTGCCGGTATGATTAATCGGGCTGAAGAAACTGGTACCCCATTACAAGACAATTTGAATTCCTTAGGTAAAACATTAACTTGGTTAATTCTAATTATTGCAGCGGTAATTTTTGCTGTTGGTATTTTTAATAATAGCAGTGGTTTACCAATGAATGAATTGATCATTAATATGATGTTAGTAGCAATATCCTTAGCCGTAGCAGCTATTCCCGAGGGATTGCCAGCTATTGTAACAATTATTTTGGCTTTAGGTACGACGCGAATGGCCAAAAGAAAAGCTCTAGTTAGAAAATTACCCGCGGTTGAAACACTAGGCAGTACGGACATTGTTGCTTCTGATAAAACGGGTACTTTAACTCAAAATAAAATGACGGTTGAAAAAGTTTATCAATATGGTCAATTGCAGGATGCCTCAGCAGACATTTCTGGTTCTGATAAGGTGCTTCAAGTAATGACCTTTAGTAATGATACTAAGATTCAAAATGATGGAGTTTTAGTTGGAGATCCAACTGAAACAGCTTTAGTACAATTCGGATTTGATCATGATTTTAAAGTTGAAGATGAACTAGTTAAAGAACCACGTGTAGCTGAAGTACCATTTGATTCAGAACGTAAATTGATGTCAACAATCCATAAGTTACCCAATGGAAAATTTTTCGTTGCCGTTAAGGGTGCTCCAGATATGTTGTTGCAAAGAGTTAATCGAATTCAGGCTACTTCAAGCGAAGTACGTGATTTGACGGATACTGATAAAACAGAAATATTGCAACAAAATAAATCTATGGCAACAAAAGCCTTGAGAGTTTTAGCAATGGGATATAAGGTCATTGATGAAATTCCTGAAACGGTTGATTCTGATACAATCGAACACGATTTGATTTTTGCTGGATTAGTTGGAATGATTGATCCTGAACGTCCAGAAGCTGCTAAGGCGGTTGAAGATGCTAAAAGTGCTGGTATTCGTCCAATTATGATTACAGGGGACCATCAAGATACAGCCGAAGCTATTGCGGGTCGTTTGGGAATCATCAAACCTGGAGATGACGGAGCGGTTATTACAGGTGCTCAGTTGGATCAAATGAGTGATCAGGAATTTGCCAAAAAAGTAAAAAGATATTCTGTTTATGCACGTGTTTCACCTGAACACAAAGTTAGAATTGTTAATGCTTGGCAGAATAAAGGAAAAGTTGTTGCTATGACTGGTGATGGCGTCAACGATGCCCCAGCTTTGAAATCCGCTGATATTGGTATTGGAATGGGTATCACAGGAACTGAGGTGTCCAAAGGAGCCTCTGATATGGTTTTAGCGGATGATAACTTTGCCACGATTATTGTTGCCGTTGAAGAAGGTAGAAAAGTCTTTTCAAATATTCAGAAATCAATTCAATATTTGCTTTCAGCCAATTTAGGTGAAGTTTTAACCTTGTTTATGATGACACTATTGGGTTGGGATATTTTGTTGCCGGTTCAATTACTTTGGATCAATTTAGCAACAGATACATTTCCTGCGATTGCTTTAGGGGTTGAACCTACTGAACCGGGAATCATGGATAGAAAGCCACGTGGTCGTAAATCTAGCTTCTTAAGTGGTGGAATTGGTTCATCCATTGTTTACCAAGGAATTTTAGAAGGTCTGATTACGCTGGGTGTATACGGCTTAGCAATTATGTTCCCAGTCCACAGTGGCAATGCAGCTGTTCACGCTGATGCCTTGACGATGGCTTATGCAACATTGGCCTTGATCCAGTTGTTCCATGCTTTCAATGTGAAATCAACGTATCAATCAATCTTTAAAGTTCATCCTTTCAAAAATAAGATGTTCAATATAGGTGTTGCAGTTTCCTTTATCATGGTAGCCTTAACAATTGTTGTACCTGGATTTAATAGTCTTTTCCACGTGACAGAATTAAATCTATTGCAATGGGCAATTGTGTTAGGTGCTGGCGTCTTGATGATCTTGATTGTAGAAATTGTCAAATTCTTTCAGCGTCGAAGAAATGCTTAGTTTTATATACTAAATAAATAACGTCAGGTAATCGTATTTTGATTATCTGGCGTTATTTATTCTAAAAAAGATTATATTTCTTAATTTGCGGATAGAGAAATTAATTGTCTTAAGTCATTGATTTCATAAGTAGGTTTGAAATTGGTTGGATTATTATTCTTTTGGGGATCAAACCAAACATTGTCAATCTTTGCGGCATTAGCGCCAGAAATATCGGCAGTGAGTGAATCGCCAATTACTAGCATTTCCGATTTAGACTTTTTAAGATCTCCGATAACGAATTCAAAGAATGCTGGATCAGGTTTTTGAAAACCAATGTCCTCGGACAAATAAAGTTTATCAAAGAAATTGATCAAATGTGCCTGGGTCAATTGATTATATTGCTTTTCTTTGGTTCCATTAGAAATCGCAAAAAGATGATGATCTTGTTTGAGCTTTTGTAAGGTTTCTTTTGCGTGCGGAATCAGGGTATCTTGTGATTTGAAGAGTTTTAAATAAGTTTTGTTGTACTCATCAACATTAACTTGACGATTGTAATGTTCGAAATACAATTCAAAACGACTTGTTAATAATTTAGGACGCGTTATTTCATCCCGTTCAAACTTTTCCCAGAGTTTATCATTTAATAGATGCCAATATTGAATTTGCTCGTTATTAAAGGGAAAATCAATGGATTTGGACATTTGGTGTAATGCCTTTTCAGCATTAGTTTTGGTATCGAGAATCGTATTATCTAAATCAAGGAGTAAAATAGGATATTTCATTAAATGTACCTCCATCATCAGTTCTAATAGTTAGTATTATACTGAAATTTGACCACAAAAAAATCTTCTTAGAAAACTTCCAAGAAGATTTTTTAAATCTATTTAAAATTTGATTAACAAATTTGGTCGCCAAGTTTAACCATTTTATCGCGACGTTCTTCAGCAGTTTCAGGTTTAACATTTCTCCAATCAACAACTGAGAGGGCACCATCTAAAATACCAGAGTTGTCTTTAAGGGCTAAAGCGTTATGCCACAATGAAATATTCAATCCATCTGTTAGAAGATCGGCGTCATTAGGGGATGTTCTTAAATCAAAACCGGCATTGTTTTCTAATTCAACAGTGTAGTTAGGATCTTCATCTTTTAAGACAACGATTTGGAATTTATCACCAATAGCACAGCTACCGCCTAAACTAGAATACTTATTTGAACCATCATCTGTAGTTAAGATCATTGGGAAACCACTAGGGATTCTTTCTGCTAAATATGCTTGTGCTTCATCTTTAATATTAATTTTCATAATTAAGTTCCTTTCGTATTTAAAAATCATTTATATTCTTTAACTTGTTTACAAGTAATACTATACCTCGATTTTATATCGTACGCAAGTAAATTGTTCACAATTTATATATTTAAAGAAAAAGATGTGAATTAACACTTAAATTTATTCACATCTTAAAAATCTGTTCAATTAGCAAATTTGATCGCCGAGTTTAACCATTTTATTTTTACGTTGTTCAGCGGTTTCAGACTTAACATTTCTCCAATCAACAACTGAGAGGGCACCGTCAAGAATACCAGAGTTATCTTTAAGTGCTAAAGCGTTGTGCCACAATGAAATATTCAAACCATCAGTAAAGAAATCAGTATATTGTGAAGCTGTACTCATGTTGTAACCAGCATTATTTTCAATCGGAACAGTATACTTAGGATCCTCATCTTTAAGAATAACTAATTGAAATTTGTCGCCAATAGCACAGCTACCACCTAGGCTAGAATACTTATTTGAACCATCATCTGTTGTTAAAATAACGGTGCTTCCTGCGGGAATTTTATCTGCTAAATACTTTTGTGCTTCATCTTTAAAATTAATTTTCATCATTAAGATCCTTTCCAATATTAAAATCAATTGTGCAATCTTTATTTGCACGCAACTCTTATTACAGTTACTAATTTACGCTATATTGATGACTTAAGCAAATATTATGCTCATTACTATTTATAAATGGATTGAACAGTAATTCCATTTGTTATCTATAATAAGATATTTTGAATAAACTATCATTAATTATGCTTACCTATAACTGTAAATTGACATCAAAATATTCTAATGTTACCCTTTTCATATAAAATAGGGGGGATTTTAAAATGACAAAAATGGAACCATCTGAAACTTTAATGCAAGCTATTCATACGGCTAGTCAGGATGAAAAAGTTCGCAGCAATTCTGAACTAATGGCTATTTTGGTTAAGAGTGCCAAGCAATTGAAGTCTACAAATAATTATCATCAAGTTGCGGCTGATTTGAACAAGTCATTGCAATTTTGGGGTATGGGACACACTGATGGACCAGCAGCAATTGATACTTTATATCAGGCTACAATTAATGATACACACGGTCGTGCCTATCAAAAGCTTCCTACAGGTTTGAATTAAGATAATATATGATATTAAAAAGTTCAGTATGATAACCATTTTTAAATGGAGATCGTACTGAACTTTTTAAATTCATTTATTATTGGTTAATTCTTTATCGATTGCTTTTTGAGCTACCAGATTAAGATAATTAAATGGTTCATCAAAATTAGGGGAGAAGAGCATATCGACATAAGCTAATTCGTCAATAGTATTATTATTTTGAATAATTACGGAAACGGTGTTGGCTGACTGTGAAATTTCATGTTTACTCATTAATTGGGCGCCCAAAACGCGACGACTTATTCGATCGTAAATCAAATCAATACTGATTTGATTATTGGTAGGCATAAAATTAGGACGATAATTACTCGTAAAGAAAACATGTTGAGCATCAAAAATGGACTTTTGAGCGGCTCTAAAGGTCAAACCTGTACAAGCAACTGTATGCCCAAAAATCAACATACCAGTGGTAGCTTGAGTTCCCATTGATTTCATGCGTCGTTTGAACAGATTCATACCTGCAATATTTCCCTGGCGAATTGCATGTGAAGCTAGAGGAATATACTTGGTATTGAGTGTTGGATTATAATGTACTTGAGTCACATCTCCAGCCGCAAAAATGTCAGGGTTGGAAGTTTCCATGTACTGATTAGTAATAATAGCACCATTCTTAGCGATTTGAACTTGTCCCTTCAAGAGGTCCGATTGAGGTAAGACACCAGGACAAATCGCAACCATATCAACTAGATATTCATTCTGTTTGGTTGTAATCTTAATTTGATTATCACTAGTATCATCAAAGCGGGTGACAGTAGTATCGGTTAGGACGGATACGCCGTTTTTCTTTAAAAGACTTTTTACGTTGTTGGAAATGTTGGAATCCATATATTCGTCTAAAAGTTGTTTATTTCTTTGAAAGAGGACAACTTCATGCCCTGATTTAACGAATCCTTCTGCCATTTCGACACCAGCATATCCTCCGCCAAGGATACCAATAATATGGCGTCCTTTAGCTGCTTCGTGTAACTTTTGAGCTTGATTGCGGGTTTTGCAGAGCATAACTTTAGGATTTTCGATACCTGCAATGACAGGAATTGAAGTGATTGAGCCAGTTGCCATGATTAACTTATCGTATTTATCATGGACGAATTCTTTAGTTTTAAGATCTTGTGCCAGGATGGTGTGGGCCTGTGGATCAATTTTGATGACATCATGTTCCATTTGCATTTTGACACCTTTTTTAACGAATTCCTCAGGATTAGCGTAGGAAACATCACCTAGGTCGTCAACGCTACCTCCAATGTGTAGATAAGTTGCACAAGATAGGTATGAAATATCTTTGGAACGCTCACAGACAGTAATTTCCGTCTGAGGATAATACTTTAGACACTGATTCATCGCAGCAATACCGGCATGAGTACATCCTATTATGGCCACTTTCATTCAATTATCACGACTTCTCTATTATTATATTTATTTATATTCATTTATAATTCATTCTTCCGTGTTTATTATATACTATAAAGTATAGTCATTTGTATTAAAAAGGTTAAAAATTTAGCTTCTACTTAGAAGGGCGATGGGATAAATTGAGACCAATTTATCGATACTTTGTACAGCCACAAATTGATGTTCGGACAAAGACAATTTTTGGCTATGAATTATTAATTAAACAGTTGACTCCAGAGGGGTGGCGCTTGCCTAAATCATTTATTGATATTGATTTACAAGTAAACGCGGCTTTGTTAGTGAAGACTACTAAAATTTTAGGGATGAAAGTGCAATATTGTTCGGTCAATGTCAATCGAGAGCAGTTGATGGATACGCAAATGGCTAGGGCAATTATCAAGAGTCAGATGCAACTTTATCCAACTAAATTGGTGGTGGAATTAACTGAAGAAAAAGGGCCAAGAGAATACCCTGATGCGAAATTAGTTCCTTATTTACGCAAATTTATGGAACATGGAATGCAGATTTCATTAGATGATGTCGGAACGGGTGATAATGACTATGAAAATATTAAAGATCTTTTGCCTCTAGCCTCAGAGATTAAGTTTGCCTTGCAGAATTTTCGTTCCAATATTGAGAATCCACACTTGCGAGAAAAATTACGGGCTTGGAAGGGTATCAGTCAAGAATTCGGTCAACGTTTGATCCTTGAAGGAATTGAAAATTCTGATGATGATCAGATGAGCAATCGACTAGGAATTGATTTACGCCAAGGCTATTATTATGGCAAACCAGAATTATTGCCTTTAATTGGTGATTCTAAAGTGATTAAAGGATTTTAAAAGATGATCAATGGTACCTTGATGTATTTTCAGATGCATTAGGGTACTTTTTTTAGTTGGGTATAAGTATTATGATAGAACCTATTTGATAAATTAGAAGAAGAGGTGGTAACAAGTGCGTTGGATACCGGCGTTATTCATTGTTCTTTTGGTAGGGGTCAGTGGTTTGGACATTGCTATCAATTTTAAAAAAATTCAACATCCACGTTTTATGATTCTCTCGTGGTTATATACAATGTGTTTGTTAGCAGTTTTATTTATGCCAATTGCTTCTAATGGTTTGGTGATTCATTTGACGACACCAAGGGTTGGCCGCGTTAATTTACAGGAATTACAGTTGACTAATCTCGAGTTTGTAGAAAATATTATTATGACTGTACCGTTAGGTGTGATTATAAAGAAATATTTTTCAAAGTTACCATTAACCTTAATCGCTATCTTAGGAATTATTTTGAGTGGCAGTTTTGAAACAGTTCAGTATGTATTGTCACATCTCTTCTTAATAAATCGAACCAGTGATATCAATGATGTGATTTCAAATACCTTGGGGATAGTTATTGGGGCAATTTTGATGTTGCTTTATCGATATTTTAAAACTAAAGGGGAAAACTAGTGAGTTGGATAGTTATTATAATCTTAGCGGCATTATTAGCCGGATTCGTTCAAGGGGTGACCGGATTTGGCTCAGGTATCGTCATGATGATTTTTCTACCACATTTGTTGCCAATCAATCAAAGTGCTGGAGTTTCAACTTTGACCATGTTAGTAGCGACAATCATGTTGGCTTGGCGTTATCGAAAATTTTTGAAGTGGCGCCAATTAGTAGTTCCATTCTTAATTTATATTGTCATGGCAATATCTTCACTTTATTTAAGTAGTGTCTTGGCAAGTGGATATTTAAAATTATTATTAGGTTTATTGTTGGTAATCTTGTCAATCTATTATTCTATAATGAATTGGAAATCAATCACGATAAAGGCGATACCAACTTTGATAATGGTGATCTTTGCGTTAATTTCAGGATTTTTCAATGGGATGTTTGGTATCGGTGGTCCGCTGATGGCACTGTATTTTTTGACCATTTCAGATTCCAAAGAGAATTACTTAGCTAATTTGCAAACCTTCTTTTTATTAGATACATTTGTGATGACAAGTTTACGTTTTAGTACGGGAATTTTGAAGGCAGATAATTTGAAATTTGTTATTATCGGTATTATTGGAGCTATTATGGGGACGCTGTTAGCTAATCGTTTAGTAACACACTTAAATATTAGATTAATGAAAATTTTTATTTATTTGTTTATTGGATTAAGTGGGATCTATTATTTATTTACGGCTATTTGAAAGAAACAATTACTTGCGTACTGTGAAAATAGTCCGTATAATGCAGTTTAACTATGTTTAAGAAATGAGGATTATATATTTGATTACTGTAAGTAACGTTAGTTTGCACTTTGCCGATCGTAAGTTATTCGAGGATGTAAATATTAAGTTTGCCCCGGGCAATTGTTATGGTTTGATTGGTGCAAATGGTGCCGGTAAATCAACTTTTCTAAAAGTATTGTCTGGTGAAATCACGCCATCCACTGGTTCTGTTAAATTAGGACCTAATGAACGCTTAGCAACATTAAAGCAAAATCATTTTGATTACGATGATTATACTGTTATGGAAACAGTTTTGATGGGACACGCTGATTTGTATAAAATCATGCAAGAAAAAGATGCCATCTATATGAAACCTGACTTTAATGAAGAAGATGGTTTAAAAGCAGCCGATTTGGAAACCAAATTTGGTGAAATGGGTGGCTGGGAAGCAGAAGGTGAAGCTTCTCAAATGCTTCAAGGCTTGAATATTCCTGAAAATTTGCACCAAGAGAAAATGTCTACTTTGACTGCTGGCCAAAAGATTAAAGTTCTGTTAGCTCAAGCTCTCTTTGGTCAACCAGATGTTTTGTTATTGGATGAGCCCACTAATGGACTAGATGTCGATTCAATTGACTGGTTGGAAGACTTTTTAATTAATTTTGAAAATACTGTTATCGTCGTATCCCATGACCGTTACTTTTTAAATAAGGTTTGTACATACATGGCTGACCTTGATTACAGTAAGATTCAGCTTTATGCCGGTAACTATGATTTCTGGCAACAATCTTCACAGTTGGCTCAACAAATGAAGCAAGATCAAAATTCCAAGAAGGAAGAAAAAATCAAGGAATTACAAGATTTCATTGCTCGTTTCTCAGCCAATGCTTCCAAGTCAAAACAGGCTACTTCACGTAAGAAAATGTTGGATAAAATCACTCTAGATGACATTCAACCAAGTTCACGTCGTTACCCGTTTATTAAGTTTGTACCTAATCGTGAAATTGGAAATGACTTACTACAAGTAAAAGATTTGACGATTTCCATTGATGGAAAAACAATTTTGAAGAATGTTAATTTTATTTTAAATAAAGATGATAAAGTAGCTTTCTTAGCTAAGAATGACATGGTAACAACTGCTTTATTCAAAGTTTTGACAGGTGAGTTAGAGCCAGATTCAGGTACAGTAACTTGGGGTGTCACAACTAGTCAAGCTTATTTGCCAAAAGACTTTAATGCAATGTTTAATGAAGATACACCAATTATTGATTGGTTACGTCAGTTCGCTGAAAAGGGTGAAGATGATGATACTTTCTTGCGTGGCTTTTTAGGACGAATGTTGTTCTCTGGCGATGATGTTACGAAAAAAGTTAACGTCCTTTCTGGTGGCGAAAAAGTTCGGGTCATGTTGTCGAAGATGATGCTGTTAAAAGCTAATGTTTTACTACTTGATGATCCAACTAACCATTTAGATTTGGAATCTATTACAGCTTTGAACGATAGTTTGATAGATTACAAAGGTTCAATCATGTTTGCCTCTCATGATCATCAATTTATTCAGACTATTGCCAATCGTTTGATTTATCTGACAGAAAACGGTGTAGTCGATCGAGCTGATACGACTTATGATGAATTTAGAAACAATGAACAGATTGAAGCACAAATTGCTGAATTAGATAAATAAGATAATCAAAGAATCCTGATTCTGGAATAAAGTGCAACACAAAAGTTAGACAAAATTGAATATTGTTAAGCTGATAAGGCATGTTCCCTGTATTCGCGGGGAGTCATGCCTTTTGTTTTTCTTGAGATGCGTCGATTGTTAAACCAATCGACGTACTCCTTAGAAAGTTTCCTAAATTCTTTCATATCTTTACAAGGTGGAAATCCATTGAGACATTCTGTTTTGAATAGATGAAAGAAACTTTCGATTGGCGCATTGTCGAGACAATTTCCTTTGCGAGACATGCTCTGTATAAATCCATCTTCAGAAAGCCTATCAGTATAATAATTTAGTTGATAATGCCAGCCTTGATCTGAATGTATCACTGGGTTGCTTCCTTTAGGTATAACTGTCGTTAATTCATTTAATGTATCCATAATTAATTTACTATTGGGACTATTACTTACTTGGAACGCTAGAACTTCTTTGCTTGCCTCGTCGGTAATTGCGGAAACATAAGCCCATTCGTTATCCCTTAAACGAACTTGTGTGACATCTGTATGCAGGACTTTAAAGGGCTCAGTTTCATTAAACTGTTGATGTAAAATGTTGTGTGCGACCTTTCCAACAGTTCCTTTATATGAGGAATACTTTCCATTTTTATGACGATTATAAAGATTTACTTGAACATTTAACTCATTCATCAAGCGACGAGCTACGGCATCTGCTATGTGAATATCTAGTTTAATTAATCCTTCTTGTACGCGACGATAACCGTAGGTTAGGCGTCCACGACATTTTCCACTTTCAGTAATTTTTAATATTTCAGTTTTTATATCTTTGTACTTATCTACATGATTTTTGATATGTTTACGCTCATCATGGTAAGTGGCCTTTTTAAGTCCAATGGCCTTAAGAATATCGCCTATCTTATACCGTTCTGCTTTTGGAAGAGACTCTTGTTCTACCCTGATCTGATCAACTATTTGTGTTTTTTTGCGTCCTTTGAAGTTCCGAACAGGGTCATTGATTTTTTTAAAATATCATTCTCCAACTTTGTGTCATATAATTCTTGATTCTTCTTTGCGAGTTCCTCGCGAAGTTGATCTAATTCATTCTTGTTTATTAAATGACGTAATTTCTTTTTATCATTTTTCACTTTGGATTTTCTGCCTTTCGGATGAGACTTCAAGGCTTCTATGCCATGTTTATTGAATGCCGTTCTCCAGGAACTAATCTGACACTTGTTAACATCAAATCTGGCGGATACTTCAGCTAAAGTTTCATCATGAGTTTGATAGTAGTTTATCACATCAATTTTAAATTCAGCTGAAAAGCTCCGTTTAGTTTTTTTTCGCTTAAGCGAGTCTACGCCGCTTAAGCGATATTTTTGAATCCAGAAACTGACTTGCCGTTTAGGTAAATTATGTTTCTCTGAGAGACTTTGCATGCTGGTTCTACCTTGGAGGTATTCACCAACAACCTCTGCCTTTAATTTTGAACTGTATTTAACCATATAAAAAGCGCTCCATAACTGTTAGATTTCTTGTCTAACAATTATGAAGCACTTTAGAAAAGAATCGGGATTTTTTTTTGACGTATAAATTTATATTAAATTAATTTAGAAATTAATGATCTGAAAAATGATAATAATGGAAACACATTATCCTTCAATAGTGGTGGGAATTCATTGAATAAATAATATTAATTTGCTTTAATGACATTTGTTAGTACAGAATAAAGAGCAAAAAATTATAAGTAAATAATATTTTCTGTGAGGTGAATATAAAATCAATTATACGGATTTTGAAAATATTTATCATGAAATAACAAAAGAAAAAAAGAAAAATAAATTATTGTTTTTAGATGCCCCTACGGGTAGTGGGAAATCACATAGTGTTATTGAATTTGCATGTAAACGTGCCAGGATTGATTCTTCATTTAAATTCTTTTTTGTTACAGATCAAAAAAAGAATTTGCAGCGAGACAAATTTCGAGATTTTTGGGAGAAGGGAAGGTCAAATGATGACGATCCTCATGACTATGAAAAAATAGCGGTTATTAGATCTATTAAAGACACGACTAATATCATAAAATCTACATTTGCTGATTTGGAAAAAATTTTTAAAGATAATGAGGTTGAGTTGGCATTCAAAAAATTAAAGGATATTTCTGATCTTGTTGAAGTAATAGATTCGAAAGATGAAAATAATGGCATTTGGAAAAATTTAAAGAATGTCGAATATGATTTTAGAAAAGCTTTATTCAAAAGACTTTTATTTGAATCTGACGGCACAGAAGGTAGCATGCTAGATATAGAATGTCAAAATAAGGTAAAAAGATTTTTGGCGAATGATGAAACAGGACTTAGCAATTGGTTTTATAAGGTATATCCGACAATTGATTTAGAAAGATATCAAATTTATCTATGTACTACTGATAAATTTATTAGAAGTTATACAACATTTTTTGAGAAAAATGGAAAATCTTTTTTATATTCGAAAATGATAGAAAAATCACTTGTGGTTTTTGATGAGGTAGATAGTACTAAGAAAAAAATATTGGATAAAATAATTGATGACTCATTAAAGATAGAGGTTGATTTGATAGCCTTGTTTCGAAATATTTTTAAGGGAATTGAGATTATTAAAAATGAACTTCCGGATAGTCTTAAGGAAATCATAACTAGTGAGGACAATTATAAAGATTTGGTTAATAATTCCAAAGCTATAAATAAGCAATTTTTCTTGTCCTATTTGTATAAGATGAAAAGAGATCCTAGTAAATATGGAGAAGATAATTTTCTGATTCACGCCTCACTACACACATTAATCAGCGATAATGCAAAATGGTATTCGCACTTTAGCTCAGTAAAAAATCAGGTCTTAATTGATAATGATAGATCTAATGATTTAGGTTTTGAAAATATGTTACGAAGAACATCCAACTTTATAAAATCATTTAATCGTCTGATTCTAAAATGTGCTATTAAATATGTGGAGTTAAGTAATACTCATCGTGAGGACAATGAGAATGGAATGGATGAGGAGAATGCATTTTTCACCATATATAGGGCTTTAGGTTTAGAAGATGTGCAAATTCGAATGTTGAGAAATATCGAAGTCGATTTTGGCAATAAATTTAATAAAAAAAGTTCTAATGAATTACAGAAGTTCAAAGTGGAAGATTATCGAGAATTTCAAAAGAAGGGCATAACATTATACTATTTTAAGGATTCAGACAAACATGATTTACAGACAGAAATTAATGCTTCTATTATTAATGCCACACCAGAAAAATTTCTTATAGCTTTGACTAAAAAATGTATGGTTTTGGGATTATCAGCCACTTCGCAAATGCCAACAGTTTTGGATAATTATGATCTGGAATTTTTGAAATCTGAATTGGGCGACAAATTTATAAAAGATGGAAGAAGGTTTTTAACAGAAGAGACCTTAAAAGAATTCGATTATCATACGCGTTATAAAAATCAAGGGATTAAAATAAAAGTCGCAATGGTAGGAGCTGATAACTCTATTGAATCAATTTTAAGGGAGCATTCAGACATTATAGGAAATTACGATCAAAGTATGGTAAATGAACTTAACTCTAAATTACAAGAGACACTTAATAGAATATCCAAAGGAGATAACGAAAAAAAAGAGGGGAATCAAGATTATTTTAGAAGGAGATACCTCTCTTTATTTGAAAGTTTTATTTATTTCATTAAAGATTCTAAGATCACTTCTTTTTTGGGATTGCAATCTAAATTGCCAGATAATAGTCCTGAAATGTATCGTGATCTAATTGAAGATGTATTTAAAATACTATGTAAACAAATTCTAGGCCCAGATGATGATAAATATCCTAAATTATGTATTATTGCGAAGAATAATATATCAGTTCCAGAACAAATCAAAAAATCTTTGAATTTAGTCGAGAATGGGAAAAGGATTTACTTGTTAAGCGCATATTTGTCAATCGGTGTAGGGCAAAATTTGCAGCATAAAATGACATCATTTGAGAAGAAAATCTCAAAGAATATTTCAATGGATTCTAATAATAATAGCGATCCACGTAATACTGAAATTGATCTAGGAGGTATTTATTTAGGGGAAGTCACTAATATCATAACAAATTTGAGAAATTATAAGTTAGATACGGATGTCTTGAAGTTTGTCTTTGAATTAGAATATTTATTGGATGCAAATGAAATTACGAATTATGAAATAAAAAATATTCTTAATAAAATGGAGAAAAGACGATACATTAAATATCCGCGATATCTACAAAGTGTTGTATCAAGCTTAGTAACAAGAATTATTCAAGCATTGGGAAGAATGAATCGGACTTTTAATAAAATTGAAAATCCATTGGTAGTTGCTAATTATCAAGTTATTAATAATATTAATTACGTGACTCCTCATCGTGAAAGATATAGTCCAGAGTTTCAAGCATTAATGAGTTACAAAGGTGAAGAAAATAATTGGATACAAACGGATAATTCAAAATTAGATAATGCAAATAAAACTGCAAAGACCAGTCGTGATAACAATCAACTCTTAAAAGGATTAAGAAATAGTCCACGATATAGACTTGAATATAATAAAGTACGTGAATTTCTTTTAAAGAATCCCACTGTCAATAAAAAGGAACTAGCAGAAGCTCAAAAAGAGATAAAAAGAAGTTTACAATACTTGAGCAATCCTTATCAAAAAACTGAATATAAAACAAAATGTATTTCCTTGAATGAAGGTGATTTTGATTTTGAGAAGGATAATGAAGCCAATATGATTATTTCTTCGGAATCATCAGGATTGGATATTTGTTTAAAGAATCCTAAAGTTGTTCAGAATTTTAAAGAGCATAATTATCCTTTATTCTGGGGGAAAAAAGATTACATTATTAACCCTATTCAATTTACCCTTTATAAGGGGATTTTAGGGGAAAAAGTAGGTAAAGTGCTTTTTGAGGATATTTTGGATGAAAAACTGGAAGATATTGAGCAGTTAGAGAATACAGAATTATTTGATTATAAAGTTAAAAATAAAGGGATTGTTATTGATTTTAAGAATTGGGGAAATAGTTATTCAGAACGGCAAGATAAAGCTAGAGAGAAAAATACTAAGAAGCTAGATACATTAGAAAATAATACTGGAAAATCCTGGAGAGTAATCATTATAAATATTATTGCACAAGGTGAAAATGAAATAACTACGACTGTCAGTGGGCGTATTATGGAAATCCCCGGATTAATTAATAGTAAAGGAATTGTTAGTTTAGCATCTTCTGATGTGAGAAAGGTAAAGGAATTTTTAATTGAAAGTTGATGAATGGATACAAACTAATAGAACTTCTTACAAATTGAATTATTTGAATTTAAATTTAAAATATGACTTGGCTTGTGTCTGTATAGAAAACTACGATAAGCGTAATTCTCTTTACAAAGTACTTTCTCATATGGACTTTATAACACTGTCTTTAATGTCTAAGAATAGATATTTAATTTTATTCGAAAAAGGTACATTTAAAAAATCCAAAGAAATTGGAGAATTCTATTTTAAAAAAATTAGATTTACTAACGAAATATACTCTAATTGCATTGTTCAATTATTAATCAATCAAATCGCTGGGGATAAAAACTTAAATATTGGTTTTAATAAAACACCCTTACTTTATATTTCTAAGCCAGAATGGGAAAGAAAAAGATTAGATCAGAGATATGCTTTAGAGGTCAAATTAGATTGGAAAAGGAATTTAATTGTAAGAGTAGTTACCTTTACTAAGGCTAAGGAAAATGAACATAATGCGTTTTATTTTTGGAATGACAAGCGTGGATTGATGCAAAGATCTGATTTTTGTCAGGATGATAGTTTATATAAAATTAAAAATCCTTATAGTAATAATAATATAGACTTTGTCGATTTAGGCAGTTTGGAAAAATATGAAAATAGTAAATTAGGGGTAATTAATTTTGTGGTTAACGCATTACAAAAATATTTTGAAGATTTTTTTATTGAAAAATTAAAAATAAAAAAATTTCCAATTGAAAAGCAATGTTTTCCCGGAAGAGGAACTAAATCTCAACGTGATATTTTTGACTATTTTAATGGTGCGAGTATTAATATTTTTTTAAAAGGTGATGATGAGAACAATATTAAATTAATGAACTTTTTTAAAGAGTATAACGATAATTTGTTAGAAAATGTAAATATAACTTTTTCTAATAAACCTTCAAAGGAACTAAATATTCAAATACTGAGAGATGTACGGAAGGATAAAAAAGCTAAAGAGGATTATATAATAGGCTCATCCGACGAAGTCATTCAACATATCACCCCAGATGGATTTGGTAAATTAAGAAATGGTGAATTAAACTATTCTAGTAACAAATCAGAATTTGTTACCACTTTATATAATTTAGCTATAAAAGAAGAAATTAACAGTAAAAAATTAAAATTAATCTCCAAGGATTTAATACAAATCACTAGTAAATATGAATATTTTTGGGTTAATTGGTTGAAAAAAAATGAAGCCATTGTTTATATTGTGAAAATGACAGTTGATTCTGTAGGAAACTTAACCTTTATAGATAAGAAAATTGATTTGAATAATCTTAATATGGATGATGAACTTTCGGAAATCTGTGGGAGTCTGTTCAATGGAAATAATCAGAAGAAAAAATATTTTTTTGATAATATCGAATGTGTCATAAGGAGTAATGGAAATCTTTTTATGATACTTAGAGGTAGTGAACAGGTTATCCCATTTCAAGATGAGATACATCAAAGAGTTAAAAAATCTGATATAAATTCTGTACTTTCCAAAAAGAAAGTTATTAACGATTTGAAGTTCTTGAAAAATGATAGTGAAAGTGAAGAATATATTTCGAAAGCAAATGAAATTATAGTTTATATAAAAGGATTGAAGAAAAGCTATTTAACTATCGGTGAAATTCATGATGAATTGAAAAATCACAGAGAGACTTCTTTTAGAAATAAATTAGTTCGTAATATTTGTAGAGATTTAGAAAATAGATTTGATTACACATTTAATAATTCTGTCCGTCAAAAAGAGCCATATTCATTATTTCCTGGATTTAAAGGGATGGGATTTACTAGAATGGATGGAGAATTGTACTACTATGTGGGAGATATTAATAGTTTGAAAGAAAATATTTCTCGAACAATTAGGTTAAGAAGAATAGTGTTTGTAAATGGAGAGGATATTGATGAATTTGCCAATATCTTTGATGATTTGTCAGGATTGATGAGGGTTCAATATATTAGAAATGGTCAATATACAGTGATTCCATTTCCCGTTAAATACATGAGAGAATATTTTGATTTATGGAGAAGAAGGAATCAGATATTTTAAAGATATGATTTGAGTTCCATTAAATATATAAAACCATAATAACTTCATAATTTAGTCAATTAATTTTAAGCTTGCTTAAATAAATAAGTTTTAAAGTGTAAGTATAAATTAATAAATGACAAGTTATGAAAGGAGCGATTGTTATGCGTTTTATACCTTTATTAGTAATATTAACTATCTCGATAATTAGTGCTTTATTCATCAATCATAATATTGAAAAATTTGAGAAGCGTCATTTCTATCTCATAAGCCTGGTCTATTTGACTTTTCTAGGGATGATTCTCTTTACACCAATCTCATTTGATGGAACATCAGTTTATGTGATGTCAGCGGGGGTTGGACATGTAAATCTGCATCAACTTGATATAATTGATATCGGTTTTGCGGAGAATATCATCTTGACGATTCCTTTAGGTTTTTTGATCAAGAATCTTTTCTCACACGTATCAGTTCTCTCGATGGCCTTTACTGGCTTCATGATTGGTAGTGGAATCGAAACGGCACAGTATTATTTATCACATTTTTTCTTAATCAATCGGACTAGTGATATCAATGACGTTTTGGCTAATGCTCTAGGAATTGTTATTGGAGCGATTTTGATGGTAACTTATGAATATATTGTGAATAGAAAGGCAACTAGATTTGCTAAATAAGATTAAAATGCCGATACGACAGCCATTAATGTGGCAGTGTATCGGCTTTTTTTGAAAATATAATAGTTTGTGTAACGGCTTACTTCTTTTATGCTAAAATTTCAATAGATGGAGGCGTTTACAATAATGAAACAAGAACTTATCGATGAAATTATGCAATTCAGAAAGAGTGCCAAGGATAACGATGATAAACGTGATGCCGGACTTCCAACTGAAGTGAAAGGTGTTAAACGAATTGACAATCTATCTTATGGTCCTGATCCTAAGTGGAACCTTTTGGATCTTTATTTACCTGAGAATGTTGATAAACCAATTCCTACCATTATAAATATTCATGGTGGTGGTTGGTGCTATGGAACGAAGGAGACATATCAGTTCTACGGCTTAAATTGGGCTAAAAAAGGTTTCGCTTTTGTGAACGCTAATTACCGAATAGCACCAGATGTAGTTTTTCCTGAGGAATTAGATGATGTCGATCGTTATATTCATTGGGTGGCAGAACATGCAGCTGAATATGGATTGGATACTCAAAATGTTTTCCTAATCGGAGACAGTGCTGGTGGTCAGATGGCTGAGCAGTATGCGACTATTTTGACAAATGAGTCCTACCGGAAACTGTTCAATTATGAACTGACTGATTTGAATTTTCGAGCATTGGCATTGAATAGCTCAGCTAATTTTGTGCTTGAGTCCCGGGGTGTAACTGAGGCCTATTTCACACCAGAAATAAAGAAGAATCAACGTGAAAAATTAGATACGGAAAAATATATTCAAGAGAACTTCCTACCAACTTATATCTGTACAGCTATTGATGATTTTATTCGAAATAGTTCACTCAAATTCGATGGATTCTTAACTGCTAAAAATGTACCACATATTTGTAAAATGTATGGTGATGAAAAAAATCGTCGCGGACATGTCTTTTTGATTGACCAAAAGGATGAGATTGCCAAAAAAGCAAATGATGATGAATTGGTATTCTTTCAGAAATATCTAATTAAATAAAATTTTTAATAGAAAAAGGCTTCTATAACCGTCTAAACGATTGTAGAAGCCTTTTTTGTCTGTAAGTGTTTGAAAGTTAATTTGACAACAAACTTATTATGATTGGTTTCTAATTTAATTTTGCCACCGAGAGTAGTAACAAGTGATTGGACGATGCTTAATCCCAAACCAATACTTCGATTTGTTCGAGAGTTATCAGCGGTGTAAAAGCGATTGAGTAATTGTGTTCCATCGTTTATTTTTTCGGCTGTCTGGTTTTCAAAGGAAAGTTTAATGATACCACCATCATTATTTAGCATGACACGCATATCGGTCGTAGCGTATTTAAGAATATTGCCAAGAAGGTTTTGAAAAATACGTTTGAATAACATTTCATCACTGTTCACAATGATCTTGGGAGCAATTTCGATTTGGGCATTAATTTTTTTAGCGTTCAATTGGTCATAGTAATTGAATAATTCCCTTTGTAGAACATCTGATAAATTGAATTGAGTAATATTGAGATTCTTGCTCTTTTCTCTGATCAAATTGAAATCCATTAAGTAGTGAAGGTAGTAGTTGACCGAATTGAGGTTATCCTGAACTCTAGTTAAATCTTGTTGATTCTTGCCAGTGCTGTTTTGGTTTAATAGTTGTACATAACCAATCGAGACGGTTAGTGGGGTTTTAATATCATGAGTCAAATTGGTCAACATTTGATTGAATTGCTTATTTTGGATTTCCTGATTTTCTTTTAATTGTTGCTTTTTTTCTAAGTTGAAATTGCAAGCTTGGGCTAACTTTTTGATAACAAGAAGAGTAGTGCTAGTCGTAACTTTACCATTAGTATCATTTTCGTTAATGTAATTCAAATCCTTAGTGATTCGAGAGATATCATGCAATATTAAACCAAGAATTGAAATTAAAATAAGGCAGCTGATTGTCAAAAATATTACTATATTGATATACCTCTCAGACAAAGCGAATGCCAATGCCCCAAATTGAGACAATGTAATTATTACCAGTGGCATTAGCTAATTTGTGACGTAAGTTACTGATGTGAACATTCAAAGTATTGTCGGAACTGTCGAAATATTCTTCATGCCAAATCATTTGGAATAATTGACTTTTTTCATAAACCTGATGGGGATGAGCTAAAAGAATCTGTAACAGATTAAATTCTTTTTTGGATAATACTAAAGATTTATTGTTAGCAGTTACTTCGTGTGTTTGATTGCTTAAGAAGATGTTATCAAAGGACAATAAGTGGTTGTTGTCAGTTTGGTTGTTACGTAATTGCACTGAAATGCGTGCTTGTAATTCAGCAATATCAAAAGGCTTAGTCAAATAATCATTGGCCCCATCGTTAAGCATGGCAACAGTCTTATCCTTATTTTGAATGGCAGTTAGAACGATAATGGGAACTTTTGATTGATGACGAATAATTTTCAAAACGCTTTCGCCGTTAATCTGTGGCAACATCAAGTCCAAAATAATTAAGTCTGGTTGCACCTTCTTAAATTCACTGACGCCATTGATTCCATCAAGAGCTTTATAAACTAAATAATTATCCGACAGTACATCGAATAAAAGTGACTGAATATCCTCATTATCTTCAATTATTAATATTTTTGAGTGCATACTGTAACCTCTAATCGTTCGTTATTTCAATTTTATCGTATGAAAGTGTCGGTTTCTTCAGAATTAATAATTAATTAAGATTTATTTATATCTAAAGTTAAGGAGCAATATTTACTATATTAATTGAAGGGAGGGATTGTTATGACAAAAACAATTTTGTCAGTAGATAATGTCAGTAAGTCATTTGGACGCTATAAAGCTATCGACAATCTAAGTTTTACTTTACAAAAAGGCGATATTTATGGATTGATTGGGGCTAATGGTGCCGGCAAAACAACAATCATGCGTCTAATTACTCAACTGTCACCACTCAAGGTCGGACAAATTGAATTATTTGGTCAAAAAATCAATCAACAGGCACTCAAACACGTTGGAGCAGTTATTGAAACTCCAGCTGCTTTTGATAAATTGACAGTTCAAGAGAATTTAAAATTAGTGGCCATTCAACGTGGCATCAATGATTCTACGAAGATTATGAAAATAGTTCAATTTGTAGGTTTGACGAAGAAATTACACACGAAGGCTAGAAATTTATCGCTTGGTCAAAGGCAACGTTTAGGTTTGGCAATCGCTATTTTACCAGAGCCTGATCTTTTAATTTTAGATGAACCTATCAATGGTCTTGATCCCTCAGGTATTATTGAATTTAGAAAATTATTAGAGAAATTGAATCAAGAAAAACAAGTTACAATCCTAATTTCTAGTCATATTCTGACAGAATTATATCAAGTCTCGACTCGCTTTGGCTTCATTTATAATGGACAATTGGTTAAGAAAATCACTAGAGAAGATTTAGATAAGGTCAATCAATCAGGCTTGATTGTGACGGTCGATAATGTTTCTAAAGCTTCACAACTGATTGATGAAAAATTTTCAGAAAAATTTACAGTTATTGATGATAAGAATATCTTAATTCATTCTTTAGCAATTGATATTCCTAAATTGAATCAAGTATTAGTGGAAAATGGCGTTGCAGTTATAGGTTTAACTAAAGAAGAGAAATCATTGGAAGATTACTATACAAAGCTGATAGGAGGATTCAAGAATGCTTAATCAATTACGAGCTGACTTCTATCGCTTGAGTCACACGATGGGAATCTATCTAACATTATTAGTTACGATTATTTATTCTGCTATTATTACAGGGAAAGAGCTTATTGGTGGAATTATAGTTTCAGACTATTCGATGAAGGAATTAAATTCTATTAAAGTCTGGAGCTTGAAAGATGGTATCAATGCTAGTACATTATCATCTAGTCTATTAGTGTATATTTTCATCGGCATTTTTGTGATGACGATAGGGTATGAATTTAGCCAAAAGACGTATAAAAATACTTTAGTTTCAGGAATTACTCGAACACAATTTATCGTTTCTAAGTATCTTATTATGTTGATTAATATCTTTGCTTTTAGCTTGATTTACTTTTTTACTAGTATTGTGACGGGGATGACATTATCCCGTTCTGTGGGTACAAGTTGGTCGAGTCTGTTAACAATGATTTTTAAAACATCGTTAGTAATTGCTTTCTTTATTAGCGTAATTTTCGAATTAGCAATTCTAGTTTTGCTTTTAACATCATCAATTGTAACAGGATCAGTTTTTATCGTTGCTTTTCCGATTTTAGTGGCAACGCTACATAATATTGCTGACTGGAGTTGGTTGAAATACTTTGACTTCTTTAGTGTTGCATTGAAGATTAGCTTGAAATTAATTCCTAATAATCAACTGTGGAACTATATTTCGATCAGCCTAGTGGTTGTTTTGATAACGATGGTTTTGTCAGTGGTAGTTATTAGAAATAAAGAAATGTAGTAAAAACTAAAGTGTATTCTCCCAAATCATTATGATGACGGAGAATACACTTTTTTTATTAGATTGATTTTTTACAAAAACTATAGATAGCTAAAATAATGAATATTGACATATAAAGAATGTAACCGACGGAAATCTGGGTTAACGAGAGCTGTGTCAGTTGATGCAAGTCATGATTTTGAATTTGTTCACCGAGATTCATCATGTTTAAGGGATTCCACTTGAGCCAGTTGAACTTACTAATCAATCCTAGTAATAATTGATTGAAGATATTAATGACAAAATAGCCAATAAGACCAGTCATTAAAGCTAGATTGGAGTTGTTGATCAATGTTCCTAAAAGGATAACGAGGCTCATCAAAAATATCAGTGTTAAGAAATTGTTTAGACTAGTTAACAACCAAGCTTTCCAGACTGCTTTAGTTAAATCCAATTTATTAGCAAAAATGAACTTGAAGCCTAAGCTAACAACAGAACTACTCAAAAATATAATGATGGTAAAAATTAGCATGGTGATTATTTTACTAATGATGATTTGAATGTATGAAAAATTTCGATAAAGTAGGGAACGTAAAGTGCCGAATTGACGTTCTTTACTTATGATGGTGCTACTGATAGAAATGAAGAAAAATGTTATAAGAAAATCTGAAAGATAATTATTGAGAAAAGCATCTTTATTGGATATAACTTTTGGATATCGCTGGGAACAAAAAACAATTAATAATTGAAAAATAAATAATCCAATCAAAAATATTTGTGTGCCTCGCTGCTTGATATATTTGTATGATTCCTGTCTAATCAACGTTCTCATGCTTTAGTACCTTCTTTATCTAGGACTTGTAGAAGTGATTCTTCAAGATCGCCATCCTGTTGTTTAATATCGTTGATTCTTATACCCTGGGATAACAGTAATTGTAAAAGATTATTGATAGAGAAATTCTTAGTAACTGCGACTGTCAAAATAGATTTATTTACAATTTGATAACGATTCTTTAATAAAATGTCAGTGGCTAATTTATTGTTGTTAGTCTCCAATAAATAAAACTTTCTATTGGCTGATAAAAGTTCATTCATAGTTGTAGCTGTAACAACACTGCCATGATCGATGACGATTACATCGTCAGCTATTCTCTGTAACTCGCTAAGAATGTGACTGGAAATTAGAAAAGTTGTGCCAGTCTTTTTTTCTTGAACAATCAAATCACGCAATTCTTTAGTTGCTTTAGGATCGAGACCATTCATTGGTTCGTCTAAAATAACGAATTGAGGATTGTTCAAAAGAGCTAAACCAACGCCAAGTTTTTGTTTCATTCCTAAAGAGTAACTTTTAGTTTTTTGGTCGGCAAAATGTTCCATCCGTAATTTCTTAATGATATCTTCAACTTTTTTTTCGCGGTTTTGACCAATTGAAAAAAGTTTGAGCTGTTCCCGTCCAGTAAGATAGGGATAGAGTCCGGGATATTCGATTAAGGCTCCGACTGATTGTAAAGGTTGGTGTTGGTTTATGGAGACTTCTTGATTATTAATTGTAATTTTTCCTTGAAAAGACAAAATACCCAAAATAGCCTTCATAATAGTTGTTTTTCCAGCGCCATTAGCACCAATTAATCCAATAATATGTCCCTGTTGAGCGGTGAAATTAATGCTTTTTAAAACTTCTTTATTGCCGAACGATTTATGTAAGTCTTCTATTCTCAAAAATATTGAATTCAAGATCAATGTCCTCGCTTATAGTTTGTTTGTACTAGTACACTAATACAGTATAACAATAATTCTGGATTTGCAATGGAAAAGTAGAACGTAAAATAATATTTGTGCCTAAAATAAAAATAACTAGGCAATCAAGATACGATTGCCTAGTTAATTTCAAGAATTTTATCTATTTTGATGTCTGTATCTAACAATTAATTTCCGTAATTCCTCAATTAAAAAGATGGGAATAGGAATAATGAAGAGAAAGATCCAATCGTTAACTTGTAATGGAGCAGTATTAAAGACGGATTGAATACCGGGTGTATAAACTAGAATTGCTAGAAGCACGATTTCAAAAATAATTCCGGCCCAGACACGGTGGTTACTAAAAATACCTAATTTAAAGACAGAAGTATATTTGCTACGACAGTTTAAAGCGGCAGCAATCTGACAGAAAATGATGGCAGCTAAGGTCATAGTTGTGGCTCGATTATAGCCAATACCACTGGATAATAGATTCTTAACTGGCCAACCGTTTTGAAAGTTGACGAAGAAATAAGCTAGAGTTGAAACTAAAGATGCGATAGCCCCGTACCAAGCGAAGGCTGTCAAAATTAAATGTTTATTTAAAAGATGAGAGTTATGTGCCCGTGGTTTTTGATTCATAATACCGGGTTCAGGTTTCTCAGATCCTAAGCCTAATGCAGGCAACATGTCGGTACCTAGATCAACTGCTAGGATTTGTAGAACAGTCAGTGGTAATGGAATCAAACCACGGCTGAGCAGAAATAGAGCAGAGGGTACGGCTTCGGGAACGTTGGAATTAAAGATATATAATAAGAATTTTTGAATATTGCTGTAGACGGTTCGACCTTCTTCAATCGCAGCAACGATAGAAGCAAAATTATCGTCGGTTAAAATCATATCAGCAGCGTCTTTAGCAACGTCTGTGCCGGTGACACCCATAGCTACACCAATGTTAGCTTTCTTTAAAGCTGGAGCATCATTGACGCCATCGCCAGTTGAAGCCACGATTTTACCCATTTTTTGTAAGGTTGAAACAATCTTATACTTTTGTTCAGGTGCAACTCGAGCGAAAATTACTTCACCTTGTAAAACTTTTTGCAGGTCGTTAGTAGACATCTCATCCAATTGTGACCCTGTGACGACGGTAACCTTATCACTTGTAATACCGATTTTTACGGCAACTGATTTAGCGGTTAATTCGCTATCGCCAGTGACCATAATGATTTTGATACTAGCGTTGTGACACTTCTTAACAGCGTCATAAATTTCTGGACGAGGCGGATCAGCCATGACGGTCAACCCAACGAAAGTCAAATCTTTTTCGGTATTATCAATGTTTAATTGGTCAATTTGTTTTTGATCAGTGTAAGGAATAATTCGATATGCGATTGCTAGGGAACGAAGGCCTTTCGTTGCGTAATTTTTATTAGCTTGGTTAATCTTTGCTTTATCCGCTGAAGTAATTGATTGAGTTTGCCCATTGATTTGAATGTTAGAACATTGCTTCAATAAGTCACTCAGTGAACCCTTAACGGCAATGAAGAGTTTTTGACCATCTTGATGAATAGTGGTCATTCTCTTACGATCAGAATCAAAAGGTAGTTCCTTTAAACGGGGCATTTTTTTCAATTCTGTAGAGGCATCAAAACCGGCTTTTTGAGCCATGATAACCAAGGCAGCTTCCGTCGGTGTACCTAGTATTTTGGGCTTTTGAGAATTGTTAGTAGATTCCACAGTTGTATCGTTGTCAAAAGCCGAAACTCTCAATAATTGTGAAAGGTCAGGACTAGTTTGATAATTGATGTCTTGATGATTTTTTTGAATCTTTCCATTATTGACATATCCTTGACCAGTGACTGTATATTCTCCAGAAGGTAGCCAGATATGATTGACGGTCATTTGATTTTGAGTCAAAGTACCAGTTTTATCAGAACAAATAACGCTAGTTTCACCCAAAGTTTCGACACTGTTTAAGTCTTTTACTAAAGCATGCTTTTTAGCCATTCTTTGAACACCTTGGGCTAATGATAATGTGACCGTTGGTAACAATCCTTCAGGGATAAAGGCTACAATCATCCCTAAAGCAAAAATGAATGATTGTGCTACAGGGTGATGAACGAAGAGGATTGCTGCAATAAAGAAGACAACCCCAACCGCGATCGCAATCATTGAAATCTGTTTAGTTAGCCGATTCAATTCTTGTTGCAGTGGACTGATAGATTTGTTTTGTTTCTGAGTCAATGAAGCAATTTTTCCAAATTCGGTTTTCATACCAGTAGCCAAGGCCACAGCCTTTCCATCACCAGAGCCAATCGTCGTGCCGGCATAGACTAGATTCGATTCTGAAAATTTTCCCTCTCCAGGTGTAAATTTAACAGTTTTAGATTCGGGGACAGTTTCACCAGTTAGAGCTGATTGATCAACTTGAATCGAAGTTGCCTCAAGTAATCGAGCGTCAACTGGAACTGAATTACCAGCTTGTAATTCAAATACGTCGCCTGGGACGATGTCTTTAGCGTCCAGTTGTTTTATTTTTCCATTCCGAAAGACTCTTGTATAAGTTGGCAACATAGCCATTAGTGAGTCGGTCGCTTTAGCAGCTTTATATTCTTGCCAAAAGCTAAAAATACCGTTAATAATGTTGACCAACCAAATGGCGATTCCTAGTTCAACTGATCCGGTTAGGATTGCAATCAAACCACTGATCCAAAGCAAAATTGCCATTAAACTAGCAAAATTTTTAAGAAAGGCTTTAACTTGAGACTTTTGTTTACTGTGATGGATTGTATTGGGCCCATATTTAGTTAACCTTTTTTCAGCTTCTGTTTGATTAAGACCATTTTTAGATGTCTGTAATTTTTCAAATAGTTGTTCGAGTGATCCTTGGGCAAAGTCATTTGTTAATGATTTCGTATCAACTTTTTTCAATTCTTTCACCAGCTTTTAAAATAATGAAAATTATTCAATAATATTCATCAGCTCAATTATAGGTCTGATTAAAAAATTAGTAGAGAGATACACTTAAAAAAATACTTCAAAAAGCAAAAATCAAAATAAAATTAATTACATTTTGATAATTGAAATATCATATACAGAATGTCTTAAGTTTTCCATAAAGGGCTAGGTAGTAGGCATTCAGTTGGTATAATGATTTACATCAAGACGCATTACTTAATAGGGAGATTAAAAACATGATTGAAATTGATGATCTATCTAAGAATTACGGCGAGAAAAAGGCTTTGCAGAATTTATCTTTAAAAATTCCTGAAGGACAGATTTTTGGCTTTTTGGGACACAATGGAGCTGGGAAATCGACTACTTTAAAAAGTTTAGTCAGTATATTACAACCTAGTAGTGGTTCTATTACAGTTGATGGATTAGATTTAATAAAGAACTGGCGGAAATCCCCTGACTTTAGTCAGGGGATGGATAGCCATCTTTTTTGTTGTTACCAGAACATATGTTCTGGTATACTTATACCACATAGGTGGTGAACGATTTGAAGTCAATGTCTGAGCTTGAATATCACTATGGAATTAAAGTACGTATTTACCCAAGTTATAAGCAAAAAGAATTAATAAAATTAAATTCTAATATCAGTCGAACTATCTATAATAAATTGGTTGGAATAGATAGAGAAGTCTATCATCTAAGCAAAATTGGGCTGCCAATAAAGATAGTTCAAACACGTATTGATGAATTGAAAAGACGTAAAAAGATCCGTGAATTATCTAATCATTACCAATATATGGAAGACAAAAGAATTGATAGTTTAGCCAAAGCTAATGCCGTTCAAAATTATTTGAAGGCATGGCAAATGTTTCGAGAGGTCCATAAAGCTGGAGTTCCGAAATTTCATAAGAAAGGATATTTTGAGAAATATCAGACTAATTGTCAGTATCCTAAAAAAGCTAAAATGAATATTTATTCTGGTTCAGTTAGATTTTTGGATAACAAACATATTCAAGTACCAAAGCTTGGCAAACTTAGAATAAAGGGACAACATAAAAGAATATTTGATCATAAGACAGATATAAGAATCGGTACCGTCACTGTTAATAAAGATGCTTGTAACAGATACTTTGTCTCACTTCAATTGGGTTCTGATACACCATTCGTTTCAGAAAAGATTAAAACTGGGACAAGTATCGGAATTGATCTGAATACTGAGAATTTCTTAACAACAAGTAATAATGTTGTCTTTAGTAATCCAAGGTTTTATCGAAGAGTCAAAAAGAGATTAGCTAAAGAACAACGAACACTATCTAGACGAGGCACTCGTGCCAAGTCCGAAAAAAGAAAACTTAGGACTTCAAAGAACTATCAAAAGCAAAGACTACTAGTGTCCCAATTAAGTACTAAGATTAAAAATCAACGGCACAACTTCTTGAATAAATTGTCTACTACACTCATCAATAACCACGATTTAGTAGTAGCTGAAGAATTGAGAAGTTCCAATTTATTAAAAAATCATGCTTTAGCGATGTCAATCTCTGATGTTGGATGGAGAACCTTTTTGTCGATGTTAACCTATAAAGCTGATTTATACGGTAAGACATTTATAACAATCAATCCAAAAAACACCACCCAGACGTGTTCCACGTGTGGACACGTCATGAGTGGTGACAATAAGTTGACTTTATCTGATAGACAATGGGATTGTCCAATATGTAAAGCTCATCATAGCAGAGATCATAATGCGGCTATCAATATACTGAACAAGGGTCTACTAACCATAACCCAGTAGATAATAAGTCCGTTTGGCAACTTGCGGACTAAAAAGGCATTGGTAATTAGCATGTAAGACGTATTCGTCAAGTGGCGTGTATCTATGCAAATTGTAGCTGGTAGATAGACAGTTTATGTATCACCTACAAGCCACTGACTTTAGTCAGTGGTAGTTGACATTCTTTTTTTAGTTTTAAAAATAAGTAATCCAAGGATCATTAGGCCAATTAAAGGGTAAAACCATTTTGATTTTTGATTGCCAGTTTGCGGTAATTTAGTAGTGTCATAAGGTAGTTTTGGAACCATTGGATCAGGATCAAAATTTCTTGTTTTATCAGTATTTGGCGTCAATGATTTAGTCGGAATAACTGAATTAGAATTCTTACTGGTATTGGTACTTGTATTTGGCACATTTGGAATGATTGGTGTGTCAGGAACAAGAGAAGTATCAGGATCTGGGTCACGTTCTACAGATGGTGTGTCTGGATGTGGTTCTGTTGGTGTTTTATCAGATGTACTAGGTGTTTCTGGTTGGGGATTGTCTGGGTTGTTTGGTGTAGGTGTTGTTCCATTAGAATCGGACTTTAAAGTATTAGTAATTGTAATATGATTGTCGTCAATCTTATCTACATTAGTAGTGTATTTGGTATCGGTATTGAGTTCTTTGGCTGAATAATCGACATTTTTATCCAAATTAGTCCAAGTATATGTCCAATTGTTATCTTTATCAGGAGTGATTTTAACAATGTCTCCCTGAGGATTCCCATTAGCTAGCAGCTGAACTTGAATAGATTTTGGTCGATTGGCATTATTGTCGTCGTGCCATTTTTTAGTAACAGTAAAATCTTTAGTTTTATCAGTTTCAGTATCAGTAGAGGAGTCTTTCTTTTTGATGTTGGTAATAGTTTCTATAGTTTTATCATTATTAAAACTATTAGAAACAGTATAGCCAGTGGGTGTGTCAATCTCTTTAGCAAGATAATTGAGTTCCTTATCGTTTTTATCATATTTAGGCAATTGATTAGTTGAATCATCTTTATTTTCAGTATTAGAATTTGTGCCAAATGAGTAGCTCCAATTATTTTGAGAATTCAAAGTAACTGGATCACCAACTTTTGTATAATCCTTTTTTTCATCATTAGAATAGTAAGAGTACAGCTGAACTTTAACAGATTCTGGACGACTTAGCTTGTCATCATTTTTCCATTCTTTTTTGACAGTTAATGAAGTTGCTAAAGTATTGATAATAGTTTGATCTTGGGGATTGCCATTGTTAGCATATTGAGTTTTTATGTAACCTTTTGGAATAGTATTAGTTTGCTTACCGTCGTAACCTATTTCAGAAACGTACCAATTATCATTTTCTACATAAGGTAAATCGGTATACGTATATGTCCAATTGTTAGCATCGCTTAGATTAATGGACTTAGTACTACCAGCTTGATTTTTATCATCAAAGAGGTGAACCAAGACGCTATCTGGTCTGGTACCTTGGGCGTTGTTGCCATCGTGCCAAATCTTAGTGACTTTAAATGTTTCAGAAGGATAGTTAGTTATATCATAATTTGTGGAATTGTATACGGGTGTAAAACCTTTGATAGGTTCTTCTTTAACGGTATATTGATAAAGATTTCCCTGTGAATCATATTTTGGTTGATTGCGAAAAATATATTGCCAATTACTGTCTGCGGAAACTTTTTGTTGTACAACGTCTTCGTATTCATCTTTTTCATTGTTGCGACGAAGTAAGTGAACTGTGATTGACTTTGGTAATGTGACACCAGAAGGTACGGACCAAGTTTTTTGACCTAATGGAGAGATGAGTATACCGCTGGTGCTAGCTGAACCACCGATTGAAGTGGTGGAATCATTAACAGTAATATTTTGTTCAATCTTAGTACCAGAAAGTAAGTCTCCTGAATTAGAGTAGTTGTCGGAGAGATTATCATAGTTAGTTATTTTGGTGTAATAACTAATATTTATCGGCTGACTAATGTCTCCTAAATCAATACTAAAACTTTTATTGTCATCACCATAGGTAACTTTGGCATTAGTATATTGATTTTCCTTATCATTTGTTACCGAACCATCAGTTTCCAGTGTAGCTGAATTTACTTTTATACTATTTGCTATCAAGTCCTGATTTTCACCGATAAAATCTCTATAGCTAGCTTTTGAAATTTTTTCACCAGAATAATTGATTTCCACATTCCAGAGAATTTTATCTTTATCAAAGCTACCATATTTATAAAGTATGGTATTGTCATTTTGATTATTTGATGGTGGAGTGACCGTGGCCGAAGTAGTGGAGTCTGGGTTGTTTATAACGGACTTATCCAGATTCCAATCGATATTAACATTTTGATTAGCTGTAATTAAATTCTTATTCCAATTTGTTTTTAAACTGATCCAACCTGTAACGTTGCTAGTTTTAGATTTAGTGGCAGCGTAGTTATTGAAGGTAACAGTAATAATACGACTAGTTTTATCTAGTGTAATGGTGGCAATTTCATTGCCATTTTTATCTTTAAGTGTTTTGGAATTAACGATATTATTCGTGATAGTAAATTGCTTAGGTACAGTAATCTTCATTGTATCGCCATTATTTATTTTTTGATTATTGGTAGAAAATTCCCAGTTGGCATAAATATCCTCATATAATCCAAAGGAATTCTTGACCTCCCCGTTAGCATCTTGCAATTGAGCCTTAGTAATGAATTGATTTCCCCAATCCTTAGAGGTATCAACTGTACCAGTTTCTGATAAGTTTCCTGAACCTTGCGCTTCGATCATATTTGTCGAGCCAGTCATAAAAATTGAAGCAATTATGATTAGTAGACTAAATATGTTCTTTCCCTTTTTAAACATATTATAATCTCCCTCATTTGATAACCTTGATTTCCTTAATTAAGGTTTATAGAATTATTTTACTACTAAATTCATAGATTTAATTATATTTAAATATATAAAAAATCCCTCTATGAAGGTCAGATGAGTTTATATTGTTCATCTAACGAACATAAAAGGATTATTGTAATTTGTTAATACCGTAAAAAATAAAATTATTAATTATTTAGATTTGTAGCAAATTCAGGCTCGCTAACAGCAACGCTTGGCACTGTATCAGAATCTCCATATGACATTGAGACGTTAGAATCGAGCAATAACCATTCATTAGTGGAAACTTTTCCCCAGAATTGGTTATTTTTATTGCGAACAACTTTATTGAATTTCCATGAAGAGCCCGCAGGTAAGCTTCTGGTCATAGAATTAGTTTCTGTATTATATACGGCTTGACTACTTTTTAGATTTGCTACCAAAGAGTAACTCTTGATGGGAACATTTGATACCCACTGATTAGTGGCAACACGATAATAAGTTACATTGTACATAGTCTTCGTACGATCTGCTTTCCATGATGAGTAAGCTGGTAATGTTTTGCCAGTATAATTACCATTATCATCTACAATTCGGGAAGCATTATTTAAAGTAATGACAGTGTTTATTGATGTGCCAGAGGTTGAATTTATTATAACGTTTCCAGCTAGAACGTATTCATTAGTTGCCACTTGGTAGTATGCATTACCATTTATGTTTACTAGTTGACCCAGTTTCCATGAGGAACTTGCAGGTAAGACTACTCCATTAAAGTTTCCATTGATATCAAATACTTTACCAGCAGTATTTAAAGTACCAACTTGATTAGGGACAGCAGGCTTGATGACACTACTTGTAGTAGGAAGTCCATCTGTTAGAGTAATATGATCGGAACTGATATATTTATTTGTAGCTACTTCATAATACCTTGATCCATTAATAAGAACAGATTTGCCTAACTTCCAAGATGATTTTCCTGAAAGATAGAGACTTGTTTGATTGCCGTTTGCATCAACTGTATAAGCCCCACCATAGTCGACAGTTCCAATGGGGGTTTTAATACTGTCAACTGTTGTAGTAGCAGCTTGTACAGAAGCCTCAGGTTCGTATGAAGCGTTATTCAAAACACTTGGAGCAATTAAAACAGCCAGTGTAGATGCTAACAAAATCTTATTCTTTTTCATTTCAAAATATCTCCTTAAAACAAATTATATTCAATATATATAGTACTAAGTTAGCTACTCTAATATTAACTTTTGTCTTAAAAGGAGCATTCTTTGTCATTATCGTAACATTTTTGTAACAAACGATAATTGTCTTGGATTATGCATAATGAAATTAGTATTTATATGGATTAATATTGTCATTTGTAAAGAGAATCCTAAGATAATAAGGAAAAACGTTCAAGATTATTGTAAGCGATTACCAAGAAGAGCATAATGGAATTGTGAAAATTTGGAATTTAAAGGGGAGAGGAATAAGTTTAATTGCTTGTTTTCTTTGATTCAATTATACGGATTCAATCTAAAAAAGATTAGGGGGTTCCATAATGAGTAAAGTGGATATAGTAGTAGCTATTTTATTTATAATTATTGGTATATGGCAAATCTTTATTAGTGTTAAGTATTTTAAGTATTTGAAACAAAATGCCAATAAAGATACGTCACGATTCGTTTTGCTAGCAGTCTGGTCATCTTTTATAATTGGATTATTTTTGTTTGTTATTGGAATATCAGCCTTCTTTTAAATTCTAAAATGAGAGTCAATTGATTCTGACTCTCATTTTTTTGTGACTAATAACAAAAACTGCGAAACCATATCAAACGGCTCGCAGTCAATTTAAAAATATATCTTATTCAGCAAAGTACTTTTCAGCAATAGTCTTATAAATCTCAATGTATTGCAAGTAGTCATCTTCAAAGACAAATTCGTTGATCTGATGGGCACTTTCATTACCAGGACCAGCAACGACAACGTCCAAGTCGTGATTTGCCTGAACGAACTTAGAAGCATCAGTACCACCAGGTGCACCAACGGTTAAAATATTGACACCTAACACCGCTTTATAGCTATCACGCACTAAATTAATGAAATCTGAGTTAATATCAGTTTTAACTGGCCAATTGCTGCTTTCTAAATCAAACTCCAAATTCATCTTTGGATCCTCTTGGTTCATTTGAGCAATTAAATTTTTTAATTCACTAATGATTTTATCATTGCCGTATTCAGGAATTGTTCTGATCTTAACGGTCATTGCAGCGTAATCAGGAATAGTGTTTTCTTGTTCGCCAGCATTTAAAACGGTGACAGAAGGTTTAGTCGTACCCAAGATATCGTCTTCAACGCTGACTAAATTTTTAAAGTATTCGTTTTGCTTATTATAATAGGAAATTAAATTATCAAGAGCATTGATTCCGACCTCAGGCATAGAACTATGGGCGGCTTTACCATGTGAGATAACTTTGTAAGTAACAGATCCCTTGTGGGCACAAAAGGCGGCCATCCGAGTTTCTGGTTTAGCACCATTAGTTTCGACTAAACCGTGATTGATCAATTGATCCATTACTAAACGTGATGAAGAATTACTTGGTTCACCAACAATTAAAGCACTTAAGTCATCAGTGAAACCTTCCTTAGCAAGTTTTTCAGCACCGAGTTCGCCGATTTCTTCACCAACAGTAGCGATGAATTTAATGTTTCCATTGAAGTCAGGATCATCGTTTAATTCAATCAAAGCAATAGCTAAACCAGCTAAGCCGCCTTTCATATCAGAAGAGCCGCGACCAAAGATTTTGCCGTCAATATGCTTAGGGTTGAAAGAACCGTAGTTCCATTTACTGTCGTCAACCGTTCCGACTACATCTTCGTGTCCAGTGAAACCTAGGTATGGTTCATCAGTATTTTTAAGTGTGGCAATTAAGTTATAACGATTATCGTCATATTTATTTAATTCCGTTTTGATACCATGCTTTTCAAAGAGATCCTTGAGATAATTAGCAACAATTTCCTCATTGCCATTAACAGTTTCCAGTTTGATCAAATCATCTAGAATACTGAGTCTTTGTGCTTTGTCCATTTTTAATCCTCCAAGATAATGTATAATATTCATAATAATCACTTACTATTTTAGTATTCTTTGTCAGAAAATAATAATAAAAGGAATGTATATAATGAAGTTATTGATGAAAATTGATCTTTGGCTAGGGATTTTGTTACTAGTCGTGGCCGTTTTGGGATTTATCTTTAAATGGTTCAGTAATTCCAATTTGATTTCAGCCGCAGTGGCAGGGGCAGTTTTACTGTTAATTGCAGCTACGTCTGATGTTGATAAAGTAAGAAAATGAAAAAATACTAGTGTGAGCCATTCAGAATGGTCATTACACTAGTATTATTTTTAATTAACTTTTTTACGTCCCTCAGGAGTATATTTACCTTTTTGATGTTTTTTATATAAGTAATAAATGCCACCCACAATTGCTAGAATCACAATCAACGGTAAAATTAGATGAATGAAGATTCCAAATAGTAGAAGGGCAATGAAGAAGCCTAAAACGTATTTCCAAATGTTGTTCATTTATTTCTCCTTTTTATTGTATAGTAATTTTTATTCATTATGCTAAAAAAGTCAAGCAAGACAATTTCATTGACTTTTTAACTTTAAGAACGTAGTATAACTGTTAATCGCTACCTCTCAGATATACGGAACATAAAGGAGGCGTGAATAATATGAAATATAGAATTCTTTTAGATATGAAGGATCAATTATTCACAGCAGTTGATGTTAATAATAGTAATCGCTATGGCAACGGTACTACCATTGAAAAAGCTATCGCTAATTTAAAACAAAAAGCTGCATAATATTTGTATTAAAACTAGTCGAGATGATTAATATAGTCATCTCGGCTTTTTTATTACTCTGGATTATCAACGGCAAAGTCACCGAATTTAGCATCGACTACTTTGGCTAGGTCATGTGGCTCTACTAAAAGCGATTGACCAATTTTTCCAGCTGAGACAATAATTTTCTCGGCCTCATCAGCTTCTCTTGAAAAGTAAATGGGGTAATTATGAAGTGAACGAATTCCGACAGGACTGTTAGCGCCATGTTCGAAACCGCTAGTCTTAACAAGGTCCTTGAGAGGAATCATGCCCACTTTTTTATTACCAGAGATTTTAGCTAATTTTTTATAACTAAGATGTTTGTCTAAAGGAAGCATTCCCACTAACGGACCAGTTTTATTACCAGTTAAGACTAATGTCTTATAAATTTTGTAGCCGTTACGGCTAGTTTTATCAGTTACGATTTCTTGGGTATCACCATCAGCCTCAGTTTCAAAAGTCATTGGTTGATAAGTGACCTTTTTCTTATAAAGAATTTTTTCAACTAAAGTTTTTTGTATTTTCTTTTTTTTACTCATTTTCTTCACCAATCCCTAAAACTTAACTCTTACTTAGTATATAATAACAAAGCTATCAATTTTTGAAAGTAAACAGAAATTGTTGGCATGAAAATATTTTTAGTAATTTTTTATATTGGTATATAATTATGGAGTTACAACAGGATAAGGAGCGAATTATAATGAGTTTTTTTAAAAAACATCAAGAAGATCCTGCCGAAAATGATTTTAGTAAAATTTCACAAGAAATTAAGAACAGTCCAAAAAAATTATCTGAGGCTCAAAAATTATTTAAAAACGATGAATCTTTACGCAAGAAAGTTATTGATGGAAAAACGCATCCGGGAAAAGATAATGAAATTAAGGATAATTAGCAGAAAGTATTAGTCTTTATAGAGAGGATTATTTCATTTATATGAAATAGTCTTTTTTTTATTAATTTGATTATTAATTAAAACTAATGCTTTTCATAAATAAAAACATATGGTATTATATAAAAAACGAAATGAGGTGGATTTATGGGAAAAATCAATGGTAAGAATCACTTATTAGAAACAAACTTTTTGTTAGAAAGATTTTTGATTTATCGAGAAGTTTTTTCAGAACATTTTAAGACGATGAAGGTTATTGAACGCGGGGAAGCCTTACGTTACGAAACTTATTCTCGATTGGCGGATAATTATACAGTTAATGTGCATCAATTTGTTCGAATGTGTAATAAGTATTTAGAGAAGTATAATTTAGAAAATAGTTCATTAGCTGACAGTTTAAATCAATACCTTATGGAAGTGATCAGTGCCATCAATTGTTTGGACTTTGATAAAAACCTCATTGATCACCGCCAACTTGAAAAAGCTAAAGAAAAAATTAGATCTACAGAACTTCAATTTATGAGTACAATTGGAAATTTAGCAAAATAAGACGTTGAAACGTCTTTTTTTTATGCGCAAATTTTAGTAATCTTATTACTAATGGAGGAACGTTATGATTTGGAAAAAAATTACTGTCGAAATACCGAACAATTTCGATCCAGAGATTATTTCTGATATTTTTATGCGCATTGGTGCTAACGGTACAGAAATGGTAGATGATGAAAATAAATCAGTTAAGACAAAGATAAATTCTTACTTTGATGAAAATAATTACAGCGAAGAGATTTTAAACAATTTGCGAAAACAAATTAAAGCTTTACCACAATATGGTTTCGATATTACTGGTGTTGAAATTGATGTGAGTGATTTAGATGATAATAATTGGCAAACTGAGTGGGAGAAGTATTATCATCCCGTTAAGATCAGTCGCTATTTGACTGTTGTACCTAATTGGGTAAACTATCAGCCTAAATATCCAGATGAACATACAATTGTTATGGACCCGGGCAAGTCCTTTGGTACCGGGACTCATCCGACAACTTATTCGTGTATGCAAGCTCTGGAGCTAATCTTAGGCGATGCGAAGTCCTTATATGACGTTGGAACGGGTTCAGGAATTCTTTCGATACAAGCCCGTCAATTGGGAGTCAGAGATATTAAAGCCTATGATCTTGATCCAGTTGCTGTAGCAGCCGCTAAGGAGAATATTCAATTGAATCCAGGTTGTGAGGATATTGAAGTTTATGAAAACTCTTTACTAGATGGTGTCAGTGGTAAGGTGGATGTCATCGTGGCCAATATGTTGGCTGATGTAATCTTGAAATTTATTCCCCAAATTGATTCGCATTTAAATGATAATGGATTTGTTGTTTTGTCTGGTATTATTAATGAGAAGGAACAATTGATCACTGAAAAAATGGCAGAAATCGGCTTTATTGTCTTAGAAGTCTTCCATTTGAAAGGCTGGTCAACTTTGATTTGTAGAAGAAAAGAGGAATTCGAGGCAGAAGATGGAGCAATACTTCGTTAAAAAAGTTATCGATCAATCGAAATTTGTGATCGATGATTTAGAGAGTTATAAGCATATTGTTAAAGTTTTACGTCATAAAGTTGGAGATACAATTTATTTAGTAGATTCGACACAAACTTTATTTGTAGCAAAAATTTCAGAGATTGATAATGATGCTTCAAATTTAACCGTCGTAGTAGATAAGGATGAGCGCACAACGACTGAAATGCCATTAGGCGTTACGATCGCCTGTTCTTTGTCGAAAAAAGACAAAGTTGAATGGATTACGCAAAAGGCTACAGAATTAGGTGCTAAAAAAATTATCTTTTTTGATTCAAAGTATTCAATTATGCATTGGAAGAAGAATGTAGTTGAGAAGAAATTAATGCGACTACAGGAAATTGCTAAAAATGCGGCGCAACAATCTAAACGTCGACTAATTCCTGACGTAATTTATTTGGATAAGTTAGATAAATTGATCGAGGAAAAGGAAGCTACTAATTTGGTGGCTTATGAGGAATCGGCTAAGCAGGGTGAAATTAGTCAACTCGCTCAAGCTATTCAAGAAGAGCCTACTTCTATTATGTGTACCTTTGGACCCGAAGGTGGATTCGCTTTTGATGAAGTAGAGTTTTTGAATCAAAATGGTTTTTTGTCAGTCGGCTTGGGACCTCGAATAATGCGAGCAGAAACGGCACCCATGTACTTCCTATCCGTGCTATCATATAAGTATGAACTAACAGTAAAATGAGGAAATAGAACGTGAAAAATATTTGGAAAATGATTGAAAAGTCAAAAACGACTTATCTTGCTTTAATCTCTATTGTTTTAGTTTTTATTATGCCAATCCTATTTAATTTATTTCATTTAGGAAGAACTAATCGAATTATTTGGCTATTCTTTATTATCAATCTTTTATTTGCTGGTTTTATTGGATGGTTTACAAGAAAATATGAGTTATCTTTTTATAATTTAGTGATTTTTCCGGTGATATTTGTGATTAGTGTCTTCATTAAATATGGCAGATATGGTTACTTTTTAGCCGGAATCTATCTGGTTTTGAGTATCTTGATTTATTTCTTATTTCAAGATGAAGAGAAATAATTGAAATTTAAGAACGAACCAATCATAATGATATATAAATTTAAAAAGCACTCATTGAGTGCTTTTTATTGTAATAGGGGTGAATTTAATGAAAAAGAATAAGGACTATACTCCAGAGGAAGTTTTGGATATTTGTCGTGAGTACATGAATGATGATCACGTTGAATTTGTTAATAAAGCTTATAACTTTGCCGCTTATGTTCATAAGGAACAAAAACGGGCTACTGGTGAACCATACATTATTCACCCAACACAAGTTGCACAAATCTTAGCTTCTCTCAAAATGGATCCTTATACAGTAGCAGCGGGTTATTTGCATGATGTCGTTGAAGATACCAATATTACTCTCGGAGATGTTCGAGAATTATTTGGCGATCAAGTAGCAACAATTGTTGACGGCGTCACTAAGATCAGTAAGTATAAGTATCATTCGCATCAGGAGCTTTTGGCTGAAAATCATCGAAAGATGCTTCTCGCTACAGCTAAGGATCTACGTGTCATCATGGTAAAACTGGCTGACCGCTTGCACAATATGCGTACTCTAAAAGCTTTGCGTCCTGATAAACAACGTCGGATTGCTAATGAAACTTTGGAAATTTATGCACCACTAGCTGACCGTTTAGGTATTAGTCGAATCAAGTGGGAATTAGAAGATCTGTCGCTGCATTATATTAATCCGCAACAATATTATCGTATTGTTCATTTAATGAATAGTAAACGTGACCAACGTGAAGCTTATATTGCAGAAGCAATTGACTATATCAAGAAAAATGTTGACGCCTTACATATTAAATATGATATTTATGGTCGACCAAAACACATCTATTCTATTTATAAAAAAATGCGTGACAAGCATAAACAATTTTCAGAACTATATGACTTGTTGGCAATTAGAATTGTGGTTGAATCAGTGAAGGATTGTTATGCCGTCTTAGGCTCGATTCACTCCAAATGGAAGCCTATTCCAGGACGCTTCAAGGACTACATTGCTGTCCCTAAGGCTAATGGCTATCAATCGCTACATACGACGATTATAGGTCCTGGTGGTCAGCCACTAGAGGTTCAGATCAGAACCTTTAAGATGCATCAAGTTGCTGAATATGGTGTTGCTGCTCATTGGGCCTATAAGGAAGGTAACTTCGAAGGGGTTCATCTTGACGATGATGAGCAAAAGATTGACGTCTTTAGAGAAATCCTTGAGTTACAGGAAAATTCCGACAACGCTTCTGATTTTATGAAATCAGTTAAAGGTGAAATCTTTAATGATCGCGTCTATGTATTCACTCCTGAAGGCGAAGTTATTGAACTGCCAAAGGGTGCCGTCACATTGGATTTTGCTTATCAAGTGCATACTGAAGTGGGTAATCACTCAATTGGTGCGAAAGTTAATGGCAAAATGGTGCCATTGAATTATCAGTTGAAGAATGGCGACATTGTGGAAATGCTGACTAATTCCAGCTCATCTCCAAGTAGAGATTGGGTCAATGTAGTATTCACTTCTAGGTCTCGTAATAAGATCAAACGTTATTTTAGAACTAAAGACCGTGAGAATAATATTGTTCTTGGTCGTGAATCTATTGAAGAAGAATTAAAGAACCGTTCCCTTTCCAGTAAAAAGTATTTAGATAAGAAACATTTGGAATTAGCGATGAAGATCTTTAATTATACTGATCCAGATGAACTCTTTAATGCAGTTGGTTATGGTGAGCTTTCGCCAATCAACGTGGTTCATAAGTTGTTGAATGAAGATCCTGAAAAGAAACGTGAAGCTGAGAAAAAAGAACTTGAAGACTCTGTTATTACTGAAACGGATGAAAAGCCACAGCAACCACAAAATGAGAATCCTAAGCTACAAAAAGAACGTAATAATGCCAATAATAGTATTTCCGTTCAAGGAATCGATAATCTCTTAATTCGTCTGGCTAAGTGTTGTAGTCCTATACCAGGAGATAAAATCGTCGGTTATATTACTAAGGGACGTGGATTGACGATTCATCGGGCTGATTGTCCGAATGTCCAAAGCGAAGAGGCTAAGAGTCGCTTTATAGATGTTTCTTGGGACAATGTTACAAAAGAGAAACGCTACACTGCCGAATTGGATATTTATGCGTTCAACCGTAATGGGTTGATCAATGAGGTTTTGCAAGTGATCAATTCCAATACAAATACGCTCAATAATGTGATTGGAAGACTTGATAAAGAAAAAATGGCCATTGTTCACGTAAGCATTGGTGTCAATAATAAGGAACATTTGGACAATATTATTTCAAAATTGAAAAATATTCCGAATGTTTATGAAATAAAGAGGACGGTAGCTTAATGAAAGTTGTTATACAACGAGTTTCTGAAGCTAAGGTCACTGTGGATCAAAAAATCCTTGGTCAAATTGATCAGGGATTTTGTTTATTAGTGGCTTTTGCTGATGAAGATAATGATGAAACAATCAAGTATATGGCACGAAAAATTGCCAATATGAGGATATTCTCGGATACTGATGATAAAATGAATTTGTCGATTAAAGATGTTGGTGGGGAGATTCTTTCAATATCCCAATTCACCCTTTATGCCGAGACTAAACATGGTAACCGACCAAGTTTTATTGGAGCAGGGAATTTTGAGACTTCCAGTAAAAAATATGAGCAATTTAATAATGCTTTGCGTGATTATGATATAAACGTTGAAACTGGTGAATTTGGAGCTGACATGCAAGTGTCACTTACTAATGATGGACCAGTAACTATTTTAATGGAGCGATAAAAATGAAAAGTATTGTTTGGGACTTTGATGATACGATTGCTAATAGTTATCCCGGGATTGTCAATGCTACGCAAAGATCTCTACGAGAAAACTTTGGTATTAGTTTATCAAAAGATACGATTTTTAAAGAATCAAAGAAAACCTCAGTTAGAAAATTTGTAACTGATTTATTAAAAGATCAGGAAAATCCTGATCAAGCGGTGGATTTGTTTTATAAAGTTTATCATCACTACGAGAGTGAGTATCATGATAAGATTACGCTTGTTCCTCATATTAAAGATATTTTGAAATATTGTGATGAAAAACATTATATTCAATTTGTCGTTACGCATCGAGATCAATCAATTTATGATTTAGCAAAATCCTTAGGAATTGAGCATTTCTTCAAGGAAATAATCAGTGTCGACGATGGCTACAAACGCAAACCAGATCCTGATATGTTGAATTATTTGATCAATAAATATGATCTAAAAAGAGACGAACTTTGGGTCGTTGGCGATCGAGAAATTGATGTTAAATTCGGTCATAGTGTGGGGGCTAAGACGATTTTACTCAATAATCAAGCAGTCGATTTTTCTTATGATTATCGCGTGAATGATCTTTTAGAGATTAAAAAAATAATTTAAATTAGGAAATAATATGGAAAACAAACTCGAAAAATTAACTTACGATCAAATTGTAGCAATCCATTTGGCGATAGAAAATAATGAAGAAATCACATTCAGTGAAAAAAGATTGCAGAGCAATATGGAGTTTTTGAATCAATTTGATAAGTTAAATGTTTATTTGACACATCTGTTTTGTACAATTATCTGTGATGATATTTTTGAAAAATATAATGTCCAGACAGCAATTGCGGCAATGGATTATTTCTTGCGTCGAAATGGCTATTGTTTGGATTTAGATAATGCGACTGAAAGAGAAACAATCCTTGGACTAGTCAAAACGATTAAAGAGAGTCGGGAATTAAAAAAGACGGAATTGAATTATATTCAGTCTCGCTTGGCAGATTGTGTTCATCCTTATAAATAATTAATTAGATTAAAAAACGCCTATTAAGATTCACGCGAGACAATTGTCTTTGTGAACCTTGATAGGCGCTATTTATATTGTTTTTTTATTTTTATGGCTTGCGACTTGTTGTTTGTATAGTTGACGATATTTTTGCCATTCGGGTTTGTCCATCAGTACAGTGGCGCCGGTTGACATGTTCCTAATATTTAGAGTATATGAGAAAACATACAAATCAAGTAGGGAAAGTATTAGAAAAAGGATACCTAAACCGCCTAACATGACAGTTGCTAAGCCAATAATTAATTCGAATAGTTGACGTCGATTATAGGTCCTGAATAATTTAGGTAAATTTCCATCTTGATCGTACAGATCACGAACAGTTTTTTTAGGAAAGATATTTTTAAGTCTATGCATTTGCAACAGGTCCTCTCAAAGAAATGTTAATAGTATTATAACAAAGTTAGAGCAGCATTAATTCTAGTTTTATTAGAAATTGTAAATTTTCATAAAAAAATACCAGTGTAGCAACCATTCTAGGCTACTGCACTGGTACTTTTTAGTATTAATTATTTAAAATATTCTTTCAAACCATTGGTTACATCCTGAGCAACTTTTTCCTTGTAAGAATTGGAATTGATGTATTTATAGTCACTGGATGAATTAATATAGCCTAATTCGATCAATACCGACGGTTGGCTATTGTAATGCAATACATAGAGATCTTTTCGTGCTGTTCCACGATTACCAATAGACAAGCTCTTTAGCTGATTATTAATATCATTTGCTAGATCACCATCTTTATTCTTGTTGTAATAGTAAGTGGTTACTCCAGAACCAGAGTTGGCTTGGGCACTGGAATCAAAGTGTAAACTGATGAAAGCATCGGCTTGAATCTTACTTGATAATCGAGCACGAGCGCCAAGAGACTTACTGTCATCTCCTGAACGAGTCAAGATGACATTGGCTCCAGTTTTTTCAAGTTGTTCTTTGATTGCCTTGGCGTATTTCAAAGTAAAGTTCTTTTCGAAGGTATTCTTTTTCGATTCAGCACCAGAATCATTGCCACCATGACCAGGGTCAATTACGATCGTAGCTTCTGATATATTAGTAGCACCTGATTTAACAGCGCTCTTAGTACCTGAGACCGTAACTACCCAACTAGCGACATAACCGACAGTACCATCAGAGTCACGGACCTTATACCATTTACCATTTTTGCCCAAGTAATCAAGCTTTTTACCGACTTTTACCGATTTTACCACTCGACCGTTTTGATTAGGTTCAATTCTGATTTTAGTACTGGATTGTGTAACAGTAACAGTTTTAATACCATTGTCATTATTAGAAGTATTGGTAGAACCCGAGGTCTTTTCAGTCCCTTGTATAAAACTTGACTTGACCCAACCAGCAGTTCCGTTATAAAGAATCTGTGTCCAGTCTTGTTCTTGATACATTATGGTTACCTTTTCAGACTGTTCGATTGTCCCTAAGACGTTACTATTAGAATCGGCACTTTTAAAAACAGTTGTATTAGGTACTTTTACAATTCCAACTTTATTGGTTGTTGAACTTACTTCAGTATTGTCAATCAACCAGCTGGCAATCCAGCCAATTTTGTCTCCAGATAATCTTACTTGATACCATTTGTTTTTTTCGGCTAAAATAGCTAATTTGTCGCCTTTTTTTACTTGCCCCATGTTAGCGTAAGCAAGTCCTGGTCCGACTCGAACGTTGACAGAATCGGATTGAACAATAACTGAATTGGCACTCGCTAGAGCGACAGTTGACCAACCCGATAAGGTAAGCAATAACAAGATAGAAAGTAGAATCCGGTTTTTAATGAAGAATTTTATAATTTTTTTCATTGAACTGAGTCCTTTGTGGTATAAATACCATACTACTACATAAGTATATCTTACTGAAAAAAATGCTAACTTAAAAGATAGAATGGAGTTTTTCTCTAAAAAAATTAACGATTTATCGATATTTTTCTTAATATAGTAAAATTTCAAAAAAATTGCAATAAATAACGTACCAGACTTGACTTTATAGTTTATTTCGGATAGTTTATAAATATATTGAAAACAAATAATTGTTTTACAGAGAATCTGGAAGCTGAGAACAGATAACAATTAAGTGCGTGACGTTCTAATCGTTTGGCAGGCGTTAACTGCAGCAAAAAAACTAGGTGGTACCGTGCAAAAAGCACCCTTGTCTGAATTGGACAGGGGTGCTTTTTATTAAGGAGGAATTTATGCGCTATCAAAAACCAAAGGGGACTATGGACATCTTGCCAGGAGAATCTGAAAAGTGGCAATATGTCGAGTCTGTCGCAAAAGATACATTTGATAAATATCGTTTTTCTGAAATTAGAACTCCAATGTTTGAATCATACGATGTCTTTGAAAGATCGTCAGGCGATACATCTGATATTGTTTCAAAGGAAATGTATGATTTCCATGACAAAGGTGATCGACACATTGCCTTGAGACCAGAAGGAACAGCTGGTGTTGTCCGAGCTTATGTGGAAAATAAACTTTATGGACCAGATCAAATAAAACCTTATAAAGTTTGGTACAAGGGACCAATGTTTCGTTATGAAAGGCCTCAATCAGGTCGTCAACGTCAATTTCATCAAATCGGTGTAGAAGCTTTTGGATCAGATTCACCGGAGTTGGATGCGGAAATTATTTCCGTTGGTTTAGAATTCTTAAATCGTTTGGGAATTAAGAATTTAAAGGTAGCCATAAATACTCTAGGCGATCCCGAATCACGTGCTAATTATCATCAAGCCTTGGTGGATTATTTCACACCATTTAAGGACCAATTGAGTGAAGATTCTCAAATTCGTTTGGAAAAAAATCCTTTACGAATTCTTGATAGTAAAGGTGAAAATGATAAAAAAATCGTTGCTAACGCACCTTCAATCTTGGATTACTTAAATGATGCTTCCAGTCAACGTTTCGATTATTTGAAGCAATTGCTTGAAGATTTAGGAATCAATTATGAAGTTGATTCTACAATGGTTCGTGGACTTGATTACTATAATCATACGATTTTTGAATTTATGGTAACGGATCCTGTTTTTGACAATAAAGAAATCACAGTCTTGGCTGGCGGAAGATACAATGGTCTAGTCGAAGAGTTGGGCGGACCACAAACTCCAGGAATTGGTTTTGGCCTTGGTGTAGAACGTTTGATGTTGCTATTGAAGGATAAGGATTTGCCTACAAAGTCTAATCTAGATGTTTATTTGGTAACAATTGGCGATAAGGCAGAACGTGCATCGGTTAAGATTTTATCAAATCTACGTTTAGCTGGCTTTTCAGCTGATAAAGATTATCTACAAAGAAAAATTAAAGCTCAATTCCGAACAGCCAATAATTTGAATGCTAGATATACAGTAACAATTGGCGATACTGAGCTGGAAAACGATACAGCTAATGTCAAGAATATGGCTACTGGTGATCAAGTGAGCGTATCGTTGGAAAACTTGGCTGAAGAATTGAAGAAAATCGAGGGATAAAATATGGAAGAACGAACAGATTATTGCGGTAATATTACTGAGAAATATGTCGGTAAAAAAGTTTCTCTAGATGGTTGGGTTCAACGTCGCCGAGATTTAGGTGGCTTAGTTTTTGTTGATCTAAGAGATTATAAGGGAATTGTTCAATTAGTATTTAATACTGACCATCAAGATGTCTTAGATATTGCTGAGACTTTGAGATCAGAATATGTTATTAATGTTTTGGGTACTGTAAGATTACGTGGCGAAGGCGCTACTAATGATGAAATGACAACTGGTAAGGTTGAAGTTGTTGTTGAAAAGGTTGAGATCCTTAACAAGTCATTAACGCCACCATTTGAAATTAAAGACGGTATTGATTCTTCAGAAGAGACTAAATTAAAGTATCGTTACCTTGATCTTCGTAGACCGGAAATGCAAAAAGCAATCAGAACTCGTGCTCAAATTAAGCATTCAGTTAATGAATATCTCTACGAAAATGGTTTTATTGACATCGAAACACCTAATTTGACACCATCAACACCAGAAGGTGCTCGTGATTATCTTGTTCCTTCACGTGTTTATCCAGGACGTTTCTTCGCTTTGCCTCAGTCACCACAATTGTTCAAACAATTGCTAATGGTCGGTGGATTCGATCGTTATTTCCAATTGGCACATTGTTTCCGTGATGAAGATCTTCGTGGAGACCGTCAACCAGAGTTCACTCAAATTGATCTTGAGACTTCCTTTATGAACAAAAAGGAGATCCAGACCGTTACTGAAGGACTTATTGCCCGTGTTATGAAAGACGAAAAGGGCATTGAGGTTAAAACACCATTCCCAAGAATTGATTGGGATGATGCAATGGACCGCTATGGTTCAGATAAGCCTGATGTTCGTTTCGGTATGGAATTGCAGAACTTAAATGAAGTATTGAAAGATACTGAGTTCAAGGTCTTCAAGAATACCATTGATAACGGCGGTCAAGTTAAAGCTATTGTAGTTAAGAATGCAGCCGATAAGTATTCACGTAAGAATATTGAAAATTATCAAGAATATATCAAACGTTTTGGCGCTAAGGGGCTTGCTTGGTTCAAGTATAACGACGACGATATGACTGGTGGCGTTTCTAAATTCATCAAGGATCACAAAGATGCTCTAGTTGAGCGTTTGGGTCTTGAAAATAATGATTTAGTATTATTCGTTGCTGACAATAAAAAGGTTGTTGCTGACGCTTTAGGATACTTGAGAAAAGCTATTGCTAAAGAACAACATCTCTACGATCCTAAAGAATTCGCCTTCATTTGGGTTGTTAATTGGCCATTGTTTGAATATGACGAAGGTATTCAACGTTGGACTGCTGCTCATCATCCATTCACTATGCCTAATGAAGAAGATGTTCACTATCTAAATGATGGCGAAGATCCTCATAAGGCTTACGCCCAAAGTTATGATATCGTCTTAAACGGTTACGAACTTGGCGGTGGCTCAATCCGTATCCATGATTACAAAATTCAAGAAAAGATGTTGAAAGCTTTGAACTTCACCAAAGAAAAAGCTTATGAACAATTTGGCTTCCTCTTGGATGCTTTGCAATACGGTTGTCCTCCACATGGTGGCTTGGCTATTGGTTTGGATAGATTTGCAATGTTACTCTCAGGCAAAGACAATATCAGAGATGTTATTGCATTCCCTAAGAATTCAAACGCTACAGAACCAATGACACATGCTCCATTGGAAGTTTCAGATCAACAATTGGTTGACCTCGGAATTGAAGTAAGTAAAAAAGATTAATTTGATATAGTAGAAAAGTTATCTAATCGCATTAATAATTAGATAACTTTTTTTATTTTTTAGAATTTTACAACCCATTGCCAAACAATAGTCTATTGTTGTAGACTTAGAACAACATTAGAAAATTATTTAAATTGTGCACAACTGAGCAATGGATTCAACTGTGGCAGTATGCTTCTGAGCATATTTGTAGATTTAATATTTCTGATGTTTATACTAGAACTTGTAGTTAATGAGAAGGAGTGATTTTATGGCAAGTGAGTACAAGAAGAATCTAGAAGGTCTATCTAGTGAACAATATGAGGTGACTCAAAACGCTGCGACTGAACGTCCTTTCAGTGGAAAGTACGATGATTTTTACAAAAAGGGTATTTATGTCGATATCACTAGCGGTGAGCCATTGTTTTCATCTGCTAAGAAGTATGACGCTGGATGCGGTTGGCCTTCATTCAGTGAACCAATTGCCAAACTAAAGGAAAGTCGCGATACTCGTTTGAGTCGTGAACGGACTGAAGTAAAAAGTGAAGGTGCTGATTCGCATTTGGGTCATGTCTTTAACGATGGACCTAAAGAATTGGGTGGCTTAAGATACTGTATCAACTCTGCTGCTTTAAAGTTTGTTCCATATGAAAAGATGGATGAAAACGGATATTCAGATTATAAGAAGTATGTTGAAGAAGGGGACGTTGAATAGATGAAAAAAGAGACTGCAATTTTCGCTGGCGGATGTTTCTGGTGTATGGTCAGTCCTTTTGATCAACAACCAGGTATTATTTCTGTTGTCTCAGGTTATACTGGTGGACACGTTGAAAATCCAACTTATGAAGAAGTATGTACTGGAAAGACCGGTCATACTGAAGCTGTAAAGATTACCTTTGATGCTGACATTATTACTTATAAACAATTAGTTGAAATTTACTGGCAGGTAGCTGATCCAACAGATGCTACTGGCCAATTCCAAGATCGTGGCGATAGTTATCGTCCAGTGATCTATTATGCTAATGAGGAACAAAAAGAAGTCGCTGAGGAATCTAAAGAAGCTTTAGCAAAGTCTGGAGAATACGATGATCCTATCGTTACACAAATTCTTCCTGCTAAAACATTCTATGATGCCGAAGACTACCACCAAGACTTCTATAAGAAGAATCCATTGAGATACCAACTTGAAGAAAGCGGTGGACGTGGAGAATTTATTAAAAAACACCATAAATAACTGAAATATTTTTCATTTGTGCTAATATTGTTTAGGTAACTTAAGACAATTTAGGAGAACTTTTAGTATGGGTGAAATAGATAAGTTGATCGAAAGACATCAATACTTATCCAAGGTTTCAGTAGCATTCTTATATTCCATTGCTGTGTCAATTGCGGTTAACATGTTCTGGACGCCAGGTGGTATTTATGGTTCAGGCGTAACAGGTGCTGCACAGTTGATTTCAACGATATCTCAACGGTGGTTGCCATTTAATCTATCGACTGCCGTTATGTATTTTGCATTGAATGCTCCATTATTTGTATTAGCATGGAGAAAAATTGACCATAAATTTACAGTTTTTACAGTTATTGCTGTAGCTTTAGCCAGTTTAATGATGCATTTATTGCCACCAATCAAAATCACAGCTGATCCTTTGGTCTGTGCAATTTTTGGTGCGGTAGCAAACGGATTTGGTACAGGGATGGCCTTGAGAAATGGTATTTCGACCGGTGGAATTGATATCTTGGGTATTATTCTACGTAAGAAGACAGGTAAGAGTGTCGGGACAATTAATATTATATTTAATATTTTCATTGTAGCCTGCGCTGGTTTTCTATTCGGTTGGGTTCACGCTCTTTACAGTGCTGTCAGTATCTTTATCAATGGTCAAGTGATTGATATGATCTATAACAAGGATCAAAAACTTCAAGTGATGATTGTGACTTCCAAACCTAAGAATGTTATTACACAAATTCAAAACGAAATGAGACGTGGTATCACTATTGTTCATGACGCTGAAGGTGCATATAAACATGAAGAGAAGACAATTTTATTTACTGTTATTTCTCGAGCCGAGCTTCATGATTTAGAGAACGCAATGATCAATTCCGATCCGCACGCGTTTGTTAGTGTTACAGATACTGTTAAAGTCATGGGTAGGTTTTATCAGGCCCATATATATTAATGCTTATCAAGTGAAGTCCAATGGGCTTCACTTTTTTTATGATATAATTTTGGCGAAGAATCTAAGGAGGTAGAAAATGATAATTGGTTCACATGTTGCGATGAAGGCGCCTAAAATGTTGGCAGGATCAGCCAAAGAAGCTCACAGTTACGATGCAAATGCGATGATGATTTTCACTGGTGCACCGCAAAATACTCGTCGAAAAGATGTTTCAGAAATGAATATTCCTGAAGGTCAACGGCTTTTAAAACTCTACGGAATTGACCATATAATAGGTCACGCTCCCTACATTATTAATTTGGGCAATACGGTTAAGCTTCAGAATTTAACTTTTGGGATTTCTTTTATGAAAGAGGAGATCAAACGTTGTGATGCTTTGGGAATTGAAGCCCTGAGTTTTCATCCAGGAGCTCATCTCAATCAAGGACCAGAAGTTGCTTTGAAACAAATTGGTCACGCTCTTAATGAAATAATTGAACCCAACCAAAAAGTATCAATTGCTATTGAAACTATGGCAGGCAAAGGGACAGAAGTGGGAATCACTTTTGAACAAATTGCGGAAATTTTTGATAATTGTCAGAGTAATGACAAATTATCAGTAACGATGGATACTTGTCATATGAGTGATGCAGGTTATGATGTGAAAAATGATTTTGACGGTGTCTTGAATGAATTTGATCACATAGTTGGATTGGATAAACTGTCAGTGATCCATCTCAATGATTCTAAAAATGAGCGTGGCTCACATAAAGATCGTCATGAAGATATTGGCTTTGGAACGATCGGTTTCGATGCTTTAAATTACGTGGCACATCATCCTCAGTTGGAAAATATTCCCAAAATTATGGAAACACCATATGTAAAAAGGGATGAAAACGACAAGAAGGGGATTGCACCTTTCAAACCGGAAATTGAAATGTTACGTTTAAATAAATTTGATCCAGAAATGAAAACTAAATTAATTCAAGCAAATCAAAAAAGCTAACTCATTGAGTTAGCTTTTCTTGTAACCATTAAAATTAAGCTTTTCCATAATAATTGCGGCAGTCTCTTCAATTGAGCGTTCAGCTACATTGATAACAGGACAACCGATCTTTTCATAAATCTTATTTGAGTAATCTAATTCTTTTTGGATTTCTTCTTCTCCAGAGTAAGTTGTATTAGGGTCTAGTCCGTAAGCAATCATACGTTGGCGACGTATTTTTCTCAAAACATTCATATCATTGGTTAATCCAATGATCTTATGCGGATCAACCGACCATAATTCCTCTGGGAGGGCCGTTGTTGGGCCTAGTGGTAAATTCCACCTTGATGTTTTTATTTGCTAGATAAAGCGATAGAGGGGTTTTCGAGGTTCTTGAGATACCGAGTAAAACTAGATCTGCTTCTAAGAACCCTTTAGGGTTTTTACCATCATCGTTTGTGACAGTGAACTCCATTGCGGAGATCATATCGAAGTAATCTTTATCTAACTCATGCAGGAGTCCTTTTTTCCTTAAGGGTTTTTGATGGACCATTTGAGAAAAGGTTCCAATGATTGGATTCAAGATATCATAGTAAGTTAATTGGTTCTCTTGGCAAAATTCATTGATCGTATTACAAATTTCAGTTGAAACAATAGTGTGCAAAATGACAGCTTGTTTGTCTTTGGCTAAATTTAAGATACTTATTAGCTGAGAATTATTTTTTACAAAGGGATATTTAGTATAGGTTGTATCCATATCAGGAAACTGAGCAAATGCCGCTTTAGCTACTCTTAGAGCGGTTTCACCGACACCATCTGACAAAACGAAGACGCTTAATTTTTGATCCATAATAATTTCCTCCAAAAAAATTAAAAAAAATATTTGAACATTACCTTCTTTTTGTTATAATAACATATGAACTGCAAGAGCAATAGACAGTTACGTTAGAAATCGGAAGGAGGGATTATCATATGGCAAAAACCGTCGTTCGTGAAAACGAGTCGCTTGATGATGCTCTTCGTCGATTCAAACGTTCCGTTTCAAAGAGTGGTACTCTTCAAGAATATAGAAAACGTGAGTTTTACGAAAAGCCAAGTGTCAAGAGAAAGTTAAAGTCTGAGGCTGCTCGTAAGCGCAATAAGAAACGTCGTTAATAGTTTCTTAAAGGTTAAAACAATTTACATTGTTTTAACCTTTTTTTTGTAAAAAAAAACCTGCACTGTGCTATCATTCAAGTAAGATGGAGGTTGGTTTCTATTGACAGAAAAAGTTGAACAAAGTAAAGAGAGCATTCAAATTAAGAATCCTCAAAATGCCATTAACCTTTTTGGTGTTAATGATAGTAACTTACATTTGATTGAAGAAGGATTAGAAGTTGAAATAAACGCCTTTGGGGATCATTTAGACGTTACGGGTAAAGAAGACAATGTGAAGCATACATTGGCTTTGTTAAAGAAATTCATGGAATTAGCTAATAGTGGTGTAACTTTAGGATCAGCTGATATCGTCAGTGGTCTAAAGATGGACGAAAAAGGTACACTCGATTATTTTGGCGATTTGTATAAAGATGAATTAATTAAAGATTTTAGTGGAAAACCAGTTCGCGTTCGTAATTTTGGACAAAGACAATATGTTAATGCAATAAATCATAATGATATCACCTTTGGAATTGGTCCTGCGGGTACTGGTAAAACATATTTAGCCGTTGTCATGGCCGTTGCAGCTTTGAAACAAGGTAAGGTTCAAAGAATTATTCTGACCAGACCCGCTGTTGAGGCTGGAGAGAGCTTAGGATTTCTTCCTGGTGATTTAAAGGAAAAGGTCGATCCTTACATGAGACCGATTTATGACGCACTGTATGCCATATTAGGATCAGATCACACGGGTCGTTTGTTGGAAAGAGGCGTGATTGAAGTAGCACCACTAGCTTATATGAGAGGTCGGACGCTAGATGAGGCTTTTGTTATTTTAGATGAAGCTCAGAATACGACGCGTGAACAAATGAAAATGTTCTTAACTCGTCTAGGCTTTGACTCGAAGATGATTGTCAATGGTGATATTTCGCAGATTGATTTACCAGGACATACTCGTAGTGGTTTGATTCAGGCACAGTCAGTTTTGAAAAACTTGCCACATATTGAATTTGTAAACTTTACTTCCGCTGATGTTGTAAGACATCCGGTAGTAGCTGAAATTATTGATGCTTATGAGGAATCAGATAAAAAAGAAAAATAATATTGGGGAATTGTTATGGACTTAGAAATTTTTAATGATGATGATTTGATCGACAAAGATAGAGAAAATTGGGTCAAAGATATTGTGCAATTTACTTTTAACGAATTGAAATTAAAAGATAATACGCAGTTATCGATTCATTTTGTGACTAAAGATGGTATTCATGATATCAATAAAGAGTATCGTAACGTTGATCGAGCAACTGATGTTATTAGCTTTGCCATTAATGATGGTGAGGATTCACTAGATTATTTGGAAAATCAAATTCCTGATTTGCCAGTTGATCTCGGCGACCTCTTCATCAGTACTGAGATCGTGGCCGAACATGCTAAAGACTATGAACATTCATTTGACCGTGAATTAGGTTACACAATTGTTCATGGAATTTTACACCTCAATGGTTATGACCATATTAAAAAAGAGGACGAAAAAGTCATGATTGGACTACAAGAAAAGATTCTTGGTGCTTATGGCTTAGAAAAATAATTTATGTATTAGAAAAAGATATCCGTGATAATTTATTTTTAGTTATCACGGATATTAGTTTCATTAGGGAAAATAATTGCCACTAGGTAGGATATTTCTTTGTGGTTTGATAATTTTCTTGTATTATACTTGTTAGTGAGAAACAAAAAAGGAGACTGAAGTCAGTGGAAATTAGCGAAAAACGCTTGTTTGATCTTGCCAGTAAAGCAATGGATCATGCTTATGCGCCATACTCGAATTATGCGGTTGGTGCAGCAATTATTTGTGAAGATGGTCAAATTTATACTGGTGTTAATGTTGAGAACGCTTCTTATGGATTAACTAATTGTGCTGAAAGAACAGCAATTTTTAAGGCGGTTTCAGAAGGTGCAACTAAAGTAAGGGCCATCTTAGTAGTTAATAATACTGCGGAAATGTCAAAGCCTTGTGGAGCTTGTCGTCAAGTGATGAGTGAGTTCATGGAGCCTGACAACATCGTATTTTTGGCTAATAAGGATAACGAGTTCAAAGAATATAGCTTTAAACAAATTTTGCCACTGGCATTCAGTGATGAGGATATGGATTAATATGGATAATAAAAATTTTAAATCAGGCTTCGTAGCGATTATTGGGCGTCCAAATGTTGGTAAATCAACATTTATGAATCGAATTATTAAAGAGCAGATAGCAATCACTTCGCCTAAGCCCCAAACGACCCGTAATAAGATTCAAGGCATTTTTACTGACGATAATCGTCAAATTATTTTCCTGGATACACCAGGAATTCATAAGCCACATAATGATTTGGATCAGTACATGGATAAAGCGGCCGTTTCTGCTTTGAAGGAAGTTGATGCAGTACTATTTATGACTGAGGCTGGTGAGAAGTCTGGTCCTGGAGACAAATTCATTATTGAAGAATTGAAGAAGATTAAAGCACCTGTTTTCTTGATTTTGAACAAGATTGACTTGATCAATCCGGATGAAATGGCTCCTCAAATTGATGAATATAAAGATCTAATGGATTTTGCTGAAGTTATTCCTATTTCGGCTTCATTAGGAATCAATGTTGATGATCTGATGGATACTTTGACAAAACATTTACCAGAGGGTCCTAAATATTATGCTGATGATCAAATTACCGATCATCCTGAATATTTTATTGTCGGTGAATTGATCCGTGAGAAGATCTTGGAAGATACTCGTGATGAGATTCCTCATTCAATTGCGGTCGTGGTTGAATCAATGAATCAAAGAAGTGCAGCTGGCAAGTTACAGATTGAAGCTTATATTTACGTTGAACGTGAGAGTCAAAAGCCAATCGTTATTGGTCGTGGCGGTTCAATGTTGAAGAACATCGGTATTGGTTCCCGTATTAAAATTGAACATTTATTGGGTGAGAAGATTAATTTGAAGCTTTGGGTTCGTGTTAAAAAGAATTGGCGTGACGATAAAGCCTTCTTAGCTAGTGCCGGTTACTCAATGAAGGACCTCAATAATTAATGCATCAAACGGCAACTAATTTTTTTGGAATAGTTGTTAGACGTCAGCGCTATAAAGAACGGGATGCACTTGTGACTATTTTGACGAAAGAGTATGGTTTTCGAACTTTTTTAGTTCGTGGGACTCAGAATTCTAAGTCTAAAATATCAGGATCAGTCATTACCTTTTCATATGGTGAATATACTGGAGTTGTGCGTGATAGTGGTCTGTCTTATTTGAACTCAGCTAGTAATATCAAACAATTCGATGAAATAGTTCAAGATATTGAATTGAATGCCTATGCAACTTTTTTATTCGACCTATTCCACGAAGCTTTTATTGATGACCCAGTACCGGATGTTTGGTATCGTAGGCTATTTAAAGCTTTGTTATATATAGATAATGGCTATGATGCTCAAATTGTTGTTAATATTATGCAGATGCAATTATTGGATGCTTTTGGGGTTAAACCAAATATGGATTCTTGTGTGGTCGGTGGCGAAACTGAAGGCGTGTTTGACTTTTCAGTCCTTTTAGGAGGCTTGATTTGTTCAAAACATTTTGATAGCGATATACATCGATTGCACATTCCTAAAAGAATCGTTTATTTTTTGCGACTGTTCAGTAAGATCAGTCTTGATCAAATTGGTAAAATAGAGATCAAAGAAAATAATAAGGATCTAATTCAACACGCGATTGACGCAATTTATTTGGGAACTGTAGGCTATTACTCTAAGAGTAAAAATTTTATTGATAAAATGAAACGTTGGCGTTTTTAGTCAATTGACAACCTATTAAAAAATGGTTATATTTGTACTTGTGAAAACAGCGACAGGGGATGGTGGAAGCCCTGAACAGATTCATGGCGTAAATTTTTTAATTTTAATATAAAAGAGCAGGACTTTGTCCTGAATTAGGGTGGAACCGCGAATAATCGTCCCTTGCAGAGAGTACCTTAGTGTACCCTGCAAGGGATTTTTTTGTTTGGCGAGTTTTGCCTGAAGGGAGAAAATATGGTTAAGAAGTTAAATATTCAAGATATGATTCTTACGCTTCAAAAGTTTTGGGGCAGTAAGGGCTGCATGTTGATGCAGGCATATGATACAGAAAAGGGTGCTGGAACAATGAGCCCTTATACATTTTTGAGAGCTATCGGTCCAGAACCATGGAACGCAGCTTACGTTGAACCTTCAAGACGTCCAGCTGATGGTCGTTATGGTGAAAACCCTAACCGTTTGTACCAACATCATCAATTCCAAGTTGTTATGAAACCAGCTCCAGAAAATATTCAAGAGTATTATTTAGACTCATTGCGTGCTCTAGGAATTGAACCACTTGAGCACGATATTCGTTTCGTTGAAGATAACTGGGAGAACCCTTCAATGGGTTGTGCCGGTGTTGGTTGGGAAGTTTGGTTAGATGGTATGGAAGTTTCTCAATTTACATACTTCCAACAAGTTGGTGGTCTTCAATGTCACCCAACTACTAGTGAAATCACTTATGGTGTAGAACGTTTGGCTTCTTACATTCAAGATGTTAATTCTGTTTACGATCTTGAATGGGGCGATGGCGTCTTATATGGTGATATTTTCAAGGAACCAGAATATGAGCATTCTAAGTATTCTTTCGAAGAAAGTAATCAGGATATGTTGTTCAAGTTCTTTGATGACTATGAAAAAGAAGCTAATCGTTTGATGGATCTAGGATTAGTTCATCCAGCTTATGATTATATTTTGAAATGTTCACATACATTTAACTTACTTGATGCTCGTGGGGCCGTTTCGGTTACTGAACGTGCTGCTTTCTTATCAAGAATTAGAAAGATGGCCCATAAGGTAGCTAAAGCCTTCGTTGAAGAAAGAAAGAAACGTGGATTCCCATTATTAGCAAATAGCAAGGCAGCAAAGGAGAATGAAAATGACTAAAAATTACTTGTTAGAAATTGGATTGGAAGAAATGCCAGCCCATGTTGTAACCAAGAGTGTTGAACAATTTGCTCAAAGAACGGAAAAGTTTTTGAAAGAAAACCGTATTTCCTTTAATTCAATTGAAAAATTTTCTACTCCTAGACGTTTGACGATTTTTGTTAAAGGTATCGCTGATAAACAAACTGATATTGACATTAAAGCTAAAGGTCCTTCTAAAAAGATTGCTCAAGATGCCGATGGTAATTGGACTAAGGCTGCTCAAGGCTTTGCCCGCGGACAAAAAATGACTCCTGATGATATTTTCTTTGAAGAATTGAAGGGGACAGAATACGCTTATATTCAAAAGCACGAAGATGGTCAAAAAGTTGAAGATATTTTGAGTCATATGGATGAAGTTATCAAGTCAATTACTTTCCCAACTAGAATGCGTTGGGGTTCATATGATTTTGAATATATTCGTCCAATCCATTGGCTAGTTTCATTACTTGATAATGAAGAAGTTCCGGTCAAGGTTTTGGATATTAAATCCGGTCGAATGACTCGTGGACATAGATTCTTAGGCGAAGATATTGAAATTGACGATGCAAAGAATTACGTTGAGAAACTCAAATCACAATTTGTGATCGTGGATGCCTCAGTCCGCAAACAAATGATTTCTGATCAAATTGATAAGATTGCTAAAGATAATGATTGGGATGTTGATGTCGATCCAGATCTATTGGAAGAGGTTAACAACTTAGTTGAATATCCAACTACTTTCTATGGATCATTTGATAAGAAATATTTGGAGATTCCTGATGAAGTCTTGATTACTTCAATGAAGGATAACCAAAGATACTTCTACGTTCGTGACCAAAATGGAGAGTTAGCTCCTTACTTCATTGGCGTTAGAAATGGTAACAGCGAACATATTGAAAATGTTGTTCGTGGTAATGAAAAAGTTCTAGTGGCCCGTCTTGAAGATGCCGATTTCTTCTTTAAAGAAGATCAAAAGAAGACAATTGCTGATTATGTTGAAAAATTGAAGTCAGTTAACTTCCACGTTAAGATTGGTACCATGTATGAGAAGATGGCTCGTGTTCATCAAATTGCTGAACATTTGGCTGATATTTTTGATCTTTCTGAAACCGAGAAAAAGGATCTATTACGTGCTAGTGATATCTATAAATTTGACCTTGTAACTAGCATGGTCGATGAGTTCTCTGAACTTCAAGGTGTCATGGGTGAAAAGTATGCTGAGATCATGGGTGAAACAAAGGCTGTAGCTCAAGCAATTAGAGAACATTACATGCCAATTTCTTCTGAAGGCGCACTTCCAAAAAGTAAGGTGGGGGCCGCATTAGCTATTGCTGATAAGATTGATTCAATCGTTACTTTCTTTGCTGTTGATTTGATTCCAAGTGGTTCAAATGATCCTTATGCATTACGTCGTCAAGCCTATGGTATTGTTAGAATTTTGAATCAATATCAATGGTCATTGAATTTCGATGGTTTGCAAAACTACTTAGAAGATAATGTAACTGTTCCGGCTAAGTTAGATTTAAGCAAGCACACAAAGGATATTGATGACTTCATGATTGACCGTGTTCGTCAATTATTGAAGAAAGATAAGATCAGAGTAGATATTATCGATGCCGTTGCTGGTGGGTCAAATGTTGATCCAATCGTTATGATTGATGTTGCTAAGGTACTTCAAAATCATGTTTCAGATGATGATTTTAAGATTGTCATGGAAGCTTTAGGTAGAATCGTCAACTTGTCTAAGAAAGCTAAGTTTGGCTATTCAGATGATTTAACGGTGGATGATTCACTCTTTGAGAATCCTTCTGAAGCTAAATTAAAAGAACAAGTAGCAAAGATCAATAATGATAATGCTGAAGATCTATTCAAACAATTAGCTGCTTTACGTCCAACTATTGATTCATACTTCGATGAGAATATGATCATGGCTAAGGATGAAAAAGTTAAGAATAACCGTTTGACACAATTGGTTATTGCTAATCATTTAATTGCTAATCTGGGTGATTTATCTAAAGTCATTACAAAATAATTTAATGGAAAAATGATTGAAAAGCTCTATAATCGTTAGAGGAAAATAATCTGACAATTATAGGGCTTTTTGTATTAAATCTTTGAGTAAAATACGTGACAAACAAACTAAACCGTGTATAATAAATAGTTGACAAGTGACTAGTGGTCCCAGTTCGCACTTTTTTACGGGAGCACTTTTTTATTTCTATGTCACGAGTGTGATCCAACATATTTGTTTTAGCTAAATGAATGTGTTAGATTGTGTGTTTGGTTTCATAAATATTCTGTGAGGGGGTGTGTGTCGTGGCAACACGAATTCCTCAGGAATTCATCGATGAAGTTACTTCGAAGACTAACATTGTGGACGTCGTTAGTAAGTATGTGCAGTTGAAGAAGTCAGGGAAGAATCTATTTGGATTGTGTCCTTTTCATGAAGAACGAACGCCTTCATTTTCAGTCGCAGAAGATAAGCAGATTTTTCATTGCTTTAGTTGCGGTCGCGGTGGTAATGTTTTTAAGTTCATCATGGAAATCGAAAGCAAGTCATTTCCGGAGTCTGTAATTGAAGTTGCACAGATGGGAAATATTCCTGTACCTGATCAGTATCAAGCAACTACTCAGTATCAGAATTCAGATAGTCGAGTTTTATTAAAAATGTATTCTGATGCAGCCAAGCTGTATAGTCACATTTTGCTGAAAACGGAAAATGGTACGCAGGCTTTGAAGTATCTCAATAATCGTGATTTAGGTAATGATTTAATTGAAACCTTTAATATCGGTTATGCACCAAGTAATAACGACCTTTTATTACAGTTTTTTAAAGGTCGTGATGTCAGTGAAGATGTTTTGAGAAAGTCAGGACTATTCGCTGAAAATCAAGAGGGTCAATTATTCGATCGATTCCGTGATCGGGTAATGATTCCGATAACTGATGAATCTGGTAATATAGTTGCTTTCTCAGGGCGTGTTTTGGATAAAAATGCTTCCACAGCTAAATATTTAAACAGTCCTGAAACGTCAATCTTTAATAAGGGAAAAACGTTATTCAATTTGAGTAATGCCAAAAAGGAGATTCGTGAAAAGAGCAATGTTATTTTATTTGAAGGATTCATGGATGTCATCAGTGCCTATAAAGCTGGAGTGACTAATGGTGTCGCTTCGATGGGTACTAGTTTGACCGATGATCAGTTATATACTTTAAGTCGTTTAACTAATCAAATCAATGTTTGTTACGATGGCGATGATCCTGGTGTCGAGGCAACTTATCGGGCGTTGACGCAATTGAATGATGATCGTTTTACCTATGGAGTAATCAGTATTCCTGATAAGAAGGATCCTGATGAATATATCCGTAGTGAAGGCGCAGAGAAATTTCAAAATTTAACTAACAATGGAGTTCAAACACCTATTTCGTTTATTTTGAATTATTTCAAGCGTAATTATAATCTAAATAACGAACATGATCAGTTAGAATTTTTAAATCAGTCATTGCATGAAATAGTTAAATTACAGTCACCCGTTGAAGTTGATATGTATGTTAGTCGAGTTGCCGATGAGATGGGAGTATCCAAAGAAGCCATCAACAAAGAACTTGATACTTTACGTCGACAATTGGCTATTAAAGAGCCAGCTAACAATTACAAGAACATTCAACAAAAAGCGCTTGACCAAGTTACCTCAAGCGTCAAGCCTAAATATGATCGCTTGGAAAAATCCGAAAGATATCTTTTGTATTGGGCAATTAATTTTCCGGAGGTACGAGTCAATCTTAAAGGTGATGGCTTCCAATTTGTTCATCAAAGTTACCAACGTATTTTTGACAATTTATTATCTTATGTCGAATCAGATGATGTAGAAGAAGAGATTAATATTTCTGATTTTATGAATGTATTGGATAATGATGATAAGAATTTATTGGCTGATTTGGAAATGATGAATATGCCTGATGAATACAATGATCAAGAAATTGATGATTACATCAGTAATATTAAGAATTCCAGTCTGGAAGATCAGATCAAAGAAATCAATCAGCAACTTAAAAAGGCGGCGATGGTTGGTGACAATAAGTTACAGTTGGATTTAACGAAGCAATTGATTAATGTGAGAAGAATTCTTAGCAATTAAGCATACTGGAGGAATATAATATATGGCAACAAAGAAAACAACAGTATCAAAAGAATTAAAGACTGCTACAAAGAAACTTATTAAGGATCTTAAGAAAACTGGTAAGATCACAGAAGATGATTTACAAGAAAAAATCATTAAGCCTTACAAGCTTAAGGGTGAAGCTCTAAATAACTTTATCAGTGAACTTGAAGATGTTGGTATCGGCGTTGTCGACGACAATGGTAATCCAAGTAAACTTGCACTTCTAAAGGAAAAGAGCGAAGCCAAGAAGAGTAAGAAAAAAGGTACTACGACAACAACAGATATTAAAGTTAATGATCCTGTTCGTATGTATTTGAAGGAAATTGGACGTGTTCCTTTATTAAATGCTCAACAAGAAGTTGATTTGGCTTTGAAGATTGAACAAGGCGACGAAGAAGCTAAACAAGCTTTGGCTGAAGCTAACTTACGTTTGGTTGTTTCCATTGCTAAGAGATACGTTGGTCGTGGGATGCAATTCTTGGATTTGATTCAAGAAGGTAACATGGGTCTAATGAAAGCTGTTGAAAAATTTGATTACAGGTTAGGGTTCAAGTTTTCAACGTATGCAACTTGGTGGATCAGACAGGCTATTACGCGTGCTATTGCTGATCAAGCTAGAACAATCCGTATTCCTGTTCATATGGTTGAAACAATCAACAAGTTGATCAGAATTCAACGTCAATTACTTCAAGACTTAGGTCGTGAACCACTTCCAGAAGAAATTGGTGCTGAAATGGATATGCCAACTGGTAAGGTCCGTGATATTTTGAAGATTGCTCAAGAGCCAGTTTCTCTTGAAACACCTATTGGTGAAGAGGATGATTCACATCTAGGTGACTTCATTGAAGATTCTGATGCTACTAGTCCAGAAGACCACGCTTCTTATGAATTGTTGAAGGAACAACTTGAAAATGTTTTGGATACTTTGACAGATCGTGAAGAAAACGTACTTCGGCTACGTTTCGGACTTGATGATGGTCGGACAAGAACTCTTGAAGAGGTTGGTAAGGTCTTTGGCGTTACTCGTGAGAGAATCCGTCAGATTGAAGCCAAAGCTTTGAGAAAATTGCGTCATCCATCAAGATCTAAACAATTGAAGGATTTTCTTGAATAATCGAATAAAATTGGGGATTACCTAAAGGTAATCCTCTTTTTCATGAAAAAGAGACATATTATTTAATATGTTTTTATGAAAAAGAGAGTTTTAGTTTATTTTTTTTAAACATTTGTTTTACAATTAGTATATATATTTTTTGGAGGATAGTTATGTTAGATAAAAAGATTTACGATGAAATATTTTCACGTTCATTCACAATTCCTATTAAGGTGATTTTTTGGGACGGGAAAGAAAAGACTTATGGACCAGAAGGAAAGTCTGATATAACTGTTAAGTTTAATGACAAGATTCCTATTTCTGAAGTTGTTAAGCACGCCACATTGACACTTGGTGAAGCTTATATGGATAAAAAAATTGAAATTGATGGTTCAATCCAAAAATTGATCACATCAGCTTATACTCAATCTGATAGTTTTATGTCAAGTTTGAAGTTGAAGAAGTATATCCCTAAGTTCAATCATTCAGAAGAGGGTAACAAAAAGGAAATTCAAGAACATTATGATATTGGTAATGATTTTTATAAATTATGGCTTGATAAGACTATGACTTACTCATGTGCTTATTTCAGAACACCAGAGGATACTTTGGAGCAAGCTCAGATGAACAAAGTTCGCCATATTTTAAATAAGTTGAATACTAAACCAGGCGAGACAATCCTTGATATTGGTTGTGGCTGGGGTACTATGATGTTCACTGCTGCAAAAGAGTATGGCTTGAAGGCTAAAGGTGTTACGCTTAGTCAAGAACAATATGATTATGTTAACCAAAAGATTCAAGATGAGAACTTGAGCGACCAAATGGAAGTTATGTTGGAAGATTATCGTGAAGTTAATGAAAAATTTGATCACGTTGTTTCAGTCGGAATGTTCGAACATGTTGGTAAGGATAATTTGCCTGGTTACTTTAAGACCGTTAAAGATGTTTTGAAGCCAAACGGTAATGCTTTGATCCATGGTATCACTGGTCAACACTATGGTGTTGGTGTCGATGCTTGGTTAGTTAAGTATATCTTCCCTGGTGGGTACATTCCTGATGTTAAAGAAAATGTTGGTCATATCTTAGACGCTGGATTACAAATTGGCGATATGGAACCACTTCGTCGTCACTATCAAAAGACTGTTGAGATTTGGGACCATAACTTTAATAAGGTTAAGGACCAAGTTGACCAAATGTATGGTGAAAGATTTGTTCGGATGTGGGATTTGTATCTACAAGCTTGTGCCGCTTCATTTGAAAGTGGAAATATTGATGTTATTCAATATCTTTTGACAAATGGACCAAGTGGTACAGCTATGCCAATGACACGTGAATACATGACAGACTTAGATAAGAAGACTGCAGAATAGAGGTTGAAGTGACTTTACTTTCAAAGAGATTACAAGCCGTTTATCAAATGGTTGATAAGGATACAAGAGTAGCTGATATAGGATCTGATCATGCCTATTTGCCAGTAGAATTAATCGAAAATGATGTTTGTCATTTTGCAATTGCTGGTGAAGTAGCAAAAGGTCCAATGTCTCGCTCCAAAGAAGACGTTGAAAAGTTTGGTTTAAGCAATAATATTGATGTTCGACTAGGTGATGGCCTAGCAGTAATTAAGGCTGATGATCAAATTGATACAGTCGTGATTGCTGGTATGGGCGGTATTTTGATTCAAAATATCTTAACCAGAGCAACTGAGGAGCAACTTTCTCATGTGAAGACGTTGGTTTTGCAACCAAATATTGGTGAACCGCTTGTACGTCACTGGTTGGTCGAAAACGGTTTTGAAATCGTTGATGAAGATATCGTTAATGAAGAGCATCACGTTTATGAAATCATTAAGGCTGGTCGTGTCGATAAAACTAAACCTTTAACTGAGGCTCAATTTTTAATGGGACCAGTTTTGATGACTAAAAAGAGTCCAACTTTTGTTGCAAAGTGGCAACATAAATTGAACGGCTATCATAAAGCACTCGAAAATATGAAACATGCAAAAGAGATCGATCAAGCAAAAATTGATTTAATGAACCAATATATCAAATATATCAAGGAGATATTATAATGGTTAAAATTAAAGTTCAAGATATTATCAATCATATTGATGAATTTGCTCCATTGGCAATTAAAGAAGATGGCGATCCTACCGGTTTTCAAATTGGTGATCGTAATCAAGATGTGCATCGTCTCATGACGACATTAGATGTTCGTCCACAAGTTGTTAAGGAAGCAATTGATAAGAATGTCGATTTTATTTTGGCACATCATCCAATTATGTTTCACCCAGCTAAAAACTTGGATCTAGCTTCGCCACAGAATAGAATGTATCGTGATTTATTGTCACATAATATTGCGGTCCATGCGGTGCATACTAATCTTGATAAGGCTCATGGTGGAATGAATGATTGGTTGATGGAAGAATTAGGCTTGAATAATGTTCGTTTCCTTAATGAAGATGATGATTATTCACTTGGACGCATGGGTGACTTAAAGGAACCGATGGATTTAATCGATTTTGCAAAGATGGTTCGCGATGCTTTTCATGTTTCTAATTTGCGTTATGTGAAATCTGATTTGGGACAAAAAGTTAAAAAAGTCGCTATTATTGGTGGCGATGGCGGTAAATTCTACCCAGAGGTTTTAGCAGCTGGGGCTGATACCTTTATAACTGGGGATGTTTACTATCATACTGCCCACGATATGATGGCTAACGGTTTAAACGTAGTTGATCCAGGTCATCATATTGAAGCAATCTTTATAAAAGAAATGGCAAGTTTGTTAGAAGATTGGAAAAAATCTAATAAATGGGACCTAGATATAGTACAATCAGAAGTAGATACAGAACCATATAACTTTTTATAGGGAGAGTGCGGTAATGGCAATAAAATATGAAAAATTAATTCCTCGTTTCTTGGGATATGTAAAACAAAATACTCGTTCAGATGAGAATTCAACGACGATTCCTTCAACTGAAAGACAGACAGTCTTTTTGAAGAAATTGGCAACTGAATTAAAAGAAATTGGTCTGAAGGATGTTAAGATTCGCAAAGTTGATTCATATTTGACCGCTGAATTGCCATCAAATCTTGACTATGATGTTCCAGTTTTGGGATTGATCTCACACATTGATACAGCTGACTTCAACTCAGAAAACATCAAACCTAAAATCGTTGAAAATTATGATGGTAAGAGTGTTATCAAATTGGACGATGATGGAAAGTATACTTTGGATCCAGAAGTTTTCCCTTCATTAACTAAATATGCTGGTCAAACTTTGATTACGACAAGTGGAGATACTTTGTTGGGCTCAGATGATAAATCTGGTGTTTCAGAAATTATTACAACGATGGAATATCTTATCGGTCACCCAGAGATTAAACATGGCAAGATCAAAATCGGCTTAGGTCCTGATGAAGAAATAGGAACCGGTGCTAAGAATTTTGACGTAGCTGATTTTGGAGCTGATTTCGCCTATACAGTCGATGGTGGACCAGTTGGTCAATTGGAGTATGAAACATTCAGTGCTGCTAGTTTGAAAGTTCACGTTAATGGTAAGGATGTTCATCCATCAGAAGCTAAAGGTATTATGATCAATTCATTGACAGTTGCTCGCAAATTTGAAGATGCTTTACCTAGTATGGAAGTTCCTGAACAAACCGAAGATCGCCAAGGATTTTTCCATTTGCTTGAAGAGAATGGTACGGTCGATCATACTGATTTGTCATATATCATTCGTGACTTTGAACGCGATGGCTTAGAGAGTCGTAAGAATAAAGTTACTGAAATTGTTAAACAATTGAATGACAAGTATGGTCAAGGTACAGTTGAAATTGATATGGGAGATCAATATTACAATATGATTGATGTCATTAAAGATCATATGGATGTTGTGAAGATTGCTGAAAAAGCAATGGAGAATCTCAATATCGAGCCTGACGAAGCCCCAGTTCGTGGTGGGACCGATGGTTCGACTATTTCCTTTAAGGGCTTGCCAACTCCAAACCTATTTGCTGGTGGGGAGAATATGCACGGTCGTTTTGAATATGTGGCTGAAGAGTCCATGGAAAAAGCCGTTGATGTAATTCTTGAAATCATCAAATTGAATAATGATAATAAAAAATAATATAGATTAAAAAGGCATCTATTTAGACTTAAGTCTCACGGATTAAGAATCAATGTGAGCTCCTAAATAGATGCCTTTTTTTAGATTCATCTGTGGACCATTTGTGGTCAAAATGACGACATGAAAGTTTTTGGAATGATCTTTATAAAATGGCTTTCAGCAAGAATGAAAGCGGTGTTATAATATTTTTGGGATTTAAATGGATGTTTGAATTATTCCTAGACTTCTTCTTGCTGGAGATAAACGTGTTTGTCGAGATTTTACGGAATCTGCCTGTTCCATCCGCTATATTCGAACAACTCGCGATTAAAAAGGAAAAAGGCTACCTAAAGATTCTACATACACAATCAAATTCTGGTTGAACTTATTTAGTCTATATTAAATAGTGAAAGAAGTGACATCTGATGTTCTTTTCGTATTTTAAATTAGGCCCTAGAGATGGAGTCATGTTAATTTCAGTTTTTATTATGTTAGCTTTAACACTAATTTTTAAATGGTCGGTATGGGAATTCTTGTTCTCCATTGTTGCAACCATAATTGCGTTCTTAGCAGGAAGAATGAAACCAGATACAAAAAACGTGCTTGCCTTCTTGAAAAAATAGTTTGAATTGAGACAGGATATTCTGAATTCCAAGAAAGTTAAAGCGACACTTGATCGTGTCAAAATCATAATTAGAATAAGTGAAAAGAATATGCTATTCGTTTTTACTTTAAAATAATGGTTTTATGCGATACAATCAATCGTTTTGATATTAGTAGTCTTGGAATAGAATTACTTATGGGACATAATAATATTTCTTTATACTTTTTGATTTCCATTTGGTGGCAAGAAAGTTATAGAGGATGTTATAGATGTCCTTTTTTGATTAGTGTAAAAAATCGTGTGAGTAGAATTAATCTACCAACACGATAAAGTGTGAACCCAATTCGGTCCGTGATCAGATTTATGATTTTTTTGTTAAATTTAATTTATATTTACCGTTAAATTGTCGATGTTTACTAACTCATTAGTTGCTCCTTTAGTATCAAGTTTAAGATGATGAACCCTCCAATTTGGATGGGCTTTTTTTATTTTATTGATAATATGAATTGCATTTTCTTTATTATCTACAATACCCATCATGGTTGATCCACTGCCACTGATATACATCGTTCCATTTTCTGATTCGCAGATTCTTTTGGTATTTTGATAATCAGGTATTAATTTGCTGCGATAAGGTTCGTGCATTTTATCGACAATACTCTTGTGAATTAGATCTAGATCTCCTTGTTCCATTGCTTTGGTTAAAATCAATGCGTGTCCTATTTGATAAGTCGTATCTTGATAAAACATTTTAGAGGGAAGGATTGCTCGGGCTTTTTGAGTAGATACTTGATAATCAGGAATAATTGTTATGAATTGAAGCTTATCGTTAACATTAAAAGAAACACTTTGGATTTCATTATTTTGATCAATGAAGGATGCTACCATCTTTCCGTAGATAGCAGGAGCAACGTTGTCGGGATGTCCTTCCATTTCTGTCGCTAAAGCTAGGAGTTCTTCTTTTGATAATTTGGCATTGAACCAAGCACTAGCGCCTTTGAGACCAGCGACAATACAAAAAGCTGAGCTTCCTAGGCCACGGGCGATAGGAATATTGTTTTCGATAGTTATTTTGAGGTTGGGCACTGGCCGATTCAAGTAAGTACAACCTTTTACAAAAGCTTGGAAGATTAAATTACTTTCATTTTGATATTCTAGTGGACAGCCACTAATTTCTAATTTCTGATGGTTTCTTTCAAAGTAAACCGTTGAATAAAGCGAGACAGCGAGTCCTAAGCAATCGAAACCTACGCCAATATTTGCACTAGTTGCGGGCACTTGAATTTTTATCATAGAATTTCTCCTCAATTTTAGATTTGATGTAGTCTTCCATATTGTTTTTTTCGATGACATCTCGATGTCGAATTGGTAAGTCAAAAACTTTAATGAGATTTTGGGGAATCGCTACATTAGAGAATTGTTGCAGTTGCTGCATAGCCAATCTATCGTCATCAATAGGGTTATCAAGAATTGCCTTTGAGACTGCGTGAACGAATTTATAGGGACTAGCCGTACTTAGCAAAATGTTGGGTGTCTGATCGCCAGTTTTTTGGTAATCACGCATAGCTTTGTAACCGACGGCAGTATGAGGGTCCATAAGATAGTGCTCTCGTTTGAAAACAGAATTTATAGAGGATTTTATTTCGTCATCAGTACTGTAAGCACAGAAGAAGTCGTCTCTGATGGCTGTGAGGACTTTGTCAGAAACTTGATAACGACCACTTTGTTCGAGCTGGTCCATTAGTTTTTTTACATAAGCTGTGTCTTGATTGCTTTCGTAATAAAGTAAGCGTTCAAAATTACTGGAAATTTGAATGTCCATGCTAGGAGCAACAGTTTGATGGAAGGGGAGATTACGGTCATATATACCAGTATTAAAGAATCGTGTGAGAACATTGTTTTCATTACTAGCAACAATGAATTTATTGACTGGCAGACCCATCTGTTTAGCGAAGAATCCGGCTAAAACGTCACCGAAATTTCCAGTCGGAACAGTGAAATTAACCTTTTGACCGAGTTTGATTGAGTGTTTATTAACCAATTGCACATAAGAGGCAAAGTAATAAACAACTTGAGGGATTAAACGTCCAATGTTGATAGAGTTAGCACTAGAGAGATTGACTTTATTACCTAGACTTTGTTTGAAATTCTTGTCATTGAAAATTTTTTTTACATTACTTTGTGCATCGTCAAAATTTCCTCTGATGGCTGTAATGTCGGTGTTATTTCCATTAGTCGTTTCCATTTGTAATTGTTGAACTTTACTTACGCCTTGATAGGGGTAGAAGACCGTAATTCCCATTTGATCGAGGTTCTTGAATCCTTCAAGAGCCGCTTTGCCAGTATCGCCACTGGTAGCAGTTAAAATCATTACTTTATTATCGGGTTTTAATACCTTTTTCATCAATTGAGGCAAGATTTGCAAGCCAATATCCTTAAAGGCGCTAGTTGGTCCATGGAATAACTCGAGCACGTAAAAGTCATCAACAGCGACTAAAGGAGTAATGGTTGGAGTGTCAAAACTATCATTATAGGCATCAAAGATACTTGTTTGGATTTCCTCTTTGGAAAAACCAGGTAATAATTTTTCGAGAATTATCTGAGCAATCTCTTGATAATTTAGTGATAAGAGAGATTTTAAACTAATATCACTATTTAACTGTGGATAGACGAATAGGCCGCCGTCATCGGCAAAGCCTTTCTTTATTGCGTCCTTAGCTGAAAGTTTTACTTTGTCATTTCTAGTACTTGTGTAGTTTTTGTCCATAAAACATGACTCCTTGTATTTCGAATGTCTATATGTTAACCTGTTTTTAATTTAAAGACAAGTGTTCACTTAAAATGAACACAAATTATAAAACTGGAGGTTAAACCTATGAGAATTGCATTATTAGGATTTGGAACCGTAGGAAAAGGCGTTTACGAAATAATTAAGAAGGCTAAGATGCAAACCCAGGGCCTCACAGTAAGCCGTATTTTGATTAGGAGTGGTAAAAAGAAAATTCTGCCGGAAATGACAGATAGTATTGCTGAAATTATCAATGATGATGAAGTTGATGTGGTGGTTGAAGCTATTGGTGGAATTGAGCCAGCACATGCTTATATTCTAGAGGCTTTAAATCATCAAAAACATGTTGTTACGGCCAATAAAGCGGTGATTGCTAAGTATTTGAAAGAATTTACAGATGTTGCTAATAAGAATCATGTTAAATTTTATTTTGAAGCTTCCGTTGGCGGAGGGATTCCTTGGATTCAGGGGTTAGAAAAGGCTCTGCGAATCGATAATGTTGACTGTATTTCGGGTATTTTCAATGGAACAAGTAATTTCATTCTTGATCAAATGAGTAAGAACAATCAGTCGTTTGCTGAGGTCTTGAGTAAGGCTCAAAAATTAGGCTATGCTGAAAATGATCCTAGTGCGGACATTGACGGAGTTGATATTGCCAATAAACTCTGTATTAGTGCCGACATTGCTTATAACATCAAAATTTCTGATCGTGATAGATTACCAATTTTTGGTATTAGAAATATTAGAAGTGAAGATGTCCGATATTTCGAACGAAAAGGTTATCTTGTTAAATTGCTTGGTTTAACTCATAAATTAAATAATGAATACGATTATGTGGTTGAACCTGCTTTAATGCGAAAGGATTCTCTGGAAGCTAATACGCCTGGTAATTACAATCTGATTTCTTTAAATGGGGAAACAATTGGTAAACTCGATTTCTTTGGTCAAGGCGCTGGGATGTTTCCGACTGCTAATGCGGTTGTTCAAGATATCCTTGATATTAAGGAGAATAAGCAGCATCTTGAACGTAATTTTGATGAGAAGGTACAATATGATGCCAATATTTTTCAACAGGATTATGTTGTTAGAGCTAATTTTGATGTTAAAGATCTATTTAAAGATTTTGATTTGATTGAAGAAGAACAATACGTTTATGTTCATCAAATTAGTGTTGGCAAAATGCATAAATTAATGGATTTTGTTTTAGAAAAAGACCCAAGAGCTTTTATGGCTGGATTACCTGATACTATTCAAAAAAATGTCATAAGTAATAAGGAGATAGTTAATCAGGGGGTAATTGCCTAATGAAGGTCGTTAAATTTGGTGGCAGTTCAGTTGCTGATGTCAAGCAATTTAGAAAAGTAAAAGCCATAATTCAAGCTGATAACAGGCGTCAAGTAGTAGTGGTCAGTGCCATAGGAAAAAGTTTACAACAGCCGATTAAAATGACAGATATGTTGATTGAATTGGAAAGAGCCCGCGATCTTGGAGAAGATATTAATGAAATTTTTGAAAGTATCAGTGAAAGATTCTTGAAGATTAGGGATGATTTAAAAATAGGATTGGTCTTAGAAAAGGATTTGTTAGAGATCAAGGATAATTTATTTACTTGTTCGCATGATTATTTGATTTCACGTGGTGAGTACTTGACGGCCAAGTTAATGGCAAAGTATTTAGGTTACAAGTTCGTTGACGCTAGTTTGGTTATGATTTTTAAAGAAAATGGATTTGATTATGGAGCGTCTAAACGGGCACTTTTAAAAATACGTAGTAAGTATCAAAATATTGTTGTCCCAGGGTTTTATGGTGTTCAAATTGATAAGTCAATTCAATTAATGGCACGTGGTGGCAGTGATATTTCTGGAGCAATCCTAGCTAATCTATTGGATGCGAAACTGTACGAGAATTGGACAGATGTTTCAGGAATCTTAATGGCTGATCCTAGAATTGTTGATCATTCTCAAAAAATTGATATTCTATCGTATGAAGAATTACAAGAATTGTCATATATGGGAATTGGTGTTTTTCAAGAAGAAGCAATCTTACCAGTTAGGAAAAAACAAATTCCTACTAAGATATTAAATACGAACGATCCCAAAGCAAGCGGGACGCTGGTGGTCGGATCAATTGATAGACAAATTGAAAAGAGAATTATTACGGGTATTGCTGGAAAGAAGAACTATACTGTCATTACGATTAAAAAATATCAGCTCAATAGACATATCGAAATACTGCAACAAGTATTATCAATTTTACAAAAACACCATATTGTAGCAAGTTATGTTCCGTCGGGAAATGATGGTTTCAGTTTTCTGTGTCAACAGGATTCTTCAAATCCAAACTTAGAGTCTGCAATTAGTAATTTAAGAAATAGTTGTAACTTAGATAAGATAATCATCAATAAGAACATTGCTTTAGTAGCAGCGGTTTCATGGCAATTGAGTCAACGTCCGTCTTTAGCTGGGAAGATTTTGGATTTTCTTGATAATAGTCGCATCAATGTCAAACTGGTTATTCAAGAAGGCAGTAATATGAAAGTGATTTTTGGAGTGAATGATGCGGATTATGAAAGAACGATTGTTAAGATTTATCAGGAAGCAGAGTTTTATAAATTATCAAAGCCAGCATAAAGAAGAATTTTTTTAATAAAAAGTCATTTTTTCTAATAATAGAGATATAATAATAACTATCTAGTTATTTAATTACTGATTAAATATATGGATGAATCTTTATTTTATTAGAAGGTAGGTTTTTTTATGGCAGATGTTGAGAATTATATTAAAAATTTGAAAGAAAAAATCACTAACAGAGATCCTGATCAATCAGAATTTCAAGAGGCTGTTTTTACCGTATTGGACAGCTTGAAACCTGTTTTGAAGAAACATCCAGAATATATTAAGGCTAATATTTTAGGCCTAATGGTTGAACCGGAACGAGTAATTCAATTTCGCATTCCTTGGCAAGATGACACAGGAAACTTTCAAGTTAATCGTGGATTCCGTGTGCAATTCAATTCCGCCATTGGACCTTATAAGGGTGGACTGAGATTTCATCCGAGTGTTAATTTGAGTATTATTAAATTCTTAGGTTTTGAACAAATTTTAAAGAACAGTTTAACAGGACTCCCAATTGGCGGGGGTAAAGGTGGATCTGATTTTGATCCTAAAGGAAAATCTGATTCAGAAATTATGCGTTTTTGCCAAAGCTTTATGACAGAATTACAAAAACATATCGGACCAGACTTAGATGTCCCTGCTGGCGATATTGGTGTTGGTGGACGTGAAATTGGTTATTTGTATGGACAATATAAACGTTTGAATGGTTCACAAAATGGAATTCTTACGGGAAAAGGTTTGCAGTATGGCGGTTCATTAGCTAGAACCGAAGCGACTGGGTTTGGTTTAATTTATTACTTGGACGCTTTAATTAAAGATCAAAATGATACCTTAAAAGATAAGATCGTAAAAATTTCTGGAGCTGGGAATGTGGCTATTTATGCATTACAAAAGGCTCAAGAAAATGGGGCTAAGGTAGTAACTGTTTCAGATTCTAATGGTTATGTTTATGATCCCAATGGAATTGATCTCGCAACCGTTAAGCAAATTAAAGAAGTAGAGCGTGGCCGAATCAAAGAGTATGCTGAAAAAATTAAGTCAGCTCAATACTTTGAAGGTTCAGTGTGGGATCAAGATATTGAATATGACATAGCTTTACCATGTGCTACTCAAAACGAGATTGATGAAAAAGAAGCTCAAATGATTGTCAAAGATGGTGTTAAGTACGTAGCAGAAGGTGCCAATATGCCAAGTGATACAGGTGCCATTAAGGTCTATAAGGATAATAAGGTTATTTATGGACCAGCTAAAGCAGCAAACGCAGGTGGTGTTGCTGTATCAGCACTAGAAATGAGTCAAAATAGCGAGCGTTTATCATGGAGTTTTGAAGACGTCGACAAGCAGTTGCAAAGTATCATGAAAGATATTTATGAGAAAACAGCCGCTGCTGATAAAGAATATGATTTGGGAAAAGATTTTCAAGCTGGTGCTAATATTGCTGGTTTCGAAAAGGTTGCCCAAGCTATGCTAGCTCAAGGACTGGTTTAATAGTTTATTTCTAGAAAGTTTTAAATAAATTTATTATGTAACCTTAAATAATCGAAGAATTTAAGTAAAAAGTCATTTTTTAGATTTTATACGAAATTTTAAAAAATGGCTTTTTTTGTGCGCTCAAAAATTAACGTAGAATTATAGTTAAACTAAATGTTTTACGAAAACATATCAATAAAAAACAAAAAAACTTGAACACACCATAACACAAGCTTAGAATAAAAACAGACAATTTTTATAAGCGCCACGGATTCCTTAGTCCTTACTAGGCCTTGGGATTCGTGACGCTTTTTTAGGAAGTGAATCAATTGTTCAATATTGTAATGCAACATATACATGGAAAAGCTCGCTTGAGTTTCTTTTTGGCACCGTTAATTATGTTAGGAGAGGTTTTTTGTGATCTTCAACAACCAACGTTAATGTCAAAAATTATCGATCAAGGTCTAGCAAAAGGAGATCTGAATTTTGTGATACAACATGCTTTGTTAATGTTGATGTTTGCTATTTTAGGCTTAATCTTTGGTGGCAGTTGCGGTGCATTAGGGAGTTTTGCGTCGTTAAAAATGGGGGAATCATTACGAAGTCATTTATTGAGGGTATCTTTAAATGATCGTCAGCCAAAGACCCTATCGCCAGCTACTCTCATCACAAGAATCACTAATGACGTAACACAAATGCAAAATTTAGTTATGATAGTGACTCGTGGACTAGTTCGTTCACCAATGCTTTTGTTTGGTGGAGTAGTTATGTCAATCATCATTTGTCCGGATTTGGCACCAATTCTAGGCGTTATCATGCCAATTTTGATTATCTTTTTAATTATTGTTGTACGTAAAAGTATCCCCAAATATACTAAAATGCAGCAATCCGTAGATACGGTCAACAAGGTGATGCGTGAGAATCTTCAAGGGGCAAAGACAATCAAGTCCTATGTCCTTGAAAATCATCAATTGCACCAGTTTACGCAGCAAAATCACAACTTACAACAAAAGAGTCAAAGTGCCGCTTTGGCAACGGTTATCTTATCGCCGGTTATCCAATTGATGTTGAATTTTGGCGTTATCATTGCGATTGGTTATGGTGGCAGTTTAGCTATTAGTAACACCATCAGTGATGGACAAATTATTGCTTTCGTTAACTACATGATCCAAATCACGAATGCGATGATCCAAACGGTCAATATTATCACAGCTTTCTCACGAGCAATTACGAGTTCCACTAGAGTTCAAGCGGTCTTAGATTTAGCAAAAACAGAAGTAATTGAAAATGAGACTGTTAAGATACCTTCAGGAAGCGGAATTGAGTTTGAAAAAGTCTCTTTTGGCTATGCTGAAGGCGAACCAATCCTGGACGATTTAAACTTTCAAGTAAAAGATGGTCAATGGCTAGGAATCATTGGCGAAACTGGATCGGGAAAGAGTTCTGTGATTAATCTACTAACAAGAAAATACGATCAATACCAAGGGGAAATTAAAATTGGTGGGATTGATATTCAGAAGCTGAGTCTAGAAGATGTTCATAAAAAAGTGGCAGTAGCGTTACAGGATTCATTATTATTTTCTGGTAATATTCTCAGTAACTTAACTTATGGAGATAGTACTGCAACTCAAGAAAGTATCAATCAAGCTAGTATTGTGTCAATGAGTAAGGAGTTTATTCAAAAATTGCCAGAAAAGTTTCAAACCGATGTTGAACAGGCTGGTAAGAATTTCTCTGGTGGGCAACGTCAACGCTTAAATATTGCACGTTCGTTAGTTCCTAATCCAGATATTTTAGTACTGGATGATGCAACGAGTGCAGTTGATCAATCTACCAATGCAAAAATTAAGCAACGATTGGAAAAATTACGCCATAATAAAACTACTATCATCATTTCTCAAAGGGTGACGAACATTATGGATTGTGATCAAATTATTGTTTTAAAAAATGGTCGTTTGATTTCCCAAGGGACTCATCAGGAATTACTAAAACAATCAGACTTTTATCGTCAGCTAGTTAAAACGCAGATGGGGGATGTTAATTTTGGACATGCATAGACGCGGACCACGAAATATTCATCGTCAAAAAGTGTCACTTAATAATTGGCAAGAAACCATTAAACGAATGTGGAATTATCTTAAAGTTTATCGTTGGAAATTGGCAATCGTCTTTGGACTGACGACAGTAACGACCGCGGTTACAATTATCGGTAATAGAATGAATGGGATTGTTGTAGATCAATATATTGATAAGAACCGTTTAAAAGCTTTAATTTATGTTTGCATTTTTCTGACAATTATCTATTTGATTTCCAGTGTGTTTACTTACTTTCAAAACTCAATCATTATCAAAGTTGCCCAAGCTACTAGTAATCAAATAAGGCAGGATGTCTTTGCCAATTTGCAACGGCTTCCTATGAAATTTTTTGATACGCATGACAATGGTGATGTGATGAGTCGTTTGACTAATGATGTCGATAATATCAATACCGCTTTAATGCAGACGTTTGTGCAATTATTTACTGGTGTAATCAGCGTTTTAGGTATGGGATTAGCAATGCTGATTCTTTCGCCAACTTTAACTGTGATTGCACTTTTAAGTACTGTTGCGACCTATCTTTTTTCAAAAGGTATCTCTAAACTAACGCAAAGGGCTTTTTCAACCCAACAGAGTTCTCTAGGCGAATTGAATACTCAGATTGAAGAGACTGTTTCTGGCAAACAATTGGTGCAACTGTTCAATCATACAGAAACGACTTTGAATAAATTTGATCAAGTCAATGCTCAGTATACGAAATCGGCTTTCAAAGCTCAGGCTCTATCTTCAATTATTGGTCCCTTTAATAATATGACGAATAATATTGCATACTTATTGATTACAGCTGTGGGTGCCATTTCTATTATTGGTGGTTATGGAAAAATCACTGTGGGAGTTATCTTTACTTTTTTAATTTATCTGCGTAATTTCACTGGTCCTATCAATAATGTATTGAATCTAATAAATACCTTGCAGTTGTCGTTAGCCAGTGCTGAGCGTGTCTTTGAATTGATTGATGAGAGACCAGAAATAGATGACTCGCAGGCTATTGCAATGAAACAGTCGACAGGGTACGTTTCATTTGAGCATGTATCTTTTGCATACGATCAAACACCAATTTTAAAGAACATTAGTTTAACAGCTAATCCAGGAGAAGTTGTAGCCTTGGTTGGACCTACTGGTGCCGGGAAAACGACGATTATGAATCTATTAACTAATCTGTATCCACTCCAAAAAGGGCGAGTCTTATTGGATGGACATGACGTCACAAAAATCCGTCGACATGATTTAAGAAAACTGGTTACAGTAGTGCAGCAAGAATCATTTCTGTTTAATCTTAGTATTTTAGAGAACATACGATTGGGCAGACCTAATGCTAGTGACGAAGACGTTAAAAAGGCAGCTAAGCGTGCCAATGCGGACAAGTTTATTAATCAATTACCGGATGGCTATGAAACTATTTTGAGTGAGAACGCCAGTCAGCTTTCCCAAGGACAAAGGCAACTCCTCAGTATCGCCAGAGCATTTATCGCTGAATCGCCTGTACTAGTCTTAGACGAAGCAACTGCCTCAATTGATAGCCAGACCGAATTGGATGTTCAAAAAGCTATGACCAACTTGATGGAAAAGAAGACCAGTTTTGTGATTGCTCACAGGTTATCGACGATTAAAAATGCGGATCAAATCGTTGTAATCAATCATGGTGAAGTCATCGAAAAAGGAACTCATCAGGAGTTGTTAATGAAGAATGGTTTTTATGCTAAATTGTATAATAGTCAGTTTTCATAAACATTTCATCTCTAGTTTAGATTTAAATGTCATATCCTTTTGTCCAATTCATCTCATTAATACGGTATTGAAAATTTTCTTCATTGCTTGTGTTGGATTTCAATGATTCCTGATTTTTATGCCTTGATTCTTTATTTGATTCTGTTTTTTATTAATTGATGTTGGACCGGAAAAGAAAGATGTTTTAAACGTTTTACGGTTGCTAATTTAATTTTTGGATTGTCATAATTGGAAATGAAATATTTAAAAAGCATGTAAGTTATGAGATAATTTACATGCTTTTTATTTTGCTGAATTAAGTGAAATTAAAGTTCCAAAAGATTACAAAACGAGACGAACTTGGGACGACCGAGCTAAAAAGTTATTGAATCGTGTGAATGAAATTTTTTAGTGTTAATAGTCAGTTTCGTCTCAAAGTCTTGGGGCTGTAAATGTTAAACAAAATTGCATGTTGAAACCATGCATCAATAAAGGGAGAAAATTTATGCCATTAGTACATATTGATCTTATTGAAGGTCGTAATCCAGAACAGTTAAAGGGTATGGTTAAGGACGTTACTGACGCCATCGTTAAAAATACTGGTGCTCCAGCAGAACATGTTCACGTCGTTTTGAATGAAATGGCTAAAGAACACTATGCCGTTGGTGGAATTTTAAAGAGTGACGAAAAATAAAAGCCGCAGGGCTTTTTTTTATTGGAGGTAAAATGTTAACATCAATTTTTCCAAATAAGGATCTTACTGACGAACAAGAACAAGTTTTAAATGATATTTTAGAATTCACTCGTCAAGGTCTACAAAGTAAACAAAAATCAGTTTTCCAATTAAATGGTGACGCTGGAACTGGTAAAAGTGTTATTCTAACGCAACTGTTCTTAAAATTAGAGACGTTTGCCAAACAAAATCAGAATGATAATTATTTTCTAGTCAATCATCCCGAATTATTAAAGGTATATCAGGAGAATGCCGGTGAGTTTCCTCAATTAAGAAAAAATCGATTTTTGCGGCCGACATCTTTTATCAATCGTTTACATAAAATTGGTAAAAAAGCTGATGTGGTAGTGATTGATGAAGCCCATTTATTGCTTAGTGAGAGTGATCATTACAATAATTTCATGCAGCAAAATCAATTAGAAGAAATAATTAAGTTGAGTAAAGTGGTTATTTTGGTATTTGATGCGCGTCAAGTATTGAAATTAAAGAGTTTCTGGTCAGACCAACGCTTAGCCCAAGTAATTCCAAAAAATATTCGTTTCAAAACTGCTACTTTGAAAGCTCAAATGCGAATGCAAGCACCAGTCAAAATTATCAAATGGATCGATGACTTGACCGATGATTTACAGTTAGACAAACTGAATCAAATTAACTCCGATTATTTATCGAGTGATGCTGATTATGATTTTCGAATTTATAAAGATGCTGAAAAAATGTATCAAGATTTAAGAGCAAAAAATAACGAGATAGGAGAGTCTCGTATTGTCGCGACTGCTGATTATCCTTCGACTTTGGATGGTAAGAAACACTATGTCAATGAAGGAAAATTCCATTTGCCTTGGGATCAATACAACTATTCTAAAGTAACTTGGGCTCAAAAGCCTGAAACTATCAATGAAATTGGTTCGATTTACACTGTTCAAGGATTTGATCTTAATTACGTGGCAGTAATTATTGGGCCCTCAATCGTACATGACGGTACTGACAAGATAAGAATTGATGTTTCTAAATATGAAGACCAAGAGGCTTTTAAGAATCGTCACGAAAATGATATTGAGAAACTGGAAGAAGCTAAACGACGGATTATTTTGAATTCGATGAATGTCTTGTTAAAAAGAGGTATCAAAGGTTGTTTTGTTTATTTTCATGATCAACAGATATTTCAAAATTTAAAGAGATAAAAATGAATGACAATTATTTAAACTTGTTTTATAAATAGTTATAGTAATCTTTTAAACTGCTGGAGGAAAAATGTCTGAAAAGCCACGTTTCAATTCGAAAATGAGTAGCGATGTCTTCATTAGTTTTTATTGGTATAAGGAAGAGTTACAGAAAATTTGTAGGGAATATCAATTGCCAAGTTATGGTACAAAAGCAGAATTAACCAATTATATCGTAAAGTTCTTGGATGGCGTACCCGTATCGAGTATAAAGCCCGTTAGAAAAATTAGGCGGTCTACTTCTGGAAATTTAAAAGCTGAAGATATCAATTTAAATACAAAGTTACTAAATTCAGGCTTTTCTCTGAATAATGAAGCTAGAAAGTTTTTTGAACAATATTATAAAGTTCCCTCATTTTCATTTCGTAAATCTATGGGAATTAAGATGAGAGAGGTTGAAAGAAACGCAGACACAAATGCGACTGTTCGGGATTTGATTTGGGCATTAGAAAACAGTCAGGTGGATCTAAAACACAATAAAGAAGAACAGACCTATCAATGGAACAATTTTGTAAGGGACTTTCGATTGGATATATCTTCGAAGAATTATAGAACTCCAATGAAAGTTGCTTCAATTCTATGGAAAAAGGTTAGAGATTCTAATCAGGAAAAGAAGTACAGTCATAAACTAATGGTTAATAATAGTAAATTAATCGAAAAATATTTGAAATAGAGTGCATGAAATATTTTTGGAAATAAAAGAGCCGACAATCAATAATTGTCGACTCTTTTATTAGGCATTAACACTGCAATTCTATTGATGCAGTTTAATATACTCTAAAATAGTTTTTTCCTCATCCGCAGTAGCTTTGTAATCACCTGATTTTAAATTATGAATACGCTCAACAGAAAGGTGACTTTCAAAAGCAAATTGTGTATCATTCATATCTTTATTCTTTTCATACTGAATTATCATTTCAGCAATATTTGGTTTATCCATGAAACTACCTCCAACAAGTTTGTCTAAAACTTAAATCTAAAAAATTGCCCATCTTGTAAATGGCCAATAACGCCACTTAACCTCACCGACGACACTCTTTTTATCAATAAAACCAATAATACGACTGTCCTTTGAAACAGTTCGATGATCTCCCATAACAAAGTAAGTTCCAGCAGGAACCTTATTAGTTTTCTCAACCTTTTTTAGATAAGAATTACTGTATCTCTCTTTATACTCAGGTGAATTCTTAGCTAGAGAACTTAAGGTAAAATTATACGTGTAACTATAGGGTTTACCCGCATATAAACTAGTATCAGGTTCTTTTAACTTCGAACCAGCTTTGAGGAAGTCCTCCTTATACAGTTTACCATTAATGTACATTTTATTGTTCTTGGAAACGACTGTATCTCCTGGTAGACCAATAATTCTCTTGATATAGAACGAACCAGCCTCATCTGGAGCCTTCAAAACGATAACGTCACCACGAGAAAGCTTTGAATGTCTAGCAGAAATGACCTTATCACCATTTTCAAAAGTCGGCTGCATTGACGGTCCTGAGACCCTATCGTTTGAAAGGATAAACTTAAAACCTAAAAAGAAGACGGCATAGATTGCAAGCGTCATTGCAATAGTTTGCAACCAAAACTTCCAACCCGATTCTTCTTCCTTCTGAGGCCGACGTCTTCCATTATTTTCTGCCATGTTTCACCTCTTATACTTACTAACTAAGATATTACACTTTTTCGAAATTATTGGAAATAAATGTACAACTTTCATTAACAAATTTTAGATTTTATTTAAAAATAGGGGAATCTAGATAATTGCTTTAAGTTCCATCACGTCTCTAGTAAAATATTAGCAGGATACTAATATCAGTTCGAATGGGAGATAAGATGAATTATATTGACAATTTAAAGCAAGATATTTCTAATTTACCAAATGGAATGATTTTCAACGCCCGAGTCAAATTTATGCAACGAATCTGCGAAGCACTCTTAGATAATCATTTGCCTCGGTATCATTTTCCTAAGTTCCAGCTCAGTGAAAAAGAGATTACCAATTATATGCAACAAAATGTCACACTTAATGAATCAGAGTTTGAGACAATGTCACAGAATTTGGAAAAACTTGATCATGATCTGGGTGAATTTAGAACTTATCTCCAAACCCGTTTTGGCTATTGGGCTACGATCACACAAGACTTTGTTGAACAATTAACAATTGATTTTCCAGAACAAAGTTTTTTAGAATTGATGGCGGGAAACGGCTATCTTTCCAAGGGATTGCGTGACTTAAAGGTAGAAACGTATTGTACTGATGATCGTAGTTGGGCCAAGCATGATCAAACAGGAAATCTTTTAGTTACAGATGTAGAAAAATTAGATGCTTTAAGTGCCTTGAATAAATATGGTCACAAGGTCGATAATGTTATTTTGGCGTGGAGTCCTGATCGAGAAGAAATCGATGTAAGAATTTTACAAAGAATCCGTGAGTTAGATGTCAATTTTCTAGTAATCGGAGAAAAGTATGGTGCTACTAATAGTAGGACTTTCTGGGACAAAGCTGAGTTGGTTGATGACGTAAGAATCAAACAAGTTAATCGAGTTTATTCGCGTTATGATTTAGTTCATGATCAACTTTACCTAGTTAAATAAGTAAATTTTGTCATTTAGTGTAAAATAGGAATATCAGTCAGACAAAATAATAGGTGAATTTTTATGAAAAAAGTAATATCTAGTATTGTTATTTTTTTAATTGTAATGCTTGCTGGTGTCGCTATCTCAAAAAGCGATTCCATTAAATATAATAATACAATGAATCGTTTAGGAATGAGTGAACAGGCGCTAGTCCTGCATACGAAATCAAAGAAGAATCTAAAGACAGCAGTTAGTAACTTGAGTGAAACTAAGAAGTTATCATCTTATCAAATAATTTTCTTTGAAAAGAGCAATAGTGATTTAGGTTATATTTATAGTCACAAAAAAGTTAATAAACTGCCAATAACGTCAGGACGTTATTTTTCACAGGATGATTTTATTTCACAGATTCCGTTTGCGGTCCAAGGGAAAACTTCACAACTAGAAGCTTATAAACCGCAGGAGCAAGCGTATATCAAAATGAATGATCGTTATATTTCTGTGATTGGAAATATCGGCTTCGATGGGGCTGACATTTTAAATAGCCAGACGCTAATTTCGCTTTCGCCCAATCAGCCCAAGTCAAAGTATCACTTGAATCAGGTAACTACGGTCATAGATGGGGACGCTGTTAACAACAAAGACAGTCTAGTTAAAATTAAAAAAGTTCTACATGTTAGTTCCACTCATCGTTATGTCCCACAAACGGATGATTTTACAAACGCTGAAACCAGCAATAATGGTGAAATGTATCTTGTTGGAATTGTCTTGTTATTTATCTTGCTTGTAATCATTGATTTTTATATTTTGGTACCATTGAAGTTCGACTTATCGCATTCACATTTGACGGGTGATTTGAAGAATAATTATCGTAATGGTTTAATGGTTCGCTACTTGATCTATACATTAATTCCGTTTATTGTGGGCTATTTATTAGTCAATTGGAAGATAGCAATCATCAGTTACAGCACCTTTAATATGTTCATATTGGTTTCAGTTTTGATAACGATCTTAGTGGGAATGTCACAAATAATTTTTGTAAAAAAGCGGAGTGAATAATTAATGAAAGTCGATTTGAGTCAAGACTTTAAGAATAAATATCGTAATTTAATGGGAAAGAGAGCCGAAAAGCTATTTGAAGCGATTCAAGATGACAGTCAAGAGGCATTTCGCTTGAATCCTTTGAAATCTAATTTTAAGAATGTCTCTTATTCTTTAAATAAACCTATTGAATATAGCAATATTGGTTATTTTGGTGAGATCAACGGTAATTCAATCGATCACTTGTCAGGCTATGTTTATAGTCAAGAACCTAGTGCCATGTATGTCACGGAAATTTTGGAGCCACAGACTAATGATAAAATTCTTGATCTCTGTGCAGCACCAGGAAGTAAAACGACTTATATAGCCTCAAAAATGGCCTCTCAGGGACTTTTAGTCAGTAACGAGATAAATACTAAGCGTGCTAAGGTCCTTTCTTCAAACATCGAGAGAATGGGGATTACTAATACAGTTGTAACTAATAATTCTCCGAAAGATTTTGAAAAAAAGTTTGATCAATTTTTTGATAAAGTTTTAGTTGATGCACCTTGTTCGGGTGAGGGAATGTTTCGTAAAGATCCTGAGTCGGTTAAGTATTGGTCTTTGGATTATGTGGAACAATGTGCTAACCGTCAAAGACATATTCTTGATTCAACTTATAAATTGTTAAAGGAAGGCGGTACTCTAGTTTACTCAACTTGTACCTTTTCTCCGGAAGAAAATGAGCAAAATATCGACTGGTTCTTGAAAAAGTATCCTGACATGCATTTGGTTCCGGTAAAGAAGTATTCAGGAATGGAAGATGCTAAGCCTGAGTGGGGCAATGACAATCCTGAATTAAGCAAAGCTTTAAGAATGTTCCCTGATCAATTCAATGGCGAAGGGCACTTCATGTGCAAGATGATCAAAGATGGTACTTTGACCGAACCTAAGGAACGTAAAATCAATAATGGCTTGAAAAAAGATGATCTTCAATATGTTCAAAAGTTTGCCAAAACTAATTTGAATAGTCTAACGGAAAATAATTGGCTACGAATTAGTGACTTTTTATATCAAGCAGCTAGTTTAGATCACCGTTTTAAGGGATTACACATTTTGCGGAATGGTTTAAAACTGGGCGAATTCAAAAAAAATAGGTTCGAGCCCGATATCGCTTGGATATTGGCACTCAAACCTGATGTTTTAAAAACTATTTTTGAATTAACTGATGAACAATTTGAAAAGTATTTGCATGGTGAATCGATCATCTTAAGTAAGCGTCCTGAATTTAACAACAAATGGATTGGTCTATCTTATCAAGGTAAACTGTTCAGCTGGGGACGTTATAGCAATCAGCAAATAAAAAACGTCTATCCTAAAGGATTAAGACGGTAAGATTATATTACGTTGTTTAGCGTAGTTGATTAAGCTTTCATCGAAAATGATGGGGGCTTTTTTGATGTCTTGAACTGATTTAGCCCCAATTGCTGCCATAATCAGTTTCAATTGCTTAATAAACTCATCAAAAAATATTTCTGTTTCACTTAAAGAGTATTTTTGAAGATGGTGCAAGACTAAGCCTGACATCCCCACAGCACTAGCTCCCATGCGTAAAGATTTGATAACATCCATGGGAGTCCTGATTCCACCAGAAGAAAAGATTGTCATCTTTTCTTGATAGGGGATTGACTCTAAAAGGGATTCAGTCGTCGAAAGCGAGAATCGATCTAAGTAAGTTAGGTCTAATTCGTGGTTTCTAGCACTTTCAATCTGAGCAAAATCGGTTCCACCAAAGCCAGAAATATCAACGTACTTCACACCGACCTTATAGAGGTCTTCCAAATTATTTTGGGACAAGCCAAAACCAACTTCCTTGACGATCACAGGAACGTTTACGGAAGCTACAATTTGTTTAATATTATCGAGCCAGAAGAATTCTTGATCTCCTTCTGGCATGGCTAACTCTTGAAGAGCATTTAAGTGAATCTGTAAAGCATCAGCGCTTAAGAGGTCAATTGCTTGTTGAGCTTGAGTCGCATTGACTTTAGCGGATACATTGCTGATTACGAATCCATCAGGATTATTTTCGCGTAAAACTTTAAAAGAGTCGCTAGTTTCAGGTAAACGTAAATAGACACCCATAGAACCACTGGAAACAGGGATGTTGAGTGTATGAGCTAACTGAGATAACTCAGTGTTGAAACGAGTCGACTGTTTAGAGCCACCTGTGATGGCATTAAAATAGACCGGCAGAGAGATTTTTTGATCAATGAAATTAACTGACAGATCAATATCTTTTAATCTGAGTTCTGGTAAAGCGTTATGCAATAAACGGACATTGTCAAAACCAGCAAAGGATTCATCTGTAAAGTATTTTTCAGCTAAGAAAAGATGTTCAACTTTACGTTGAATTTGGGCATCTTGTTTAGGCATGAGCTATTATTTCTCCGATTTTTAGAGTAAGTGGGGTAATTCCAACTTTTTGCCATTCTTTTTTAAGTTCAGTGACGTTTAAAGAGCGATCACTCAAGACAATTCCACAGTCGCCACCACCGGCACCGGAAGTCTTAGCAGAACCGCCGAGTTTTTCAGCAATATCACAGAGTTTAGTTAGTAAATCTGTTTCAATGTGAACGTCGCTGAAGTCGGCAAGATCTTCCAGTAGATCGCGATATTTACTGAACATTTTTTTAATCAGAATGGCATCGTTATTTTTAAAGCCCTTGATCAATTGTTCAACATTTTTCCGACTAGCCTGCAAAAAGCTTTGATACTTTCCAACTTTTTGAGCTTTAGTTAAGGCAATTCGATCAACCAAAATTGAAGTTGAAGCAGGTGAGCCAGTCCAACCAACGGTTAGTTCTAAGTCCCTTGGAAGATCCAAGGTTTGAATCTTTAGTTGAGGCCAGTTTAAAGATAAAATTTCAGTAATACTATGATTGCGAATCATATTAAAAATCCAGTTTCGATCGGGTGAGTAATAAGCAACAATGCCTCCAAAGGCGCTCGCTGCAATATCTCCTAAGCTACCATTTCCTTGAACGGATAAATGTGAAAGGGCAGAAATCTTATAGATATCCATTGCCGAGAGATCTAGATTATAAAAGTCTCCCAGTGTTTTCACCACTGCAACGGTCACGGCTGCCGATGAGCCAAGACCATATTTTTTACCATCTTCTGAATCTAATTCACTAGTAACTAATAAGTCGTAGTAACTCAACTTAACGCCACATTCAAGAGCATACTTTTCAGTGAACTTGATAGCTGCGAGAATGTATTGTAATTGACTTTCTGAGTCATCAAAGACCAATTCAGTTCCTTGACGATTCCAATGAATTAATTCTTTATTTAAGTTTTTTGACTGAATAGTTCCGCCATTTTGAGATTTGCTGACAGTAACGGTTACATATTTATTAACTGATGTCAGAACCGCCGGAAATCCAGTTTCAACGACAGCATATTCTCCAGCCAAATATAATTTTCCAGGTGCTTTTCCTGTAGACAAAAATATCATACCTTTCAATTTGTATCAGATGTATTGGATGCCGCTACCAATATTAGCAACAACACAAGTTACATTGGATAATTGTTCTTCAATGTATTTTTGAACCTGTTTGAGCGATTCTTTCGTACATATAATTTTAACGTTTGGACCGGCATCAATTGTAGCATATGCGAGGATGCCTTTTTGACGTAATTCATGAATTATTTGAAGAATTTTAATAGTCTCAGGTTCAAAATAAGTAAATGATGGATTAGCTGAAAGCGTTAAAGCATGCATGCTCATCGCATTGTGTTCGGCAATTTCCCCAATTTTTTGAACATCTTTTTTAGCAATTGCTTGCTTAATTTCTTTTATCTCTGAAGCCACTAGTGTAACCCAATTTGGATAAAAAGGGGAGCTTTTTACGCTATTTTCCATTCCGACTGTCGAAGAAATCTTTTTAACGTTCTTATTAATAACCACTGACAAAATTGTTAAATCTATTTCAGATTCCGTTTCGATTGGTTGTGCGAAGGAAGTTTCGTTGTCACTTCCGGCAATCCATTCGACGAATCCACCATAAATTGAACGACTAGCGGAACCAGAACCGTTACGGGCTAAAATCGACAATTGCTTCTTATCTAAATTCAACTGTTTGGTCTCATTGATAGCAGCTGCTAAAGCAGCGAACCCTGAAGCTGATGAGGCGAAACCGGCCGAAGTTGGTACATGGTTAACTGTGTCGATTTGAAAATGTTCATTAAATGAATACATTTGACGAATTGTATCTAAATAATTACGTATTCGCTGACTTTGGGTTTGATCCAATAAGGTTTGATCCAATAAGGTTTGATTCAAATAAATGATATCTTGGTCATTGTTGATCACGCAGGCTTTGGTGTCAGTATAAAAACGATCCAGCGTTAAAGATAGGCTATTGGTATAAGGAAGTTTCAAGGTTTGATTTTTTTTACCCCAATATTTGATCAAAGCAATATTAGTATAGGCTCGAGCTGTCTTACTCAATGTCGTCATCCTCCGCATAAATTGATAGTGGTTGAATCCAAGTCTGTTCAGCACCATTTTTGGTGAGTGCTTTTTGGATCATTTGTGCATTCTTGAGATTTCTAGCTAAACAAATTATACATCCACCACGACCACCACCGGTAATCTTACTACCTAAAGCTCCAGCATTATTAGCGGCCTCAATCAATCGGTCAGTTTTAGGAATAGCTAGGTTTAATTTAGTTAAGGCTTCATTGGCCAAAGTAAAAACTAAGCCAAGCTTTTTCAAATTACCATGTGTTAAGTAGTTGCTAGCTTTAGTAGCATAATCGCCTAATTGTTGCAGATAAGATCCAATTTTTTGAGGGTCATCATCATACATTTTCTTGACATCAGCGACAGTTTCTTTAGTTTTTCCTTTAACTCCGGAATCAGCTATAATAATGAAACCTTCAGAATTAAAGTTAAAATGTTTCGGTGGCTCATCTTTACTGAACTTGATAGGATTTTCAGAGCTGACGGTTAAAGCATCCAGACCGCTAGCCTTTCCGTGGGTAATGGTCTCTGATTGATTGACGTAATCTAAAAGTTGTTTGTGAGTTAGTTCTTGATTGAATAAACTAAAGAAAGCTCTAGTGATGGCAGCTGCAATGGCCGCTGAAGACCCCATTCCTCGTTCAATTGGTAAACCACTATCAATATTAATAGCGTAATTTATTTTGTCGGTGTTTAATTTGGAGTCTAACAGGTTGATCAAAAATTTTACTCCTGAGAGTGAATCAGGGATACGATCGATTTTTCCAGCATAATACTTTGAATTTAAAGTATTTTCCGTACTCTGTTGAATTTTTACGATGACGGGGATGCTAAGTAGTGGGATTGCAAACGCAGGGTAACCGTAAACTACGGCATGTTCTCCCATTATGATAGTTTTTCCATGACTTTTTCCTATTCCTTTAAGCACATGCTCACCTCAATTTCTCTAAAACTATATTTTATACATCTATTGTTGCAATTTCCACTTTCAAACGACCATCTATGATAAAATTTTTGCGGGTGAAGAAAAATGACATTAAATTTTGTACTAGGTAAAAACCAATATGACCATCATGAGAAGCTGATGGAACTGTTCCAACAGGATTATACAAAAGATCCGAATGGACAATTTTTCTTTTTAGTACCAAATCACATTAAATTTGAATCTGAGGCCAATATTCTCAGATACTTTGAAAAAAATAACGATGCATTAGTTGCAACGCACAATGTTCAAACCTTTTCTTTCTCACGTTTGGCATGGTATTTTTTGCGTGACAGTAGCGATTATAATGCAGAAACATTAACACAAACTAAATCAGCTATGCTTTTGAAAAATATTGTTCAAGAGCATAAATCAGAATTGAAGATTTTTGCAGGGATGATCGACAAGCCTGGATTCATTGACCAAATGATCTCACAATTTGATGAATTCATGAACGGGCAAGTTCAACCCGATGATATTGCTATGGCACTCGACAATCGGCAACAAGGGATTTTTGCGGATAAGATCCAAGAATTGAACATAATGTATAGTGCCTATTTAGAACAAATCCAAAACTATAATACTAATGATTTTCAATTGAACGCTTTAGCAGATTATTTGAATACAAAAATTGGCACATCTCATTATTATTTTTACATTGAAGGTTTTTCTTCATTTACGGCTACCGAATGCAATTTAGTCAAGTCGATGCTGGTTAATGGTGGCAGTCTGAATATTTCTCTAGTATTAGATAAGCCACTTTTAAATGATAATGACGAATCAGAATTTTTCTTCCGTTCTGGTGCAACTTATCGACAATTACATGAAGCAGCACGTAGTCAAAGAATTATTACGAGAAATTATTTTGCTGATCAAAAACGAATTAGTTCCGATTTAAGCAAAATGGAAGATTATTGGGTCCAATCTAGTGTTGGCGGTATTCAAAATAGCGGTTTCGACAGTCAAAATTCGGTCCAAATCTGGAAATGTACAGACAAGCAGACGGAAGTTTCAGCCGTTAGTACTTATATCAGACAGTTAGTCGCAACTCAGAATTATCGCTACAAAGATTTTCTGATTCTAGCTCGTGATCTATCAGAATATGGTTCGTTTATTGAATCATTTATGGAAAATAATGAAGTTCCTTATTTTATTGATCTTCAAAAGAAAATGGCTAATCATCCCTTTAAACGTTTAGTTGATTTGTTGTTTGCTTTGGTTAACAAGGGAATGCAGACCGATGATGTTATCAGCTTGCTACGAACAGAATTATTGCTACCAGATAATTTTAAGAACAATCTACCTGCCTTTCGTCAAGCGGTCGATTTAACAGAAAATTACGCTTTGACAAACGGCTTAACTAAACGAGAGTGGTTAGGCAGCAATTTTGCCCCTGATGTGAAACTGGATCCAGTAGTCGACAAAATCAAATTACAAGAATATCAATTGATTAATTTAGTTAAGAATTTTGTCAAAAATATCTATTCGCAGTTGGAAAAATTCTTGAAGAAATCACATTCATCACTAGAGAGTGTCGGTTTTTTATATAACTTTTTACAACAAAACCGAGTTTTTGATAATTTATTGATTTGGCAAGAGCAAGCGACTGAGCAAAAAAATTTAACTCTAGCTAATCAACCAGAACAAATTGTGGACCTCTTCAATCAGATTTTAGATGAATACGTTTCAGTCTTTGGAGAGCGTGAGTTTGATGCTAAAGAGTTCATTGAAATTTTGGATGCAGCTTTTGAAAATGCTTCTTATTCACAGATTCCATCAACTTTGGATGCTGTAAGTATTTCTGAAATAGGAATGATCCAACCGAATAATCGAAAGATCACCTTCATTTTGGGTTCAACAACTACTAATATGCCAGGTACTACCGTTTCAAATAACATTGTGACCGATGATGAACGAGAGTTTTTGAATGGTGCTTTAACTGATGGCAAGTATTTGAATGAACCTGATGAAGTGATCAATAATTCGGAACCATTTCTACACGACATTACTTTTACAACTAGTTCTCAGCGCTTAATTTTCACGTATCCTAATTTTACTGAGGATAATAAACAACAGGAACTCTCTAGTTATGTTGTGCGGATCAAAAATCACTTCCGTTTGGATGAACAGTTAGTACTTTTGAATCCTTCTAGTGATGATCAAACTGAGGATCAAGTGGTGCGTTATTTAGGGTCCAAAGCTTCTAGTTTAAACTATTTGATTCGTGTATCACGCTCTGCTCTGGATAAAAAATCTGATATTCCTAATGCTTGGAAATACGTTCGACAGGTCTTATTAAAAGAAGAGCTGACAACTGATTTTGCCTTGAGTTCACTCGATTATCAAAATATTCCGACGACACTTAATCCAGATACGGTTGAAGCTTTGTATGGTAAGAATATCAATGTTTCGATTTCACAACTAGAAACATTTTATATGAACGAATATGAATATTTCTTAAAATATGGTTTACGTTTAAAACCAAGAAGATTGTTTGAAGTCACGCCAGCTCAGACTGGTTCTATTTTCCATGCGGTCCTAGACAGTCTAGTTAAATACCTACACGAAAAAGGGAATCGTTCATTAAGAGATCTAGAAGATGGTGAAATTCAAGATCTAGTGAGTGATTTATTCTATACACAAATCGAATTGCCCGAGAATCGAATTTTTACTTCTTCAGCTCGGATGCAATACATTGCCGACAAGTTGAAGACTACGTTGATTCAACTAGTTAAGAACATGAAATTGCAATTTTTGCGAAATAATTCGGAACCAGAGAAATCTGAAGTTACCTTTGGACGAATCAATCATAAACAAGATTTACCAGGACTATCCTACGAGTTACCAGGAGGACATTTAGTCAATGTTCGTGGAAAGATTGATCGGATCGATGAAATGATTTTAGACGATATTACTTATTTAACAATTATTGATTATAAATCTGGCAACAAGAGTTTCGATTTTGCTCAATTCTTAGACGGTATTACTATGCAAATGCCGACCTATATTCAAAGTGTTTACAACAATTTACACTTATTAAGCGATAGTTCTCAAGTTAAGGTTGGGGGAGCTTTGTACGAGCATATCCAAAATCCTTTAATCAAATTAGATAAGTCATTGCTTAACAAAAAAGATTTGGATTCAGATATTTTAAATGTCGATGTGCAAGATAAAATCTTCAAACAATTTCAATTGAACGGTTTATTGTTAAATGACGATGAATTATTGGCAAATATTGATACGAAGGCACGGACCCTAAAAGGAACCGTTGCTAGTACTTCACCAGTGGCCAAGAAAAGTCGCAACAATGTTGTTTCTGAAAAAGACTTATTCCGAATTCTTAACTATAATGAACGTTTGATCAGACAAGCTGGCGAAAAAATTTATTCTGGAAAATTAAATTTGAATCCTTATCGCTATGGTCAATTGACAGGGTTGCAATATAGCGATTATCGTCCTATTTTTGAATTCGACGCGATGCTTCCAGAAAATGACTATCATGACATTATTAATTATAAAAAAGAAGATGTCATTAAAGAAATACAGGCAATTTTAGAGGATGGTGAGACTGATGCCTAAATGGACCGAAGATCAGAATAAAGCAATCTATCATCGTGGACACGATATTCTCGTTTCCGCCGCGGCAGGTTCTGGTAAGACGACAATTTTGATTGAACGGATTGTGGAGATGTTAAAGGATGGCGAAAATGTCGATAATCTTTTGGTTGCTACTTTTACAGACGCAGCAGCTTTAGAGATGAAAGAACGACTCTTGAAACGAATCAAGGAGTTGATCAACGACAAATCACTCGATAGCGATTTACATAAACACCTTCAAAAACAGATCTTTCGTATCCCAATTGCTAACATCAGTACCTTGCATGCCTTTTGCTTGAGTATCATTAAGAAATTCTATTATGTAATTGATTTAGACCCTAATTTTAGATTGTTAAGTGACACGACAGAACAATCAATCATGAAAGAACAAGCTTATGATAACTTACGTAATAAATATTATGATAAAGATGATGCTGATTTTTTAAAATTAACCGATAACTTCACTGATGACCGTAGTGATGATGGTTTGAAAGATATTGTCTTTAAATTGTACGATTTTGCCATCACCAATTCAGAAACTCAAAAATGGCTTGATAGCTTAATCTCAACTTATCAATTTGACGATAGTTTTTCCGACTCGAAGTTTTATCAGAATATGGCTGTTCCCCAGATCAAACAACGTTTGGAACAGATCAAAGATCAGGCACAACAAGGATTAGATTTAACAAATGAGGACCCACTGGCTGCAAAGGCTCTAATGGATACTTTTCAAAATGCTGTAAAAGACCTGGTAAAAATTGAAAATGACTTATCGACCAAAAGTTACACCGATGTTCGAGCAGAGATAGTTAATTTCAAATTTAAAACAGCAGGACGACTATCTAAGGATGACAAAGCTGATCAAGATTTGACAATCCTAGAAGACGCTCAAGAAATTAGAAAAAAACTTAAGACGCAACTTGATAGCTTGATCAATGATTTCTTCGTTCGTTCTGAAACGGGCGTTGAAAACTCATTAATCCAAGCACAAGCTTTGATTGAAAAACTGGTTGAAGTTGAACGAGGATTTATCAAGGAATATAACCATTTGAAAGCAATCAATCACGTCTTAGATTTTAATGATCTGGAGCACATGGCAGTAAATATCTTGCAGACACCAGTCGATGACAACTTAGTGGCACTAGATTATTACCAGACTAAATTTCATGAATTAATGATTGATGAATATCAAGACGTTAATGCTATGCAAGAAAAGATTATCCAGTTATTGTCTAATCAAACTAATCACATATTCATGGTAGGGGACATCAAGCAATCAATTTACGGATTTCGTCAAGCTGCTCCATATATCTTTGCTCAAAAATATGAGGATTTTCAAAAAGAAGATAATCCCAATGAATTGATTCAATTATCAAAGAATTTCCGTTCGTCAGTGGCGGTTGATGATTTCGTCAATCAAATTTTTAGACGTATTTTTGATAAGAAAATCGGTGATATTGATTATGATCAAAATTCGCAATTGATTCCGGGAACTAATTTTCCTAAGGAAATTGACAGTCAAAATGAATTCAATCTATTAATTAATAACGATGATGAAGATGTTGCTAAACGGCAGATGTTGATTGAAAATGCGGCCAAGCGAATCCAAAAGCTCATTCAAGATGGATTTCAAATTTATGATGGCAAAAAAGATGAATTGAGAACTATTAAATATTCTGATATTGCTATTTTGTCTCGAACTAAAGAGAACAACACTGATTTGATTTCTTACTTTGCTAAAGCTGATATTCCGGTCATGGTGACAGATGCTCAAAATTATTTTCAAACGACTGAACTTCAAATCATGATGTCTATGCTAGAAATTATTGATAATCCTTATCAAGATATTCCTTTAGTTGCCGTCTTACGCTCACCAATTGTCGGTTTAAATGAAGAAGAACTAGCTGAAATACGCTTAGCTGACAAACAAGAGTATTATTTTACCGCTATAAAGGAATATTTAGATTCGGAGATAGTTAACCCTAAAATTGCTAAAAAAGTTAAAGCTTTCTTAGTGCAACTGGAAAATTATCGTGACTTTGCTAACAAGAATAGTATTGCTCGTTTGATTTGGAAAATTTATCAAGAAACAGGACTCTTGGAATATGTTTCTGGGATGCCTGGTGGCAAACAACGTGCAGCTAATTTACATGCACTGTATCAACGTGCTAATTCTTATGAAGAGAACAATTATAAGGGACTGCATCAATTTATTGATTTTATTCAACGAATACAAGATCTAGACAAAGACTTGTCGCAACCTAATAGTATCGAAGCAACTGATGATACAGTGAAAGTCATGACGGTTCATGCTTCTAAGGGATTGGAATTTCCAATCGTGATCTATCTGGATATGGCCAAACAATTTAATAAACAGGACTATCAAGGAGCAACGGTCTTTGATGTTAAACAGGGAATTGGGATTACTTTAACTGATAGTAAGACGCGCTTGCAGTATAAAACTATGCAAAGAAGCGTCATTGCCAATCAAAGAAAGATTGCGACTGTTTCCGAAGAAATGCGTTTGTTGTACGTTGCATTGACGCGAGCTAAGCAAAAATTGATTATGTTTGGCTTTACTAAAGATTTAGAAAAGACAAAAAAGTTCTGGGATAATGCTCAACCTCAAACTGGCGTGATCAATGAATCAATTCGAATTAAAGCTAATGATTTTCAGAATTTAGTCGGAATTAGTACTTTAACGGTCGACGAACGTGAATTAGTAGATCAAAATGTCTATCAAAACAAGCAATGTAATTTGAGATTGAACTTACTGTATACTCAAAAGCATCAAGCGACAGCTAACAAAATTATTATTCCGCAAAGTAAAATTAATGAACCGACAGACTTGTTTAAAAAAACAGTTAAAAGTATTTTAGACTTCCAATATGATTATCAAGAAGCCGTCAACACGACAGCTTATCAATCCGTTTCAGAAATCAAAGGATTATTTGCTGATCCGGATGAAGAAAGTATGGGAAATGATTTACTTACTGAAGAAAATCCCGCAAAATATAATTTAGGCTCATTTGCTAAACCGCAATTTCTAACTAAGACTAAAAAAGTTACCGCTGCCGCAATCGGAAGCGCAACTCATTTAGTTTTACAAAAGATCAGCATTGATAAAACCCCGCAATTAGCTGATTTCCAAGACTTGGTAGAACAAATGGTTAATGAAAAACTACTGACAGAAGAATTAGCGGAACAAATTGATTGTCAGAGTCTAGCTGATTTTTATCAGAGCAATTTAGGACAGATGATAGTCGATAAACATCAGTTTGTCAGTCGAGAATATCCTTGTTCAATTTTAATGCCAGCCCAAAAGTTATTTAAAACGTCAACGAAGGACTATTCTACTAACGATAAGATATTAGTTCATGGTATTATTGATGGAGTAATTGAATTAGATCATGGAGTAATTATTTTTGACTATAAAACTGATCGTGTCACGGATAAAAATTTGGAAGAATTAATTTCTAAATATTCGGGACAAATTAATTTATATGCAGAAGCAATCTCTGCGATCAAGAACAACCCCGTCGTGGGTAAATATCTTTACTTCTTGAAAATTAATAAGGCTGTTAATTTACAAGAAAATTGAAGATGAGAGGTGAATGATTTGAAAAATTCTTACGCTGTTGTTGATCTAGAAACTACCAATTCTAATTGGCATGACAACGGGCGTATAATTCAATTCGGCTGTGCCCTTATCGAAAACGGTGAAATAACACATATTTATGATCAAAAAATCAATCCCAAAGTCCCAATCCCCAATCGTATCACTGCTTTAACGGGATTAAGCGACAAGGATGTTAAGGATTCACCAACATTTGAAGAAGTTGCACCTGATATTTTTAAACTTTTAAAAAATCGAGTTTTTATTGCACATAACGTGAATTTTGATTTGACCTTTTTAAATCGAGAACTTAAACGTATCGGAATGAACCAACTCAATGTCAAAGCAATCGATACTGTTGAATTATCGCAAATACTTTTTCCAACAATTAGTAGTTATAAACTACAAGATTTAACGCATTATTTAAGCATTGTTCATAGGAATCCGCATAGCGCTAACTCTGATGCGCACGTAACAGCGGAATTATTCTTAATTATTCTCAAACGTATCCAGCAATTGCCAATTCAAACATTGCGCTTGTTGGCTAAGTTTGGGAAAAATACTATTCGTGAAACTAACTTAGTTTTCAAAACTGTTCTAGAAGAACGTGAAAAAGAATCACGCAGTATCGTTCTACCAGCCTACTTATTTGAAAAAAATGGCTTAGTCTTACGAAAAAAGGATTTTCATGTCAGTGAGAAGATCGATCACACGACTAAATATCCGCAGACTCGTGAAGCTAAGAAGGAACTCTTAGATGGAATTTTGGATTATCGTGTCAATCAATCTAAGTTAATGGATAACATTTATCACACGAGTCAAAACCGTGATAAAGTTAAAAAATGGAACTTAATTGAAGCACCAACTGGAGCTGGAAAGACGTTGGGTTATCTTTTGCCACTGTCATATTTGGTCAATGTTGACCAAAAATTGATTATTGCGACAACGACTAAAGTTTTACAGCAACAAATTGTCGAACAATCGATACCATTGTTGAATCAGGTGACACATAATGAGTTCCACGCTGAAATCGTGAAAAGCAGTTATAACTTCATTGATTTGGATCGTTTCTATGAAGCACTTGATAACTATCGCTTGCACAGTCACACGGCTATTTTGAAGATGAAAATCATCGTTTGGCTGACCATGACGACAACTGGCGATTTAAGTGAATTGCATTTGACCAACTATAATAGTCCACTGTTCAGTATTATTCGTCATCGTGGCGAGCCCAAAGAAAATTCAATCTTTAGTGAAGATGACTTTTGGCTGTATCAACAGAATCGTTATTTAGAATCACGAATTTTAGTAACGAATCAATCATTTTTGGCTCGACATTTGGATAGTCAATTCTGGGGTAAAAACTCTTATCTAGTAGTTGATGAGGCCAATCATTTTGCTGGTAGTCTGCGGGATGCAAGTTCACCGACTATTGACTTTTTGAAGCTGAATGAATATGTTAAAAAAATCAGTGATATTCTTTACCAAAATCGCGTGACACTACGTTATGCTTTTACGGAAGTCACGACTCAGCTTTGGAATTATCAAGATTTGCAGGGGATGGAGACACATTTTCAAGCTGTTGATGAATTGATGCAACGCTTGGAATACAATATCTTTGGCACCTATGTTCAGAATCAAGTCAAATTTAAAGATCGTGAAGAGTTTGTCTCCATCTTAGATAGCGACCATAAATTTGGAAAAAATAATATCAAGCTAATTGATTTATTGTCTGATTTGATTGTTGAGTTGTCGTTAATTTCTAATCGTGTAGAAACGTTGTTCGACCAATATAATTTTCAAAAGAATTTTATTTCGGTAGAACTTTCAAAAGTTATCTCTAATTTAACGATTGAAAACAGCAAACTGCGTTCGGTGATCATTAACTTAGATGAATTGTCTCAAGCCTTACAAGGCAATGATGATAAGTTTGGCGTTCAAATTGAGATGCGTGATTATTATGAAGTTAATACGTTAAAGATCAGCTGGCGTCAATTTGATATTAAAACTTTGATTGAAGAGACGACAGATCGTTTTAGCCAAATTTTTGCTATCGGAGCTGCAATTACGGTTCAAAAAGACTTTTCACATTTTATTTTAGATACACAATTAAATCAAAACCAGATCAATCAAATGGTTATTCTGCCTGATATGAATAGTATTTCTAAAAATAGTAAAATTTATTTGCCAGCTAATTTACCAGATATTCAATCCCTCTCGAGTGATGAGTATTATAAGATGGTAACTAGCTATATTGTAGATATACTGGATAATTTGGATCATCAAACGATGATTTTATTCAATTCATTGAACACTTTGAGTAATGTTTACAATCGTCTAATGGAAACTGACGTCAAAGAGAAGTGGGAGATTTTGGCCCAAGGTGTTACCGGTTCTAATGAAAAAATCAAGAAACGTTTTGCCATTGGACGTCGTTCGGTCCTTTTGGGTGCTAATTCTTTTTGGGAGGGAGTCGACTTTCCTAAGAAGATGTTGGAAATTTTGATTGTCACGCGGATTCCTTTTGAATCGCCAGAACAACCTGATGTTAAGATCAAGCAAGATATTCTTAAGCAGCAAAATTTGAACGTCTTTAAAGTGGATTCTTTACCTAATGCTATTTTGCAGTTACGTCAAGGACTAGGACGTTTAGTTAGAACCCCAACTGATCGTGGAGTTATTCTATTGTTAGACAATCGAATTTTAACAAAGAATTATGGCAAAACAATTTTAGATTCGTTACCAAAAGGTTTGCCATTAATTAATGAAGATATGGATACGATTAAAAAAGATATAAATGAATTTTTGAATTAGTCAAAAGATTGTTATACTATTTCTGGTAACTAAAAAAGGGAAGTATTATGAATAAAAGCACAAAAATTTTATTGACCATATCTCTGATTGCACTCGCTATTGTTTCGGCGTTGACATACTTGAATCTTTCCGTTGCACCACATTCCAGTGCTAAGTCGCAAGCTAATGATATTGCAAAAGAAAAAGCAGGTATTGTTCAACCGGATTATTTCGGTAACTATACACGTAAGAAACAGTATTATTCAGTTGGCGGTTTGACCAAAAAACAAAAGTATCGTTATATTATTATTGATGCTAAAAGTGGTAAAACTGAAACTTTCAATAAAAATAGCGCTCCTGTACGTCAGACAATTATTGATGGTGTAGCACAGCGTTATAACGCTAAAAAGATTTTGCATATTAATTTAGGTTTGTATAAAAAGAAACCGACTTGGGAAGTTACTTTCCAGAAGAAGAATGGCAGTATCGGTTATAATCTAATTGATTTTCGAACTGGCAAGAGTCTTCAAATTATAAATAATATTTAAAAATAAAAAAGTCGAGATTACAATGTTCTCGGGCTTTTTTTGTTAATTGGGGTTAATCATATGGAAGATGAATTATTCAATAAATTTGTTGATAGTGGCAGCACCAGTATTAATAATTTAATACTAAAAAATTATCATAAATTGGGAATGACGGAAAAAGATTTAATTGTCTATTTAGCTTTGTCCATGTATGGTCAAAAAGGGAACACCTTTCCGATGGCAAAAGATTTAGCTGACGATACAGGGATGGACGAAGCCAGTATTTATACAATCATCCAAGGCTTAATAAAATTGGGTATAATTGAATTAAAGACAATCATGGATCATCACCAACAACGTGATATTTATTCGTTGACTCCCATTTATCATCGAATTCAAAGCCTGTTGCAACAAGAACAACAATCAGATAAGCAACACAAATTGATGTCTGACACTGAAGAATTATTTCGCAAAATTGAAGTTGAATTTGGTCGGCCACTGTCACCAATTGAACAAGAACAGATTCACCAATGGATCGACGATGACCATTATAGCGTTGAATTGATTGATCTAGCCTTGAGAGAAGCTGTTTTGAATCAAGCTTATTCATTAAAATATATGGATCGGATTTTAATTAGTTGGGAAAAGAGTAATATAAAGACAGCAGAACAATTACAAGATCGTCGAAAGAAGTTGGGATATTAATGTTAAAAGATGAACAAATAGTTTGGGCCATTCACCAAATGGAAGAAGATATTGGACCAGTCGGACCATCACTCGATTCTAGGACACCATTTCAATATTTAATTTCAGTAATCTTAAGCGCCCAAGCCACCGATGTTTCCGTTAATAAAGTCGTTCCGATTTTATTCAGCAAATACCCAGAACCAAAAGATTTGATGAATGCTAAAGTTGAAGACGTTGAACAGATCATTAAAAGTGTTGGACTTTTTCATAATAAGGCTAAGAATATTATTAAAACTGCTGGAATTGTTCATAACGATTTAAATGACGTTGTGCCAAAGACAAGAAAAGGCATCATGGCACTACCAGGAGCTGGGAGAAAGACAGCCAATGTCGTCTTAAGTGACGTCTTTGATCAGCCTACTTTTGCCGTAGATACGCACGTTTCCGCAATTTCAAAACGATTACACTTTGTAGATGAGAAAGCTAACCCGCTGCAAGTAGAAAAGAAAATTGTCAGCGTCATGCCGCCAGAAGGATTACACCGAGCCCATCATACAATGATCGAATACGGACGTAAGTATTCAATGAAATTAGCCCCTGCTAAAGAGACCAATCAATTGATTATTGAATGCGATAAGTTGAATGCTGAAAATGAAACTGATTTATAATTGAGTATACTAAAAGTTCTGAAATTAGGAGTTTAATTCTCTTAGTTTCAGAATTTTTTTAGTTTGAGGAAATTTCTATGTGCGTATGATTTGTATTTTTTATAAAAGGGCTCAAAATGATAGTTATATTAGAGGAGGTCGTTGTATGAGTAAAAAAGTAACTTTGAGAAAATCAGGAAATAGCCTTATTTTTACTGCTCCATCTGAATTGACTGATAAAGTTGGTACTAAGTATTCTGTTACCCAGCACGAAGATGGTAGTGTTTTGTATACGCCTGTTGAACACGTTAATGTGTTTAGTACTGAGGAGTTTAAGAAGCATGACTTTCGTCGGGATTTAGAGGAAATTCCTGAAGCGGGTGAGGTTAAACCCGTCGGTAGGGAAAAATTGTTGTAAGATCTTGACTATTATGGATTATGATATTAATTCTTGTTCTAATTTAAATAAGGAATAATAGTCTAATAGCATTAACCTAGAACTTAGGAAGAAAGAGTGCTAGTCTTGCTTATGTAAGCGATTTCTTGTTTTGCATACTGTTAGATAACGCTAAATTTAAAATTATGTAATAAGAAGATAATTTGTTTTATTAGGAAAGCTGGCATAATTAATGGACGTTGACGTATCTGAATTACAAAAAAATAAAATTGAGGAACAATATAGTGTGTTAACATCTAATGTTACCAGTGTGGTAGAAAAAGCCGAATTAAAGAGGAAAATAAAGGATTCTGTTATTAATAACAAGCCTTTAAACGTTAAACTCGGGTTAGATCCTTCCGCACCAGATATCCATTTGGGGCACTTAGTTGTTTTAAAAAAATTAAAGCAATTTCAACAATTTGGTCATAAAATACATCTTGTTATAGGTGATTTTACGGGAATGATAGGAGATCCAACTGGTAAATCCGAATCGAGGGTTCAGTTAAGTAAGGAAGAAGTTGAAAAAAATGCTAGAACGTATGTCGAACAATTTGGAAGAATTTTAGATATGAGGAATGTTGAGGTACATTACAATTCTAGTTGGCTAGAAAAATTAAATATAAAGAACTTGATAGATCTTTTATCAACCACTACTGTTGCAAGGATGCTAGAAAGAAATGACTTTACAAAAAGGTTCAATAATCAGACACCAATATATTTACATGAATTTTTGTACCCACTATTTCAAGGGTACGATTCAGTAGCATTACATTCTGATGTTGAACTTGGCGGAAATGATCAACAGTATAATTTATTGGTGGGGAGAAGATTACAAGACCACTTTGATCAAAGTAAGCAGGTAGTAATGACAATGCCATTATTAGTCGGTTTAGATGGTAAGATGAAAATGTCAAAATCAAAGCATAATTATATTGGTATTACAGAGAAGCCAGATATTATTTTTGGAAAAATAATGTCAATTCCGGATATACAAATGCTAGAATATTATAAATCAATATCTACTTTTTCAGATAAGGAAATCGATGTTATTGAAAAGAAAATGAATTCTAATCTGATAAATCCCAAAGATGTTAAAGTAATGTTAGCAAAAGATATAATTAAGCAATTATATAATCAGAAAAGTGCAGACTCTGCGGAACAAGAATTTAATAATGTTTTCAAAAAAGGACAGGTTCCCAATCAAATACCTAATTTTGCTTGGAACGGGGATAGTGAAGTATCCATCTCAACATTATTTACAACTACTTCTTTGCTGCCTTCGAAAGGAGCGGCTATGCGAATGCTCAAAAATGGTGGATTGAGGATCAATTCAAAGAAATTAAAAGAAGGGGATAGTAAGGTAACAGTGTCGGACGGTATGATTATACAAGTAGGAAAAAGAAAATTTTTGAGAATAAAATATTAAAAACTATTATTTATTTAATTCAAGAATCAAAATAGAGCAATCTGAAATTAATTCTAAGTAAAGGTATATCTTTTTATTTAGAATTTTTTTGTACATTGAGGTGATATCAAATGTTAAATCAATCTGTTTTAACATCCGACAAAATAAAACTACTTTTAGAAAATAATTATGGAATATTTGATATTGATAAAATCAGTGTCATCAATAGAGGAAGTGCGGGGATTTATAAAATTTTAATGAAAAATCGATTTGAATATATAGTTAAAGAATTTCAATCTGGATATTCCGAAAAAAGTATTAAAAATGAAGTTGGAATATGTGATTTTCTTATGAAAAAGGGAATTCATACTTCCGAATTGCTAAGAGACAATAAGGGTAATACCGTCAATAAAATTAATGGAAGATTTGTTACGGTACAAAAATATATACAAGGATACACTGTAAATCCAAATGAGGCACCATTATGGCTTATGAATGAATCTTCTATGCTACTTGGAAAAATTCATGTGAAACTTTCAAATTATCCTATGAAAAGATATGGTTTTAAAAGTAATTGGTTAAATTTGGATATTAAGAATAAAAAGGGAAAAAGATTTGAGGAATACATAAAAAAAGCAGAAAAAGATAGTAACTCAAATTCTGAGGAAATAATTAACGATTTAAAATTCAAACTATCTTTAATCAAAGAGATACCCAATTCATTTGATAAAAGCAGCCTTACCTATGTAAATTCACATGGTGACTATAGTATCAATCAATTAATTTGTAATGACGATCACATTACGGCGGTTATTGATTTTGCTACCGCCTCTAAATTACCTGCAGTGTGGGAAGTAATTAGATCATTTACTTATTCAGACCCAGATTGTAAAAATGGGAAAATTAATATATTTTCTTTGGAAGCATATATAGAGGCCTATCTTACTTATGGAACCTTGACTCATTCAGATATAGAAAGAATGTTTGATATATATTACTATCAATTAATTCTAAGTTCCTATGGGTATAAGGAATATTTTGAGAAAGAAACTTATAGAAGGGAAAATGTAATAAATTTTGCCAAATGGAGAACAAATCTATTAAGAGATCTTTGCAAGAATAAGGAAGATTATGGTTATCAATTAAATAATTGGTTTTTGAAGAAAAGAGTATGATATTGTAAAGAAATCAGAAAATAAATAATTGAAATTTATTTTCACAATGGGGTAAAAAAACTATGAGCATCATTAACAATGCTTATAATTAAAATTATTCTGAAACTACAAATTAAATTTGTTACTGATTTGATCAGGCAATGCCAATTTCTAAATAGGATTAGTGTTGCACTTTTTTATTTGCCGAAAATGGAAAGTGCAGATACATTTTGGAAAGCATTTAAACCTGATGATCCTGAGTTTTCTCCCTATGGTAGTCCATTAGTGAATAGTTATTGTCATGCCTGGTCGTGTACCCCTGTCTATTTGATTGAAAAATATAATCTTTAATAATTTTACGTCGGAGTAATCAATTATTCATATTCTTAATTTGATATATGCTTCTTGTTTTGCTAGGGATTTTATAAATAATCATGAGTATAAGATTAAGAACTTAGAAAATTTTGAATATAGAAGAAACGCTTCTACATTTTATATAAAAGAAGAATAAAACCATTCCTCGCAAGAGAGGTCTAAATATAAGACTGGCAGTTTAATTAAAGATTCGATTACGAAGGTTGTTATCAAAACCATGTAAGCGCTATTGCAATATTTATAAATTATGTTACTATGATTTATAGGTTGTGACTTCAAGTAGGCAATCTTAATATTCTAGAATATTTTAAATATCGGGATTGTTATCATAAGAGTAATTTTATGAGCTAAACCCAGTTATACCTTTTAAAGAGGATAACTGGGTTTTGTTTTGGGCGGAAAGGAAAAATATCTTTTGAGAATAATTAAAGTAATCAATAATAATATTGTTACGTCTAATCAAGATGGCAATGAAGTTATTGTGATGGGAAAAGGATTAGGATTTAACAAAACCAGTGGTGATCTTATTCCTCAAACAAAAATTGAAAAAGTCTTTGCTTTAAATACGTCAGATGGCGTTGATAGGTTCAAACTATTGTTAAAAGATGTTCCTATGCAAGAACTTCAAGCCTGTGATGAAATTATTTCGTATGCTAAATTATCCTTGGGAAAAAGACTAAGCGATAGTATTTACGTTGCTTTAACAGATCATGTTCATTTTGCCATTCAACGATTTAAAAAGGGTATGGACTTTGGCAATGCTTTGTCTTGGGAAGTTAAGCACTTCTATAATCATGAATATTTAATTGGTAAAGAAGGATTAAATATCATTGAAAAACGTACTGGAACACGTCTTCCTGATGATGAAGCTGTAACCGTGGCCTTACATTTGGTAAATGCTGAGCTAGATAATTCTATGGATCATACTGTAGGTATGACCAAGCTAATTAAAGAGATATTAGGAATAATTCAATATACTTTTCACGTTGAATTATCAGATACAAGTTTGGCATATGAAAGATTGATGACACATTTAAAATTCTTTATACAACGCGTTCTTACCAATCAACCATTGCCTGATAATGACAATAAGTTATTTGAAATGATCAAACAGAGCTATACTGATGAATTCAATTGTGCTCTGAAGATTGCAAAATATGTAAAAAAAGAACTAAATTATTCACTTACTGATGCGGAACTATCGTATTTAACGATTCATATTAATAGAGTATTAACAGAAAATTAAATATCAGGATTGTTATCGTTAAGAGCAAAACCTAAATCAAAGTCTAATTGGCTTGATTTAGGTTTTTGTGCTTTAAGGAGGAAAAATGGATTATAAAAAATCAGCCGATGAAATATTAAAAAATATTGGTGGAGAAAAGAATATAGATTACGCAACTCATTGTATGACCAGATTACGATTTGGATTGAAGGATGAATCTAAAGCAAATGGAAAACGAATTGAACAAATTGATGGTGTCAAAGGTGTAATGAGTCAAAGTGGACAATATCAAGTCATAATTGGTAGTGACGTTACTAGTGTCTTTTCTGAATTGCCGGATAGCGTTAAGGATAGTGATTCATCTCAAGTAGAAACAAAGCCCAAAGAGAAATTGACACCAAAAGTTATTTTTAATAATGTCATAGATTATCTTTCATCATCTATTACCGCTGCATTGGGAGTAATCATTGGTAGTGGGATGGTTAAATTATTACTGGTAATTTTAGATTTAATAGGAGTACAACATGGTTCAACATATAATTTATTGACTATTATCGGTGATGTTGGATTTTATTTCTTACCAATAGTTTTAGCTTATACAGCTGCAAAAAAATTAAAGATTGATCCAGCATTATCTATTGTTGTATCAGCATTTTTAATTCACCCAAACTTAATTTCTATGTTAGCTAAAGGAAATGTAACTTTTCTAAAAGTTCCTGTATATAGTACAACATATGCATCATCCATTATTCCACCTTTACTAGCAACTTGGGTATTGTCACTGATAATTCCATTAATAGATAAAATAACCCCCAGTTGGAGCAAGACGATTCTCAATCCGATGTTATCTTTGTTAATTACTATCCCTATTGTTTTAGTCATCTTTGCACCTATTGGAGCAATTATCGGACAAGGATTAAGTATTATAACTACGACCATGACCAATTATGTGCCATGGTTAACAATGGGTATTGTGGCAGCGTTTTTACCATTGCTTGTCATTGCAGGATTACACCATGCATTTGATCCAATTTATTTATCTAGTTTTGCAAAAGTTGGATATGATCCATTGTTTCTGCCAATGATGTTAGCGATGAATTTCTCTATGACTGCTGCAATTTTGGTTGTTGGTATCAAATCAAAAGATAAGAAGAAAGAATCATTAGCATATTCATCTGCCATTTCAGCTGGATTGGCTGGAATCACTGAACCAGGATTATTTGGTGTTTTATTGAAGAACAAAAAAGCCTTGAGATCTGCAATGCTTGGTTCAGGTATTGGTGGTGTTCTTGTAGGATTATTACATCTAAAAATATTTGCACCAGTTTCACCTAGTGTTATTGCGATGATTTCCTTCTTATCTAAGAAATATCCAGCAAATATTGTTTATGCATTGATCATAGCGATAGTTTCATTTATCTCTGCATTTGTATTTACTTGGTTGTCTTATAGGGAAGAAGCGGAGAATGATAAGAACTCTATTAAATTAAATAATCAATCAGTTTTAGCCCCGATTAAAGGTAAAGTGATTCCACTAGAGCAAGTAAAGGATGCAACATTTGCCGACAAATTATTAGGAGATGGCATTGCAATTGAACCGTCTGAAGGGAAAGTTTATTCACCTGTAGAGGGAACCGTTCAAGTTATGTATAAGACAGGACATGCAATCGGATTATTATCTGATACTGGAAATGAAATATTAATCCATATAGGTTTGGATACTGTCAAACTGGAGGGAAAAGGCTTTGAAAAGATTGCTAAGCAGGGAGACCATGTTAGAGCTGGTCAACTATTACTAAAATTCGATATGTCATTTATCGAAGCTCAAGGTTACGATCTGACAACGCCTGTCGTGGTAACAAATCTTGATTCAACGGGTAAAAAATTGGTAGAAAATAATGTACAACAGGATATTGGTTCTTCAATGCCAATATTTGATATTCAAGGAGGAAATTAGATATGACATTACCAAAGAATTTTTTATGGGGTGGCGCCACGGCAGCTAATCAATCAGAAGGTGGTTATAACTTAGATAATCGAGGATTAGCAAATGTTGATTTATTGCCATTAGGAGATGATAGAAGGTCCGTTGTCATGGGAGAAAAGAAAATGTTTGATTTAGATGATAAACATTTTTATCCGGCTCTTAAGGCGATTGATATGTATCATCACTATAAAGAAGATATTAAAATGTTTGCCGAAATGGGATTCAATGTTTATAGAATGTCTATTGCATGGACAAGAATTTTTCCAAATGGTGATGAAATTGAGCCGAATGAAGCTGGATTAAAGTTTTATGAGAATGTATTTAAAGAATGTAAGAAATATGGCATTGAGCCATTAGTAACTATCTCTCATTTCGATACACCAATGCATCTTGTAAAAGACATGGGCTCATGGCGTAATCGACGTATGGTTGACTATTACTTAAATTTCTGTAAGGTCCTTTTTACAAGATATAAAGGATTAGTTAAGTATTGGTTAACGTTCAATGAAATAAATATGATTTTTCATGCTCCATTTATGGGAGCAGGATTGTATATTGGAGATTTAGATGAAAAAGAAAAGAAGCAAACTCTTTATCAATCAGCTCACAATGAATTAATTGCTAGCGCTAAAGCCACAAAAATGGCACATGAAATTGATTCTAACAATAAAATTGGATGTATGGTTGCAGCAGGAAAATTCTATCCTTATAGTTGTGATCCAAAGGATGTTTATGCAGCCACAACAAGTAATAGAGAAGATTATTTCTTCTCTGATATTCAGGCTGGAGGACAATATCCTAAATATGTGTTAGATATGTTCAAGCGGGAAAAATTAGATGTAAATATGCATGAGGGCGATTTAAAATTGCTCGCAGATAATACTGTGGATTTTGTATCATTTTCTTACTATATGTCAAGAGTTGCTACCGCAAATGAAAAGGTTGCACAAATGACGACAGGAAATATTTTTGATTCAGTTAAAAACCCATACTTAAAGGAAAAATCTGAATGGGGATGGCAAATAGATCCACTTGGATTAAGAATAACAATGATTGATCTATATGATAGATACCATAAACCATTGTTTATCGTGGAGAACGGTTTGGGAGCTACTGATAAACCTGATAAAGATGGTAAAATTTACGATGATTATCGCATTAAATATTTAGCAAGCCACATTAAGGCAATGGAAGACGCAGTCGAATATGATGGTGTTGAATTATTAGGTTATACATCTTGGGGATGTATAGATTTAATAAGCGCAGGCTCCGGAGAAATGAAGAAGCGCTATGGATTTATTTATGTTGATCGTGGCAATCATGGAGACGGTACCTTAAAGCGTAGTAAGAAGAAGTCTTTCAACTGGTATAAACGAGTAATCGCAACGAACGGACAAGATTTGAGTTTAGATGTTGAATATTAAATTTGAAGTCACAAAAAGGATGCTTGCTGATAGTAATTAATTTTCAGTATGCATCCTTTTTTAGAATCTTAACTGTGGTAACAGTGTTTTTACCAAAGCAATTAACTTCTGTGTTTCATTTGAATTAGGAAGTTTGGGATTAATTAAATAGAATTGATTACAGAAATCATTTGATAATTGTTGATAAGGTAATAATGTATTTATAATTGAACGCTTAGAAACAATTGCCTTACCAATTTTTCTGGAAATGAGTTTAACAATAAGATCATTGTCATTTACTTTAATTATTTTGGTTGGGCGCAAATGATGTTCTTTGAAATATTTATCAGAGTACTCTCTTTGAGTAGAACCGGGCTTGCCGATAATCCATTCGGGGCTATCCAAGTTACCAGCTAATACTAATTCATCAGAGGCAAAAGAAATCTGCTCCATTCCGTGAGTCACAATAGGCTTTTCTACGATTCCAAAATCTATTTCATGTTTAATTATTTCTTCCAATATTCTTTCAGAGTCCCCAGTTATTAATTCAAAATCAAAACGGTCAAAATATCTTTCTAAGCTTTGCATTAGAGGAGGTAAAACATGATTAGCGGTAGTTGGCGATGCACCAATCACACATTTGATTCGATTACTTTTATGTTTTTTAACGAGGTGATTGAGAGAGTTTTCCCAGTTATTTAGAACTAATTGAGAATCACGATAAAATCTGTTTGCATTTTCAGTAGGTACCAATTGTTTATTACCGTTGCGTTTGAATAATTGTACATTTAATTCCTCTTCTAATTTTTTAATTTGAATTGAAACGGTGGGTTGAGTAACATATAATTCTCTGGCTGCACGTGTAATACTACGAGTTTCATAAACTTTTTGAAATGTTGTAATAGCTCTAAACATTGAGATTCCTCCTCAATATAAAATATTTTTATTAATGAATACATAAATATAATAACACTGAAATATTGTGAAATAATTACATAAGTAGATTGCTTAATTAAACATTAATATAGCAACAATACTAAACATGTGTTCTTAATATAATAAATATTTCACAAATGTATAAGAGTCAAATTATCTCGATGAGATTAACATATAAATAAACTTTATGCTACATTTACCCTATAAGAACAGTTAGGGGGTTAGTTATAATGGAAAATTTAGATGGAAGTTTAGAACCTATCAATCCTATTAAAAATTGGGATAAAACCGTTGGTTTCATATTATTTCTCGTTCTAATTATTGGTGCACCATTTGTTTTACCTTCGAATATACATTATCTGAGACTACTGATGGGGTTGGCACTAGGCTATATTTTATCCAGATCTTATACAGGGTTTGCGGGTAGTGTGAATCGTGCCTATAAGACTGGATCTACTAAACTAATGCGTACTATGATGTTCATGTTTTTAATAACAGCAATTGCCAATGTCACATTTTTAATGTTTGCTAAAAATTTGACGGCATATGATTTATCAATTAATCCAATTAATATTGGTTTGATTTTAGGTGGACTATTTTTTGGCTTTGGAATGGCATTTTCATCTTGCTGTGCAACGGGTGTCATGACGGATTTAGCAACCGATCTACCAAGAGCCGGCGTAACATTGATTTTCTTTTGCTTTGGAGTCTTCATAGGCTTTCCTCTTCAAGCAACACAATCTTGGATAAAGGGATCAGTTTTGACTTCTAAAACAGGTGCTAAATTCTCACAAGGTGTTTATATGCCAGACCTATTTAAATGGGATGGTTTAGACGGATACTTTGGATCAGTCATTTTAACAGCATTTTTAGTTGGTTTAGTTATCTATCTATCTTATAGTTATGAAAAGAAAAGACGCCAAAAATCGACTTATGTAGGAGTCCCATCGGAACGTGTTCAAGATAACCCAAAAGATGAAGATATTGCCAACTTTACGATGAGCAGTAAGCCTACATACAATATCCTATTCAAAAAGCCGTGGACATTAAAGCAGGGCGCTGTAGGTATGACTATTGTTTTTATCCTGATGATGGGATTAACTAAATCTGGCTGGGGAGCTTCAACACCATATGGTTTCTGGTTTGGGAAAGTTCTCAATTCATTTGGAGTTTCTGCTACATCACTAGCAAACTTTACACATCAACCAGCAGAAGTATATTCAGGTCCATTGTTAGCTAATGGCGTTACCGTTCAAGACTTGGGGATTTTTCTAGGTGCAATTATTTTTATATTCACTGCTGGACTTTTTAAAGAAACAATGCACTCAGTTTCAACCTTAAACATGAAAAACGCTTCATTATTTGCACTTGGTGGTTTTACCATGGGATTTGGTACAAGATTATCTAATGGGTGTAACGTAGGAGCACTTTATACACCAATTGCACAATTTTCAGTATCAGGCTGGATTTTCTTAGCTGCTTTAGTATTGGGTGGAATTATTGGTAATAAGTTATCTAAAACAATTTATGGATATTAGGAGGATTTAATAATGAATAATAAAAAAATTGTCGTTGTAGGAGGAGTCGCTGGGGGTGCTTCAGCTGCAGCTAGGGCACGTCGCTTAGATGAATTTGCTGACATTACCATGTTTGAAAAGGGACCAAATGTTTCCTTCTCTAATTGCTCATTGCCTTATCATTTAAGCGGTTTAATCCCAGATGCTGATAGTATTGTTTTAATGACACCCGATCAATTTAAAAATCAATATAATATTGATGCTGAAATTAATTCCGAAGTGATTAATGCTAATGTTAGTAAAAAAGAGGTTGAAGTTAAAAATACACAAACTGGGGAATTAAAATGTGTACCATACGATGAACTGATTTTATCTCCAGGAGCAAACCCAATTATGCCAGGTTGTATTAAAGGGATAGATCACGATAATGTTTTTTCAGTTAGAAATGTTGTTGATATAAAGAAAATTCATACCTACTTGGAAGTAAATAAGGTAACTGATGTAGCAATAGTTGGTGGTGGTTTTATTGGACTAGAAGTATGTGAGAATTTAGCCCAAACCGATAAACATGTTTCATTAGTTGAAGCCTCTGAACATGTTATGGGAACTATTGATGATGATTTTGCTGAACTGATTCATAAAGAACTTTATGATCATGGGGTGAATGTAATTTTAAATGATGGGTTAGCAGAAATTACAGATGATCATATCAAATTGGGATCTGGAAATAAAATCAAAGCTCAAGTAGTAATCATGGCCATTGGGGTTAAGCCAGATGTCGCTTTAGCAAGTAAAATTGGCTGTAAATTGGGATTAACTGGTGGAATTGCAGTTGATCAACATTATCAAACCTCTATTCCTAATATTTATGCGGTCGGTGATGCCATTGAAGTTAGTCATATGATTACGCGTAAAAAAACACGTTTGGCATTAGCTTTCCCAGCTCAAATGGAGGCCAGAGATGCAATTGACCATATATATGGAAGAACAATTGAAAATAGAGGGGTGATTGGCTCTCAAGCAATTCATGTATTTGATATTAATATTGCTTCAACAGGTCTAACGGAAAGTGAATGTCAAAAAGATGGAATTGACTATCGAACAGCCACAGTAATTCCCAAGAGTCGTGTTGGAATAATGCCGGATGCCACACCATTGTATTTAAAATTGATTTTTGGCTATCCAAATGGAGAGGTACTTGGTGCTCAAGCATTAGGTAAATCAGACGTCGATAAACAGATTGATATTGTCTCTACTATGATTTCAATGCATGGACATATTTCTGATTTAACACATTTAGAGGTTTGCTATTCTCCATGGTTTAGTACAGCTAAAAATGCGGTAGATATGGCTGCCTTAGTAGCAGAGAACATTCTTAATGGTGAATTTAAACAAGTACAAGTCAGCGAAATACGTAAATTAGTAGAGAAGAATGCTTTCATTATTGATGCACGTGAACCATTTGAGTATGAAGAAGGACATATCACTACAGCTGTTAATATTCCCTTAAGCCAATTTCGTCAAAGGTTAGATGAAATCCCAAACGATTGTCCTGTATATGTTCACTGTTTATCGGGGCAACGTAGCTATAATATGGTCAGAGCTTTAAATAACAGAGGATACAAGAATGTCATTAATATCTCTGGATCATATTTGGAATTATGTGAATATGAATACTTCAAAGATCAAACAACGGATCGTAAACCAATCGTGACAAATTATCGTTTTGATTTGCTGTAATAGATATTAGAGGAGTGGTGATATGAGAAGAAAAGCTAGATTAACAACAATTTGTGTCTGGATAATTTTATTAGTAATCTGGTTCATAGTAACTAATCTTAAATTAATATCACCAATTCTTTTTCCATCACCACAGGATGTTTGGCTTACTTTTACGAATATTCTGATTCATGGATATAATAATATTCCCTTTTGGGAACATTTAGGAATTACCCTTTTCAGGCTTTTCTCAGCATTAATATTAGCAATAATAACTGCAGTACCACTTGGATTAGCCTCTGGGATGTTTGAATGGGTCCATGCAGTGATCGATTCGGTAATTCAATTTTATCGTCCAATTCCACCACTGGCTTACTATACGATCCTTATCCTTTGGTTGGGAATAGGTGAAAGCTCAAAAATTATTTTACTTTATTTGGCGGCTTTTGCTCCTATTTATATAGCCTGTGTAGAAGGGGTCCATCATTTGAACAGAGATTATATTCTAAGTGCTAAGTCATTGGGAGCAAGAAAATGGTCAGTTTTCAAATGGATTATTTTCCCAGGAACATTACCTGATATTTTTACAGGTATCAGGACTGCAATGGGAGTTTCCTTTTCTACACTTGTTGCCGCAGAAATGGTAGCTTCAACTTCAGGAATTGGCTGGATGGTAATTGATGCATCGAAATATTTAAAGAGTAGCGTTATGTTTTTAGGAATCTTTATACTTGGTGGCCTAGGCTTATTCCTAGATTGGATTTTACAATTACTTGAAGGAAAATTGATTTTTTGGAAGGGTAAGGAATAATGGGGAAATTCAAAAAGTATACCTTAGTGATTCTGATATTCTTTATATTAATTAGCCTAAGTGGATGCTCCTCCAAAGGTGAAGCCAAATCTAGCGAAATTAAAATAGGGATTCTTAACACACCCAATGATGTGGCTGTGGCTAGGAATAAAAATTATTTTAAAGAAAAATTTCCAAATAGGAAAATAACTTTTATTACATTTGATTCTGGAGTTGATGCTAATAAAGCCTTAATGTCTGGTGGAGTCGATTTTGCTACTATGGGTGATACTAATGGAATCGTTGCGTTAACTGCAGGCATCCCTGCTAAGCTACTTTGGATTAATGAGATGTGTGGGGCAAATGAATGTTTGATAGTAAAAAAGGGGTTAGGAATTCAATCAATTGCGGATTTAAGAGGTAGAAAAATAGCAACGCCATTTGCATCCACGTCACATTATAGTTTAATGATTACTTTAAAAAAATTTGGTTTAGAGCATAAGGTAAAGTTGCTGGATATGGATACACAAAATATTGTGGCTGCTTGGAAACGTGGAAATATTGATGCAGCATATACATGGCAACCAACTTTATCCCAATTACAAATTGATGGAAAGGTATTATTAGATAGTTCTGATTTATCTCGAAATGGATATTCTACTGGGAATATTACTCTGGTTAGTAATTCATTTTTAAATCATCATCCTAAAGATGTAAAGAAGTTTGTATCCGTGTTGACAAAAGCACACCATTTACGCAAAAATAACTACTCAGTTGCTGTTAAAGCGGCTGCAAGTCAAACGGGTATCAGTGAAAAAGATGCGGATAAACAAATGAGAGGAACTAAATGGCCCTCATTAAAGGAGGAATATTCTTCAAATTATTTAGGAAGGAAAGGTAATCTAGGTAAATTTATTATTGAGATGCAAAAAGCTAGTAAATTTATGCATAGTCAGCAAACGATTAGCTATACACCAACGTTGAAACAATTCGAGAGATTTGTTTATCTGGGAGGAGATATAGATGGAATTGATTAAAGCAAAAAATTTAACCATCAAATATCCTCAATCTAATGATACGGTAATAAATAACGCCAACTTTATGATCAATAAGAATGAAATATTTGTATTGGTTGGACCTTCAGGATGTGGCAAGAGCACTATATTGAAAGCTCTCGCCGGTTTCATACCGATAGACGGTACATTAGAAATGAATGGGCACAGGATTGTTGGCCCTGATTGGCAACGTGGGGTGGTCTTTCAGGATTCTTCACTTTATCCTTGGTTTAAAGTGAAAGATAATGTTGGTTTTGGCCTTAAAGCAAGAAAGTTTTCACAAGATGAGATTGATCGTAGGGTCTCGTATTTATTAGATTTAATTGGATTAAGTGATCAATCTAATACTAAAACATTTGAGCTCTCTGGAGGGATGAAACAACGAGTTGCCATCGCACGTGTTTTAGCCAATAAATCACCACTGTTATTAATGGATGAACCATTTGGAGCATTAGATACTTTTACCAGAACAAAGATGCAACGGCTTATTTTAGATATTTGGCATAAAGAAGAAACAAGCATTTTTATGATTACACATGATTTGAACGAGGCGATACGTTGCGGGAATAGAATTGCAATTATGAATTCTCATGATAAAAGAATCATTCAGGTCATAAATAATCCTTTTCAAAATATTAACCTTGAGGAAGTCGAGGATTTTAATCTCGAACGGAAGATAGATTCCTTTCGAAAGAACATATTGAAGATTATTAATCAGTGATATTCATCAAAGTGAATTGATGATGGTTTAAGCCAGCAGTCAGATCACGCTTGATCTGACTGTTTTTTATTGAGCTGAAAACTTGCTCAATAAAAAAACATACGGCTTTGTTTGCATTGACATTAATGAGTTAAAAGAAATAAATTATATTCATTAATGTGTAATAGGGTAATAACTCTCTTCACTTCAATTCTTCAAATTATCGCGGTACTTTTTAGGAGTCATACCTGTTTCTTTCTCAAATCTTTTGTAAAAATTAGTTAAATTATTAACTCCAACTCTAGTGGCAACCTCACTGATTGGAGTTTTTTTGTCTTGTAATAGAACTTTGGCATGTTCGATGCGTTGATAGTTAATGATAGATTTAAAAGTTTTTCCAGTATTAGTGTGGATCATTCGACTTACATGTGAGGGACTATAATTTATCTTTTCACATAATTTATTTAGTTTTCCTTCTTTATATTCTTCATGAGCATATTTTAAGATTTCAGACATTAATTTTTCAACTTTTGGATTAGCAGATGTGAAACTATCTTCAATGGGCTTAAGACGAACTAGAGACATAAAGATAATAATAATCAAATTATCAATTATTTGGCTTGAAAATTCATTATTATCAAAGTATTCACAGAGTATGTTTTGGATAGAGTTTCTAATTATTGGTAATAAATTTGTAGAAAAAATCAGAAAATGATTATGTTCATATTGATGGCCCATTAATTCGATAATGAATGTGGGAAGAGAATTATTCTTTTCTGGTTTTATGATTGTATTATCGAAAAATTTATTGCTAAGGATAATATTAATACCTAGATCCATTTTAGACGAAGGAAGAACACAGTGCGGAACCTGCTTATCTAAAATGATTAGGTCCCCTTGTTTAAGGTAAATTTTCTTCCCTTCCACTAGCATTGTTAAGGAACCACAATATATGTAAGTTAAGACGATGAAATGATAGGTGTGATAAGGTACCTTTCCCATATTTCTTTTATGTAGCTGAATCAAATGATTTTTGTTATTGAATTGTCGTTGATTGTTAAAAATATAAAGTGGCTTTCCATGATAATTTATTGATTGATATTTATTCTGAAAATGGTTAAGTATATTATCGTTTGACTCGTAATTATATGATGTAACGCCTTTTAAATAATTATCAAGTTCTTTAAAATTCATACTGTTCTCCTTAATATCAAAATAAGATACTTTTTTGGACACGTTGTGGCATTGTGTAATCGGTTACTATATTGATATTATAGCATCGTTAAGATAATAACAAATGCAAAGGGGGTGCATATTTTTGAGCAATTTTATTAGTAAATTTCAAGAGTCATTAGGAAAATTATCAATGACTTTTAATAAGAATATATACATTAATGCAATTAAGGATGGCATGTTGGCATATATGCCATTTACAGTAATAACTTCTGTTTTCTTAATTATTGGTAATTTTCCGGTTCCTAGTGTAAATAAGTGGATGGCTTCATTATTTGGCTTGAACGTCAGTCAATGGTCAGCAAAGTTAGCCATTGTGAACGATGCTAGTCTAACTATTGGAGGTCTGCTTGTTCTATTAGCAGTATCTAGGACTTTAGCCGATAAAATGAAAATTAACGGCATGCAAGTAATGCTAACCTCTGTTGTTAGTTTTATGGTTTTAACACCTTATAAAACAACTAAAGCTGGAAGTTTTCTTGATGTTACAACTATCGGAGCTCAGTCTA